>CAZQOA010000064.1:0-7130 GCA_964594715.1 uncultured Rhizobiaceae bacterium | reverse complement strand
GGTGCCGCGCCACGCCTCGGATGGGGGCGCCAGCCGGTCGGGGGCGGCGAGGAGCCCGGCCAGCAGGCGCCCGGCGATGATGATGGCGATATCGCCGCCCCGGCGCCGGGCGAAGGCGATGATTTGTGCCGACCGCGGTCCCGTCACCTGCAGCGGAATATATTCGCCGCGCGCGAAGAGTTCCGGACGCTCGCGGCGGAGCGCCAGGGTGCGCGCGATGACCGCCTGCTTCACCCGGCCGTCAGTCCAGGCCCGGGCCAGCGCGGCCGGCGTCGTGGCCGCAGCCAGGGCGCTCGCGCGCGCCGCATAGTCGACCGGTCGGCGATTGTCCGGGTCGACCAGGCTCCAGTCCCAGAACTCGGTCCCCTGGTAGAGGTCGGGGACGCCCGGCACGGTCAGCTTCAGCAGCGCCTGGGCGAGCGCGTTGGCGGCGCCCACGCCGGCGATGCGGCGGGCGAATGCGGCCAGGCCGGCGCGGCGGGCGGGAGTGGCCAGCACCCGATGCAGGAACGCCGTCGCCGTCTCTTCATATGCCATGTCGGGCAGCGCCCAGTCGGTGGCGAGCTTGGCCTCGCGCAGGGATTTCACCTGCCATTGCGCCAGCCGGTCGGCGAACCGCCCGACACCCTCGTCGTCATCGGGCGACAGGTCGGCCGGCCAGCCTCCGACGATCATCTGGTAGAGGATCGCCTCGTCGCCGGGTGACGGTCGGGGCTCGCCGGCGGCAGCCGCACGCCATTCCTCCACGGCCGATGCCCAGGCTTCGGGCAGCTCGCTCAGGACCGCCAGGCGGGCACGGACATCCTCGCCCCGCTTATGGTCGTGGGTGGCGGTCGCCAGCATCGCATCCGGCCATTCCGCGGCGCGGGCATGGGCGTGGAACGCCGCCGGGGACAGGGCGAAGCGGCCGGCATCGAACCCGACATCGGTGCGCGAGAGCAGGCGGCCGTAGCGGTAGAAGGCGGTGTCCTCCACGGCCTTGGCGGCGACCGGTGCGCTCAACTGGCGGAAACGGGTGCGTGCCGGCGCGGCATCGGCCCCGCGATCATTGCCGAGCCATCGCCCGACCCGCTCCAGCACCGCACGGTCGGCCGGAATGCAATCGATCGCAGCGGCGGCCAGCGCTGCCGCCAGCGCCCGCCCGTCATCGCCCTCGTAGCTGCGATAGACGCGGAACCGGGCGAGAAGGTGGACCAGGCACCGCCGGATCGCCGCGCGGGCGAAATCCCGCGTCGCCACCTGGGATCGCGCTGTCCGATGCAGCGCGCCGGCGCAGCCTTCGAGCTGGCTGGCGAAGCTGCGGTCGAGGATTTCGCGTCGCGCCGCGGTTTCCTCGATCGCGAAATCGGCCGGCCGCCCGCTCACGCGGTGCCATAGCCGGCCCAATGGCGCTTCGCCCGCGGGGTCGTGCAGCAGCCCCGCCACCCGGTCCATGAAGTCGTAGCCGGTGGTGCCGTCGACCGGCCAGTCGCGCGGCAGGGCCTCGCCGGCGGCAAGGATCTTCTCCACCACCAGCCATGCCGGGCCATCATCGGGCTTCAACTCCGACAGTCGCCGGCGCAGGCGGCGGCAATAGCCGGCCGGGTCCGCCAGGCCATCGACATGGTCGACCCGCACCCCGTCGACCAGCCCCTCGGCATAGAGGCGGAAGAGGGTGGCGTGGGTCGCCTCGAAGACCTGGGCGTCCTCGACCCGCACGCCGGCCAGCTCGTTGATGTCGAAGAAGCGGCGCCAGTTGATCTCGTCGCCGGCCGTCCGCCACCAGGCGAGGCGGTAGTGCTGGCGCTCCAGCAGCGCATGGAGGTCCGCGCCATCCCCGGCACCCTGATCGTCCACAGCCAGCGGAAACACATGGTCGAAATGCCGGATCACCGGCTGGCCGCCGGCCGCGTCGCGCACCAGCTCGATCTCGCCGGCGGCCAGGGCCTCGCCATAGGGGCGGCGGAGGACGGGGCAGAGGATCTTGCCTGCGAGGGCGGCGTCCTCCGACTGCCAGTCGATGTCGAAGACGCGCGCATGGGGGCTGGCCCTGCCGCGGGCCAGGACATCCTGCCACCAGGGGTTCTCGTGCCCGATCGCCATGTGGTTGGGCACGATGTCGACGACGATGCCGAGGCCGGCCCGTCTCGCCGTCCCCACCAGGGCCCGGAAGCCGTCTTCGCCGCCAAGCTCCGGATTGACCCGTGTCGGGTCGACGACGTCGTAGCCATGCATCGACCCCGCGCGGGCGGCCAGGATCGGCGACAGGTACAGGTGACTGACGCCGAGTGCGGCGGCGTAGGGGACGATGCGGCCAGCGTCGGCGAAGGTGAAGCCGGCATGGAGCTGCAACCGCAAGGTCGCGCGCGGCGCACTCACGGGGCCTTCCGCTCCTGCGCGATCAAGCGGAGGCGGGCCGCCGCCGCCGGCGCTTCCAGCACCCGGTCGGCGGTATCGGGAAGCCGGCGGCGCCAGTTGGGATGCTGGTCGATGGTGCCGGGCAGGTTCGGCTGCTCCTCCAGCCCCAGCACGTCCTCGATGGGGATGATCGCCAGCCGCGAAGCGCTCCGCGCGACGAAGCGGACGGCGCCATCGACCACCGTGCCCGGCTGGTCGGCGGGCGGTTCGTCGCCGGATGCCGCATCGGCCGCGACCAGTCCCTGCCACAGGCGCGTGCGCTCGGCCGCCCGCTCCCCGCGCTCCGCCGGCAGGCGCTCCGGCGGGGTGCCGAACGCCGCCGCCCGCACGTCGATGTCGGCGCCGCGCCACCAGCCGGCTACCGTCGGCAGGTCGTGGGTGGTGGTCATCGCCACTGTATTGGGCGGCCAGCGCTCCGGCGGAATGGGGCCGGCTTCATCGCGCTCGAACCACAGCACGCGCATGCCCTGGATTCCGACGCCGTCCAGGTGCTCCCGGAAGCCGTCGGGGACCGTCCCCAGATCCTCGCCGATGACGATCGCCTGGTGGCGGCGGGATTCCAGCGCGGTCAGGCGCAGCAGGTCGTGCAGCGGGTAGGTGAGGTAGGCGCCCTCGGTCGCGCCGGCACCGTCGGGGATGAGCCACAGGCGGTTGAACCCCAGGACATGGTCGATGCGGACGCCGCCGGCATCCCGCATCGCCGCTCGCAGGGTGGCGAGGAAGGGGGCGTAGGCGCCGGCCGCCAACGCGCGTGGCGAGAACGCGGTCAGGCCCCAGCCCTGGCCGTGGGCGTTGATCAGGTCCGGGGGTGCGCCGACCGCAAGTCCGACCAGGATGTCCGCCTGCCGGCTCCAGGCATGGCTGCCGCCGCTGTCCATGCCGACCGCCAGGTCGGACACCAGCCCGATCCGCATCCCGGCCTCGCGCGCCGTGGAGTGGGCGGCGTGGCGCGAGCGCGCAGCCACCCATTGCAGGAAGGCGTGGAACAGCACCTCGTCCACATGGGCCGCCGCGAACGCCGCCACCGCCGGGCTCGTCGGGTCGCGCAGCGGCGCGGTCCAGGTTCGCCAGTCGGTACCACCTTGATCGGCGTGCAGCGCCTCGAAGCGCGCGTGGTCGCGCAGGGCATCGCCGCCGGCGGCGAGGAAGCGGCCGAATTCGGCAACCGGCTGGCCGTCCGCCGACCGCGCCTGGCGTTCGAACAGTGCGCGGAGCAGGGCCAGCTTGCCGGCGGCGGCCCTGGGCCAGTCGATGAGGGTGGCTTCGTCACGGCCGAGCGGCACTGCCCGGGCCACCTCCACTGCGGCCGCGCCGAAGACCAGGTCCGGATCGGCATGCAAGGGGTTGAGGAAGAGCCGGCTCGAGGGCGAATAGGGGCCGAACCGCCCGGGATCGCCGGTGAAGAGCGCGTGATCGGGACTGAGTGCCAGCAGGTCGGCGCCATGCCTGGCGGCCGCGATCGCCAGCCGCGCGATGCCGCCCATGTCGCCGATGCCGCCATCGCCCGTGCGGCGAACGCCATAGATCTGCGCCGCCAGCCCCCACAGCCGCCGGTCCGGCGCGATCTCGGACAAGGTCAGGCAGGTGGCAGGCGTCGCCGCCAGCGCGATCTCGCGGTCCCGGAGCGCGAGCCGGTGGTAGCCGGGGACGTCCGGAAAGTGCAGCCGGCCGGCATCGTCGGCCCGCAGATCCTGGGTCCGGCCATCCTCCAGCGTCAGCCGCGCGATGGCGCCGGCATCCGCGGGCAGCGCCATCGGGGTCCCGACCTCGCCGACCAGGAAGGCATCCGGGCTCGCGGCTGCGGCATCGACGTGATGCGTGCTCTCGGCGATCTGGCGTTCATCGCCGCAGGGAAGATGCTGCGCGGCCAGCACCAGCCGCAGCGTCTCGACCGGCACGAGGCGGCGCTGGCCGGTATAGTCCGTCCATTCCACCTGCACGCCGGCGCGCGCCGCCAGGCTGCGGAGGGCTGCGTCCGTCATCCGGCACCGCCCAGGAGGACGACCGTACTGTCGCCCGCAAGCTGCCTGCCGCGCAGCCGCTCGGCGGCGCCGGGCGTGCTCTCGAAGACCAGTTCGGCGCCCGGATGGGATGCCGGCACCGCCGTCTCCGCCAGGTTCATGGCGATGTGGAGGATGCGGCCGTCGCCCATGCGCCAACTGGCCTCGACGGCGCCGGCCGCGAGCGCGCGGGCGCCGAGCGAGCGCGTGCCGGCGAGGCGCGGCACTACCGCCTGCCGGCGCAGTTCCAGCAGCCGGCGATAGAGGCCCCGCCGTGCCTCCCCAAACTCCGCGTCGGGGACGGGCACCGAGCGCCGGAAGGTTTCCTCGGCATTGGGGTCGGGGATGCGCTCCTGCTGCGCCGGGTCGGCGAAGGCCGGAAAGCGCTTGAACTCGCGGCGCCGCCCTTCCCGCACCGCGTCGGCCAGGTCGCCCCGGTAGTCGGTGAAGAACTGAAAGGGGGCCTTGGTGGCGACCTCCTCACCCATGAACAGCATGGGGATCTGTGGACACAGCATCTGGACCGCGATCGCGGCCTCGAGCGCGGCCGGGCGCGCCAGCGTCGTCAGGCGGTCGCCGAAGGCGCGGTTGCCGATCTGGTCGTGATTCTGGAGGAAGAGGACGAAAGCGGTCGGCGGCAACCCGGTGGTCGGCGTGCCGCGCGGCCGGCCGGCATAGGCGGACGGCTCGCCCTGGTAGGCGAAGCCCTCGGCCAGGCAGCGTGCCAGGCGCTCGGCGGGCCGGTCGGCGAAGTCGCCGTAATAGCCGCTGCGCTCGCCGGTCAGCAGCGTGTGGAAGGCATGGTGCCCGTCATCGTTCCATTGCGCGTCGAAGCCGTGGCGCAGCAGGTCGGCCTCGTTATGCTCATTCTCGACGACGAGGTGGATGTGGCGCTCCGGGCCCACGGCCGCGCGGGCCATCCGGGCGGTCTCGACCAGCCAGTCGTTGGCGCCCAGCGCCTGGACGGCGTCGAAGCGCAAGCCGTCGAAGCGGTAATCCACCAGCCACTGCCGCACATTCTCGGCGAAGAAGGCACGCACCTGCGGCCGGCGGAAGTCGATGGCACGGCCCCACGGCGTTTCGACGTCGGTGCGGAACATGCCCGGGGCATAGGCATCGAGCCAGTTACCTTCGGGTCCGAAGTGATTGTAGACGACGTCGAGGAACATCATCAGCCCCAGCCCGTGGGCGCGGTCGACCATCGCCTTCAGCTCGTCCGGCGTCCCGTAGGCCGCATCGGGGGCATAGGGCAGGACGCCGTCATAGCCCCAGTTGCGGCGCCCCGGGAACTCGTTGACCGGCATCAGCTCGACCGCGGTGATGCCGAGGTCGGCCAGCCGGGGCAGCATCGCGGCGATGCCGGCGAAACCACCACAGATGCCGGGATGCAGCTCGTAGAGCACCGTCTCTTCCCAGGGCCGGCCGCGCCACGCCGGGTTGCGCCAGCGATAGGCGCCGTGATCGACGACGACGCTCGGGCCCTGCGGGTCCTCGGGTTGGCGGGCGGAGGCGGGGTCGGGCACGCATCGCCCGTCATCGAGCCGGTAGCGGTAGCGGGCACCGGCCGGGCAGTCCGTCTCGATCTCGAACCAGCCCTGGTCGAGCCGGTGCATCGGCTGCGGCGGATGGCCTTCGATCGCCAGTTCGACCCGTTGCCGGGCCGGTGCCCAGAAGCGGAAGCGGACCCGGCCGTCGCCCAGGGGAACCGCGCCGAAGGTGCGCCCGCTCATGCCGCCGCCTGCCGACCGAGCAGCAGGACGACGCTGCGGGCAGCCACGGGGAAGCTTTTGGATTCCAGGTCGCGCTCCGGCGCCTCCGGCCCGGCGCTGTCGACCAGCAGGCGTTGCGGCAGCAGCGGCGTCGGCAGGCGGAACTCGCGGTCGGTGTCGCTGGGATTGAGGAGCAGGGTCAGGACCTCGATCGAGCCGTCGTCGCGCTGCCCGGCGCGGCGCAGCGTCAGCGCCTGCTCCTTGGGGTCGTTCCAGGCTTCCGCGCCGACGATCTCGCCATGCTCGTCGTACCAGGCGATGTCCTGCACTTCCGGCAGGACCTCCTCCTTGCCGTAGAGGAAGCCGCGGCAGCGCAGCACCGGATGGGCGTGCCGCAGGGCGACGATGCGGGCGACGAAATCATTGAGGCCCGCCCCTCCGGGGCTGTCGAGCAACGCCCAGTCGAGCCAGGAGAGCTCGTTATCCTGGCAGTAGGCGTTGTTGTTGCCGTTCTGGGTACGGCCCATCTCGTCGCCGGCCAGGATCATCGGCGTGCCGGCCGCGAACGCCACGGTCGCCAGCATGGCGCGGGCCACCCGGCTGCGCGTCTCGACGATGGCGGGATCGTCGGTTGGGCCCTCCACGCCCCAGTTGGCCGAATTATTGTCCTGGTGCCCGTCGCGGTTCTCCTCGCCATTGTCGAGGTTGTGCCGTTCGACATAGCGGGTGACGTCGGCCAGCGTGTAGCCGTCATGGGAGGCGGCATAGTTGACCGAGGCCCATGGCCGGCGCGCCCAGCGATCGAAGATGTCGCCCGACCCGGCCAGCCGCGCGGCGAAGTCCGGCCGCTGGCCGCTGTCGCCACGCCAGAAGCGCCGCACCCCGTCGCGGAAGCGGTCGTTCCATTCGGCGAACCCGGGCGGATGATGGCCGAGCTGGTAGCCGCCCGGCCCGATGTCCCAGGGCTCCGAGATCAGTTTCACCTGGGCCAGCACCGGGTCCTGGCGCAGCACGTCGAAGAAGC
>CAZQOA010000063.1:0-27863 GCA_964594715.1 uncultured Rhizobiaceae bacterium | reverse complement strand
GACGGCGGTCGACCAGATCAGGCCGTTCCAGTGGTTGATGGCGCCGCCCTGGGCGACGGCTCAGCCGTCGGTCGCCGTGCGCATGTGGATGGCGTTCAGCTGGGCGCCCGTCGGGCTGGTGGCGTTCGACCAGGCCCGCTTCGACGCGATCATGGCCGATTTCCGCAGTTTCGCGGCCGACCTCCATTTCGACACGACGGTCGCCATCCCGCTGTCGGCCCGCTATGGCGACAACCTGACCATCCCCAGCCCGCGCACCCCCTGGTACGACGGCCCCACCCTGCTCCAGCACCTGGAGACGGTCCCGGTCGGGACGGACATGGTGGGCCAGCCGTTCCGCATGCCGGTGCAATGGGTCAATCGCCCAAATCTCGATTTCCGCGGCCTGTCCGGCACCGTGGCGAGCGGCCGGCTGCATGCCGGCGGGCGGGTGGTCGTGGCGGCCTCCGGCCAGACCACCACCGTCGCCCGCATCGTCACCGCCGACGGCGACCTGGCCCATGCCGATGCCGGCGATGCCGTCACCCTCACCTTCGCAGACGAGATCGACGCGTCGCGCGGCGACATGATCGTCGCCCCGGAGGCACGACCCGAGGTCTCCGACCAGTTCGCCGCCCACATCGTCTGGATGAACGACGCGCCGCTCTTTCCCGGCCGGCCCGTCCTGCTGAAGGCCGGGACGCGGACCGTCACCGCGACCGTGTCGGAGATCAAGCACCGGGTCGACATCAACAACCTCAGCCACCTGGCGGCCAAGGAGCTGCATCTGAACGAGATCGGCTTCTGCAACCTGTCGCTTGCGGCCCCGATCGCCTTCGACCCCTATGAAGCGAACCGCGAGACCGGCGGCTTCATCCTCATCGACCGCCTGACCAATGCCACGCTCGGCGCCGGCATGATCGCCTTCGGCCTGCGCCGCGCCTCCAACATCCATTGGCAGGCGCTCGACGTCGACAAGCGCGCCCGCGCCGCGCTCAAGGGACAGAAGCCGGCGATCCTGTGGTTCACCGGCCTGTCGGGCGCCGGCAAGTCGACCGTCGCCAACCTGGTCGAGCGGAAGCTCCATGCCGAGGGCCGCCACACCTATGTGCTGGACGGCGACAATGTGCGCCACGGCCTCAATCGCGACCTGGGATTCACCGAGGCCGACCGGGTGGAGAACATCCGTCGGGTGGCGGAAACCGCCAAGCTGTTCATCGAGGCCGGGTTGATCGTGCTCGTCTCGTTCATCTCGCCCTTCCGCTCCGAACGGCGCATGGCCCGTGACCTGGTGGCGGAGGGCGAGTTCATCGAGATCTTCGTCGACGCCTCGATCGACGAATGCCGGCGGCGCGATCCCAAGGGCCTCTACGCCAAGGCCGATCTCGGCCAGATCAAGAACTTCACCGGCATCGACAGCCCCTACGAGGCGCCGGAGAACCCGGAGATGCGCATCGACACGACGATCGATACGCCAGAGGTGCTGGCCACCCGCATCGTCGCTGTGCTGCGGGCGCGCGACATCATCGGGTGACCCCGGTTTCCGCGATGTCGAGCCACCCGATATCGCAGCGCCCGGCACCGTCGCGGGTGGCCGTGGTCGTCATCGGCATGCACCGGTCGGGGACGTCGGCCCTGGCCGGCGCGATCGGCATGCTCGGCCTCGCCATGCCCCATGACCTGATGCCGGCGCAGAGCGACAACCCCCGCGGCTTCCACGAGCCCGTAGGGGTGGCGGAACTGAACGACCGCATCCTGACCGAGCGCGGCGGCGGCTGGGATCGGCCGACGATCATCCCCGCGGCCGCCGGCGAGGCGATCGCGGCCACCTACCTGCCGGACGCCGTGGCGGCACTGCAGACCTCGTTCGGCGACCGGACGCCGGTGATCCTGAAGGACCCGCGGATATCCCTCCTGCGGCCGTTGTGGGAGCGGGCGCTGCGCGAACTGGACTACGAGCCCCGCTACGTCCTGATCCATCGCAATCCGCTGGATGTCGCGGCCTCGCTCGAGGCGCGGAACGCACTGCCGCAGCAGCATTGCTTCCGGCTCTGGCTGAGCTACGTCCTGGCCGCCCTCGATGTCGAGCGGGAGGGGCGTCTGTCGGCCGTCGTCGGCTTCGAGGAGTTGCTGGACCAGCCCCATTTCCTGTTGACGAGCATGACGACGGCGCTTGGCCTCGATCCGGCTGCCGAAGACGTCGCCGGGGCCGTGGCGCTGCTGGATGCCGCGGAACGGCACCAGCGGGCCGGCAAGCGGCAGTTCGACGAAGCTGCGACGATCCCCGACCTCGTGAAGGAGGTGTGGTGGCTGCTACGCCGCTGGCATGCACGCGGCCTGGCCGAGCGGCGCACGGCCATTGCCGCCGCGCAGGCGGCCTTCGCCCAGTTGGCCCTCAAGCCGAATTGAAGGCGTGGTGCAGCAGGGCCCGCAGCAGCCGGCTGGTATCCAGGTCGCGCCGCTTGGCGAATATGCTCAGCGTCTCCGCCTCGGCAACCGGCACCAGGTGATCGAGCACCACATGGTACGAGGGCCGATCCCGGTAGTCATGGATGCCGATCAGGCAGTCATCGTCGCAGAGCAGGCAGGCGGCCAGCGCACACGCCACGCGGAAGCGTCCATCGACCAGGACGAACGACACCGACCTGGGGTCGACCGTCTGCCAGATGTCCATCCAGTAGGCGGACCAGCGGCGGACGGTCTTGTGATCGGCCGGCGCCCCCCATGGCCCGACCGGCCCGATGTCGGCATGGTGGATGCCGACACGCCCGGCCGCGATGAGGGCACTCATCTCGGGCACGGCCTTCAGTCCGGCCACCCATGCGGGATCGGATTCGACGGAATCGATCCGCTCCGCGCCATTGCGCGCCAGCGCCAGCGTGCTGCCGCCGCAACCGAACTCCACGATGCGCCGGCGCTCGCGGGTGGTCGCCAGGAGTAGCGTCAATTCGTCGGCGGTCATGCGCGGCACCATGTCGGATGGCACCGTGTTGGACTGGGTTGCCTCGTTCGCCTTCAGGTAGGCCAGCGCCTCGCCGTGGTTCGGCTCCGCCTCCAGCGCACATCGCCACGCGGCGGTCGCCTCCTCCTTGGTGCCGAAGCGCGTCAGGTGACGGGCCAGAATGACATTGGACCAGCCGCCCGACCGTCCCGTGGCCTCCCATTGCTCGCGAAACTCCAGCGCCCGGGGGACGGCGCCTTGCTCGAGGAGGGTGCGGAACGCCTCCTTGGCGAACAGCGGGTGGCCGAACCGGTCGTGTTCTCCGGGAAACTGCTCGCTGGCCGCGATGAAGACGCTGGTCGCGCCCTCCAGGTCGCCCGCCTTGCGCAGTCGGAAGCCGACCTCGGCCGCCTCCGGCGCCGCGGCCCAGGTGAGGGCCTGCACCGGTGCCGGCTCGGCCGGGGTGGCGCGAACCGCCTGCCGGAGCTCGGCGGCGCTCGCGCCCGTCGGCCTGGCAACGAGCTTCGGCTTCTCGGCGACATTCTGGCCGCTGCGTCGAACCACCAATTCCATCTCCACTCGAAGCCGGGGGGATAATCCAACCGGGGGATAGGGTACCCGATCCATGGCACCTTGACCGCTCGTTTACACGCCGAATTGGCGCCTTTCCCGATCGCGCCACCACCCGGGCAGACTACATTTCGCCCATGAACGCCGTGGAGCGGCAGCGATTGCCAACCCCGCGCGAGGTCGTTGAAAGAAGAGGTACAGGGGATGACAGCGACCATGGCGACGACGACGCTCAGCGTGCAGGTCGTCCGCCGTCACGGCTGGTCGTCAGCACCGTCGGAAGGCTGGTCGATCGCCAATTTCGCAAGCGCCGAGCTCGTTTTCGCCGAACCGGTGCCGGCGGGCGCGGAGCGCATCGTCGAGGTCGCGCTGGATGTCTACATCCCGCGGGCCCGGGCGCGCCGGACGGTGTCGGTGATCGTGTCGGAAGTGCCTGTCGCCGCGCGCATTTTCTATTCCGGCCGGACCCAGACGATCCGCTTCGTCCTGCGCGGCCCGGTGCCGGAGCGCGTTACGGTGGGCTTCCTGTGCGAGGATGTGGGCTCGCCCAGGGACAATGATGAATCGGATGACGCGCGACAGCTCGGCATCCACATCCGCGAAGTCGTCGATGCGGTCGAGCCCATCGACCTCGATCCGAAGCGGCGGGTCATCGCGTTCGGCCGCAGCGTCTCGGAGGCATTGTTCCCGCCCGTGTCCCTGAAGGACGCCTGGCACAATCTCGACCATCTGGTCGCCCTGGTGCAGAACGCGATCCGGACGGCCACCCCCTTTTCGATGATTCGCTTCGGCGATGGCGAGGGCCGGCTGCTCGGCTCTTCCATGTTCTTCACCAACATGGAGCTTCTTCGGGAGACGATCGGCTATCAATATGGACCGGACGCCGTGGTCGAGATCGGCCGGCTGTACGGCCGCTTCCGGCTCGAAGATGCGATCGCCGACCTGCGGCAGATGCTGCTCTCGGCCCTCGACAATGCCGACGCGATCGGCCTCCCCAGCCCGACCCACTTCACCCCCGAAGCCACCCTGTCGAACATCAACGGCCTGCTGGGCTTCGCCAGCTCGCTGATCTCGATCCAGCAATGCCCGGCCCACATCCCGGCCGAGAACCTGTTCGACACCTACATCTTCCACGGCATGCAGCGGAAGGCGCTGTTCTCGCGCTTCCTGGACGGCCTGCCGTTCGTCGGCCTGATCAACCACACCGACCTCAGCCAGGAGATATCGGCGCATTTCAACATCGCGCAGACCCATTTCGTCCGCATCCCCGGCCACAAGAGCTTCATGAGCGTCGACAAGGTGCATTTCCCCACGATGTACGGCGAGATCGTGCAATCGATCGAGGTGCCGTTCCGCGGGGCGGTCTACCTCGTCGGCGCCGGCTACCTGGGCAAGGCCTACTGCGATGCCGTGAAGCAGAAGGGCGGCATCGCGTTGGACATCGGCTCGGTCTTCGACGGCTGGTCCGGGGTGGGTCGCGTGCGGCGCGACGAGAATGCCTTCATGAAGATGCCCCAGGCCCGACGACCATGAACAGGTCCACCACCGACATCCTGGCCCCGCCGGTCGCGCGGCGAACCTTCCTCACCCTCATGGCGGGCGGTGTCCTCTACGGTGCGGCCGGCGGCCCGGCCGGCGCCGCCGCGCCGCCGGAACTGAACGGCCTCAACTTCTCGTTCCTCGACGTCGACCGCGAGAAGATCGCCACCTGCCGGCAGCGCGGGCGCGGTGCGTCGGTCTATGGCAAGGGCTTCCTGACGCGCTATCGCGAGCCCGACGTGCGCAATGCCGCCAAGGCGATCCTGGCGAAGTTCCGCGAGGACGCCGTCACGGCGATCCGCCACAATCTGTGGTTCATCAACGAGGAGCGGGCGCCGC
This sequence comes from uncultured Rhizobiaceae bacterium, assembly GCA_964594715.1. Lineage (GTDB taxonomy): Bacteria > Pseudomonadota > Alphaproteobacteria > ATCC43930 > Allostellaceae > Allostella. Next base: position 22,495 of record CAZQOA010000063.1, on the reverse strand, counting down.
GCGACGTGTTTTCGGCGACGCGGCCCGATGTCGCGGCCGAGATGCTCGGCCTCTTCATCGACGACATGAGGGCGGCCGGGCTGCAATCGCTGTTCCTGTCGATGTCACCGGTCGGCCAGAGCCTGCCCGGCTGTCGCAAGGTGCAATGGGGGGACTGCTTCCGTGCGGACACCGTCGATTCCACGATGCGGTTCGTCACGGACGTGTCCAAGAGTGCGGCCGGCAAGCTCGGTCGCAACCTCTATCTCGATCCATGCAATGAGGGCGTGCCTTCGAATGCCGTGAAGCAGCCGTTGCGCACCAACATGATCGAATTCCTGAACACCGGATTGCGCACGCTGGCGGCGCTTCGGCCCGCGCCACGGATCGTCATCTCGACCCAGGCCAACCGCGCCGACGAGCGCCTGGCGATCATCGAACAGCTGCTGGCCGACACCAAGGTGCGCCTCGACGTCCTCGACATCCACGTCTACGGCAACAGCAAGACCTGGCCGGACGCCGCGACCCTGGGGCAGTTCCGCGACTTTGCCCGCCGCCACGGCGCCGCCCTGCTGGTCGGCGAAATCCAGTCCGACGTCGAGACGATCAACCACACCAGGGCAGCCCTGAAGAAGAACGACGAGGGCGACCCGATCGGCTACTTCCCCTGGCCCCTCGCCGATCCGGCGACCGGGTGCCATTCCGACATGAACGTGATCGACGTGCTCGGCACCATGCGCAACGTCCGCCGCGGCGGAAACTGACCCGTGGAGGCACATTCCTTAGTGCAATCAAGAAGATACCCTGGATAGAAACTACCTTGGCGCTGGCCGGTTTGATGGGGGCAAGCGACGGAGCTGCTGCCGATCGGTTGTCACCATTGCCATGCCACACACCCTCATGGTGAGCCTGTCGAACCATCCTGGTGCAAGGAATGAACACCGGCGTTCATTCCGCCATCCGGACCCTTCGACAGGCTCAGGGCGAGGAGAGATTGGGAAAAGCAGTGGAGCGTCCGCCGATCGGCTCGCTCCATCGCCAGCACTCCCGACCTTCATCGTCCCACGCGTTTCATCCACGGCGGCTCGGAAATACCGGTGGCAACGCATCCCGAGCGCGCAGCAGTCGAGGGACGCAACGACCGTGGTGCCGTGCCTTGTTCCTGCACGGACCATCGATTCACAAGCTCTCAGGCGACGGTCGCCAGGGCCTTCGCCGGCGCCGGCTGCCAGAGCTTGTGGAAGATCGGCGCGTCCGTCAGGTCCGGTCCGACATTCAGGCAGTCATAGCCGTATCGAACCACGTCCTTGACCTTGGTCCTGGGGAATTTTTCCTTCAGGAAGTCGGCCACATGCCGGCGCATCCGGTCGTGGTACGAGATGTGGCACAGGAACAGCTTGTTGCCGGAAAAGACCAGCGGCACGAAGCGGGGGGCACTGGTCAGATACAGCTTCGCCACCCCCTCCTGCACCCCCGGCCAGGCCGCGTTGTAGTAGTCGTCGACGAAGATGATGCCGGCCGGATGGGTCAGCCGCATTGCCAGGTTGATGTCGTTGATCGTGTGCTCGACGCGATGGCAGCCATCGACGCTGAACAGCGAGAACCCGTCCTTCTGGCGATCCAGGATCCGCAGGACGTCCACATCCGATATCGAGAGCGAGTCGCGATGCATGATGGTGACGTCGTCGACCGTCTCGCCGGTCGCCGCGATGTTCTTGGTGAACTCGGCATAGTTGCCGGAGCCCGCGAAATCGAGGTTGAACTCCTGGTTGGAGAAGACGTCGATCGCGAGGTTGCCCCGGATGCCCTTCGTCTTCATCAGGCCGATGAAGAACTTGCCCTGGAACACCCCGATCTCGGCGATCGGCGCCGAGACCCCAAGCTTGCGCTGGAATCCATCGATGGGCTGGATGATCTGCCACAGATGGGACGAGCACCATCCCTTCACCGTGGCGATCTGATCCTTCAGATAGACAGCGACCCGATCCATACATCACCTCTTCGAAAGACAGGGCAACACCGACATGGAGGGTCGGTTCAAGGTACGCCGGCCATCGGCCCGTTGGTCGCCCGGATGGCCCGGATCTTCGCCGTCACCGCGGCCTGCGAGAAGTTCCGCTCGGCGAACTTCGCCGCACTCAGGCTCGCCTTCTTCCAGCGCGCGCCATCGGTCAGCAGCGCCGTGATCCGCTTGGCCATGGCCTTGGGGTCGTCGGCCACCTGCATCAGGTCGGCATTGTCCTCCGCGAAGCCTTCATAGGCGACGGCGGTGCCGACGCAGGGCACGCCGTTGGCCAGGCTGAGCGCGACCTTGCCCTTCAGCCCCGCCCCGTAGCGCAAGGGCGCCACGGTCAGCCGGGCGCTGTCGAAGACCGGCTGCAGCTCGTCGACGAAGCCGATGCAGCGGACCCCGCGATGGCGTTCCAACGCCCGCACGCTGTCCGGCATGTGGCTGCCGATGATGCCGAACGTCTGGTCGGGGCAGGCCTTGCGCACCAGCGGCCAGATCTCCTCGACGAACCATCCGACCGCGTCGACGTTGGGGGCGTGGCGGAAGCCGCCGATGAAATAGAGGCCGCCGCGCTGCTCGAACGGGATCGCGGACGGGCGGCCGTCGATCACCCAGGGGACGACGACGACGTTCTCGATCCCCTCCTGCGCCAGCACGTCCTTCTCGACATCGCTATGCACCAGAACGATGTCGCTGGAGCGGATCGCCTGGAGCTCGCGCGCCTTGGTGTCGGCGATCTCGGCGATGCTCTTGGCCCCCGCCGCGCCGATCGCCAACTCGCGCTCGTAGCGCAGATAGTGCAGGTCGGCGACGTTGTAGACGATGCGCGCCTTGGGCGAGAGGCCGCGGCAGACGCCGAGATGGCGGGTCGCCGTGTTGAAGCGGTGCAGGTAGATCAGGTCGAACTCGTCCGGGCGCTTGCGCAGCACCTCTTCCACCGACCAGTAGTAGGGGTGGTGGAGGAACTCCACGCCCATGTCCTGGAGCGCGGTCGAGGCCGGGCCCAGATGGGTCATGTTGTCGGCCGGGACGAAGGTGATCTTGCCGCCCAGTTCCTGGAGGCAGCGCATATGGGTGATCGCCGCGTTGGAGCCGGCATCCTCCTTGGGGGTCGGCGTCGTCTCGTCGACGAAGAGGACGCGGAACCGGCTGCCGCGATCCTTCTCCCGTTCCGGCTGGATGCCGTTCAGGGCATGGGCCTCCAGCGTCGTCTTCCAGCGGGTGAAGAACTTGCGGCCGTTCACCACCTGGTAACGCTTGGCGCCCTGGGTCAGGTCGGTACCGGAGCTGACGCCCTCGAAATGGGTGATCTTCGAACGCGGCTGGTAGAGCACCTTGTAGCCGGCGGCCCGCACCCGGAAGGCCAGGTCGGTATCCTCGTAATAGGCCGGCGCATAGAGCGTGTCGAAGCCGCCCAGCTCCTGGAACAGGTCCCGCGGCAGCATCAGCGCCGCGCCGGAGATGTAGTCGGCCGGGCGGACATAGTTGAAGCGCGGCTCGTCGGGGTCCTGCCCGCGGCCATAATTCCAGCCGTCGCCGAGGCGCCAGATGATGCCCCCCGCCTCCTGCAGCTTGCCGTCGGCGAACAGCAGCTTCGAGCCGACCGCGCCCACCTTGTCGTGGATCTCGAACGTCTCGACCAGGGCGTCGATGGCATCGGGGAAAAGGGTGGTGTCGTTGTTCAGCATGAAGACGTAGCGCCCGCGGGCCTCGTCGGCGCCGCGGTTGCAGTTGAGCACGAAGCCCTGGTTGCGCTCGTTCCGCAGGATCCGGCAATTCTGCAGGATCATCGGCGCCAGCAGCGTCTCGTCCTTCGAGCAGTCGTCGACGATGATGATCTCGTAGGAGGCGCGGACGTTGGTATCGAGGATCGACTTCACGCAGGCATAGGTGAAATCGAACTTCTCGTAGACCGGGATGACGATCGATACGAGGGGCTGGTCGAACTTCGGCGCCTCCAGGATCGGGAAGCGCTGGAGGACGCTTTCGACGACGCGGTCGAAGCCCAGCCCGTCCATCGACGGCGGCGGCTCGCCGCGCCCGGCGGCCTCCGCCTCCAGCGACCGCCGCAGCTCCTGGTAGGTCGCCACGCAGGCCGACATCAGCATCGGCAGGTAGGCCGCCGCTGCGCGCGCCCGGTCCCGCGCATCCTCATGCTGGCGCAGGAACCAGGGCAGCTTCGAGAGCAGGAGGTCGCGCGCGCCGGACAGCTTCTCGTCCTCGGTCGCGACCGAGATGGCGGCCAGTTCCTCGTTGGTGGCCGGGTCGACGATGCGGAAATCCACCACCGGCATGTCCAGCAGGTGGGCCGGCAGGTTCACATGGAATGCGTGGTCCCCGTCGCCCAGCCCGGCCTCGCGCAGGTCGTCGCGGACGATGTCGGCCAGGAAGGTTGCGAGATGGCTGGAGCCGTCATACAGCGCCAGGCGGACATGCCGCGTCGGACGATCGGGATCGAACGCCCAGCCGGCAATGCTCTGCCGGTCGGCACGCTCCACGAGGACGCTGGGTCGGCTCATGCGTCAATCGCCCTCATATGCCAGGGCGACGGCATGGACCCCGATGGACAGGGCGCGCTCGTCGCTGCTGTCGGACGCGAGCTTGGGCACCTGCACCACCGCCGGCACGATGCTGACGCGGGCGCGCTTGCCGGGGCAGAGCTCGCGGGCGATCGGCACCCGCACCACGGCCCGTTCCCGCAGCATCGTCGCCGCGACGAAGACGCCGTCGACGAACACGCTCATGCGCTGCGGCTCGGCGCCGACCAGCCCCACGGGGAAGCAGTCGACCTCCAGCACCAGGTCGCGCATCAGGACCGGCAGGTCGAAGGTGAACTCCCCGACCGCACCGTCGATCCACACGAAGCCGCCCTCATCGACGTCGCACCAGCCGCTGGAAAAGACGCCCGGTAATGCCTCGCCACGATGGGGCCGCAGCACGGAGCCGAGCTTGTAGGGGGTCGATCCACCGTCGCCGTGAGGCTGGAAGCCCCCGCGGAAACCGTCCGGCGCCCGCGGCGCGCGGGCCCTTTGAGCATCTTTGGCCATCAGCATCTTCACACCGTTCGAGTTGGGGAACCCGTTCCCCCAGGACGTCCGCTCCCGAGCCGGCGGTGCCCTTCGGACCCGCCCGATCAAGTTCTTCCGCCAAGTATATGCGGGCGCCCCGAAGGAGTTCGGACATCCCGGCCCCAAGTTGGAGCCTGTATTGACCTCTATTGGGCCAGGGATGCCCGGTGCGGGTCACATTGGCGCAAAGCCGCGCCGGGCTGGAGCATCCACGCCGGCCTCGTCGATGGTCGCAGCCGGGTTCCGCACCAGATCGCCCGCCTAGCCCCCGATCCCGGCCGCGGACGATGCCGATCCGAACCGGGTTATCCCCCCTTGGCCGGGCGCTACACCTTAAGTTCAGTTGAGCTTGCGATCAGCGGAGCGATCAGGCGTGCGCGTCCTACATCTCGTCCATAACCACCCGATGCTGCACCCCGGCGGCACGGAAATATTCGCCCACGAGCTGTTCCGCGCCATCCGCAGCGAAGGCGGCACGGAACAGCTTTTCGTGGCGGCGGTCGACGACCTGCACCGTCGCGCCCATCCCGGCACCCGCTTCCAGAGCGCGGGCGGCGGCGCCGACGAGATCCTGCTATGGGCCGGTCATTTCGACCGCTTCCAACTCAACCAGACCGACACCGAGGGGACGCTGTACGAACTGGGCGAGCTGGTCGAGTCGTTCCGCCCCGACATCGTCCACTTCCATCACCTGTTGCGCTTCGGCGCGAACGCGCTGCCGTTCCTGCGGCGGGTATGCCCGGATGCGCGCTTCGTGCTGACGCTCCACGACTACTACCCGCTCTGCCATCGCGACGGGGTGCTGCTGCGCAACCCCGGCAACGAGCGCTGCGACGGCCCCTCGCCCACCGCCTGCAACGGCTGCTTCCCCGACATCTCGCCGGCGCGCTTCCGCGTCCGTGACCTCATGCTGAAGGCGCACCTCAGCGGCTTCGACCGCTTCATCGCGCCCAGCCGGTTCCTGCGCGACCGCTACGTCGCCTGGGGCCTGCCGGCCGATCGGATCACCGTCATCGGCAACGGCCGCGCCCTGCCCCCGGCAGTGCCGACCCGCACGATCGCCGCGGACGGCCGGCGCGACCGCTTCGCGGTGCTGGGCAACCTCAGCGTCTACAAGGGCACGCCGATCGCGCTGGCGGCGGCCCGCCGGCTGGCCGATCTCGGCGGCGACTTCTCGCTCGATATCCACGGCGCCCCCCTCTACCAGACCGACGCCTTCATCGCGCGGCTGGACGAGGATGCAAGGGCGCTCGGCTCGCGGGTGCGCCTGCACGGCGCCTATCAGCCGGCCGACGTGCCCTCGATCCTGGCCGCCGCCGACTGGGTCATCGTGCCGTCGATCTGGTGGGAGAATGCCCCGCTCGTCATCGAGGAGGCGCTGCATCATCGCCGGCCGATCCTGTGCGGCGGCATCGGCGGCATGGCCGAACGGGTGCAGAACGAGGCCAACGGCCTGCATTTCCGCGCGGCCGACCCGCTGTCGCTGGCCGATGCCATGCACCGCGCCATGACCGAGCCCGGATTGTGGGATCGCCTCTCGTCGGCGATCACCCCCGTCCGCGGCATCGCCGAACCGGTCGGCGAGCACCTGGCGCTCTATGGCGAGCTGCGGGACCGGCCCGTTGCCGAACCGGAACCGGCGGAGGCGCCGCCGGCGCGTCGCCGCCGCGCCGGGCCGCGCACCGAAAGCCTCAGCCCAGCAAGGGCCTGAGCAGACCCTGGAAGGCGGCGGGCGCCATCGCCGCCAGGATCGCCAGGCCCGCCGCGAGCGTGGCGAACAGTGCCAACCCGGTCGCCAGGCCGGCGCCGGGGGGGCGCGGCGGCGGGGTTTCGGCCAGTCGGCGCAGGCTGGAATCGATGCGCACCAGGAACGAGTCCACGTCGGCGAAGGATTTCTCCAGCTTCTCGACGCGGCGCGACAGGCCGATCGTCTCCTCGCGCACCGCCACGGCGGCGGCTTCGACCGCCTTGCGGCGTTCGCCATCGGCGGTGCCGGTACGCTCCTCCAGCTCGCGCTCGACCACCGCGACCTGTTCCGAAAGACGCGACTGTTCGCGCCCGAGCGAGGCCGCTCGCGCCGCCACGCGCTCCAATCCGGCGCGGAGCGCGCCCGTCAACTCCTGAAGCTCGACCAGGGCCGCTTCCCCGGTGCCGGACGGTGCCAGGGTCGCACGGTCCGGGCGCACCAGGGGAATGCGGGTGCCGTGGAAATAGACGCCGATCGCGGTCGACGGCGCATCGCGCGCCTCGGCCGGCAGGGAATAGACGAAGGCGTGGCGCCCGTCGCCCATGCCCGCCTGCGAGAGGTCTTCGCGGTAGCGGTCGGCGGTGGTCGATCCCAGTTCGCGGTCGCCCATGAAGACGTCGATCTCGGTGCGTGTGCCGGGGGCGGATTCGTCCCGCGCCCATCCGCGCACGAAGCCGTTCTCGATGCTGTCGACATGGCCGGCATAGCGGGCCGGCAGCACATGCACGTTGTCGCGCGGGGCCTCTTTCCGGGCCTCGTCGGTGCGCACGGCAGTGTCCGCCATAGCTGCTATTCCTCTCTGAAGGTCCGGCGTAGGCCGTTGGTGATCGGTGAAATCAGGTAGTCGAGTGCGGTGCGGCGACCGGTCAGGATGAAGGCATCGACCGGCATTCCGGGATAGAGCTCGACCCCGGCCAGGCGATCCAGTTCCGCTGCGTCGACGCGGATGCGCGCGGTGTAGTAGCCCTCGCCCGTGCGCGGGTCGGTCAGGAGGTCGGCCGAGACGTTCATGACGACACCCGCCACCTGCGGCACCACCCGGCGCTTGTAGGAAACCAGCGAGATGTCGGCGCGCTGGCCGGGCCGCACCGCATCGATGTCGGTCGGGCGGACCTGGGCATCGACCACCAGCAGGTCTTCCTGCGGCACGATGTCCAGGATCGGCTCGCCCGCCTTGATGACGCCGCCGGGGGTGAAGACCTGCACGGCGACCACCGTTCCATCCTGCGGCGACAGCACCTTCATCCGCCGCAGCAGGTCGGCCGACGCGACCAGCTTCTCCGCCAGGTCGCCGAGATCCTTCTGGGTGCTCTCGATCTGGGTGACGATGTCGTTGCGGCGGGTGTTCTTCAGGTCGATCATCTCCAGTTCGGTCTGGCTGATGGTCTGGCGGGCGGCGGCGGCGCTGCTCTGCATCCGGCCGCGCTGGCCGACCAGTTCGGCATTGGCCCGCTGCAAGGCGAGCAGCCGCGGACGGCGCTCGAGCCCGCGCTGCACCAGCTCGTTGATGCCCTTCATCTCCTCGCCGATGTAGCGGGCCTGCTCCGTCGCGGCGCGCTCCTGCGCCCCCATCGCCTCGATCTCCTCGCGCAGTTGGCCGACCTTGCGTTCCAGGATCGAGATCTGGCCGCGATAGCTCTGCCGCCGTGCACCGAAGAGATTGCGCTGGCTGGTCAGGATTTCCGCCACCTCCGGATCGCCGGCACGCCGGGCGAGTTCGGGGGGCACCGGCATCTCCTCGGCGTCGATCAGCTCGCCCTGGAGGCGCGCGTGGCGTGCCAGGGCCTGGCGATGCTGGCCCTGGACGATCTGATAGGCGGCGCGCGCCTGGGTCTCGTCCATTTCGACCAGCACCTGGCCCGCATGCACGACCTCGCCCTCCCGCACCAGGATGCGCTTGATGATGCCGGACTCCAGAAGCTGGACGGTCTTGCGATGGCTTTCGACCTTCACGATCCCCTCGGCCACGGCCGCGCTGTCCAGCTCGGCGATCGCCGCCCATCCGCCGAACCCGCCGAAGGTCACGAGGACGGCGATCAGCGCGATCAGCGTCGGTGCGCCGATGCGGGGCCGGCTGGCGGCCGGAAGCACCACCTGGCCGCCGACCACGGCCGGCAGCCGGTTCATCGGGCCGATCCGCTCCATCATACCGCCTTCGGCAGCGCGGCCGGGAACCGGCGGGCGACTTCCGGCACCGGCTCGGTCACCGCATCGGCCACACGGACGGCCACGCCGTCGCGCAGTTCGAGGATCTTGTCCGCCACCGACAGCAACGTGTTGCGGTGGGAAATCAGGATGACGATGGCCCCTGACGAGCGGGCCCAGTCGATGGCCGCCATCAATGCTTCCGACCCCGCCTGATCCAGATTGGCATCGGGCTCGTCGAGGACGAGGAGGCGCGGGTCGCCGAACAGCGCCCGCGCCAGCCCGATGCGCTGCCGCTGCCCGCCGGTCAACAGGAAGCCCGGGTCGGTGATCTCGGTGTCATAGCCATGGGGCAGCCGCCCGATCAGGCCATGCACGTCGGCGCGGCGGGCCGCCGCCACCACCTCCTCGGCCGAGACCTCGTCAAGGCGCGCGATGTTCTCGGCGATGGTGCCGTCGAAGAGGCCGACCTGCTGCGGCAGGTAGCCGCTCACGCGGCCGAAATCGGCCCGGTTCCATTGATGCACGTCCTGCCCGTCCAGGCGCACCGCCCCGCTGGTCGGCCTCCAGACACCCATGATGAGCCGCGCCAGGGTCGACTTGCCGGCCCCCGACGGCCCCATGATCGCCAGCACCTCGCCCGGCTCGACCGACAGGCTGACGCCGCGGATGGTGGGGCGGGACGCACCCGGGGGTACATAGACGAGACGGTCTATCTCCAGCGGCCCATCGGGCCTGGCCAGCCCGGCGCTCGAACGGCCGGTGGCGGCGTCGGCCTCCATGCCGCGCAGCCGGCGGAGTGCGGCCCAGGTCGACACCCATTGCCGCCAGCCGTCGATCAGCGTCTCGTAGGGCGCCAGCGCGCGCCCCAGGATGATCATGGCCGCAAACAGGGTACCCGGCCCGACGGATCGATTGATGATGAGGGCCGCCCCGACCGCGATCAGCAGGACCTGCATCGACAGGCGCAGCGAGCGCGACATGGCCGCGATCGCCTCCGATCGCAGATGGCCCCGCCGCGCGAGCACGGCCGCTTCGGCGTTCGCCTGGCGCCAGCGCAGGATGATGCGGTCCATCAGGCCCATCGCCTCGACGATCTCCGCGTTGCGGAGTGCCGACCCGATATGCTGGTGCGCGCGCACGGAGGCGTCGCTGGAGGACACCAGGCTGCGATGGGACACGATCTCGTTGATCACCCCCAGCGAGATCAGGATCACCGCGCCGGCGACGGCGATCACGCCGTAGGCCGGATGCAGGACGAACAGGACGACGAAGAAGAGCGGCGTCCACAGCATCTCCATCGCCGTCGGCACCGACCGGCCGGAGAAGAAGCCGCGCACCTCGTTGGCGTCACGAAGGCTCTGCGCCGACCCGCTGCCGTCCCGCAGCGCCCGGCTGATGGTGGCCGGTATCGCCACCTCGCCCAGCCGCTCGCCCAGCCACTCGCCGAGGCGCTGATGCACCACGCTGCGGGTGAGGTAGAGGACGCCATAGATCGCGAGCGCCCCCAGCACGACGATGGTCAGCCAGATCAGGGTCGGTATGCTGCGGCTGGACAGGACGCGATCGTAGATCTGCATCATGTAGATCGGGACGGCCAGCACCAGCAGGGTGAGGAAGAGGCTGATCAGCAGCGAGACCACCAGCGCCGGCATGCACCGCGCCAACGCGCCGGTCAGCCCGACCGGGTATCCGTCCACCGCCGTCGTGCCGCCGCGCGGGAATGCCATCAGGCCACCATGGGGACGACAGCGGGGGGGATGACGGCGGGCGTGGTCGCCTCCACATCCTCGGGCACCGCCGCCGTGCGGCGCCAGCCGCCACGGCGGGACAGGCCCCAGCGTGTCGGATCATCCATCAGGCGGCCCATGGCCGCGTCCCATCGCCGGCCGTGCAGCCAGCGATTATGGAGCGAGGCAAGGCCGCGCTGGTAAGATGCGTGCTGCTGGATGGAATGGCGCTCCAGGTGATAGAGGGCCGCTTCCGGCGCGTACCACAGGCGCAGCCCCGCCTCCCGGATGCGCAGGCAGAGGTCGGAATCCTCGTAATCGCCGATGGCGAAATCGGTGCAGAACCCGCCCAGCATCCGGAACGTCTCGGCCGCGATGATGAAGCAGGCGCCGGTGATGCCCGGCACTTCGCGCGGCTGCGTCGCGCCGGCGGTCGATCGCGGCAGCCCCTTCAGGAAGTGCCGGTTGAGCCAGCGCCCGTCCGCGCCGCGGTCGTAATAGAGGCCGGAATGCTGGATCGTATCGTCCGGGAAGAGCAGCAAGGGCCCGGCCGCGCCGATGCCCGGCAGCAGGCTGCGGCGCAGCGCCGACAGCCAGCCGGCGCGTTCCGGCAATACATCCGAATTGCACGGCACCAGCCAGCGGCCGGTCGCCACCGCGGCGCCGGCATTGACCGCGCCCGAATAGCCGAGGTTGCGGCGATTGACGACCAGCGTCACCGCCAGCCCGTAGATCAGGTCGAGGCCGTGCAGCGCGCGCCGCAGGTCATCCTCCTGCTCCGGGGAATCGAGGACCAGGATCAGTTCCGCCCGCGCCATGTCGGGGTCGGCGGCAAAGGCCGCGAACTGGGCCGGAAGCAGCTCCAGGCTGCGATAGAGCGGAATGATGACGGACCAGTCGACGGTCCGGGGCTGCGTCCCCAGGCGCTCGATCCGCCCGCCACCGCCATCGGCGGCGACATCGCGGATCGCGGCCGCGATGGCCGGTGCCAGGCAGTCCCGTAGCATGGCGTCGTTGGCGGCGTTGGGGGCGACGGCGCCCAGGATCTCCTGGCGCGCGCGCTCGGCCTCGACGACCACGTCGCCGACCGGCAGCTCGATCATGGCCCCGCTGGTGAGGCGTGCCCGGAAGCGCACCGGGGCATCCGGCATCACCGGCTGCATCTCGGGGAAGTAGGCGACGAAGCCCTTGCCTTCGCCGGCACGGGGGCGCCCGTCCGGTCCCGATCGCACGAAGGCGTTGTCGGCCGGATCGATGGTGCGCGCCTCGTCGAATGCCGAGACCACCTGCAGGTCGGCCACGACCTGCTGCGGATCGTTCAGCCAGCCGCGCACGAAGAGGCCACCGTCGGATAGGCCCACGGCCAGGTCGATCTCGCCCGAGAGCCCGCGGCCGGCAGCCGTCGGGACGGCGACCGGCGGAATGAGGGCCAGCGATTCGCGTAGCAGCGATCGCAGCGGCGCGCTCGCGCGCAAGTAAGGGCGCAGGCAGCGCAGCAGATAGTGCCGCACCGCCAGGGCATCGTCCGGCTCGTCCTGCAAATGCCGATGCAGGGCGGTGGACGGTCCCACGGTCTCGGAATCTAGCACGAAGCAAGCCGGCGCGCCGTACCCGATGCACAGCACCAGGACCCGCCCCGGGCCCAGCCCTTCGGCGCGGTCGACCACCAGTTGCACCCGGGATGCGCCCGCGGCGCCGCCGGAACGGGACTGCGGCAGGAACGGGTTGCGGCGAACCCCGCGCGAGCCGATCAGCAGCACGCCGCGGACGTCGTCGGGCTCGAACCGGCCCGATCCGACGCAATAATGCAGGCGTCCGCCGAGCGAGAGGACGGTGCCCCAGGCGGCGGGCGCGCCGACGATGCCCAGGGCCAATGCCCGGCAAACGCCCGCGAACGAAGGGTCCTCATGCAGCCGGAGGAAGGTACCGCCGGTTTCCGCCAGCACCCGCAGCGCGCGCTGACGGACGACCTCGGGCAACCGGGGCAGGATCGCCCCACCAGCCGGGATCAACTCCTCGACCGGCACGCCGGCGATGGCGACGACCAAGTCCGACGCCGCCGTCCGGATTTCGATCTGCGGGGACGTGGCGAGCGGGCTCGCGAGGCCCTTCGCCGGCACCCGGCCGAGCGCGAGCAGGTGATAGCCCTGGTCCGGGTCGCCCACGATCGAGAAGACCAGCGGCTCCGGCACCGGCTGGCCGCCCCAGGTCATGCGCGCGTCGGCCAGCGGCACCGGCTCGGGGATCGCCGCATAGACCAGCGCGACGTCGCCCAGCAGGCGGAAGACGCGGCAGGCAGGCGGCTGGGCCAGCCGTTGAGAAGCAGGCGACGGGGAGGCAAGCGGCTGGATGGCCACGCCTGGGTCGGTCGGAAAGCGCTGCCGCCAGCGATGGACCGTTCGCTCGCTGACACCGAATTCCCGACCGACGTCGGCTGGGTGCTTTCCATTCCGGCAGGCGTCCACCGCCCGCCGGATGTCTGCTTCCGTAAAGCGACTGCCGAACATGGGGTTCATGCCCTGCCCGTCAGACGATCACCACGACGCTGTCGATACGCGCCTTCAGGTCTTCCTCGCTCAGGTTCAGCAGCGTGACCGAGTTGCCGTCGCCGAGGTTGATGACCGCGTTGCCGAGGCTGTCCGTACTGATGAGCGACAGCAGGTCGGACGGGTTGGCGAGTTCGAGCCCGTTCACCCCGTTCTGGATCTGCAGCACGTCACCGGTCTCGAAGTCGACAATCACGTCGGCCCCGCCCTCATTGTTGATGACGAAGACGTCGTCGCCGGCGCCGCCGGAGAGCGTGTCGTTGCCCCGATCGCCGGACAGGGTGTCGTCACCGGCGCCACCTTCGACGGTATCGTCACCCTGGCCGCCATAGACGGCATCGGCCCCCTCGCCGCCGCTGACCGAATCGTTGCCGCCGTTGCCGAGGACGGTGTCGTCGCCTAAGTCGCCGGACACGGTGTCGTCGCCCTGGCCACCCATGGCGATGTCGTTGCCCTGGCCACCATAGACGACGTCATCGCCCTGGCCGCCGCTGACGAAGTCGTCGCCCTGGTTGCCGTTGACGGTGTCGTCGCCCTGGTTGCCGTCGACAAAATCGTTGCCGGCGCCGCCGAGGCCGAGATCATTGCCCTCGCCGCCAAGCGCGATGTCGGCGCCATCGCCGCCGACCACGGCGTCGTCGCCGACGCCACCCAGCAGGATATCGTCGCCGTCGCCGGCGAAGAGCTGGTCATTGCCGTCGCCGCCCGACAGGAAATTCTCCCCGCCATTGGCGACGAAGAAATTATCCTCCTCCCCGCCGACGATGGCGCCGTCGCCGTCCCCCTCCAGAAACACATAGGGGTTGGAGGTCGGCTCGAATCCGCCGTCACCCGGGACGAAGTCGGCTTCGGTCAGGCCCCGCTGCGCCAGCAGCGCGTCGATCGCGACGAGCGCCGCCGGGTCGAGACCACCTTGGTCAAAAATGCCGCCAGGAATGGTTGCCACAGGCCCCTCGCTTTGCTGGAAAGTCGAGGCATTAAGCTCAAGGACCGGCGCGACGCTCCAGCGGTAACGCCACCGTTTGCCGCGGGTTTTGTGAACCCTTCCGGGCGGGTCGCTCCATGAGTGTGACGTTTCCGCGCAACCCATTGGCAGCGCGCCTGTTTTTCCCCTCGAACTGGCCGGGTCGATCGCACCAGAGCGGCGTCGTCTATGTGCAGCGCATCATTGTGAGCCGCGCACGATTGCATTTTGCGACCGCCATCCAGCCCTCGGCATCGTCATTCGCAAACCGCAATGCAAATTGCGAATCGCCGTTGGCCGACCGCAAGCGGCGGTTTGCCCAGTTTCCGCTTAATACGTTGATATTACAGCTTTCTGGTAGCTGGCACACGACCCGGCCACCGCGGCCCCCCGGTTGCAATCCCTCGTCCCGGGGGATGGCACGAAGCCGGCGCACCGAGGGGGCCCATGAGGGTCCTGGCACTGCGTACCAGAGCGCGAGCTCCCCCGATCGAACAGCACTTCGGATCGCGGGAAGTCTCGAATCATGGCCAATGTACTCACCGGCGCGGACGTACTCCTCTATTCGGCCGGGTATCATTGGCCCCAGGAGACGCTGACCTGGTCGATGATCCCCGAGCTGGCGCCGTATGCGACGGCCATCCGGGCGGCCATCGCGCGTTGGGACGATGCCAGCGACCTCGACCTCGTCGAGGTCGGCCCTTCGCAGTTCGACAGTGCCGATATCAAGCTGATCGCCGCCACCAAGACCGGGTACGAGGGCTACAGCTACCTCCTCGTCGACGACCACGACATGACCCGGATCACCGACGCGGTGGTGGAGCTGCCGGCCAACCTGGACGCCGATCGTCTCGCCTACGTCGTCACCCACGAACTCGGCCACGCCATGGGGCTGAAGCACCCTCTGCGGCTCGACTTCACCCCTGCCTCCAGCGGCAAGCACGCGCCGGCCGAGCTGGTGACGGCGGACAACACCGTGATGGGCTATTTCGACCATCGCGACGGCGCGCTCGGGGAATGGGACCTCCAGGCGATGAACCAGCTCTATGGCCCCGAGCTCGACCGGGCCGTCGCCGACGTGATCCAGGGGGGCGACAGCTCAACCCAGATCATGGGTGGGCCCGGCGACGACGTGCTGTTCGGCAATGGCGGCAACGACCGCCTGTTCGGCGGCCGGGACGACGACACCCTCTATGGCGGTCGCGGCAACGACCTGGTGTCCGGCGACCTGGGCGACGACGACCTGTCGGGTTGCGCCGGCGACGACCTCCTGATCGGCGGGCCGGGCAGCGACATCTTCCGCGTCGGCGCCGGCAACGACGTCATCGCCGACTTCGAACAGGCGGTCGACCGCATCGTCGCCACCGGCGCCTACACGACGCTGCGCGACGGCGACGACACGCTGCTGCTGGGCGACGGCTGGTCGGTGCGCGTCCTGGACGTCGACCTGCAATAACGGGCAATCCGCCGGCCGGGGTGCGATCCGGCGGCGGCACACTCCGGCTGGCGCTGAAGCGCGGGGCCCTTTAGCATCGGCCGACAGACATGCATCGGCCCGAACAGCCGAGCCGAATGCCGCCGCTTTGGCTCCTCATCGCGGTGACCGCCGTCGGCCCGGCCAGCCTCCACATCATCCTTCCGTCCCTGCCCCGCCTCGCGATCGATTTCGCGAGCGACTATGGCTCGGCCCAACTGGCGCTCACCGTCTACCTGGCGGCGATGGCCCCGGCGCAACTGATCTATGGCCCGCTGTCGGACCGCTTCGGGCGGCGGCCGCTGATGCTGCTCGGAATGCTGGCCTACCTGGTGGGCACCACCCTTTGCGTCGTGGCGTGGTCGCTGGAGGCGATGCTGGTCGGGCGCGTGATCCAGGCATTCGGCGGCTGCGCCGGAATGGTGCTGAGCCGCGCCATCGTCCGCGACGTCCATGACCGCGAGCGGTCGGCCGGGCTGATCGCGCATATCACCATGGCGATGTCGCTGGCGCCGATGTTCTCGCCGGCCCTGGGCGGCTGGCTCGAAGAATGGGTCGGTTGGCGGGTGGGGTTCCTGCTGCTCGGCATCGCCGGCGCAATCGGCCTGGTATCGGCGTGGTTCCACCTCAACGAAACCAACCAGCACCCGAGCGCGATCGACCCGCGCGCCATGGCACGCAACTACATGCTGCTGCTGCGGTCCCCCGGCTTCGTCGGCTACACGCTGGGGACCAGCTTCGCCACCGCGTCCTGGTATGCCTTCACCGCCGGCGCGCCCTACCTGCTGGTCGATGCGATGGGGCTGCCCCCCAGCAGCTACGGCACCTGGATCCTCCTCGCCATGGGCGGATACACGACCGGCAACTTCTTCGCCTCGCGCCTGTCGCCGCGCCTCGGCATCGACCGGATGATCGTGCTGGGGCTGGTCGCGGCCATCCTCGGCTCCGGCTGGATGGCGGCGTGGACGGGATTGGCCGAATTGTCGCCGCTGGCCCTCTTCGTGCCGATGATGGTGCTCACCTTCGGTCATGGCCTGGGGCAGCCGAACGGCATCGCCGGGGCCATCAGCGTCCACCCGCAGATCGCCGGGTCGGCATCGGGCCTGCTCGGCTTCGTGCAGATGGTGGTCAGCGCCGTCGCCACCCTGCTGCTCGCCAGCTTCCAGGCGCCGGTCGCCTTCCCCACCGTGGTCGTCGTCGTGGTCAGCGTCGTCCTGTCGACGGTGGCGTTCGCCTATGCGATCCTGGCCCAGCGCCGGGCGGCCAATCGCCAATGACCGACCGCTGGCGGCGGATCGACGAGCGGCCCCCCTTCCCCATTCCCGGACCCCCCCATGCCCGAACGCGCACCCCTCTGGGACGGCCTGTCCGCCGACGAGCACGAACTCCAGTACAACCCGCAGCGCGCCGTCCCCCATTTCAAGGACTATCAGGCGCAGCGCGAGGCCGCCAACGTCCGGGCGCGCGAAACGCTGGAGTGCCGCCGCGGCATCGCCTATGGCCGCGGCGAGCTACAGGATCTCGACTTCTACCCGGTGCCCGGCGCCACGGCGGCGCCGGTCCACATCTTCATCCATGGCGGCTACTGGCGCGGCCAGGACAAGGCCAATTTCGCGTTCGTGGCGGAACATCTGGTCGCAAACGGGATCGCGGCCGCCATCATCAACTATCCCCTGTGCCCGGCCGTCACCCTGGACGGCGTCGTCGCCTCCGCGCTGGACGCCGTCGCCTGGACCGCCCGCAACGCCGGCCAGCATGGTGGCGACCCGGCCCGCATCACGCTGTCGGGCCATTCCGCCGGCGCCCATCTGGGCGCGGCCGCGCTCGCCACCGACTGGACGCTGCGCGACCTGCCCGCCGACCTGGTAACGGGGGCGGTGCTGGTCAGCGGCATCTACGACCCCCACCCGGCGATGGCGACCACCGTCAACGCCGACATCCGCCTGACGCCGGAGCTGGCGCAACGCCATGATTACGAGCGCCTGCCGCCCCGCGTGCGCTGCCCCGTGCGGGTCATCGCCGGCGGCCGCGAGCCCTGGCACTGGATCGACCAGTCCTACCGCTATGCCCACCACCTGCACCGCCACGGCCGCGACCCCGGCGTCCAGGTGAGCCCCGGGTTCCACCATTTCGACATCATGAACCAGTACCAGGACCCGGCGAGCGACGTGATGCGGGCCATCCTGTCGCTCGCCCGGGGTTGATGGGAATCAGGCCGCGCGGGTCTGGGCCGCCGGCTTCTCCACGAAGATGCAGTAGACCTTGCGCAACCGGTCGGTGACCTCGAAGTCGCCGACCATTCCCTTGGCGATGAAGAAGGTGTCGCCCGGCCCGTAGACCTCCACCCCACCGGCCTCGTCGCGGATGGTGACGCCGCCTTCGAGGACATGCATCAGCTCGTAGCGCGGGAACGGCACCATGCGGCGATGGTAGGGCCCCGTCTCCCACACGCCGACCGTCCATTGCCCGGTCGTGTCGGCGAACACGGCCTTGCCCTGCTGCACCGGAACCGGCCCGATCAGGCTGTCCGCCGGGGGTGGCGTCGACGGCGCCAGGCCGATCGCCGGATCGACGATCAACGACGGCGGCACCCCGGCCAAGCCTGCGTCGGCCGGGCCGTCGAAGATCACGAAATACTTCCGCACCCGCCCCCGCTGCTGCCATTGCAGGCGCAGGCCCTTGGGAATGAAGAAGCGCTGGCCGGCGCGAACGGTGACGGTGGGCCCGTTCTCCTGGCGGATGGTGACCTCGCCCTCCAGCAGCACCATCAGCTCGTTGTTGGCGTGCGATCGCATCCGTCTGACGAAGGGCGTGCAGTCCCACACGCCGGCCGACAGGCCCAGGCGCTCGTCATTGAAGAAGTAGCGGCCGTGCTGGATCGCATCGCCGCTTTCCAGCTGGTCGGGCGCGATCGGCCCCCAGGATTCCAGGCCGCTGCGGTCGGGGCCCTCGGGGTGGAAGCGGATGGAACTGATCGACATTCGCGGAACCTCATCCGTCGGAGGGCAACAATCCACGATACCTACCAGCAGTCGGCGGCCCCCGTCACGAAAGGTTGGCGCCACGAAAGGTCGGCGTCACGAAAGGTCGTGGAGGTCCTTCGCCGTCGGTGGCCCGACCATGAAATCCGAGAAGAGGACGTCCAGGCCGGCCCGCTCCGGCGTGCAGCACATCGGCCCCACCCGGTAGGAAGCGGCCCGCGGAAACGGCGCCAACCGCAACAAGGGCCAGGTCCGGCCGTCGCTCGATGCCTGGAGCCGAAGCACCCCCGCCGCCACCGTCGCGCGCAATCGGAAATCCGCCGCATCGCCGGTGAAACGCCCGACCGACCAGTCCGATCGGCCGACGGTCAGCACGCAGCCGAGCTGCGCTTCCCCGTCGGAAATCTCGATCCCCGCCTTCACCCAGGCCGTCTCGTCGATCCGCACCATCAGGCCGGCCTGGTCGTAGAGCGCCTCCAGCCGGGCCCGGACGCGGACCTCCACCGTGAAGTCGCCGGCGGTGGGCAAGCCGAAGAAATGGCCGCTGTCGCGGGTGAAGCCGTAGTGGGTCTCGCGCCAGAAATCGGTCGCGCCATCGGTCGTCACGCGCAATTCGCCCGCGTCCGACGACCAGCGGGCTGGCTCGTTCAACCAGGTGCAACGCTCGAACATGCCATTCTCCGCCGATCCCGTCACACGCCTTCTGAACAGTCGCTCGGATGAGCTATCGGCTGACCTTCACGGCCGGGACAATGTCCGTCTCGGCGAAATCGTCGCCTTTGAAAAGCAATGGCAGGTCTCGGACCTTGGCAAGCGCGTAACTGAAGAGATCGCCGAAATTCAGGCGCGCAGCATGCCCGCTGCCGCGGCCGAAGGTAACGAACGCCGCATAGGCCGCTTCCATTTCCGCTGGTCCGGGCGGTGCGATTTCAAAGGAAGGGAGGCGAAGGAAATCATCGAGCAGCATGACCGCGCGCTCACCGCGGCGAGCGTGGACCACCATCCGCGCCTCCACCACGGAAACGGTGCTGACTGCCGCGCGTCGCGCCGCGTCGATGGCCGCAATGAAGGCCGCCCGCTCCGCTTCCGCAAATATGATCGCGACCAGTGCCGACGTGTCGACCACGATCATCGCGGCAATCCATGCTCGTCCCACTCCAGGGGATCGGTCGATCCCGCGATATCGGGAATGCGATCCATCTGCGCCAGCAGGGAAGCCATGCGCGCCCGAACAGTCGAGCTGCCCGCGTCCTGCAGCACGCGATCGACCGCCATTTCTACGGCGGCCGTTTTGCTGAGCCCGGTCACTTCAGCCAATCGTGTGATCTTCCGCACCACTGCGGGATTGGCGATCTGAATAGCCATCGAAAACCTCGAGTGTTTATATAAACATCTAATTTATACATTCCTGGCCGCAAATCAAAATCCGAAACTCGGCCCTTCCGCCGGCCCCTGCGGCACAGGCGGTGTGTAGCGGCCGAGGCCGTTTGCGTCGCGGCCGGCCATCCCGGATACTCCCGGCTCGCCAATCAGAAAGAGGCTGGGCAATGAGCATCTTCACCAGGATCAAGGACGCCATCTTCGGCAAGGCCACCGCACAACCGGCGGCGGCGCAGCCAGGCGCGACGGCAGCGGCGCAGCCTGCAAGCGCGGCCGCGGCCGCAGCTTCGTCCTCCGCCGCATCCGGCGCGGTCGACGTCGCCGCCGTGCTCGAGGCGCTGGCCGCCGGCAATGCGCAGAAGCTCAATTGGCGCACCTCCATCGTCGACCTCATGAAGCTCCTCGAGCTCGACTCCAGCCTGGCCAACCGCAAGGAGCTGGCGGGCGAGCTTGGCTACACCGGCGACACCGGAGATTCCGCGACCATGAACGTCTGGCTGCACAAGCAGGTGATGATCCAGCTCGCGGCCAATGGCGGCAAGGTGCCGGCCGAGTTGAAGGACTAGGCGACCCGCGGGCCGCCCGGAGCGGGCGGCCCGCATGACGGGTGCAACATCTTCCTTTCTGGCCGAAGAGATATTGCGGCCCCTGGATGCGTCTGCGATCCTCGATCGTCTTCCGGTTCCATCCGTCCGATCGAGGCCCCTCATGGCGCGTATCCGCGACATCCGCATCCTGGCCCTGGAATTCGCCGTTCCCGACGACCAGGCCTACGGCATGGCGCGGGGGCTGACGGCGCGGCGCGGCGGCGGGCTGGTCATCCTGGAGACCGACGAGGGCATCCAGGGCATCGGCGAATCCTGGGGGCCGGCGCGCATCACCGCCGAATACCTGGCGGTCGTGAAGCCCTACTTCGTCGGCACCGACCTGTTCGCGCAGCGCGGCGTGGCGCAGACCATCCTGGCCAAGCACTATCATTTCGGCATCCAGAACCAACTGGTGGCATTGCTGGGCGGGATCGATGTCGCCGCCTACGACGCCATGGGCAAGCTGCTCGGCCTCTCGGTCGCCGACCTGATCGGCGGGCGCCAGCGCGAGCGGGTCGCGGCCTATGCGTCCGGCGGCTATTTCACCGCCACGGGCGACCATGAGGCGACCCTGGCCGCGCAGCTGGAGCCGCATGTCGGAAAGGGCTTCCCGGCCTTCAAGATCAAGATCGGCCGCAACCCGGCGGAGGACGAGAAGCGTGTGGCGCTGGCCCGCCGCATCATCGGCGCGGACACGCTGCTGACGGTCGATGCCAACGGCAACTACACCTTCGACGGCGTCATGGAGAGCATGCGGCGGATCGAGCGCTACGGCATCCACTGGTACGAGGAGCCGCTGGCGCCGCAGGACTGGAAGGGCTACGCCGAGCTGAAGTCGCGGGCCAACATGCCGATCGCCACCGGCGAAGCGCTCTATACCGTCTTCGACATGAAGCGGCTGATCGACGGCCGGCTGGCCGACGTGGTCCAGCCCGACCTCGCCCTGTGCGGCGGGCTCGACGTCGCCCGCACCGTCAGCATCCTGTGCGCGGCCGAGCATCTGCGCATCTCGCCCCACGTCTGGGGCACCGGGGTGGGGCTGGCCGCGGCCGTGCATTTCGTGGCCTCGCTGCCGAACTATCCCCATTCCGACAATGTCCCGTTTCCGACCATGGTCGAGTACGACATGGGCCGGAACGCCCTCCAGAACGACCTGCTGGTCGAGCCGATCCGCCTCGTCGACGGCCATCTGGAGGTGCCCAAGGGACCGGGCCTCGGTATCGCCCTCAATCCCGAGGCCGTTGCCCGCTACACCGTCGCCTGAACGGCCATGATGACCCCCGCCGCTCTTCTGGAGGTGCGGGACCTGCGCACCGGTTTCCGGACACGGCGCGGCATGCTGCGCGCGGTGGACGGGGTCGGCTTCGCCATCGGGCGCGGCGAGACGGTCGCCATCGTCGGCGAGTCCGGGTCGGGCAAGTCGGTCACCGCCATGTCGATCCTGCGCCTCTTCGGGCGTACCGACCGTGCCTCGATCGAGGGCTCGGTGCTGCTGCATGGCCGCGATGGCGGCATCCGCGACCTGCTGACCCTGGAGGAGCGCGCGCTGCGCGACGTGCGCGGGCGCGAGATCGCCGTCATCTTCCAGGACCCGTCGGCCAGCCTCAACCCGGTATTCACCATCGGCGAGCAGATCCGCGAGGCCGTCCGCCGCCACCGCCCGGCCGAGGCGTCGCGGGCCGACGGCATCGCCGTGGAGTTGCTGCGCGATGTCGGTATCGCCGACCCGGAACGCCGGGTCGCGGCCTATCCGCACCAGCTTTCGGGCGGCATGCGGCAGCGCGTGATGATCGCGATCGCGCTCGCCTGCCAGCCGCGCCTGCTGATTGCCGACGAGCCGACCACGGCCCTCGACGTCACCATCCAGGCGCAGATCATGCGCC
>CAZQOA010000062.1:0-28195 GCA_964594715.1 uncultured Rhizobiaceae bacterium | reverse complement strand
TGCTACGCTCGAGCTGACGGGCCGTATCCCTGCGTGGCGTTGGAGCCCGGGCGAGTCACTGGAGGCGAAGATAGCGAAAAGCAGGATACGGATGGCCGTGTCGATCGGCTCATCCTTGGTCCTCGCCGATGCAGCCTACGGCGCAGCCCCCCACTCTCGCCGAACGCCAGGCTGCGTGGTCCAGCAACAAGGCCGAGTATCAGCGCCGCCTACTTCGCGATGGCCAGGTCAGCGCGGATCGATGGCTGGACGGCATTGCAGGCGCAAACCGTTGAGCCCACGGGAGGTTGCTGCCGACCACTTTCGCCAAAAATGAAAGCATCGTTTCCGTAAATCGGCCTTTCATGCAATTATAGTTGCTCAATGAAAGTCGGTTCGGAGACATCGCTGCCGCTCCAGGTGACAGCCGCCCTCGTGGATATCAGCGAGGGGATTCGGGCGGCGCGCCTCAGGCGGCAGCAGTCGGCCAGGGAGCTGGCTGCCAGGATCGGCGTATCCCTGCCCACTCTCCGCAAGCTTGAACGCGGCGATCCGACGGTATCGTTCGGCACCTTCGCGACTGCGCTCTGGGTCCTGAACATGCTGGAGCCGGTGCAGGAGGCCGTGCGCCCGGAAAGCGATCGACTGGCAGCGTCCCTGGAGGCAAGTCGTCTGACGAAACGCGTTCGCCGCAAGCGCGAGATTGATCTTGACCGCCTCTGAGGCATACGTCCACGCGCGGGGCGTTTTCGCCGACCCTCGATTAGGTTCGTTTTCCGCCGGCCGTCAGGATTCCGCATCCACGGCATGCGGCGCGCGACCCGGCGCTTCGGCGGCCGGCGTGTGCGCCAGCAGCCCGCGGCGCTTCATCGATTCCCAGCCTTCCTCCGGCGTATCGACGATCTCGAACAGGTCGAGGTCGACCTTCTCGATCATCATGTTGTCGACCAGGGCCTGGAAGTTGATGACGCTGTTCCAGTAGTCGCGGCCGAACAGCACGACCGGCATGTGCGGGGCCTTGCCGGTCTGCTGCAGCGTCAGGATCTCGAACAGCTCGTCCAGCGTGCCGAACCCACCCGGGAACACGGCCAGCGCGTTGGCCCGCATCGCCAGGTGCATCTTGCGCATGGCGAAATAATGGAACGAGAAGGTGAGCGACGGGGTCGACCAGGCGTTCGGCGCCTGCTCGTGGGGCAGGCCGATGTTGAAGCCGATCGAGGGCGCACCGACATCGGCCGCGCCACGATTGGCCGCTTCCATGATGCCGGGGCCACCGCCGGTGGTGACGACATTGTCGCGGATGCGGTCGGGCCGCAGGTTGAGGGCGCCGCCGCGGACCGACAGCAGGCGCGCGAAGGCCCGCGCACGTTCGTACCAGACCGACAGTTCGGCCCGCTTCGCCGCCACCCGCCGCGCCTCGTCGGTGGCGGCCTCGGCCACCGCCACCGCGGCCATTTCCGCAGACGGGATGCGCGCGCTGCCGAAGACCACCACGGTGGAGCGGATGCCCCATTCGCGCAGCAGCAGCTCGGCCTTGTAGTATTCCATCGCGAAGCGGAAGCCACGCAGCTCCTCGCGCATCAGGAACTCGTGGTCCTCCAGGGCGGGGATGAAGCTGCGCGCGTAGAGGGGGTCCTTGGCGTCGGTCATGGTCCGGCTCCGGTCAGACGGCTTCCAGGGGCGCGTGCAGCCGCGTGCCCGGCACGATCACCCCGCCGCGATCGCCGATGGCGACGGAGCCGTAGCGCTCGGTGAAGACTTCCGGCAATGGCCGCGCGCCGGGGCAGGCCAGCCACAGGCGCAGCAGGTGGCGCCGCCGCTCCGGCTCCGGCCAGTCGTCGAAGGCGGTCCGGTCGTGCAGCAGCGTGTGGTTGTGGACGAGCTGCACGTCGCCCGGCCGGAACTCCATATGCAGGTTGAGGGTGCGGTCGTTGGCGAGCTGGTCGAAGAGGTCGAGGGCCTCGACATGGCCCGGCGTCAGGCGCGGCGCATCGGGGAAGCGCTGGGCGGAATCGATGTATTGCCGCTGGTAGATCGCCGTCAGGTATCCCTGGTGCCACGAAAAGACCGGGATCGAGAAATAGGGCTTCATGCCCGCCGGCACCTCGCCCCGCCGGTCGGTCGCGACCGGCTGCATCAGCAGGCGCAGCAGGTCGGGCCGGCGCCGGCGCATCTCGTTGAAGATGGTGGTCGAGCTGACCAGCGTCGACAGGCCGCCCGCGCGCGCGGTCTTCAGGCAGAGCAGCGCCACCACGTCGCAGGAATCCGTGTGGTAGGTCTGGCGTTCGCTGGTCTGGTAGATGCGGACGTTGGGGTCGTCGCTGCGCAGGCCGAGATCGCGGACATGGCCCAGCACATGGCCCTTGCCGTTCTGCGAGCGGGCGTGGCCGAGATGGGTCCCGAGGCCGAAGAAGGCGGTCGCGGCCTCGCGCGGCGACCAGCCATCCACCGGCAGCCCGCGGAGCAGGGCGAAGCCCCGACCGTCCAGCACCTGGCCCAGGACCTGCTTCAGCCGTGGTGCCAGGATGGGCAGGGGAAAGGTGTCCCGGGTGATGGCCGCGATATCCACCTCGGCCGCGGCGAGGCGCCGGGTCACGGCGTCCACTTCGGCCACCTCGGCCGGATCGAGCGTGGCGATCCAGTCCGTGCGGCCGGCCATGTCGGGGCCGTACCAGGCGGCGGCGCCGGCCTGCTCGGGGGGCAGGCCCGGCTCCGAAGGCGATGGCTGCGAAGGCGATGGCTTCGGGGACTCGTTCACGCGCATTCTCCTCCCTGCGGACGCAGGGGCTATAGACGACCCGGTTGGATGCGTCACGATCGCCGACTAGGCTTGCGCCCGAACCCATCCATTCCGCTGCCCCGAGAGTAGCCCCGATGCTGCGTCTATTGCCGGTCCTTGTGGCCCTGATCCTGAGCGGGCCCGTCGCTGTCCAGACTGCCGCTGCCCAGACTGCCCCGACCCCGGCTACCCCGGCCCCCGCCACCACCACCCCGGCCTTCGCCCCCGCGATCGTGTTCGATATCGGCGGCAAGCACGACAAGGGCTTCAACGAGGCCGGCCTGGAAGGCGCCGAGCGCTATCGCCGCGCCACCGGCACCGCCTATCGCGAGGTCGAGCTGACGCTTGAATCGGACCGCGAGGCGGTCCTGCGCCGCCTGGCGGAAGAAGGCGCATCGCCGATCATCAGCATGGGCTTCTCCCAGGTCGCCGCCGTGGCCGCGGTGGCGAAGGCGTTTCCGGCGGTGCGCTTCGCCATCGTCGATGCGGCGACGGACGGCCCCAACATCCGTTCCTTCGTCTTCAAGGAGGAGGAAGGCTCGTTCCTGGCGGGTGTCCTGGCGGCCAAGGCCAGCCGGTCGGGCACCATCGGCTTCATCGGCGGCATGGATGTCCCGGTCATCCGCAGCTTCGGTTGCGGCTATGCCCAAGGTGCCCGCCATGCCTTGCCCGCCGTGCGCCTGCTGCGCGACATGGTCGGCACCACGCCCGCCGCCTGGCTCGACCCCGCCCGGGGCGCGGCGCTCGCCAACCGGCAGATGGATGCCGGCGCCGACGTCATCTTCGCGGCGGCCGGGGCCAGCGGCTTCGGGGTGCTCCAGGCCGCAGCGGGGCGCCACCGGCTCGGCATCGGCGTCGACGCCAACCAGAACCATCTCCACCCCGGCGCCGTGCTCACCTCGATGGTGAAGCGGGTCGACGTGGCCGTGCATCAGGCCTTGCGCAGTGCCGCCGACGGCACCTGGGCCGCCGGCACCACGGTGCTGGGCCTCAAGGAGGGCGGGGTCGGCGTCGCCATCGACGCACACAACCGCGCCCTGATCACCCCGCCGCTGGAGGCCGCCATGAAAGAGGCGACCGACGAGATCGTCGCCGGCCGCCTGGAGGTGGTGGACTACCGCAAGACCGGGAGCTGCCCCGTCGAATGACAAGCCCCGGCGAGTAGCAGGCCCCGCTACGCGCGGGGCGCGGTCCCCGGACCGTAGAGGACGAGGGTCCGCACCTCGATGCTCTCCCGCGCGGGCGCCCCGGGCGGGCTGGTCGGATCGTCGAAGGCCGAGTGGGCGGTGAAGCGCGCCGGCCCGTCGGCGGCCGAATCGTAGCACTTGATCAGCAGCGCCTCGTCGGGCGCCAGCCGCGGGAAATAGTACCAGCGATGCTCCGGCCGGTGGCGGAACTGGTAGATCTCGCCGACCCGGTCCGGGTAGACGAGGTCGGCGGTCACGAAATCCTCGGCCGCGATCGATCCGGCGTCGCACAGCGCCAGGGGCGATTCCTGCACCGGCCCGCGGATCGGCCGCCACAGATTGACCAGGGCGAAGCGCTGCCCATCCAGGGTGGCCGGATCGATGCCGGCGGCCAGCAGCTCGTCCTCGGCACGGCGCGGGCCCGAGCGCTCGGTGAAATCATTGTGGACCCGCTTCACCGGCTCCTTGATGCGGGCCTCGCCGCCGGCGGCACGCGGGGAGGAACG
This sequence comes from uncultured Rhizobiaceae bacterium, assembly GCA_964594715.1. Lineage (GTDB taxonomy): Bacteria > Pseudomonadota > Alphaproteobacteria > ATCC43930 > Allostellaceae > Allostella. Next base: position 23,744 of record CAZQOA010000062.1, on the reverse strand, counting down.
GACATTGTGGTCGAAGGCGATCACGCGGTCGGCGCCGGTCGCCTGGCGCACGGCCGCCTCGACCTCGGGGAAATAGTCGGCACGGATGGCATCGGGATCGCTGAAATCGGTGACGGCGCTGCGCTGGCGCAACAGCGCGAAGCCCTGGCGATCGAGCGAGAAGCGATCCGCCACCGGCCGCGCGTCGGCGATCGGCACCAGCTCCGCATTGAACGCGCCGCTCTGCACCGGCACTCCGGGCGGGGGCTGGAAATTATAGCGCACCGGCCGTTCCGACCCGGCCGCCAGATAGTTCAACGGGGCCGTGACGCGTTGCAAACGATCGATCGAGGTCTCTGCCGTCATCGTCTTCTCCTGCCGACACCCCCGCTCCCAGGCATCAACCTTGGGCGTTCCGGACGGTTCGGCAACCGAGAAAGCCTAGGGTCCGGCCATAGCAGGATTTGAGCCGGCCCCGCCCTGGCGTCTAGTGTGGCCCGAACGGTTGTCGGGAGGATCCGCATGCCGGGGGAGTGCCGATGAAGTTCCATGCCCTGCTCGACCGCTATCGCATCGAAAGCGGCAAGGGATTCCGCCTGAAGGACCATGATCCCGCGGATACCGCCGGCCTCTCCCTCGACAAGAAGGAGGCCAAGGAGATGCTGGCCGACGGCGTGAAGCGCCTGGCCGCATTGCAGGAGGTCCTCTACGCCCAGGACCGTTGGTCCGTCCTGCTGATCTTCCAGGCCATGGATGCCGCCGGCAAGGACAGCGGCATCAAGCATGTGATGTCCGGCATCAACCCGCAGGGCTGCCAGGTCCACGCCTTCAAGCAGCCCTCGCAGGAAGAGCTGGACCACGACTTCATGTGGCGGACGGCGCGCGCTTTGCCGGAGCGCGGCCGCATCGGCATCTTCAACCGCTCCTACTACGAGGAGGTGCTGGTCGTCCGCGTCCATCCCGAACTGCTGCGACGCCAGCCGCTGCCGGCCGCGCTGGTCACCCCCAAGGTCTGGGACCAGCGCATGGAAACGATCCGCGACCATGAGAAGCACCTGGCGCGCAATGGCTGCCTGGTCCTGAAGTTCTTCCTCCACCTCTCCAAGGAGGAGCAGAAGAAGCGCTTCCTGGAGCGGCTCTCCGATCCGACCAAGCTGTGGAAATTCTCCCTCGGCGACGTCGCCGAGCGCGGCCATTGGGACGCCTACCAGGAAGCCTACGAGGAGGCGATCCACGAAACCGCCGCCCCGCACGCGCCCTGGTTCGTCATGCCGGCGGACAATAAATGGTTCACCCGGCTGGCCGTCATGGCGGCGGTCGTGGACCAGCTGGAAGGCCTGCAACTATCCTACCCGACCGTCGACGAGAAGACCCGCCAGGACTACGCCCGGGCGAAGACCGCCCTGGAACAGGAGTGACATCGCCCATGGCCCGCGTCCCCTACCTCGACCGCGAGAACCTTGCCCCCGAGCACCAGGACCTTCTCAAGCGCAACATCAACCTCTACCGCACGCTGGCCCACAGCCCGAACGCGCTGCGCCGCTTCAGCGGGGTCGGCCAGTACATCCGCTTCGACAGCAAGCTCGATCCCCGCCTGCGCGAGCTGGCGATCCTGCAGGTCGGCTATCTGACCCGCTCCAGGTACGAATACTCCCATCACATCAAGATCGGCCGTGACTTCGGCGTCAGCGACGACGACATCCGCGGCATGATCGCCGAGACCGAGGGCCGGACATCGAACCTCGAGCCGCTGGCGCGGACGGTCCTGCGCGCCGCCCGCGAGATGACGACCGACCTCGCCGCCTCGGACGCCACCTTCGCCGAGCTGGCGGCTGCCCTGGACACCGAGCGCCTGACCGACCTCGTAGTCGTCATCGCCTTCTACAACGCGGTGGTCCGGGTCCTGGAGACCATGCAGATCGGCGTCGAGGACGATTATCTGCATTATCTCGAGGAGTTCCCGCTGCCGACGGACGCCTGACGGCTCTACCCGACCCCGGTCCCTTCGAGATCGCCGGCGGCCGGCGCGAACAGCCCCGCCAGCCAGGCCACCCCGGCCTGGATGTGTGGGGTGTCGGCGTCTTCCGGGTGGCCGACCAGCCAGACGTCGCGCACCAGCACGGTGGGCTCGCCCACCCGGCGCAGCTCCGGGAAGGAGCGCGCGACCTGGGTCGGCAGCAGCGCGCGCACCAGCCCCTGAGCGGCCAGGCGGGCCAGCGCCTCGAAGCGGTTGGTGCGCAATTCGAGGCCGCGATCGCCGGCGGCGCGCACCGTCCACCGCGTCTCCGGCAGATGGGCCTGCTCGTCGGAGAGCGCGGCCCAGGGCAGGTTCCCGGGGTCGAGCCCGCGCCGGGCATAGACGGCATAGGGCAAGGGCCCGAGCGGGCGGACCGCGCCATGGATGACGTCGGGCCGGCCGAGCCGCACCGCCAGGTCCGCCTCGCGGCGGGCCATGCTGAGATTGCGGTTGTCGGCCAGCAGCTCCACCCGGATGCGGCGGCCGGCCAGGAAGGATGCCAGCGCCGGCACCAGTAGATGGTCGACGAGGCAGGCGACCGAGGTGATGCGCAATACCCGGACGGGCGCGCCCCCCTCGCGGTCGAACGCGGTCGCCGCCGCCAGCAACGCCCGCTCGGCCGTCTCCACCCGCGGCAGCAGGTCGAGGCAGGCGACGGTCGGCACCAGGCGGTTGCCGTGGCGTTCGAACAGGCGCAGGCCGATCACGGCCTCCAGCCGGCGCAGGCGGCGCGCCGCCGTCGTCGCATCGACGCCAAGGAGCCCGGCCGCCCCGGACAGAGTACCCGACCGCGCCAGTAGAAGCACGGCACGCCAACCATCCCAATCGATCATACCCTGCATTTTTGCAGGAGGCGCCCCGAATGTCTCGGCTATTCCGGCGGGAATGCAGCGATATTGTCGGCGCCAACAGGGAGAAGCTTCACCAATGACCGCCGCCCGTACCCTTCTGCAACTCGCCGGTGCCGACGCCACCCCGGGACCCTTGGCCCGGTCGGTGGTCGTCGTCATCGACGCGCAGCGGGAGTATGTGGACGGCCGGCTGCCACTGCCGGGTGCCGCCCCCGCGCTCGACGCCATCCGCCGCCTGCTGGCGCAGGCGCGGGCCGCGGGTGCCCCGGTGATCCATGTCGCCCACCTGGGCAAGGCGGGCGGCATGTTCGACCCGGACGGCCCCGGCGGGCAGATCGCCGACGAGGCGCGTCCGGAACCCGGCGAAGCGGTGATCACCAAGGGCCTGCCCAACAGCTTCGCCGGCACCGACCTCCAGGCCGTCCTCAAGCAGACCGGGCGGACATCGCTGGTGCTGGCCGGGTTCATGACGCACATGTGCGTCAGCTCGACCGCCCGGGCGGGGCTCGACCTCGGCTACCGCATGACGGTGATCGCCGATGCCACCGCGACCCGCGCCCTGCCCGACCCGACCGGCGGCCTCGACATCGACGCCGCCATGCTCCAACGCGCGGCGCTGGCCGAGCTGGCCGACCGCTTCGCCGTGGTGGCGCCCTTATCCGCCCTCGTCGACTGATCTGCCGGCCAGGAGCAGGCCGACGCGGCGGCGCAGCTCCGGCAGGGCCTCGGCCTCGAACCACGGATTGCGCGCGATCCAGCTGGTGTTGCGCCAGCTCGGATGGGGCAGCGGGAAATAGTGCGGCAGGTATTCCCGCCACGCCGCCACGGTCTCGGTCAGGGTCCGCTTGGCCCGGCTGCCGAGGTGCCAGGGCTGCGCCCAGCCGCCGACCAGCACGACCAACTCCACCGCGGTGAAGGCCGCCAGCGCCCGCGCCTGCCATAGCGGCGCGCATTCGGGCCGGGGCGGCGCATCGCCGCCGCGCGGCATGCGCCCCGGATAGCAGAACCCCATCGGGACCATGGCGATGCGGCTTTCATCGTAGAACGTCGCCCGGTCCGTCCCCAGCCAGTCGCGCAGCCGGTCGCCGCTGGCATCGTCGAACGATATGCCCGACGCGTGGACCTTGGTCCCCGGCGCCTGGCTGGCGATGAGGATGCGGGCGGTCGACCGCCCGCGCACCACCGGGCGAGGGCCGAGCGGCAGCTGCGCCGCGCACACGCGGCAGGCGCGGATTTCCGCCAGGAGCCGGTCGAGTTCCTCGCTCATCGCCCTGCCAGCAATTCCTCGACGAATGCCGGCACCACCTGCGTGGCCGGGCCGTAGCGCCCTTCGTCGAAGAGGCCGGCGCCCAGCGATCGTTCCAGGTTGAGTTCGACCGCGCGGGCGTGGCCCCGGGCACCCGCTCGACCATGGCGCACCAGGTCGACGAAGCCGGCGGCGGGATGGACGCTGCCCGAGGTGCCGATCGACAGGAACAGCCGGCACTCCATCAGCGCCGCCTCGATCGGCTCCATCCCATGCGGCACCTCGCCGAACCAGACGACATCCGGCCGCAACGGTCCGCCACCGCACGCCGGACAGGGCGGACCGGGGGCAAGGTCGTCCCGCCACGGCACCGAGGCCTGGCAGGCGATGCAGCGCGCCTTCAACAGTTCGCCATGCATGTGCAGCACCCGCCGGGAGCCCGCGCGTTCATGCAGGTCGTCGATGTTCTGGGTCACCACGAGGACGGCCGCGGGCCATGCGGCCTCCAGCCGGGCGAGGGCATGGTGGGCGGCATTGGGGGCGATGCCGGGCCCGAGCAGGCCGCGCCGCCTGGCGTCGTAGAAGGCCTGCACCCGTGCTGGGTCGGCGGCGAAGGCCTGCGGCGTCGCCACGTCCTCGATCCGCACCGTGGCCCAGATGCCGTCCGCATCGCGGAACGTGTGCAGCCCGGATTCGCGCGAGATACCGGCGCCCGTCAGGATCACGATCGGGCCGCAGTCGGGCATGATCTATTCCCCCATCAGCGGATATTCCGCCTCGGCCCGGTAGATGGCACGCTCGCCGCCGAGGAAGCTCGAATAGAGCACGATCCGGTCGGCGAGAAAGGGTGGCGGCCGGAACAGCGAATGGGCCGCGATGAAGGACTGCACCCGGTGCATCGTCGCCCCCTTGAGGCGGGCCAGCGTGACGTGGGGCGCGAATTTCCGCCGCTCGTGGGGGCAGCCGCCGCGCACCACCGCCGCCTCCACCCGCTCCTGGAGGTGGACCAGGGCCGACACCCGCTCCACGCCGGCATAGAGCAGGCGCGGCCGCCGGCCGACGCCGAACTGCCCCATGCCGGCCACCCGCACCTCGGCCGGCGGCGCGCGCAACGTCGACAGCGCCGCGTCGATGTCCTCGGCGGTGCCGATATCGACCTCGCCGATGAAACGCAGGGTCAGGTGCAGGTTCCGGTCATCCACCCAATTGGCGCCGGGGATGCCGCCGCCCAGCATCGCAAGCGACAGGCGCAGCGGTTCCGGCAGGGGGATGGCGATGAAGAGGCGAAGCATGGTGGCGGATGCGCCGGACGGCGCCGCTCGTGGCTGGTCCATCCTAATTGGGCAATGCCGTCGCACTTGGCAACCACCCGCTTGCCCAGTCGGGCCGGCGTCCCGTACATACGGCTGGGCCATGCGCATCGCCGTCGTGACACCTTATGCCGACCAGCCGGCCGAATGGCTACGCCAGGGTCATGACAGCGTGCGCGCCCAGGGCGTGGACGCCACCCACTTCCTGGTCGCCGACGGACGCCCGGACCCGGCCGTCGCCGCATGGGCCGACCAGCACATCGTCCTGAAGCATCGCCATGGCGACGGCGGCAACGCAGCCCGCATGGCGGGCGGTCTGTCGGCGGCGTCGCAGCGCTTCGACGCCATCACCTTCCTCGACGCGGCCGACTGGTTCCTGCCCGGGCACCTGGCCGGGCTGGCCGAGGCGGCGGCCGCCACCCAGGCGGAGGCCGCGACCGCGCTCCGCCTGCTGCACCGCATCGACGGCACCCCGGTCGGCCCCTGCCCGCAGGTTGACGGGCTCACGACCGTCGACGCCAGCGGCATCCTGCTGATGCCGACCGCCTTCTCCGCCATCGCGCTATGGTGCCTGGCGCCCGCCCAGGTGGCGAACGACGCCGCCCAGTCGGTACTGGGCTACCTCCAGGGCCGGCAGCGCCGGATCGTCAATGCCGGCCCGGCCCCCACCGTCGCCAAGCGCATGCAAAGCCGCACCTTCAACGCCGCCTTCGGCCCGACCCGATGGGACGCCTTCCTGACCGACGCGGCCGAGCCCGATCCGCACGCCGTCGGGCGGTGGTGGCGGAACCTCGACCCCGATGCCCGGGCCGTGGCCCTGCGGCGGGTGGGGGTGCATTGATGCGCCGCGTCGCCATCGTCACCCCCTATCACGGCGAGCCGCTTGCGTGGATCGCCAAGGCCCATGCCAGCGTGCGCATGCAGACGCACGCCGCGACCCATATCCTGGTCGGCGACGGCAAGCCCGAGGCCGCGATCGATTCGTGGGATGCCCAGCACATCGTGCTGCCGGCCGGCCACCGCGACTGGGGGCACACGCCACGCGCCATCGGCGCGCTGTCGGCGGCCGCCCAGGGTTTCGACGCGATCGGCTTCCTCGACGCCGACAACTGGTTCTATCCCGATCATGTCGCGTCGCTGATGGAGCATCAGGCGAAACACGGGCTGGAGGTCGCCTCGTCGCTCCGGGTCATGCACCATGTCGACGGGCGGCTGCTGCACCGCTGCCAGCTGGTCGACGGGATCGAGACCTTCGATACCAACTGCCTGATGCTGTTCCCGCCCGCCTATAGCGGGCTCGCGGTGTTCGCCCTGGTGCCCCCCGACGTCCGCTACATCGCCGATCGTTGGGTATCGATCTGGCTGAAGCGGCGCGGCCGCAGCATCGGCTGCACCGGCAAGGGCACCGTCGCCTACCGCGTCCGCTACAAGTACTTCTACGACACCTCGCCGCTGCCGATGCCGACCGAGAATATCGTCGACCTGCAGATCCCCCATCCGAGCGAGCTGAAGCGGTGGTGGCTGGCGCTGCCGCAGCACGAGCGCACCTTCCACATGAAGGTCATGGGTGCGAGCTGACATTGCCCCGCTGGGCTTTGTGCCCTAGAGAGAAGACGCTCCGAAAACGCGCAGGACCCATGCACAACGCTACCCATCCCGCCCCCCCGACGGACGCCGCGCGCACCGTCGCGCGCATCCTGATCGAGATCAAGGCCGTGCTGTTCCGCCCCGAACAGCCCTTCATCTTCACCTCCGGCCGCGCCAGCCCGGTCTATATCGACTGCCGCCGGATCATCTCGTTCCCGCGCGCGCGGCGGCGGATCATGGACTTGGCCGCGCTCGCCATCGAGAACGAGATCGGCTTCGAGAACCTGGATGCGGTGGCCGGCGGCGAGACGGCCGGCATTCCCTTCGCGGCCTGGCTGGCGGAGCGGTTGATGCTGCCGATGCTCTATGTCCGCAAGAAGCCCAAAGGGTTCGGCCGCGACGCCCAGATCGAGGGCGCGCTGACCGAAGGATCGCGGGTGCTGCTGGTCGAGGACCTGGCGACCGACGGCGGCAGCAAGCTGCATTTCGTCGAGGCGCTGCGCACCGCCGGTGCCACGGTCCAGCACACCTTCGTCGTCTTCCACTACGGCATCTTTCCCGAAAGCGTGGCCAACCTGAAGGCCGAGGGTGTCGACCTGCACGGGCTCTGCACCTGGTGGGACGTGCTGGCCACCGCCGAGGAAGAAGGCTATTTCGCGCCCGAGACGACGCGCGAGGTGCGGACGTTCCTGCAGAAGCCGGTCGAATGGTCGCTCGGCCACGGCGGCAAGCTGTGACCATGAACTAGGATCGGCGGGGGCGGAGGACCAACGGATGTACCGAGCGTTCATCGCCGCCGTCGCCGTCGCATGGGCGGCCTTCATGCCGCTGGCGGCGGCCGGCTCGCCGGCGACCAGGGACGAGCTCGTCATCGGCATCACCCAGTTCCCGTCGACCCTGCATCCGAATATCGAGAGCATGATGGCCAAGGCCTTCGTGCTCGGCATGACGCGACGGCCCTTCACCGTCTACGACAAGGACTGGAAGCTGGTCTGCCTGCTCTGCGTCGAGTTGCCGACGGTCGGGAACGGGCTGGCCAAACCGGTCGACCTGCCCGACGGCAAGCGCGGCATCGAGGTCACCTACACCATCCAGCCCAACGCCACCTGGGGCGACGGCGTGCCGGTGACCACCAAGGACGTCGTCTTCACCTGGGAGGTCGGCCGCCACCCGATGAGCGGCGTCGCCGCGGCGGAGTTCTATCGCCGGGTCACCAGGGTCGAGGTGAAGGACGAGCGCACCTTCACCCTCCATGTCGACAAGCTGACCTTCGAGTTCGCCTCCATCGGCGGCTTCCAGCTATTGCCGGAGCACCTCGAGCGGCCCGCCTTCGCCGACCCCGCGCAATACCGCACGCGCACCAGGTTCGACACCGACCCGACCAACCCGGGCCTGCATTTCGGCCCCTACCGCATCACCGAGGTCGCGGCCGGTTCGCATATCGCGCTCGAACGCAACCCGTACTGGTACGGCGCCAAGCCGTACTTCCGCCGCATCGTGGTGCGCGCAATCGAGAACACCGCAGCGCTGGAGGCGAACCTGCTGTCGGGGGCGATCGACTATGTGGCGGGCGAGCTCGGCCTGTCGCTGGAGCAGGCGATGGCCTTCGAGGCCCGCCATCGCGAGCGCTACGACGTGCGCTACAAGCCGGGGCTCGTCTACGAGCATATCGACCTCAACCTCGACAACCCCATCCTCGCCGACCGGCGGGTGCGCGAGGCCCTGCTGCTGTCGATCGACCGCGAGAAGCTGACCGCGACCCTGTTCGGCGGGCGCCAGCCGGTCGCGCGCGGCGCCATCCACCCGCTGGACTGGGTGCATGCCACGGACCTCCCCGCCTATGCCTTCGACCCGAAGCGGGCGGCAGCACTGCTGGACGAGGCCGGGTGGACGCGCAAGGGCGGCGGCGTCCGCCACAATGCGGCCGGGGACCGCCTGGCGCTGGAGCTGATGACCACGGCCGGCAACCGCACCCGCGAGCTGGTGCAGCAGGTGCTGCAGAGCCAGTGGAAGCAGGTCGGCATCGAGGTGCGGCTGCGCAACGAGCCGCCCCGCGTCTTCTTCTCCGAATCGGTATCCAAGCGCCGCTTCACCGGGCTCGCCATGTATGCATGGCTGTCCGCGCCCGAGGGGGTGCCGCGGACCACGCTGCATTCGCAGAGCATTCCGAAGCCCGGGAACAATTTCTCCGGCCAGAATTATCCGGGCTACGCCAGCGCCGAGATGGACCGGCTGATCGAGGCGATCGAGGTCGAGCTCGACCGCGACCGGCGGCGCCAGCTGTGGTCGGCGCAGCAGCACCTCTATGCGCACGACCTGCCGGTGCTACCGCTCTTCTTCCGGTCGGACCCCTTCATCGTGCCGAAATGGCTGACCGGGATCGAGCCGACCGGGCATCAGTATCCCACGAGCCTGTGGGTCGAGAACTGGCGCGCCACCGCACCATGACCGTCTGCCAGCCGCGCCCGGCGTGAGCCGCTTCCTCGTCCATCGCCTGTCCCAGGCGGCTGTCCTGGTCGCCATGATGTCCTTCGTCTGCTACGGCCTGATCGGGCTCATGCCGGGCGACCCGATCGACCTGCTGCTGTCGTCCGACCCGCGCCTGACGCCCGACGACATCGCCCGGCTGAAGGCGATCCACGGCCTCGACCGCCCGCTCCTCGAACGCTACCTGGCCTGGCTCGGCAAGGCATTGCAGGGCGAGTTCGGCTATTCGCGCCTCTATGCGCAGCCCGCCGCCGCGGTGCTCGGGCCGCGCCTCGCGAACACCGCGCTCCTGATGGCGACCAGCCTGGTCGTGGCGTCACTGATCGCGCTGCCGATCGGCGTCGCGGCGGCCGCCCGCGGCGGCAGCGGGTTCGACCGTCTGGTGAATGCGATCTGCTTCGCCGGCATCTCGATCCCGACCTTCTGGCTGGCGCTGATCCTGATCATGACCTTCGCGGTGCAGCTTGGCTGGCTGCCGGCGGCGGGAATGCCGATGACCAGCGACCCGACCCTGGCGGAGCGCGCGCGCCACCTGATCCTGCCGGTGGCGACCCTGGCGATCGCCACCATCGGCGGGCATGTCCGCTATATCCGCGCCTCGATGATCGAAACGCTGGGGCAGGACTATATCCGCACCGCCCATGCCAAGGGCCTGTCGCCCCGCCGCGTGCTGTGGCGGCATGCCCTGCGCAACGCCCTCTTGCCCTACGTCACCATCCTGGCGCTCGATTGCGGGGCGCTGGTATCGGGCGCGCTGGTGACGGAGACCATGTTCGGCTATCCCGGCATGGGCAAGCTGATCTTCGATGCGGTGATGGGCAACGACTTCAACCTGGCGCTGCTGGCCCTGCTGCTGGTGACCGTGCTGACGGTCGCCTGCAACCTCGCCGCCGACGTCGCCTACGCGGCCCTCGATCCGCGGATCCGGCAGCGATGAGGCAGGCCGGCTTCGCCCACCGGCTATGGCGCCGGCCGGGCGCCAAGGCCAGCCTCGGCGTGCTCGCCCTGCTCGGCCTGGGGGCGCTGGCGGCGCCGCTGGTGGCCGGCCTCCTCGGCCAGGATGCCGAGACGGTCGACCTCCTGGCCCGGCTGGAGGCGCCGTCGCTGGCCCACCCGCTCGGCACCGACGAGCTCGGCCGCGACACGCTGGTGCGCCTGCTCCAAGGCGGCCGGGTGTCGCTGCTGGTCGGGCTGGTGGGCGCCGTCTGCGCTGCCAGCCTGGGCACCTTCGTCGGGCTCCTGGCGGGCTATCTGGGCGGCCGGGTGGACGCCCTCCTGATGCGCATCTGCGACGGCGTGCTGGCGCTGCCGATGCTGCCGCTGCTGATCGTGCTGGCGGCCGTCGACCTGCAGAAGCTGGGGATACCGGCGTCGGTGGCGGATGGCGAGGATGCCAGCATCTACCGCATCGTCGTCCTGGTGGCGCTGGCCGGATGGACCGGCGTCGCCCGCCTGGTGCGGGCCAGCGTGCTGTCGCTGCGCGAACGGGACTATGTGGCGGCCGCGATCTCCATCGGCTGCGGGCCCTGGCGGATCATGCTGCGGCACCTGCTGCCCAACACGCTCTCGCCGATCCTGGTGGCGACGACCTTGTCGGTGGGCAGCGTGATCCTGGTGGAATCGGTCCTGAGCTTCCTCGGCCTCGGCATCCAGCCGCCCAGCGCGAGCTGGGGGTCGATGCTGACCAACGCCCAGGAGCTGGTCACCACCGCGCCGTGGCTGGCGATCTATCCGGGCCTCTTCATCTTCGCGACCGTGGTCGCATGCAACGTGCTGGGCGACGCGTTGCAGGAGGCGGTCGACCCCCAGCAGGCGCGGCGCGGGCGATGAAGCGGCCGGAAGCATCCGGGGTGGAGGGCGCGCGCAAGCTGGCGCGCCAGCTCGCCGGCTACCTGACGGCGCCGCGGGCGGAGACGCGCGCACCCTACGCCGCCCGCGCCCTCCATCGTGCCTTCGAGGTAATGGCACCGAAGGAGCCGGTCGCCTGCCGCACCGGCTGCAACTATTGCTGCCACCAGGTGGTATCGGCGCGCGCGGCGGAGATCTTCCTGCTAGCGCGAGCCATCCGGGCCCTGCCGGCCCCGGCCGCGGCGCGGCTGACGGCGCGGGTCGGCGAGGCGGCGGCCGCGACCAGCGGAATGAAGGTGGCCGAGCGCCATCGCCGCAACCTCGCCTGCCCGCTCCTGGAAGATGGCCGGTGCAGCCTCTATGCCGACCGGCCGCTCGCCTGCCGCGCCTTCGCCTCCACCGATGTCGAGGCCTGCCGCCGCGCCTTCGCCCACGAGCCGGTGCAGATCCCGGTGCCGCGATCGGCGATGGCGCTGCGCGGCCTGCTGACCCAGGCCGGCGAAGCGGCGTCCCGCGCCGCCGGCCTGCCCGACGACCAGTACGAGCTGATCGCTGGCCTGGCGATCGCGCTCGCCGATCCCGACGCCGAGGCCAGGTGGTGCCAGGGCGCCGATGTACTGGCGCCGGCATCCGCCCGCCGCCTGGTGGGTGGTTAGGACGTTTTGGGTGGTAAGGAGGGGCGGCTGTAGTCAGGCGGCGACGGCAGGGGCCAGTTCGTGCAGCCGGGCCGCGATCGCCGCGCGGGTGGGGAGGGCCGCGACGGCGCCGGGCACCAGGCAGGCGAGCCCGCCGGCAACGCTGGCCCAGCGCATGGCCGTCGGCAGGTCGTCACCGGCATCGAGCCTGGCCCCCAGCACGCCGACGAAGCAGTCGCCGGCCCCGACCGTGTCCACGGCGCGGACCGGCAGGGCCCCGATACGCCACGACCGCGGGCCGGCGAAGGCGTCGGCCCCATCGGCGCCGCGCGTCAGGATGACGGTCGAGGTGGTGTCCTGCGCCAGGCGGCGCGCCGCCGCCGCGGCCTCTGCCCCGCCGCCCAGCATCGCCGCCTCGATCTCGTTCAGGACCAGGATGTCGACCGCCGACAGCCCGCCCGCTGGTACCGGTGCGGCCGGGGCCGCGTTGAGGATCACCCGGGCACCGGCGACCCGCGCCCGCCGGGCGAGCGCCAACGTCTCGGGGATCGGCACCTCAAGCTGCAGGAGCAGCGTCGTGGCCGGCGACAGGGCCGCTTCGGGTACCTGGTCCGCCGTCGCCTCGCCATTGGCGCCACTGCCGACGATGATCTGGTTACGGCCTTGGCCGTCGACGGCGATCGCGGCACAGCCGGTCGGCAGCCGGCCGGCCGCGATGCCGCCGGCATCGATGCCGTCCGCCGCCAGCGCCTGGCGCAGGAGCGTCCCGAAGGCATCCGCGCCGAGCCGGCCATACATGGCGGTGGCCGCCCCGGCGCGCGCCGCCGCCACCGCCTGGTTCAGGCCCTTGCCGCCCGGCCCGGGCAGGTAGCCGGGCGCCAGCACCGTCTCGCCCGCCACCGGCAGGTGCGGCAGCGGGAAGGCGAGGTCGAGGTTAAGCGACCCGAAGACGAGGATCATGGGTCGGGGACGCAGGGCCCGAGGGGGCGCCGGTCAGTGGCTCATCAGCACCGGCACCGTCATGTGATGCAGCATGTGCCGGGTGGTGCCGCCGAACACGATCTGGCGCAGGCGGGCATGGCCATAGGCGCCCATGACGATGAGGTCGGCGCTGAGGTCGGCGGCCCGCGACAGCAGCAGGTCGCCGACCGACATCCGCTCGGTGACGTAGTGGGTCGTCTCGACCTGCACCCCGTGCCGGGCGAGGTGGGTCGCGATGTCCTGTCCGGGATAGCCGGTCCGGCCGGCGGCCGTGTGGGCGGGATCGAGCGCCATGACCGTGACCCGCGCGTCGGCGGATAGCAGCGGCAGGGCATCGTTCACCGCGCGGGTCGCCTCGCGGCCGCCATCCCAACCGATCAGGACGTTCTGGCCGACGCTGGAGAAGCGCCCGGCATGGGGTACCACGAGGACCGGTCGGCCGCTGCCCATCACCACCTCTTCGGCGATGCCTTTCACCGCCTGGCGGTCGTCGGGGTCGTCCTGCCCGATGATGGCGAGATCGCTGTAGCGGGCGTGCAGCGAGACCAGCGCCGGGTCCAGCGTCTCCACGGCGCGCCATTCGGTGGTGGTGTTGGCGGTCGCGAGCAGCGACTGGAACCGCGCCTCGGTGGCGGCGGCGCGGTCGCGTGCCGCCTGCCGGCTCTGCTCGACCAGCGACCGCGGCAGCTCGGCTGCGACGAAGCCCGGCACCGGCTCGACGCCATAGATGTCGAGCGCGGTCAGGTGCGCGCGATCGCGCTCGGCCAGGGCCACGGCCAGTTCGAGCCGGGCCTGGGCCTGCGGCCGGTCGTCGACATGCACCAGGATGTTCTTGAGTGCCATCGTCCGCTCCTTCTGAAGCCGGCTCGCCGCCGCGCCGCTAGCCTTGGCGCACGACGATGCTTGCAACATGATCATGCCCCGGCAGGGCGCACGGGACCATTCAAAGATGGGGACGAGGCTAGCCTGCCGCTCCCCCATCGACGAAGATCGCGTTGCGGCCGGCGCGCTTGGCCTCGTAGAGCATGGCGTCGGCGGCGGCGATCAGGCCGTTCATGTCCGGATACCGCCGGCTGGAGGCGATGCCGCCGCTGAAGGTCGCCTGGAAGGTCCGACCATCCTCCTCGAAGACCTGCGCGGCGAAGGCGCGGCGGACGGCGTCGATCGCCATGCGGGCTGCCGCGGCCGGCGTGTCGAGGAGGATGACCCCGAACTCCTCGCCGCCATAGCGCCCGACCAGGTCGATCTTGCGCAGGCGGCCGCGGAGCGTGCGGGCGACGCCGCGGATGACCCGGTCGCCCGCGAGATGGCCGAACGTATCGTTCACCGCCTTGAAGCGGTCGATATCGATCATTGCCAGGCTGATCTGGCCGCCCGTGCGGCGACAGCGCTCCAACTCGTGCTGCAGCTTGTCCTTGAAGCGCCCATGGTTCAGCAGCCCCGTCAGGCTGTCATGCTCCATCGCCGAGCGCAGGCTGCGCGAGCGCGCGGCGCGCAGGCGAACCAGGTCGACCAGCCGTTCCAGGTCGACCGGCTTCGAGATGAAGTCGTCGCCGCCGAAGCGACGCGCGAGGAGCTGGCGCCCGCCATCGCGCTCCGCCGACAGGAACACGATCGGCAGCGACAGGAAGCGGCGGCTCTGGCGGATGACCTGGGCCAGCTCGATGCCGTTGATGCCCGGCATCTGGACATCCATCAGCACCAGGTCGGGGAAGCTGCCCCCGATCAGGACGGGCGCGGCGGACGGATCGGTCGTCACGCTGACCACCATCCCGGCCCCGCGCAGGGCCGCGGCATAGGCATTCGCGAGCAGCTCGTCGTCGTCGACGATCAGGACCGAGAAGGGGGCGTCCGCGACGGTGTCGGTGAAGCTGTTCAGCCAGTCGGACAGCTCTGCCGGGTCGACCGGCGTCTCCATCACCACGTCGATCCCACGACGGACCGCCGCCAGCCGCACCGCGAGGTCGGCATGGTCGGTCAGGAGGATCGTCGGGCACCGGCCGAGCAAGGGGCCGGCCTGCTCGATGCCGCCCTCGCCGCTTGCATCGACGACCAGTGCTGCGATGTTGGGTGGCCCGCCGGCTGCGGCGGCTTCCGCCGTCGCCACGGCGAAGCCGAGGCCGGAAGCGAGCGCGGCGACGCTGCGTGGCTGGCCCGCCCGCTCCACCACGCAGACGGCCTGCCGCTCCTCCGCCCCGCCATCCGGGGGGACAAGATCGTCGGCGCGCCGCCCGTCCGAGGACCCGCGAAGGAAGGCGGACTGCAGGGCGCCCACCAGCCGGTCGACCTGCTTCAAGGCATCGCCAGCCGGCATCTCGCCCCCGGCGAGCCCGGCCAGGGCCGCCTCCAGTGCACTCGCGACCACGGAGACGTGGGGAAAGCCGAAGGTGCCGCCGGACCCCGCCAGACGGTGCGCCAGCCCCACGGCATCGGCGAGCTGCCGCCGGGCGTCCTCGCCCCAGGCCCGGCGGCCGGAGAAGTCCGCCCAGAAGGCGTCGATCGCGGCGATGCGCTGGCCGATTCCCTTGGCGCCTTCGCTGTTGAGGCGCCGCAGCACGTCGCCGGGCGCGTCCTCAGCCATCCAGCCGGTCCCAGATGGCCCGGATCGTATCGGACAGGGTCATCGGCTCGAACGGCTTGGATATGACGTCGACCGCCCCCATCTCGCGATAGCGCTGGACCTCCTGCGGCTGGACCTTGGCCGTCATGAAGACGACCGGCGTGGCGGCCGTGCCGGGCAGGTCGCGCAGGCCGGCCAGCGTCATCGGCCCGTCCATCGCCGGCATCATGACATCGAGCAGCAGCAGTTGCGGTGCCCAGCCCGGCGCGCGCTCCAGCGCCTCGGCACCGGACCCGCAGTCGGCGACCGCGAAGCCGCCGATAGTCTCCAGGGCGAACTTGCAGATCGTCCGGATGTCCTCGTCGTCCTCGACATAGAGGATGCGCATCAGCGGCTCTCTCGCCATCGGGCCCCGTCCTCCTCTTCGTTCAATCAGGCGGCCGTGCGAGGCCGCCGATCAGCTTGTGGATGGTCTGGTAGAGCGCGCCATTGTCGGTCCGGCTCTTGACCAGTGTCGCGGCGATGTCGGCGGTCGCCCCGCCATTGAAGTCACGGGCCGAGAAGATGACGACGGGCGGCGGCGGGACCATGCGGCGGATCTCGTCGAGCAGGTCGAGGCCGGACCCGTCGGGCAGCCCGACATCGATGATGACGAGAGCAAAGCTGCGCTGCGCCAGCGCCGTCCGCGCGGCCGCCAGGGTCGATGCCGGGACCACCTCGACCTTGTCGCCCATGACGACGCTGACCACCCGGAGGATGTCCGGATCGTCCTCGACATGCAGGATCGTCACCGGCCCGCTCGCGGTGCCGACGGCGCGCCGGATCGCAGCGCCGAGGCGGGCCTGGTCGATCGGCTTTTCCAGCCAATCGACGATGCCGATGGCATCACCGTTCAACTGCTTCCGCGCGTTGGCGGCCTTGGCGGAGACGACGACCACCGGCAATGTGCGGGTCGCCGGCGACAGGCGCAGGCGGCGAAAGAAGGACAGGCCGTCCTCGTCCGGCAGCATGATGTCGAGCGTCATCGCGGCGAACCGGGTTTGGCCCAGGGCCGCCATGGCCGCAGCCGCCGAATGCACGACCGTGACCGACCAGCCATTGGCCGACAGCATCATCAACAGCAGGCGGGCGACGTCCGGATCGTCCTCCACCACGAGGATGCGGGACGGCGCCGCGCCGCCGGCGGGCACCTGGGCGATCGCGGCGGCGGCCAGTTCCGGCAGGTCGACATGGAAGACCGTGCCCACGCCGATCTCGGACTCGAACCAGATATGGCCGTCGAGCCGCTCGACGATGGCCTTGACGATGTTGAGGCCGAGCCCGGTGCCCTCGCGACGGCGGGCGTCGGAGGAATCCGCCTGCTCGAACTTGCCGAAAATGCGGCTGCGGAACGCCATCGGGATGCCCGGCCCATCATCCTTCACCGACAGGCGGATGCGCCCGTCCTGGCGGGCCAGCGACACCGCGATCCGTCCACCGGAAGGGGTGTGCTTGGCGGCGTTGGAAAGGAGGTTGTTCAGCACCTGGGTGAAGCGGTCGCCATCGACCCGGACCATGGCCCCCGGCGCCCCGTCCGCCAGCGTCGCCGCGACGTCGTACTGGGCGAAGTAGCCGGCATTGTCCTGGATCGCCTGGGCCACGAGGTCCGCGATCCGGTGCGGGCGAACCTCGAACTGCAGGCGCCCGGATTCGATCTTCTCGATATCCAGGATGTCGTTGATCAGGCGTACCAGCCGCTCGCTGTTGGCATGGGCGATGGTCACCATTTCGCGGGCCTTCGGCGGGACCTCGCCGACCGCGCCGCCGACGATCAGCCCGAGCGAGCCGCGGATCGAGGTCAGCGGCGTGCGCAGCTCGTGGCTGACCGTGGAGATGAACTCGTTCTTCCGCCGCTCCGCCTGCCGCTGCTCGGTGATATCGGTGTAGGTCGACACCATGCCGCCGTCCGCATAGGGCTGCCGGTCGATCTCGATGACGCGACCATCGCCCAGCCGGTACTCCGACTTGCTGGCCGTCCCTGCCCTGATCCGGTCCGCCATGTCGAGAACCCGGTGGTCGAGTTCCTCGGTGGACATGTTTCCGCTCGCCACCTGGATTGCGAGCACCTCGGCGAATGTCGCCTCGCCGAGTGCCAGATCGTCGGGTATCGCGAAGACCTGCCGCAACCAGGGATTGACCGCCAGCACGCGCATTTCCGGGTCGAGGACGAGGACGCCCTGCCCCATGGCACGAAAGGTGGCCGACAGGAGATCGCCCTGCGCGCGCAGCTCGGCCTCCGAGCGGCGGCGGCGGCGCAGCTCGCGGGTCGCCAGATAGAGGGCAGCCAACAGCGCCGCCAGCGACAGCACGCTTCCCCCGATGAAGAGCAACCGGCTCTGCGTCAGGCTGTCGTCGGTCGCCGTCGAGCGGAGCGCGAGGAGCCGGGCTTCCTCGACCATCGCACGGTCGATAAGCTCGGCGACATCGGACTGTGCCTGAACGACCGCCCGGAACTGGTCCTGCGGTTCCACACGCGCCGCCGCTTGCGAGAGAACGGACAGGTACTCGTCGAGCTCCAGCTCCAGCCCGGTCGCGGTTTCACGCTGGACGGGGTTGTCCATGGTCAGCATGGAGAAACTGGCCAGCGCCCGGCGCGTCTTGCCGATTTCCACTCTCAACCGGGCCTCGCCCTCGTCGGCGGCGGGGCCGGACCGGGCCGCGGCCTCGGCCGCGTACATGCTGCTGCTCAGTTCGCGCAGGGTCCGACGCACCTGGTAGCTGTGATCGACCTCGGCACGGTGGTCGGCGGTGGTGTCGATCGCGAGCACGGCGAACACGCTGACCGCTGCCGAGACGACCGCGATCAGCGAGAAGAGGAGGATGAGGTGCCGGGCCGCTATCGGCTCGGCGGCGGCACGATGGCCCGCAATGGACCCAGCCCGCCGGAACGTCATCGCCGACATCGAACGCGCCATCCCGTCGCCTGCCCCCGCTTCCCGTCCGCCGCCAGATTGACACGGCACCGGCCACCGGGGCGAGGCACGTTGACCCCATTGTGGCCCGGCTCTGGCGGCGTCCCCGCCGCGGGTCAGGCGGCGCGGGCGTCGACCCCCACCGGTCCCTCGGGAATGCGCCCTTCCTCCACGCCATGACAGGCGATGAAGGCATCGTCGCGGCGGATCGGGCTCGGCCGCTCGGCCTTGCAGCGGTCGTTGGCGAAGGGGCAGCGGGGATGGAAGGAACAGCCGGTGGGCGGGCTGATCGGGCTCGGCACCTCGCCGGCGACCGGATGGCGCTGGCGCCCGGTCATGTCCATGTCGGGGATCGTGTCGAGCAGCATCCGCGTATAGGGGTGGCGCGGCTGCCGGAACAGGGTGCGCGCCGGCGCCACCTCGGCCAGGCGGCCGAGATACATGACCCCGACCCGGTCGGAGATATGATAGACGACCGCCAGATTGTGCGAGATGAAGAGATAGGTCAGCCCCAGCTCGCGCTGCAGGTCCTTCATCAGGTTCAGAATCTGGGCCTGGACCGAGACGTCGAGGGCCGAGGTCGGCTCGTCGCAGACCAGGAATTCCGGGTTGCTGGCGAGCGCGCGGGCGATCGAGATGCGCTGGCGCTGGCCGCCCGAGAATTCATGCGGGTACTTGATGCCGTCGGCCGGTGTCAGGCGCACCTGGCGCAGCAGCTCGTCGACCCGGGCATTGATCGCCTTGTCGCCCGACAGCAGCCGGTAGGCGCGGATCGGCTCGGCGATGATCTCGCGCACCCGCCACCGCGGGTTGAGGCTGGCATAGGGGTCCTGGAAGATCATCTGCATGCGCGAGCGGATCGGCGCCATCGCGCTGCGGCTGGTCATCCGGCCGAAATCCTGGCCGTCGAACTCGATCGTGCCGTCGGTCGCGCGGTACAGGCCGACGACAAGGCGGGCGACCGTCGACTTGCCGCAGCCGGATTCGCCGACCAGCGAGAAAGTCTCGCCCTTGCCGATGGCGAAATCGATGCCGTCGACCGCCTTCAGGATCTGCCGCGGCTTGCCTTCGAGCAGGCGGTTCAACAGCGGTGGCGATACGTCGAAATAGCGGCTCAACCCCTCGACGCGCACGAAGGGGGCGGCGTCCTTGTCGACCTTGAACTGCGCCTTCACCGGCATGGTCTCAAGCATGTCCGACCCCATCGCCGTATTTCCAGCAGGATGTCCGGTGGAACGGCCCGACATCGATCAGCTCCGGCCGCTCCCGCAGGCAGCGGTCGAAGGCCAGCGGGCAGCGCGGATTGAAGGCGCAGCCGGCCGGGATCTCGGTCAGGCGGGGCATCGAGCCGTCGATCTGGGTCAGGCGCTCCTCGTCCCGGCCGATGCGCGGGATCGAGCCCATGAGGCCGACCGTGTAGGGATGCTTGGGGCTCATGATGACCTCGCGGACCGGCCCGATCTCGGCGATCCGCCCGGCATACATCACGGCCACCCGGTCCGCCGTCTCCGCGATCACGCCCATGTCGTGGGTGACCAGCATCACGGCGGTGCCGTACTCCCGGCACAGGCGCTTCAGCAGGCTGATGATCTGGGCCTGGATCGAGACGTCGAGCGCGGTGGTCGGCTCGTCGGCAACGATCAGGCGCGGGTTGGCGCAGAGCGCCAGGGCGATGACGACGCGCTGGCGCATGCCGCCCGAGAACTGGTGCGGATACTGCTCGATGCGCCGCTCCGGCGCCGGGATGCCCACCTCCTTCAGCAGCGCAAGCGCGCGCTCCCGCGCCGCGGTCGGCGTGATGTCGAAGTGGGTCAGGATCGTCTCGACCAGCTGCCTGCCCACGGAATAGAGCGGATTGAGGCTGGTCAGCGGGTCCTGGAAGATGGCGCCGATATGCTTGCCGCGGATCTTGCGCATCTCCTCGTAGGGGAGATTGTCGATCCGCCGGCCGTCGAGCTGGATGGAGCCGCCGGCGATGCGGCCCGGGGGTTCGAGGAGGCCGATGATGGCGGAGCCGGTCATCGACTTCCCGGCCCCGGATTCGCCGACCACGCCCAGCACCTCGCCGGGGGCGATGTCGAAGGAGACGCCGTCGACCGCGACCAGGCTGCCACGGCGGGTGGGGAACTCGACCCGGAGGTCCTCCACCCGGAGAAGCGGGGAGTTTTGCATCAACGGAGCTTTGGGTTGAGGGCGTCGCGCAGCCAGTCGCCCAGCAGGTTGACCGCCAGCACCAGGATCACCAGCATCACGCCCGGGAAAATCGTCATCCACCACTCGCCGGAAAACAGGAAGTTGTTGCCCACGCGGATGAGGGTGCCGAGCGAGGGACGGGTCGGCGGCACGCCGACGCCGAGGAAACTGAGCGTCGCCTCCGCCAGGATGGCGCCGGCCAGCCCCAGCGTGCCGATGACCAGCACCGGGCCCAGCACGTTGGGCAGCACATGCCGGACCATGATGGTGAGGGGATGCAGGCCGATGATGCGCGCGGCCTGGACATACTCCTTGTTCTTCTCCACCAGGGTCGAGCCGCGGACGGTGCGGGCATAGGCGACCCAGTTCGATATGCCGATGGCGAAGATGACCACATAGAGGGCGAGGTCGTCATGCATCTCGCGCGGGATGAGGCCGCGGGCCACGCCGTCGACCAGCAGCGCGATCAGGATCGCCGGGAAGGACAGCTTGATGTCGGCGATGCGCATGATGACCGCATCGGTGGTGCCGCCGACATAGCCGCTGATCAGCCCCAGCAGCACGCCGACGCACATGGCGAAGATGGTGGCGGCGAACCCGACCAGCAGCGATACGCGGGCGCCCAGCAGGATGGTCGAGAAGACGTCCCGGCCCTGGTCGTCGGTGCCAAGCACGTATTGCGGGTTGCCGCCCTCGGCCCAGATCGGCGGCGTGAAGGCGTCAAGGAGGTTGAGGCTGCGCACGTCGTAGGTGTCGTGCGGGGCGATCCAGGGCCCGAGGAACGAGCCGATGACGAGGACCGCCGTCACGATGGCGGCCACCACCGTCACCTTGGAACGGCGGAAGCTGTAGAAGACGTCGCTGTCGACGAAGCGTCGCAGGACGCCGGGCGGTGCCGTGATGTCTGCCATGGCGGCTTCCCTTGGCGTCAGTGGCCGCCGGCGACGGCGCGGTCGGCGCGCAGCCGCGGGTCGACGAAATAGTAGAGCAGGTCGACCACCAGGTTGATCACGACGAAGAAGAACGCGATCAGGACCAGGTAGGACGACATCACCGGGATGTCGACGAACTGCACCGCTTGCAGGAACAGCAGACCCATCCCCGGCCATTGGAAGACCGTCTCCGTCACGATGGCGAACGCGATGAGCGCCCCGATCTGGAGGCCGGTGATGGTGATGACGGGCACCAGCGTGTTGCCCAGCGCATGGCCGAAATGGACGGCGCGGTTGGACAGGCCGCGGGCGCGCGCGAACTTGATGTAGTCGGTGCGCAGGACCTCCAGCATCTCGGCCCGCACCAGCCGCATGACCAGCGTCAGCTGGAACAGCGCCAGCGTGATCGAAGGCAGGATCAGCGCCTTGATGCCCGAGAGGGTCAGGAAGCCGGTCGACCAGAAGCCGAGCTGCACCACGTCGCCGCGCCCGAAGGACGGCAGCCAGCCGAGATAGACCGCGAAGAAGAGGATCAGCAGGATGCCGATGAGGAAGGTCGGCAGCGAAATGCCGATCAGCGACAGCGTCAGGAACACCTTGCTCAGCCAGCGGTCGCGGTGGAGGCCGGTATAGACGCCGAGCGGCACGCCGACGAGAAGCGCCAGGCCGGCTGCGCAGAACACCATCTCCAGGGTCGCCGGCAGGCGTTCGCCCAGGGCCTGCACCACCGGCATGCCGAGCCGGTAGGAGGTGCCGAAATTCCCCTGGATGGCGTTCCCCAGATAGACCAGGAACTGAATATAGAAGGGTTGGTCGAGCCCGAGGATGCGGCGAAGATTCTCGCGCTCGGCCTCGGTCGCGTCCTGGCCGACCATGTTGTTGATCGGGTCGCCCAGGAAATTGAACATGCTGAAGGCGACGAACGCCACCACCAGCATGACGAGGAGGGATTGCAGCAGCCGGCGAATGATAAACGCGATCATGCCGTAGCGTCCCGCGCCCGGTCGACGGGCAGAACCTGCCCTCGGTCTGTCTCGGCCATTCCCCTCACTCTCCCACCCCCCACCGACTGCCCATTTTGCAGGCTATGTCGGATGGCTCTGTACTAGGCCGGTCGTAAAACCGCCGTCAACGCCTTTCCCGATTCGAGCCCTGGCAGGACGGCGGCGCACCGGAGGCATCCCCGGTGCGCCGCCGCCGGTTCAGCGCTATTTCATCTTCACGAATCGTACCATCAGGGCGTCGTTGGGCGCCTGCGGCAGGTTGACGACGGTGTCGCGGATCGCCCAGGCGAGGGCCTGCTGGTGCAGCGGAATGTGGCCGAAATCCTCCTTATGGATCTTCATCGCCTCATGGATCATCGCCGTCCGCTTCTCCTGGTCGGTCTCGACGCCGGCCCGCGCGGTCAGGTCGTTCACCTTGGGGTTGTTGTAGCGGCCGCTGTTGTTCGACCCGGAACCCGGGCCTGCCCCCATGGAGATGATGTTGTAGAGCATGTTGTGGGCATCGTAGGTGCCCGGCGTCCAGCCCAGCATGTAGAAGCTGGTGTTCCAGTTCTGCCGCTCGCCGATCTTGTCGAAATGCTTCGACTTGGTCTGCGAGTTCAACTTCACCTGGACGCCGAGGCGGGTCAGCATCGGCACCACCGCCTGGCAGATCGCCTCGTCATTGACATAGCGGTCGTTCGGGCAGTCCAGCGTGACCGGGAAGCCTGTGGGGTAGCCGGCCTCGGCCAGCAGCTTCTTGGCGCCGTCCGGATCGAACGGATAGCGCTCATTCATCTCCTTGGAGAAGCCGTTGATGCCGGGCGCGATCATGATCCCGGTCGGCGTCGAGGCGCCGCGCATCACCACCCGATGGATCGCGTTGATGTCGATCGCCTGGTAGAAGGCGCGGC
Source organism: uncultured Rhizobiaceae bacterium (assembly GCA_964594715.1). Classification (GTDB taxonomy): domain Bacteria; phylum Pseudomonadota; class Alphaproteobacteria; order ATCC43930; family Allostellaceae; genus Allostella. The sequence continues at coordinate 270 of CAZQOA010000062.1, read as the reverse complement.
GCACGCGGACATCCTTGAAGGGGTTCTTGCCCGATCCCGGCATGTCCATCAGCTCGTCGCGGTGCTGGTCCATGCCGAGGAAGATCGTCCGCAGCTCCGGGCCTTCCAGGACCTTGATCCCGGGGGTGCGCTTCAGGCGCGGCACGTCCTGGATGGGAACCGGGTGCATCATGTCGATCTCGCCCGACAGCAATGCCGCAACGCGGGTGGCCGAGTTGGCGATCGGGCGCAGCTCGACCCGGGTCAGGTTGTGCTCGACCTTGCCCCACC
>CAZQOA010000061.1:0-28880 GCA_964594715.1 uncultured Rhizobiaceae bacterium | reverse complement strand
CTCCCTGCCCCAGAAGCCCCCCGCATGACCAGGAAAACGCCCGAACAACTGCGCAGCCATCGCTGGTTCGGGGTCGAGGATCTACGGTCCTTCGGCCATCGCTCGCGCGCAGCCCAGATGGGCTTCGGGCGCGAAGACTACAAAGGCCGGCCGGTCATCGCCATCATCAACACGTGGAGCGAGATCAATCCGTGCCATTTCCACTTCCGCGAGCGGGCCGACGCGGTGAAGCGCGGGGTCCTCCAGGCGGGCGGCTTCCCGGTGGAGATGCCGGCGATCAGCCTGTCGGAGCCGTTCCAGAAGCCGACCACGATGATGTACCGCAACCTCCTCGCCATGGAGACGGAGGAGCTGCTGCGCTCCTATCCTTGCGACGGGGCGGTGCTGATGGGCGGCTGCGACAAGACCACGCCCGCCCTGCTGATGGGTGCCATCAGCATGAACATCCCGACCGTGTTCATGCCGGCCGGCCCGATGCTGAAAGGCAACTGGCGGAACAAGCCGCTCGGCAGCGGCAGCGACACCTGGAAATACTGGGCCGAGCTGCGCGCCGGCAACATCGACGACAAGGCCTGGGAGGAGATCGAGGAGGGCATTGCCCGCTCGCCCGGCCACTGCATGACCATGGGCACGGCGTCGACCCTGACCAGCGTCGCCGAGGTGCTGGGCTTCACCCTGCCGGGGGCGGCCTCCATCCCGGCCACCGATTCCGCCCATCCGCGCATGGCCGCGGCCACCGGCCGGCGCATCGTCGAGATGGTGTGGGACGACCTGAAGCCGCGCGACTTCCTGACCGCCGGCAGCTTCGACAATGCGGTGACGACGGCGATGGCGGTCGGCGGGTCGACCAACGTCATCATCCATGTGCTGGCGATCGCCGGCCGGGCCGGCATCCAGCTCGACCTGGCACGCTTCGACGCCATCTCGCGGACCACGCCGATGATCGCCAACCTGCGGCCGTCCGGCGCCTATCTGATGGAGGATTTCTATCTCGCGGGCGGCCTCCGCGCCCTCCTGAAGCAGCTGGGCTGTCGCCTCGACCTCTCCTGCCGCACCATCAATGGCGCGACGCTGGGCGACAACATCGCCGACGCCGAGATCTTCGACGCCGACGTGATCCGCACGCCGGAGACCGCCCTCTCCAACGAGGGCGGGCTGGCCGTCATCTCCGGATCGCTCGCCCCCGATGGCGCGGTGATCAAGCCGACGGCGGCGGACCCCAGGCTGCTGGTCCATCGCGGACCGGCCATGGTGTTCGAGGACTACAACGACATGGCGGCCCGCATCGACAGCCCGGACCTGGACGTCACCGCGGATTCCGTGCTGGTCCTGCGCAGCTCCGGCCCGCTGGGCGGCCCCGGCATGCCGGAATGGGGGATGCTGCCGATCCCCCAGAAGCTGCTGAAGCAGGGCGTGCGCGACATGGTCCGCGTGTCCGACGCGCGCATGAGCGGCACCAGCTACGGCACCTGCGTCCTGCATGTGGCGCCAGAATCCTTCATCGGCGGGCCGCTCGGCCTGGTGCGCACCGGCGACATCATCTCGCTCGACGTGCCGAACCGGCGTATCGACCTGGAGGTCGCCCCGGACGAGCTGGCGCGCCGGCGGGCGGAATGGAAGGCGCCGCCGCAGAAGTTCCAGCGCGGCTATGGCCAGCTCATGTCGCGGCACATCACCCAGGCCGACAAGGGCTGCGACTTCGACTTCCTGGAAGGCACGGCGCCGACGCCGGAGCCCGAGATCCACTGATCCCGACAACGAAGCCGCTTTGGGGGAAACGCGTATGAAGCCGGACATCGTCCTGATCGCCCAGTACCCGCCACAGGTGATGGCCGTGCTGGAGGAGAACTTCACCCTCCACAAGATGTACGAGGCCGCGGACCGGAAGGCATTCCTGGCCTCGGTCGCCGACAAGGCGCGGGGGCTGGCCTCGACCGGCGTCCACGGCGCACCGCGCGACCTCATCCTCAGCCTGCCCAAGCTGGAGATCATCTCCGGCTTCGGGGTCGGCTATGACGCGGTCGACCTGCCGACCGTGAAGGAGCGGAACGTCGTCCTCACCAACACGCCCAACGTGCTGACCGACTGCGTCGCCGACCTCGGCATGACGCTGATGCTGGATGCGGCCAGGCGGGTGCCCCAGTCGGAACGCTTCCTGCGCGACGGCGGCTGGCAGAAGGGCAACTACCCGGCCGGGGTGAAGGTGACGGGCAAGCGGGCCGGCATCTGCGGCCTCGGCCGGATCGGCACCGCGCTCGCCAAGCGGCTCTCCGGCTTCGACATGGAGATCATGTATTACGACATCGAGCCCAAGACCAACATGCCCTACCGGCTGATGCCGTCCCTCATCGACCTCGCCCGCAACTCGGACTTCTTCTTCGTCGCCTGCTTCGGCGGCCCGACCACCCGCAAGCTGATCAACGAGGAGGTGCTGCGCGCCATCGGCACCAAGGGCATCCTCGTCAACATCGCCCGCGGCAGCATCGTCGACGAGGCGGCCCTGGTCCGGGTGCTGGAGGACAAGGCGCTGGGTGCGGCCGGCCTCGACGTCTTCGAGTACCAACCCAACGTCCGCGCCAGGCTGCCGACCTTCGACAATGTCGTCCTGACGCCGCATATCGCCAGCAACACCCACGAGACCCGGGCCGCCATGGGCCGGCTGATGTGCGACAACCTGATCGCCCATTTCTCCGGCAAGCCGGTGCCGACGCGGGTGGAGGTCTGATGGCGGCCCCGACCACCCGCATCCCGGCCGATCGGCTGCGCCGCCAGCTGGCGATCGTCTTCGACGCCTGGGGCATGCCGGAGGACCAGGCGCGGGCCGTCATCGACGTCATGGTCGAGACCGACCTGCGCGGCGTCGATTCCCACGGCATCTCCATGCTGCCGCTCTACGACCGGCTGCGGCGCGAGGGCAAGGTGATCGCCGCCCCCGACGTGAAGATCGCCCGCGAGGCGCCGGTCACGGCGCTGGTCGATGCCGGGCACGGGCTCGGCCACTATCCGGCCGTCAAGGGCATGTCGATCGCCATCGAGAAGGCCAAGGCCAACGGCATGGCCGCGGTCGGCGTCTTCAACTCCAACCATTACGGGCCGGCCGGCTACTATGCGCTGATGGCGGCGGCAGCCGGCCTCATCGGCATGTCCTTCACCAATGTCTGGAACTCGGCCGTGGTGCCGACGCGGAGCCGGGTCCCGATGTTCGGCACCAACCCGATCGCGTTCGCGGCACCGGCCGGGCGCAACCCGCCCTTCAGCCTCGACATGGCGACCAGCACGGTGGCGATCGGCAAGATGCGGGTCGCCTACCTGAACGAGAAGCCGATCCCCGCCGGCTGGGCGATGGATGCCGAAGGACACCCGGTGACCGACGCCAAGGACGCCTATGAAAGCCGGCTCCTGACGCCACTCGGCGGCCTGCCGGAAATGTCGAGCCACAAGGGCTATGGCCTGGGCGCCATGGTCGAGATCCTGTGCGCCATGCTGACCGGCGCCTGGTACGCCCCGGTGAAGGCCGGCAAGGCGCCCGACGACCCGATGTTCAACATCGGCCACTTCTTCTTCGCCATCGACCCGGCCGCCTTCCGCGACCCGGGCGATTTCGAGCGCGACCTGGACGGCATGATCGACGCCCTGCATGGGGCCGAGCCGGCCGACCCTGCCCTGCCCGTTTTGGTCCATGGCGATCCGGAGCGGGCGAACCATGCCGACCGCTCGACGAACGGCATCCCGATGCCGCCGGCGCTCCTCGACGAGGTGCGCGACGTGGCCCGCCTGAACAACGTGCCCTTCGTCCTCGACGGCGCCGCCTGAGCGGCCGCCGGTTCCCGCAACCACCGGCCCCGACTATCGCAAAACCGACTATCGCAAAACCGACCGCCCGGCAGGCGGATCAAGGAGGAACATTCCCGATGAAGCAGAACAATGTGCTGAAGATCTGGAAGGAAGGCGGCTGCGTCGTCAACGGCTGGCTTGCCATCCCGAGCGGCTTCTCGGCCGAGGTCATGGCCCAGGGCATCGCCGGCCTGACCTGGGATTCGATCACCGTCGACATGCAGCACGGGGTGCAGGACTACAACAGCGCCGTCCCCTGCATCCAGGCGATCAACACCACGTCGGTGACGCCCTTCGTGCGCGTGCCCTGGCTCGACGAGGGCATCATCATGAAGTCGCTCGACGCCGGCGCGCTCGGCGTCATCTGCCCGATGATCAACACCGCCGAGCAGAGCAAGCGCCTGGTCGAGGCGTGCCGCTATCCCCCACTCGGCCAGCGCTCCTTCGGGCCGATCCGCGCCGGCTTCTACGGCGCCGACTACCAGCCGGAAGCCAATGCCAGCATCGCCGTCATGGCGATGATCGAGACCCAGCAGGCGCTCGACAACCTCGACGCGATCCTGTCGACCCCCGGCCTCGACGGCATCTATGTCGGCCCGGCCGACCTGTCGCTGTCGCTCACCGGCAAGGTCGGCTTCGACCATGCCGAGGGCACCGTGCAGTACGACGCCATCATGGGCATCCTGGAGAAGTGCAAGAAGCACGGCGTGCGCGCCGGCATCCACACCGGCTCCGGCGACTATGCGGCGAAGATGGCCCAGAAGGGCTTCCAGTTCACCACCATCGGCTCCGACTCCCGCCTGCTCCAGGTCGGCATGCAGGTCGAGCTGACCAAGGTGCGCAGTGCAACCGCCGGCGGGCTGAAGGCCGGCCCGTACTAAGGGCATCCCGCGTGGCGAAGCCCCCGGGGTAGCCCCGGGGGCTTTCGCTTGTCCGGCCCTCAGTTCCGCTGCCAAATGCCGCGGATGACGACGTTGGTCAGCGGGCGCACCGGGGTTTCGGGCACGACAGGGCGGCGGCGGACGGCATAGGCGATCTGGCCGCGATCGATGCCCATGTCGCGGAGCATACGATGGTCGAGCGCCTCGAGCTGCCGCTCCGCCCGCCGGGCGCGGGCTTCGACCGCCATGGCGCGTACCAGGCGCGCCAGCAGACCGACGATATGTATCGCGATGCTTCCGATCATGATGGCGTCCTTCCCATCCAGCGATGTGCGGGCCAGTTCACCCCGGGGGCTATCTGGCGTGTGCTGACGGAAGGTCGTTGCGACGGGGCGGCCGGTTCTACGCAAAGAAAAAGCCCCCCGGCCGCCAGGCCGGAGGGCTCCTTCGCCGCGGAAGGCTCCGCAGTTCAGTTCTTCGCCTTGTCGACCAGCTTGTTCTGGGCGATCCACGGCATCATCGCGCGCAGCTTGGCGCCGACTTCCTCGACGCCGTGGGCCGCACCCATGCGGCGCATCGCCTTGAAGCCGGGCTGGCCGGCGGCGTTCTCCAGCACCCATTCGCGGGCGAACTGGCCGGACTGGATCTCCTGCAGGATGACCTTCATCCGCTCCTTCACCTCGGGGCCGATGACCCGGGGCCCGCGGGTGTAGTCGCCGTACTCGGCGGTGTTGGAGATCGAGTAGCGCATGTTGGCGATGCCGCCCTCATACATGAGGTCGACGATCAGCTTCACCTCGTGCAGGCACTCGAAATAGGCCATCTCCGGCGCGTAGCCGGCTTCGACCAGCGTCTCGTAGCCCGCCGTGATGAGCGAGGTGAGGCCGCCGCAGAGCACCGTCTGCTCGCCGAAGAGGTCGGTCTCGCACTCTTCCTTGAAGGTCGTCTCGATGATGCCGGCACGGCCACCGCCGATGGCCGAGGCATAGGAGAGCGCGATCTCGAGCGCGTTGCCCGACGGGTTCTGCTCCACCGCCACCAGGCAGGGCACGCCGCCGCCCTTCTGGTATTCCGAGCGCACCGTGTGGCCGGGACCCTTCGGTGCGATCATGAACACGTCGATGTCGGCGCGAGCCTCGATCAGGTTGAAATGGATGTTGAGGCCGTGGGCGAAGGCGATCGCCGCACCCTCACGCATGTTGGCGCGCAGGTCGTCGCGCCACAGGGCCGCCTGCAGCTCGTCCGGCGTCAGGACCATGACGACGTCGGCCCACTTGGCGGCCTCGTCGGGGGTCATGACCTTGAAGCCGGCGGCCTCGGCCTTCTTCGCCGTGGCGGAACCCTTGCGCAGGGCCACCACGACGTCCTTCACGCCGCTGTCGCGCAGGTTCATGGCATGGGCATGGCCTTGGCTGCCATAGCCCACGATCACGACCTTCTTGCCCTTGATCAGGTTGACGTCGGAATCGCGATCGTAATAGACGCGCATCGTTTGCTCCTCCGGAAGCGGGGACGAAAGACGGGGCCGGCCCCGTCAGAGAATGCAGCCCAAGGATTCGAGGCGCCCGCGGGCAGCGGGGTCGAGCGTCTCGTTGATCAACCGTGCGACGAACCGGTGGTCCTCGTCGGATACCAGGCGCGCCGCGGCGCCGATGCGCCCTTCGCGCATGCGCCGCCCCTGCGGGTCGGTCGGGTCGGTCTTGTCGCTGGGAAAGCCCTGCTCTTCCTCCAGGGCGGCCATCCGGTCGAAGGCGGCGGCCGCCACCGCGCGCTCCATCCTTTCCGGATCGCGCGGGATCGAGAAGGCGTCGAGCACCCGGCCAAACGTCTCCAGCGGTTGTGCGGTCAGTTGCTCGTAGCTGATCCACGCGATGCCGGGGCCGTCGCGATGGCGGACCAGCAGGTTGTGGTAGCCGATCCAGCGGGACATGCCGCTCCGGCCGCGAAGATAGGCGCCGAGCGGCATATTCTCGCGGTTTTGCCGCCGGGTTTCCATGAAATACAGCGACGTCACCGTGTCCAGCGGCGAACGCACCATGGCGACCGTCGGATTGACCGCGGCATCGAACGGCCGCCAGATCTGGTGCTCGCACAGCACGCGCCGCATGTCCGGCCGGTCGGCATGGGCATAGACCGCGCGTCCGCGCCTGGGGTCGTCGTCGTTGTTGGGCACGATGGTGAACAGCGAATGCAGGTCGACCTTGGTGCCCAGCCCGTGCAGGTCGGCCAGGTAGACGGCCGTCATGAAGCGGAGCCAGGTGCGGCCCGACTTCAGGAAACTCGCGATGATGCACGCGCCGGGTGGCGGCGGCAGAAGCGGCTTGCCGGCCATCGGATCAGAGCGCCTTCGGTCCCCGGGAACTCGCTACCACGCCCGTGCGCGAGATGTCGACCAGGCCCAGCGGCCGCATCAGGGCGATGAACGCGTCCAGCTTCTCGGTCGAGCCGGTCATCTCGAAGACGAAGGATTCGATGGTGCTGTCGATCACCCGGGCACGGAAGATGTCGGCCAGCCGCAGGGATTCGATGCGCTTCTCGCCGGTGCCGGCGACCTTGATCAGGGCCAGCTCGCGCTCGACGGCATTGCCTTCCAGCGTCAGGTCGCGGACGGTATGGACCGGCACCAGCCGGTCGAGCTGCGCCTTGATCTGCTCGATGATCATCGGCGTGCCCGAGGTGACGACGGTGATCCGCGACCGATGATCGGCCGGGTCGACCTCCGCTACCGTGAGGCTCTCGATGTTGTAGCCGCGGCCGGAAAACAGGCCGATGACACGGGCCAGGACACCCGGCTCGTTGTCGACGAGGACGGTGATGGTATGGCGGCGAATGTCGCTCACGGGACGAATGCTCCAGAAGACGGGGAAAAGGGTGCGAGGTGGGACGGGGGCGACAAGCCCCCTTATACGAGCACCATTCCCTCGTCGGAGACGGACGATTCGCGCCGGTCCTCCGGTCCCAGGAGCATCTCGTTGTGCGCCGCCCCCGAAGGAATCATCGGGAAGCAGTTCTCCTTCTGGTCGACGCACATGTCGACGATCACCGCGCGCGGCGTCTCCAGCATCTCCTTGATCACCGCGTCGACCTCGTCGACCTTGGTCGCGCGCAAGCCCACCGCGCCGAAGGCGTCGGCCAGCTTCACGAAATCGGGCAGCGATTCGGAATAGCTCTCGGAGTAGCGGGCGCCGTGCAGCAGCTCCTGCCACTGCCGGACCATGCCCATCCACTGGTTGTTGAGGATGAACACCTTCACCGGCAGCCGGTACTGGGCCAGCGTCGACATCTCCTGGATGTTCATCAGGATCGAGGCCTCGCCCGCGACATCGATGACGAGCGCGTCGGGATGGGCGATCTGCACGCCCATCGCGGCCGGCAGGCCATAGCCCATGGTGCCGAGGCCACCCGACGTCATCCACTGGTTCGGCCCCTCGAACTTGAGGAACTGGGCCGCCCACATCTGGTGCTGGCCGACCTCGGTGGTGATGAAGGTCTGGCGTCCGCGGGTCAGCGCATAGAGCCGTTCCAGCGCGTATTGCGGCTTGATCACCCGGTCGGTCTTCTCGTAGCGGAAGCAGTCGCGCGCCCGCCATTCCTCGATCTGCTTCCACCAGGCCTTCAGGGCCGCGCGGTCGGGCTTGGCCTTGCGGCGCTTCCACTCCTTCAGGATCGCATCCAAGGTCGCTCCGGCGTCGCCGATGATCGGCAGCTCGACGCGGACGTTCTTGTTGATCGACGAAGGGTCGATATCGATGTGGATCTTGCGCGAGCCGGGCGAGAACTTCGACAGGTTGCCCGTCACCCGGTCGTCGAAGCGCGAGCCGACCGCGACCATCACGTCGCAGCCATGCATCACGAGGTTCGCCTCGTAGCTGCCATGCATGCCCAGCATGCCCAGCGACTGCGGGTCCGACGCCGGATAGGCGCCAAGGCCCATCAAGGTCATGGTGCAGGGGAAGCCGGTGGTCCGCACCAGTTCCGTCAGCAGCTTGGACGCCCGCGGGCCGGAGTTGATGACGCCGCCGCCGACATAGAAGACCGGCCGCTTCGCCTGCTCCAGCATGTCGACCGCCGCCGCCACCGCCGCCGGATCGGGCTCGGTCTGCGGGCGATAGGAGCGATGGGCCACCGCCTCCGGCGGGACATAGGTGCCGGGGGCGAACTGCACATCCTTGGGCAGGTCGATGACGACGGGGCCGGGCCGGCCGCTGCGCGCCACATAGAACGCCTCATGGATGGTGCGGGCGAGCGCGTTGGCGTCCTTCACCAGGTAGTTGTGCTTGGTGCAGGGCCGGGTGATGCCGGTGGTGTCGGCCTCCTGGAACGCGTCATTGCCGATCAGGTGCGTCGGCACCTGGCCGGTGAAGCAGACGATCGGGATCGAATCCATCAGGGCATCGGTCAGCCCGGTCACGGCGTTGGTCGCGCCCGGCCCCGACGTGACGAGGACGACGCCGACCTTGCCGGTCGAGCGGGCATAGCCTTCGGCCGCATGGACGGCCGCCTGCTCGTGGCGGACGAGGATGTGGCGCACGCGGTTCTGCTTGAACAGCGCGTCATATACTGGAAGTACCGCGCCGCCGGGATATCCGAAAATTACATCGACGCCCTGATCGATGAGCGCCTTGATGACGATTTCGGCTCCGTTCGGCTGCTGGTCCGCCATTTCTCCGTCCTTCCAATGGGGCTACGCCCCCGCCTTCCAATGGGGCACGCGCCCCCGCCCGCGGAGGCACGCGCGCCCGCTCCGCCAGGTCCACCCCGGCGGCAAGGTCGGCAACCTAGTCGCCGGTCCCTAGTCGGTCAACCAAAACCAGCGAAGAAATGCAAAGATTTCTGGCAGCCGCCTTTCCGAATATTGCTCACGCAGGATCTTATGGAACGGCAGGTCGCGCGGCGCCTGGTGCCGGAACCAGGTGAGCTGCCGCTTGGCGTAGAGCTGCGTGGCGCGGCTTCCGGCCGCCGTCGCCTCCTCCAGCGACCACTCGCCATCGAGGTGACGACGGACTTCCGGCACGCCGACGGCCTTCATCACCGGCATCTCCGGCGACACGTCGAGCGCGGCAAGATGGCGCACCTCCTCCACCGCGCCCGCCGCCACCATCGCCGCGAACCGGCCGGCGATGATCGGCTGCAAGGTCAGGCGCGGCGGCATGACCAGGATCGCCGCCACCCGCGGCGCATCGGCCGGCCGCTCCGCCTCCTGCTGCCAATCGCCGAGCCGGCGGCCGGTGGCGGTCACCACCTCCCAGGCGCGGATCAGGCGCTGGGTGTCGCCGGGATTGAGCCGCGCCGCCGATTCCGCGTCGAGCGTCGCCAGCAACCGGTGGAACGCCTCGCCGCCCACCGCCGCGTGCAGCGCGCGGCCCTCGGCCCGGACCTCCTCCGGGATATCGGGCACCGGCGCCAGGCCATGGACCAGCGCCCGCAGATAGAGACCGGTGCCGCCGACCAGGATCGGGCGCCGCCCGGCGGCCCTGGCCACCGCGATCTCGTCCACCGCCATCCGCCGCCAGCGCTCGGCAGAGCTGGCCTCGCTCGCGGGCAGCACGCCGTAGAGGCGATGGGGAACCCGCACCTCGTCCTCCACGCTCGGCCGGGCGGTCAGGATGCGCAGGTCGCCATAGAGCTGCTGGCTGTCGGCATTGATGACCACACCACCCAGCTTTTCGGCCAGCGCCATCGCCAGGGCCGACTTGCCGCTGGCGGTCGGGCCGGCGATGACCAGCGCATCGATGCCGGCGCCATCGGCCGGGCGAGGTGTTTCTTCACTCATGTTGCAGTGCGGCAGTGCCGCCTCCTATACAGCGGCATGACGCATGTCCTTACTCTTGTCGCGGGCGCCGCAGAAGGTGTCTTTGGCGATGGAGCCGTCGCCGCGGCGACCACTGCCCTGACCGCCGGGGGGGCCGCGGTCGGCACCGCCGACTGGCTCGACCCGGGCCACGCCTGCGACCTGCCCTTCGCCGCGGCCGATCCGGCGGCGGCCCACGACGCCGCCATCCGGGCGCTCGCCGCCGGCGCGATCGACGTCCTGTGCATCCCGGCGGCCGGCCGGCGCAAGCGCCTGCTCGTCGCCGACATGGAAGCGACGATGATCGAGAACGAGTTGCTGGACGACCTCGCCGCCATGGTCGGGCTGGAGGCCGAGGTGGGCTGCATCACCCGCCGCGCCATGGCCGGCGAGCTCGATTTCGCCCAGGCGCTGCGCGATCGCGTGTCGCTGTTCCAGGGGCTGGCGCGAGACCGGCTCACGCAGGCAGCGCAAGGCATCCGGCCGATCCCCGGGGGTGTTGCCCTGGTCGCCACGATGCGCACCGCCGGCGCCCGGACCGCGCTCGTGTCCGGCGGATTCACCTTCTTCGTCGATCGCGTGGCGGCCGCACTCGGCTTTGACGAGGCGCATGGCAACGAACTCGGCTGGGTGGACGAGCGCCTGTCGGGGCAGATCACGGCCCTGCCGATCGATGCGGAAGGCAAGCGGGCCGGCCTGGCCGGGATCGCCGCCCGCCACGCCATCCCGATGGACGCCACCATGGCGATCGGCGACGGCGCCAACGACGTGCCGATGCTAGCCGCGGCGGGGCTGGGCCTGGGCTTCCGCCCCAAGCCCATCGTCGCCCGCGCCGTCCGCAACCGCATCGTCCATGGCGACCTGACCGCCGCCCTCTTCGTCCAGGGCTATCGCCGGGCGGAATTCATCGGCGGGTAAGACACCGCGGCGCTCAGTTCCGGTCGATGCGCAGGGCCACGAAGCGGAGGTCGCCCTGGCGGTCGATCAGCAGCAGCAGCGACTTGCGGTTGGCCTTGCGCGCCTCCTCGACCTTGGCTGCGACGTCGGCCGGGCTCTTCACCTCTTCCTGGCCGACCTCGAGGATCACGTCGCCGGCGCGAACCCCCTTCTCGGCCGCCGGGCTGTTCCCCGTCACGGCGGTCACCACCACGCCGGTGACCTCGTCGCCGATGCTGAATTTCTGCTTCAGCTCGTTCGACAGCGTCGACAGGGACAGGCCCAGTGCCTCGGCGGTGGTCGACTTCTGGTCGCCGGGCTTGGGCGCCGCCGCCACCTGCTCGGCCTCCTCGCGCTCGTCCAGCTCGCCGACCTTCACGTCGAAGGACATCTCGCGCCCCTTGCGCCAGACCACGACCTTCGCCCGCTTGTTGATCGAGGTTTCGGCCACCACCCGCGGCAGGCGTCGCATGTCGGTGATCTCGCGGCCGTCGAAGGTGAGGACGACGTCGCCGGCGAGGATGCCGGCCTCGGCCGCCGGCCCCTTGTCGTTGGTGCTGGCGACGAGCGCGCCGCGGGCCTTGCCGAGGCCCAGCGTCTCGGCGATCTCGTCGGTCACGGCCTGGATGCGCACGCCGAGCCAGCCGCGCCGGGTGCGGCCGAAATCCTTGATCTGCTGGATCACCGGACGGCCGAGCGCCGAGGGGATGGCGAAGCCGATGCCGATCGAGCCGCCGGATGGCGAGAAGATCGCCGTGTTCACCCCGATCACCTCGCCCTGCATGTTGAACAGCGGGCCGCCGGAGTTGCCACGGTTGATGGAGGCGTCGGTCTGGATGAAATCGTCATAGGGGCCGGCGTTGATATCGCGCTGGCGCGCCGACAGGATACCGGCCGTGACCGTGCCGCCGAGGCCGAACGGATTGCCGATGGCCACCACCCAGTCGCCGACCCGCGCCGCATCGGAATCGCCCCACTTCACCGCGGTCAGCGGCTTCGTCGGCTTCACCCGCAGCAGGGCCAGATCGGTCTTGGCGTCGCGGCCGACCAGCTCGGCCTTCAGGCTGGTGTCGTCCTGGAGGATGACGGTGATCTCGTCGGCGTCGGAGACGACGTGGTTGTTGGTCACCACCAGGCCGGACGCGTCGATGATGAAGCCGGAGCCGAGCGAGGTCGCCCGGCGGGACGGCGCATCCGGGCGGTTGTTGCGCTCGAAGAACTCCTTGAAGAACTCCTCGAAGGGCGAGCCCGGCGGGAACTGCGGCATCTCCGGCAGGCGGCGCGCCCCGGCCGGGCCGTCGCCCTTGGACTGCTGCGAGGTCGATACGTTGACGACCGAGGGCAGCAGCTTGGCCGCAAGGTCCGCGAAGCTCTCCGGTGCCGCCCGCGCCGAAACCGACGATGTCCAGGCGAGCACCGCCACCAGTGCCACCACGCAGGCCGGGCCCAGCTTGCGGGGCCCGTAGCGTCGTGCCGTCGTGCCGCGGCGTTCCGCGACCACCGTCATCATCCGACCCACGATCTGCTCCATCGGTGAAGCGCCCCGCCCTCGGGCGGTCGACGCACGCGCGCCCAGGGGCGCGAATCCGGAAGTCCCACTATCCAGAATCATTATGCGAGAATCGGACCCTTCCCGGAAACCAGGATTCCGAGGTCACCTTCATCCACGCACCAGCCACACCAGTGCCACGCCGATGATGGCCGCGAGGAGCCCCCCGACCCGCAAGGTATTGTCGGGGAGCTCCAGGGCACGGCGCATCATGTTGCGCATACCGTCGGGAAACGCGGCATACGCCAAGCCTTCGAGCACCAGCAGCAGGCCACAGGCAACCCAGAATGTTTCCATCCGCCCGATCGGGCTTTAGGGTGTCGTCCGGGGCTGCGCCGGTGGCGTCGCTGCCGGCGGCGCCAGGATACCATCCTGCCGCGAGAAGTAGCGGAAGAAGTCGCTGTCCGGCGACAGGACCATGGTGGTGTCGCCGCCGCCCAGCGCCTCGCGGTAGGCCTGCATCGAGCGGTAAAACGAGAAGAAGCTCGGGTCCTTGCCAAAGGAATCGGCGTAGATCTTCACCGATTCGCCTTCGCCTTCACCGCGCAGGATCTGCGCCTGCTTCTGCGCCTCGGCGATGATGACCGTGCGCTCGCGCTCTGCCCGCGACCGGATACGCTGGCCGAGCTCGGCGCCCTGGGCACGGAATTCCCGGGCCTCGCGCTCACGTTCCGATTGCATCCGGGCGAAGATCGCCTGGCTGTTCTCTTCCGGCAGGTCGGCACGGCGCAGCCGGACGTCCACCACGTCGAGGCCGAAGCTGACCGCTGCCTTGTTCACGTCGAGGCGGATCTCTTCCATGATCCGCGACCGCTCGTCGGACAGGACCTGGGCCAGCGTCACATTGCCGACGACGCGGCGCAGGCTGCCGCTGATGGTAGCGCCAAGCCGGGTCTGGGCCAGCGCCTCGGCACCGATCGTCTGGTAGAAGAGCAGCGGATCGACGATGCGGTAGCGCGCAAAGGTATCGACCACCAGCCGCTTCTGGTCGGACGCGATCACCTCTTCCGAGGGTGGCGCGAAGTCCAGCAGGCGCTTGTCGTAGAAGACGGTGTTCTGGATGAAGGGGATCTTCACCTTCAGGCCGGGATCGCGGATCACCCGCTTGGGCTCGCCGAATTGCAGGACGATCGCCTGTTCGGCCTGGTTGACGATGAACAGCGACGACATGGCGAGGATCACCGTGGCCAGGACCACGACGCCGACGCCGATCAGGAACTTGCGGTTCATTGTGCGGTGCCCCCCGTCGGCGTGCGGGACGAGGTACTGGGCGTACCGCCCGGCCCTCCCGTCCGCTTGGCGATCTCGGGCAGCGGCAGGTACGGCACCACGCCGGCGCCGGACTTGTCGATCAGCACCTTGCTTACGTTCCGCAGCACGTCTTCCATGGTCTCCAGGTAGATACGCTGGGTGGTGACGTCGGGGGCCGCGCGGTAGGCGTCGTACACCGAGATGAAGCGCTGCGCGTCACCCTCGGAGCGGGCGACGACTTCCTGCTTGTAGGCTTCCGCCTCCTGCACCAGGCGCTCGGCCTCGCCGCGGGCCCGCGGGATGATGTCGTTGCGATAGGCTTCGGCCTCGTTGCGCAGCCGCTCCTGATCGGCGCGGGCGCGCTGCACGTCGCGGAACGCGTCGATGACCGGCCCGGGTGGGTCGACCTTCTGCAACTGCACCTGCGTGACGAGGATACCCGCCTTGTAGTTGTCCAGGATCTCCTGGAGCAGGCGCAGCGTGTTCTGCTCGATCTCGCGGCGGCCTTCGGCCAGCGCCAGGGCGATCGGGATCTGGCCGATCGATTCGCGCACCGCGCTTTCGGCCGCAGCCTTCACGGTCTGCTCGGTCGAGCGGATGTTGAAGAGGAACTCGCCAGCGTTACGGATGACCCAGAAGACCGTGAAGTTGATGTCGACGATATTCTCGTCGCCGGTCAGCATCAGGCTTTCTTCGGGGATCTGCCGGACCGACCCGCCACGCGCCGACTCGGCGGCGCGAAAGCCGATCTCGACCCGGTTGACGCGGGTGACCTTTGGCGTCAGCACGGATTCAATCGGCGTCGGAAGATGGTAGTTGAGGCCGGGCTGGGTCGTCTTCACGAACTCACCGAAGCGCAGTACGACCCCCTGTTCGTCGGGCAGCACGCGGTAGAAACCACTGGCCAGCCAGATGAGCGCCAGCACCACCACGACCACGGCAACGCCGCGACCGCCCCCGAAACCGCTCGGCATGAGGCGCTTAAACCGGTCCTGCCCCTGGCGGATGATGTCCTCCAGGTTCGGCTTCGGGCCACCGCCCGACGGGCCGCGTCCCCACGGTCCCTGACCGCCGCCGCCTCCGCCGCCCCAAGGGCCACCGCCCCCCTGATTGTTCCACGGCATTCGCCGTTCTCCTTCGTCTCAACGCCGATCGGCCGCCGCTTGGCAAAACCAGCGCGACGGCCCCATATGACACAACTGGCCGCAGCAGCGGCGACAGGTCAACGCGATATTTGCCAGACAGGTGGAGTTTTCAAGGATGGGTGCCATCACCGAGGAGGCGATCCTGGGCGCGCTCCGCTCCATCCGCGATGGAGATCGAGGCGATCTGGTCGGCCTCGGAATGATTTCCGGCCTGCAGACGAAGGACGGCCACGTCGCCTTCGCGATCGAGGTCGACCCGGCCCGCGGGCCGTCCCTGGAGCCGTTGCGCCGCAGTGCCGAGAAGGCCGTCGAGCAGCTGGAAGGCGTCCTGTCGGTGACCGCGGTGCTGACCGCCCACCGCACGCCGGCCGCGCCGCCACCGCCAGCGGGTCGTCCGGCGGCGGCGGCGCCCGGCGCCAATCGCGGCGCCATTCCCGGCGTGCGCACCATCGTCGCGGTCGCGTCCGGCAAGGGTGGCGTCGGAAAATCCACCACCGCTGCCAACCTGGCCCTGGGTCTGGCCGCCAACGGGCTCGCGGTCGGCGTCCTCGACGCCGACATCTACGGCCCCTCGATGCCCCGAATGCTGGGCATCTCCGGCCGGCCGACCTCCCATGACGGCAAGATCCTGGAGCCGATGGAACGCCACGGGGTCAAGGTCATGTCGATCGGCTTCCTGGTGGCCGAGGACACGCCGATGATCTGGCGCGGGCCGATGGTGATGAGCGCGCTCCAGCAGATGCTGCGCGACGTCAACTGGGGCACGCTCGACATCCTCGTGGTCGACATGCCGCCCGGCACCGGCGACGCGCAGCTGACCATGGCCCAGCAGGTCCCGCTCTCGGGCGCGGTCATCGTGTCGACGCCGCAGGACATAGCACTGCTCGACGCACGCAAGGGCCTCAACATGTTCCGCAAGGTCGACGTGCCGGTCCTCGGCATCGTCGAGAACATGAGCTATTTCTGCTGCCCGAACTGCGGCCACCGCGCCGAAATCTTCGGCCATGGCGGGGCCCGGCGCGAGGCCGAGCGGCTGGGGACGGAGTTCCTGGCGGAAATCCCGCTCGACATCGCCATCCGCGAGACCTCCGACGAGGGCAACCCGATCGTGGCGTCCGACGCCGCGGGCCCCCACGCCGAGGTCTACCGCGCCCTGGCCAGGCGCGTGTGGGAGCTGGTCGGCACCAGCGACGCCCGCCGCGCCCCGCCGCGCATCGTCGTGCGCTGACGGGGGCGGAGGGGCAACTGCCGGCCTACTGAAGCGGCGTCTCGGCCATCCAGCGCGCCATCGCGCAGGTCGCCTCGTCGCCATCGGGGTAGCCCATGATCTGGACGCCGAGCGGCATCCCGTCCTGGGCCAGCAGCGGCACCGTGAAGGCCGGCGCCCCCAGGGTCGAGGACGGGACGTTGCAGATCGGGTTGCCGGTCGATTCGAGGCCGCGCGGGGCGATGCCCGGCGCCGGCAGCCCGACGAAGCCCTCGATCGCCGGGCGCAGGGCCGCCAGCCGGCGGCGCATCTCGTGCCGGATCTCGACCGCCCGACGATACTCCTCGATGGTGATCTTCTCCCAGCCGTCGAGCCGGTCGGCGATCGACTGGCTGAGCAACCCCTCGCCCTTCTCGCGATAGGCGGCCAAGGGCCATTTCAGCTCCCAGCCGATGATCGTCATGGAGTTGTCCCAGCACGGGCCGATCGCCTCCTCCAGCGCGGCCACGCCGGGATGGTCGGCCTTTGTCAGGACGGTGACCCCGGTGGCGGCGAGGCGCCCTGCATATTCGTCCAGCGCCTGCCGCGCCGCCGCGTCGGCGACGTCCCAGCCGGGACCGTCGAGCCGGGCCAGCACGCGTGGCCGAAGGGCCGGCGGCAGGGCGGCCCCGCTGCCGTAGATGCCCGGATATCCCGGGTCGCCGCCCGCCAGCCGCGAGGTCTCGAAGGCGACCGCCCAGGCGTCGGCCAGGCTGCCGGCATGCAGGCCGAGATGGCTCTGGCTCAGGCTGGAATGGCCGCCGCCGCGGTTGAGCGCGCCATAGGTCGGCTTGTAGCCAAAATTGGCGCAGTAGCTGGCCGGCCGCACCACCGACCCCATGAGCTGACTGCCGAACGCCGCCGGCACCATGCGCGCACCGACCGCCGCCGCCGACCCGGACGAGGACCCGCCCGGCGTGCGCCCGGGGTCGAACGGGTTGGTGGTCGGGCCGGGATGGCTGAAGCCGAATTCGGTCGTCGTCGTCTTGCCCAGGACGACCACGCCCGCCTGGCGGCGCAGCGCGAAGACCGAGGCCGCGTCGCGATGGGACTCCCAGCCGGCATAGATCGGGCTGCCCATGCCGGTCGGCATGTCCTCGGTCTCGTAGAGGTCCTTCACCCCGAGCGGCATCCCGTCCAGCGGGCCGAGCGCGCGGCCGGCCTTGTAGCGCGCGGCCGATGCGTCGGCCGCCCGGCGCGCGCCCTCCTGATTGACGACCACGAAGGCCCGCACCTCGGGCTCGCGCGCCGCCACCGTCTCCAGGCAGCGCTCGAGATAGGCGCGCGGGCTGTCCGACCCGTCGCGGAAGCCGCCGACCGCATCCTGGAAGGAAAGTAGCCGGGTGGTCTTGGGATCGTAGGCGATTCCGCTCGCATCCATCGGTCGTCTCCTGTGGGGATGGCGAAACGGTAGCGGCTGCCTTCCGGCCGGCGCAAGGAGGCTACGCCGCGGCGATCTTTACGCGCACTCGGTCGGCCCGCTAGAAATATTCGCTGGAAAATCGGATCAGGTGTCGATGGTCGATCGTGGAGTGCACGGCCCCGTTCTCGGATTTGACCTTCGATCGGCCCGGACGAGGCCCGGATGGTGATGCAGCGGGCAGCCGGCCCTGCCCCCTCCATGCGTGCGGACGCCCGCTTCCGCCTGATTTCCTGGCGTAACTACCTGGGTCCCAACATCTATGCCATGGTGCCCGTCGCCCGGCAGACGGTGGACCTGGGTCCGTGGGGGACGCAACCGGTCGCCCGGCGGCGGCCGGCCTTCTTCGAACGGCTGGCCGCGGACGCGCCCGATTGCATCGCGGCCGTCCGCGCCGGGTGCGACCCGGAAAAGACCCTGCTGGCCACGCTGGTCGCCCTGCTGGCGCGCGAGCTGCAGCGCGCGTCCCGCGCCAGGGTCGACCTGGCGATCGCCCGGCGGACGACCGAGCCTTCCGTCTTCAACCTGCTGGTGGGCTTCGAGGAGCCGGAGATCGGTGCCGCGTCGCTGCGCTACGCCATCGGCCTCGTCGATCTGGCCCTGGCCGCGGAAACCGGCGGCACCTCGACCCTCGACGGCCCACGGATGCGGGCGCAGTTCGACCATATCGTGGCCAGCTTCCAGATCGTCCATACCGCCCGCTTCCAGATCCGCGAGGCGGAACGGCGGGGCATCCCCCACCACCGGCTGTTTCCGCATGGATCGATCGTGCAGCTTGGCCATGGCTGCCGGCAGCGGCGGCTTTCCGCCACCGTCAACGACCGGTCGTCCGCCATCGCGCACACGATCGCGACCGACAAGATCTATACCAGCCTGCTGCTGGCCAGTGCCGGCCTGCCGGTGCCGAGGCAGATCCTGGTCCAGACCGTGGGCGCTGCGATCAGCGCCGCGGAAGAACTGGGGTTCCCGGTCGTCGTGAAGGCCGCCCGGGTCGACAAGGGCGGGGCCGTCATCACCGACCTGCGGGACCGCGATGCGGTTGCCGCCGCCTTCCACAAGGTGGAACGGCACGGCCGCATCCTGGTCGAAAAGCATGTCCCCGGCGACGATCACCGGTTCCTCGTCATCAAGGGTCGCATGGTCGCCGCCGCCCGGCGGCGACCGGCCAGCGTGGTCGGCGATGGCCGGAACACGGTCCGCGAGCTGGTCCGGATCGCCAATCTCGACCAGCGCCGCAGCGTCGGCGACGCCGCCCCCGAGCTGGTCCGCATCACCATCGACGACGAGGCGCTGCGCCTGCTCCGGCGCGAGGGGCTGGACCTGGACCAGGCGCCCGAAGACGGCGTGGTCGTGGCCCTGCGCGGCAACGCCAACGTCTCGACCGGCGGGACCTCGGAGGATGTCACTGCCCGGGTCCATCCCGAGGTCCGCCGGACCGTCGAGGAGGCGGCGCGGCTGGTCGGCGTCGAGGTCGCAGGCATCGATCTCTTGACGGCCGACGTCAGCCGTCCCCTGTCGGAAACCGGCGGCGCCATCTGCGAGGTCAACCAGAGCCCGGGGCTGCGACCCCACGTCGTCGACCCGGGGTCGCCCGATGTCGTGGGCGCGGTCGTCGACAACCTTTTTCCGGCTGGGGCCAACGGCCGGATCCCCTTGGCCGCCGTCACCGGCACCAACGGCAAGACCACCACCGTGCGGATGGTGGCGCGCATCCTGCGCGAGATGGGGCTGACGGTGGGGTCCGCCACCACCGCCACGGTGGAGATCGACGACCGCGTCCTGGCGCGGGGCGACCTGGCAGGCCCGCCCGGGGCGCGGATGATCCTGCAGGACCCGGCCGTAGAGGCCGCGGTGCTGGAGACGGCGCGCGGCGGCATCGTCAATTACGGGCTGGGCTTCGACCGCTGCAGCGTCGGCGCGGTGCTGAACGTCGGCGACGACCATGTCGGGATCGACGGCGTCACCGACCGGCAGATGCTGGCCGACGCCAAGGGGCTGGTGGTCCGGACGGCAAGCCGGCTGGCCGTCCTCAATGCGCGGGACCCGCTCTGCGTCGCCATGAAGGCCATCACGCCGGCCGGGCGCTGCTGCTTCGTCTCCACCGACCCGCGGCACCCGCTGGTCGGCGACGGCCTGCCACCGGGGGATATCGCGGCCACCCTGGCCGGCCAGGATGGCGACGCGCGGATCGTGATGCGCGTCGACGGCTGCGACATCCCGGTCGCCCGGGTGTCGGAGATCCCGGCCGCCGACGGCGGCCGGGCGCAGCACAATGTCGAGAACGCCCTGTTCGCGGCCGCCATCGCCTGGGGCATGGGAGCGGGCCCGGGCGCCATCGCCGCCGGCCTCGCCCGCTACGACCTGTCCTGGGCGACGGCGCAGGGCCGGCTGTCGATCCATGACGGGCTGCCGTTTCGCGTCGTCGTCGACTATGGCCATAATGGTCCGGCGATCGCCGCCTTGCGCGCCTGGGCCCAGGCCAGCGACGTCCGGGGCCGGCGCATCTGCATGCTGAACGCCCCGGGCAATCGCATCGATGCCCACTACCTGGACATCGCCAAGGCGGCGGCCGGCGGCTTCGACGCCTATGTCTGCACCGGCCCCGACGATACCCGCGGCCGGGCGCCGGGCGAGGTCGCGCGACGCCTGGCCAGGGCCCTGGTCGATGCCGGCGTGCCACAGAGCCGGATCGGCTGCGTTCCGGACGAGGTCGTCGCCGTGCCCTACACCTTGCGCGCGTCCCGCCCGGGCGACCTCGTCATCCTGTTCTGCCACAATCCCGCGCGCTCCTGGGACCAGGTGCGATCGCATCGGCCGGCCGGCTGATGGACGGCCGACCGATCCTGGGGCCCGGCGTGGAAACCGTCGCCGCCGGCAGCCCCGCGATCCCGACGCTCCTGCACTACACCTGGCGCACGGCGGAGGTGCCGGCACGCTTCGAACCCTTCGTCCGGAGCTGGCACCGCCACCACCCCGGCTGGACCCACCGCCTGTGGACGGATGCCGACCTGCGCTGCTTCGTGGCCGAGCATGATCCCGAATTCCTGCCGGTCCTCGACGGCTATCCCGAGCCGATCAT
Source organism: uncultured Rhizobiaceae bacterium (assembly GCA_964594715.1). Classification (GTDB taxonomy): domain Bacteria; phylum Pseudomonadota; class Alphaproteobacteria; order ATCC43930; family Allostellaceae; genus Allostella. The sequence continues at coordinate 7,748 of CAZQOA010000061.1, read as the reverse complement.
GCGGGTGGACGCGGCCCGCTACCTGGTGATGGCCCATCTGGGCGGCGTCTTCGTCGATCTCGACCTGGAATGCTTCCGCCCGGTCGACCCGCTCCTGGAAGGGCACAGCCTCGTCATCGGCCTGGAGCCCGAATCCCACGTCCAGACGGGCAAGGCCGCGGCGCGCAAGCTGGACCGGCTGCCCTGCCCGAGCTTCCTCGCCTCGGCGCCGCATCACCCCTTCTGGACGGATGTCCGCCGCGGGCTGATGGAGGCGCGGCATGAAATCGACCCGCTCGATGCGACCGGGCCGTTTCTCCTGTCCCGCCTGCACGCCCGCTACCGCCATGCCGCCCCGGTCCGGCTGGTGGAGCCGGCCCTGCTCTATCCCGTCGACCGGGACGCCTGCTGGCGCGGCGAGATGTTCGACATCGAGCGCTGGGACCGCATCGCCTCCCAGGCCTACGCCCACCATCATTGGGAGGGTACCTGGTTCCGGAACCGGCATCCCCACCGCATCGGCGCCCCGGCAGGCGCGGTGGCGCAGATCAGCACGGGCCGGCATCGGATCGCCCCGCCGGTCCGCCTGAAGCTGGCGCCGAACTGGTCGGGCGAGGGCCGCGATCTGGAGCTGGTCTCGTGCGTGATGGTGACGGGCAGGCGCGCTCCGCTGGCGAAACTGGCGATCCAGTGCTTCCGGAACCAGACCTGGCCCGCCCGCGAACTGGTCATCATCGACGACGATCCGGACGACGCGCTGGCCCGCCACGTCGACGCGCTGGGCGATCCCGCGATCCGGCACATCCGCGTGCCGGCGGAGGGCCGTCCGCTGGGCGCGCTGCGCAACCAGTCGCTCGCCCATGCCCGCGGCGCGCTCGTCTGCCAGTGGGACGACGACGACCTCTACGATCCGCTGCGCATCGAGCTGCAGATGCGGGTCATGGGCATCACCGACAGCGCCGCGTGCTTCCTGCCGCGCTGGCTGCAATGGCTGCCGGGGCTCGGGATGCTGGCCGTGTCCTCACGGCGCGTCTGGGAAGGCTCGATGCTGTGCCGGAAGGAGATCCTGCCGCCCTACCCCGAGATCCGCCGCGGCGAGGACACCCCGGTGGCCATGGCGATCGTCGCCGGGGCCCAGGTCGTCCACCTCGACCTGCCCCGCCTCTACCTCTATGTCGGGCACGAACGGAATACCCACGCCCCTGCCCATCATCGCCATCTGATGAACGTGGCCACCGCCCGCTTCATGGGCCCGCGCGCCGACGCCGTGCTCCGCGAACTCGATCGACGGTTACCGACCCGTGCCTACCGTGCGGCGCTGGACCAGCTCAAGGCCGATCCCCGCCCGCTTCCGGCGGCACGCCCGTTGGGCGAACTGCGACGCGCCGTCGGCGTTGCGCTGGCGGAGCGGCGCTTCGCCGACGTCCTGCAAATCTGGGACGAGATGCTGCGCCACGGCGACCTGCCGGAAGCGCTGATCGGGCGAGCCGAGGCGCTGGCCCTGCTGCGGCGCCATGACGATGCAGCCCGGGCCTTCGCCCAGTTCGCAAGCCGGTTCCAGCACCTGCCGCAGGGGCCCTGCGGCATGGCGCGCGTCGCGATGCGGCAACGGAATTTCACCGCCGCGGCGGCGGCATGCCGGGAAGCCCTTCGGCGCGCGCCGGACGATGCCGCGAGCCTGTGCGAGATGGGACGCCTGCTCCTCCTCCAGGAGCTGGGCGACGAGGCCGCCCGTCACTTCCGTCGCGCAGCCGCGATCGCCCCCGGTCATCGCGCACCCCTGATGGGGCTGGCCGGCGTCGCCACGCAGCAGCAGGATTGGCCGGACGCCACCCGGCGCTGGCGGGAAATCTGGGACCGCTTTCGCGACCGCCTGGCACCGATGCAGATCGTCACCGCGCTGGCATTCCAGGATCGCGGCGACGAGGCCAGGGCCTTCCTGGCGAACCTGTCCGCCCCTGGCTGGACGCCCGCAGACCAGTTGGCGGCACAATGCCGGCTTGCGCGCCTGCAACATGACTGGGACTGGATGGCCGGGCTGCTGGATCGCAGTCGCGACATCGCGACCGGCGATCCGCGGCTGCGCCGCCACTACATGGAGGCGCTGCTGCTGCGCGGGCGCTTCCAGGAGGCGGTGGCGCTGGTCCACCGCTTCGGCGTCGGCACGGCCGCCACCGACCAGGCGGTCAGTACGCGGGCCCTGATCGGCGCGGGCCTGGTCGACGTCGCCTACCAGCACCTGCGCAAGCTGGCATCGAGTTCGGAGGTCCTGCGAACCCCGGCGCGGCTGCTGCCCGATATCCTGGCGGCATTGCGCGCATCCCCCGGCCCGGCCGAGGCGCGGCGGGTCCTGGAGCGGATCGCCGCCTCGCCCGATACGGCAAAGAACCTGCGGCTGGCCGCCATTTTCGAGCGGAACCTCGACGACAGCCTGGCGGCCTTGTCCGGCGCGGGGGCATTGCCCGCCGGCTCGTCTGCGACCGCGACCGGCATCCGGGCGGTGCTGGCGGCGCCCGACGACCCGGCCGACCGGTCCGCCGGCATCGAGCTCCCGCGGGCGTTGCGGGCGATCGCGGCCATCCATGGCCGGCATCCGGGTTCCCTGCTGGATACCCAGACGAATCTCGCCGCCGCCCTGGCGCTGGGCGATCGCGTGGCGCGCGCCGTCGCCGAGGGTGCGCCGCTGTCGATCATTCGGCTGGGCGACGGCGAAGGGAACTTCCTGCCCTATGCGGGTGACCTGGAGCGACATCGGCGGACCGACCAGGCATCGATCCAGCGCATCTGGTGGGCGCACGAGCCCCTGCCGCCGGCCGGCCTTCGCCGCATCGAGCTGGAACTGGCGGCGGCCATCCGCATGGCCGACATCGTCGGCATCCCCGACGCCTACCGCCTGGTCCTGTCGCTGGGTGGCGGCACCATGCCCACCCAGACGAGCCGCGGGGTGCTGGCCGTGGTCGAGCAGTTCGCGGGTGTCGCCCCCGCCCCCGAGGGCGGCCCCATCGGCCAGCCCCATCACCTGCTCACCAGCTGCCACCTCAACAACGCGTTCGCCTTCTGGCGCATCTGGGACGCGCTGCTGGGCCGGCTCGGCCGGTGCGCCGTGATCACCGGCCGCAACGACCTTCCGGCCGCGCTGGAACGGCGCTTCGGCGTGGCGGTGACGCGCGTCTTCGCCATCCCGCCGGAACGGAAGTTCGTCGCGCCTTCGGGCACGCCGACGCACCATTTCGACGGTCGGTTCGACGAGTTGCGGGGCGAGTTGGCGTCGATCCGGCCAGGCGAGGCCATCCTGGTCGCGGCCGGCATCCTGGGCAAGATCTATTGTGCCGCGATCCGCCAGGCGGGCGGCATCGCCATCGATATCGGCAGCGCCGCCGACCATTGGTGCGGCCAGGAGACGCGCACGGGCAACGAGGCCGCCGCCTTCCGCCCGCCGCCGCGACTGGGCGAGTGGTATGCCGGGCGCGCCGACCTCGACGCCGCCTACCCGGCGCTCCGCCCGTCGGCCTGGTTCCGCGAGCGCGGCCCGGTGGCAGCATGAAGGAGACGGCCACCCGGGCGATGCGCGAGGGCAGGTTCGCGGATGCCCTCGCCACCTGGGAGACGATGGTGCGCGACGACGGCCCCCTCGACGCCCTGATCGGCCGTGCCGAAGCGCTGGCCGCCCTCGCCCGCGTCGCCGACGCGGCGCAGGCGTTCGCGGAGGCCGCGGCGCGATTTCCGGAACGACCGGAGGGACCCTGTGGCGTCGCCAGGATCGCCTACCGGATCGGCGACCTCGAACGGGCCGCCACCGCGGCCGAAGAGGCCCTGCGCCGCGCCCCCGATCATGTCCCGAGCCTGGTCGAAAGTGGTCGCATCCTCTTGAAGCAGGATCGGGTCCCGGCCGCGGAAGCGCGCTTCCGGCACGCCGCCGCCTGCGCCCCCGATCGCCCGGAGCCGTTGTTCGGCCTGGCGGGCGCCGCCACCCACTGCCAGGACTGGGAGACCGCGGTCACGCGCTGGCGCCGCATCTGGGATCGCTTTCGCCACCCCGCCGCGCCGCACGAGATCATCGTGGCACTCGCCCATCTCGACCGGGCGGACGCGGCCAAGGCATTCCTGGCGGCCATCCCCGATGCGCAATGGACCTCCAGGAGGCGCCTGACCGCCTGGTCGACGCTGGCCCGGCTGCAGCAGGACTGGGAGGGCCTGGCCGCCCTGCTGGAGGACCAGGCCGCGATCGTCGCCACCGATCGCGATCTGCGCCTTGCCCTGATCGAGGGGCTGTCGACCCTCGGCCGGATCGACGCGGCTTTGGACCTGCTGGCGCTGGGCACCGGGCACCAGTCGGTCGACCAGGCGCTGACCGTGCGCACCTTGCTGATCGGCGACCGCGTCGAGGACGCTCGCCGGATGCTGCGCCGGATCGCGCCGACCCCGGCCATGGCGCAGCTTTCGCCGCGCCTGCTTCCGGACCTCCTGGCGGCGCTGCGGGAGGGGCCGGAGCCGGCGGGTGCACGCCGTTTGCTCGATCGCATTGCCGGCGACCACCGCATGCCGCCGGACATGAAGCTGGCCGCCCGGTTCGAGCGCGACCTCGACGACTGCCTGGCCGCACTCGCCGGCCCGGACCGCCCCTTGCCGGCAGCCGACGGCATGCCCGAAGCCGGGCTGCGCGACGCATTGGCCGCGGACGGCGATACCCCGCTTGGCCCGACGGCCAACCGCGCCGTCCTGGAGCGGGCGTGCGATGCCATGGCGATGCTTCGCGGGCGCCACCCGAACCTGCTGCTGCTCGACGCGCAGACCAGCCTCGCGGCCGCGCTGGCGGTGGGCGAGCACCTGGCCCGCGCCATCGCCGATCGCCGCCCCTACGCCGCCATCCGCCTGGGTGATGGCGAAGGGAACTTCCTGCCCTACCGGGCCGAGGACGAGCGCCATCGCCGGCGGGACCAGGCCACGGTCCAGCGCGTCTGGTGGTCGCGGGCGGCACGGGGCGAGGCCGATTTGCGCCGGGTCGAGCGCGAGCTGGCCGCCGCCATCCGCCAGGCCGACATGGTGGGGGTGCCCGACCTCTACCGCATCTGCCAGGCACTGGCCGGGCCGAAGCGGCTGGACCAGACCAGCCGCGGCCTGCTGGCGGTGATCGACCAGTTCGCCGCCATCGCGCCCGCGCCCGAGGAGGGCACGATCGACCGGCCCGGACAGATCGTCACCACCTGCCATTTCCACAATGCCTTCGCGTTCTGGCGCATCTGGGATGTGCTGCTGGGCCGGCTCGGGCACTGCGCCCTGGTGACCGGGCGCGACGAGCTGGCGGATGCCGTCCAGCGGCAGTTCGGCCTGGAGGTGACGCGGGTCCATCCCGTCCCGCCAGAGCGCAAATACGGCGGGACGCGCGCTGCCGGCGCCCATTTTCCCGACCGCTTCGACGGAATCCGCGACGAGTTGGAAGGATACCGGGCGGGCGACGTCGTCCTCGTGGCGGCCGGGATCCTGGGCAAGGTCTATTGCGGCTGGATCCGGCAGGCCGGCGGGATCGCCATCGACATCGGCAGCGCCGCCGACCATTGGTGCGGGCAGCAGACCCGCAATGTCAGCGAGGCGGCCACCTTTCGCCCGCCGTCCGACCTGGCCCGCCGCCTCGCCGCGCGGCCCGACCTGGACGACGCCTATCCGACCTTGCGGCCTTCGGCATATTTCCGCGACCGCGGCTGATGGTGGCGCCCGCCCGGCATCGGGTGGGGGACGCCGGTGGTGCCCGGCAGGCTGAGCGGCTGCCCACGCAGCGAGCGCACGGCCAGGAAGCCGAAAGCCTGCGCCTCCAGCGCGTCGCCGTCCCAGCCGACCGCCTCCACCGGCTCGACCGGGACGCCCAAGGTCCGGCGCAGGCCGTCGAGCAGGGCCGCGTTGCGTCGCCCGCCACCGCCGACCAGCCAGCGCACCGGCGCCTGGGGCAGGTGCGCGCGGGCGGCCGCGACGGCGGCCACGGTGAAGGCCGACAGGGTGGCGGCCCCGTCCGCCGGCGACAGGTGTGCCCATTCCCGCCGGCCGAGCTCGTCGCGATCCAGGGATTTCGGCACCGGCCGGGCGAAATAGGGGTGCGCCAGCAGCCGCGCCAGGACCCCGGCATCGACCCGCCCCGAGGCCGCCAGCATGCCGCCGGCATCGAAGGGCTGCCCGGTCGTGGCCGCCACCCAGTCGTCCATGAGCGCATTGCCGGGCCCGGTATCGAAGGCGATCAACCCATCGTCCGCGCCGATGAAGGTGACATTGGCGACCCCGCCGATGTTGAGCACCGCCAGCGGCCGCTCCAGCCCGGCCGCGAGCGCCAGGTGATAGACCGGCACCAGCGGCGCGCCCTCGCCGCCCGCGGCCACGTCGGCGCTGCGGAAGTCGTCGACCACCGGGATGCCGGTCAGTTCCGCCAGCAACGCGCCGTCGCCGATCTGGCGCGTCAGCCGCTCGGCCGGCCGGTGCAGGATGGTCTGGCCATGGAAGCCGACCACACCGACCTGGCCCGGGGCCAGGCCGGCCTCATCCAGCAGCCGCTGCACCGCGCCTGCATGGTATTCGGTCAGTTCCAGCGCCACCCCGGCCACGTCGCCGCGATCGCCGAGGACCGAGCGGACCCGGTCGCGGAAGGCCGGCGGATAGGGCACCGTCAGCGCTGCCCCGGTCGCCGTCACGCGCCAGCCATCCGTCTCGACCAGGGCGGCATCGACGCCGTCCAGCGAGGTTCCGCTCATCAGCCCGATCGCGAGGATGGGCGGGAAACCGGGGTCGGAGGTCATCGGCGGGCCCTAGCCTGGATTTGCGAGGTCGGGCGAGTGTGCTAAACGGCGGCGGCCGCGGCAATCGATTCCACGGCCGATCTCCGAAAGCACGCCATGACCCGCCCTGCATCCGATTTCCTCGCCGCCATGCATGATCGCGGCTTCATCCATCAGATGACCGACGCCGCCGCGCTCGACGCCCGCTGCCGCAAGGAGATCGTGGTCGCCTATATCGGCTTCGACTGCACCGGCAACAGCCTGCATGTCGGGCATCTGGTCCAGATCATGATGCTGCGCTGGCTCCAGCGCACCGGCCACAAGCCGATCGTCCTGATGGGTGGCGGCACGACCAAGGTGGGCGATCCGTCCGGCCGCGACGAGACGCGCCCGGTCCTGACCGACCAGGACATCGCCCGCAACAAGGCCAGCCTGCAGAAGAGCTTCGCCAACTACCTGACGTTCGGCGACGGCCCGACCGACGCCATCATGGCGGACAATGCCGACTGGCTGGACCGCCTCGCCTACATCCCGTTCCTGCGCGACGTCGGGCGTCATTTCTCGATCAACCGCATGCTGACGATGGACAGCGTGCGCCTGCGGCTGGAGCGCGACCAGCCGCTCACCTTTCTCGAATTCAACTACATGATCCTCCAGGCCTACGACTTCGTCGAGCTGGCGCGACGCTACGATTGTGCGCTGCAGATGGGCGGGTCGGACCAGTGGGGCAACATCGTCAACGGCGTCGACCTCGGCCGCCGCACCGCGGAGCGCGAGCTGTTCGGCCTGACGACGCCGCTGATCACCACCGCGTCCGGCGCCAAGATGGGCAAGACCGCGTCCGGTGCCGTCTGGCTCAACCCCGACCGCCTGTCGCCCTATGATTTCTGGCAGTTCTGGCGCAACACCGAGGACGCCGATGTCGGCCGCTTCATGCGCCTCTTCACCGACCTGCCGCTGGACGAGATCGCGCGCCTGGAAGCCCTGCCGGGCGCCGAGGTGAACGAGGCC
>CAZQOA010000060.1:0-29001 GCA_964594715.1 uncultured Rhizobiaceae bacterium | reverse complement strand
CGCTCAGTTCTTGTAGGTCGGGTCGATCCGGTCGACGAGACGCAGCATCGCCGGCCATTCCCGCGCGCCGACCGGCGCGCGGTTGTTGCCGGTCGCGACCATGCGGCCCTGCTCGGCCGTCCGCTCCACCACCGCGTCCGACAGGGGGTAGGCCGGCACGTTGGCGCCCTGGAAGGCCAGCTGCATGCGGCAGGCGCGCTCCGCCCGGTACATCCAGACGAAGGCCTCGCCCACCGTCTTGCCGACGGTCAGCAGCCCGTGGTTGCGCAGGATCAGGACCCGGCGGTCGCCGAGGTCGGCCACCAGCCGCTCGCGCTCGTCGAGGTCGGTCGCCGCGCCCTCGAAGTCGTGATAGGCGACCGCGTCGCGGATCAGCAGGCTGTGCTGGGTGATCGGCAGCAGCCCGTCGCGCTGGGTGGCGACGCCGACCCCGGCCGCGGTGTGGGTGTGGAGGACGCAGGTCAGCTCGGGCACCGCCATGTGGATGGCGGAATGGATGACGAAACCGGCCGGGATCACCTCGGCCCCCGGTGGGTCGATCACGTTGCCCTCCAGGTCGACCTTGACCAGCGACGAGGCGGTGATCTCGTCGAACAGCGCGCCATAGGGATTGAGCAGGAAATGATGCTCCGGGCCCGGCACCCGCGCCGAGATGTGGGTCGCGGTCAGGTCGGACCAGCCGAAATGCTGGACCAGCCGATAGCAGGCCGCAAGATCGACCCGCACCTGCCATTCCGCGTCGGTCATCCGACCCGGCGCGCGTGATACCAGAGCAACCGCCATAGAACGCCTCCAGAGAAGAGCCTGGGGCCGAGTATCCGGCCGGATCGGCCGGGCGCCAATGGGCAATCGCGCCGGCCGGCCGGAACCCGCCCAGAGACCCCGCGCAGACATGGAGCGTTGTGTTCCAGGGCGGCTGCCTATATTCGCTCCCTAACCTGTCGTCCCCAAGAGGTAGGTCCCGTGATGCTTGTCTCCGGCCGTTCCTGGATCATCCCGATGTCGTTCGCGGCCCTGCTCACCGCCGGCTGCAGCACCGTCGAATCCGTGACCGGGTTCCTCACGGGTTCGGAAAGCACCAATGCCGACAGCACCGCGCCCGCCGCTTCGGCCGCAGAGCGCCCGGCCGCGGTAGAGAGTGGCCCGGAGCGACCGCGGGCGAGCCAGGCCGAGCGCACCGAGGCCGCATCGCGCCTGAAGGGCGCGGCGGCGGCGGAAACGGCCGCCTATAACGGCACCGTCCAGGACATCGCCGACAAGCTGCGTTCCGGCACCGGCCCCCGCAGCCCGCAGCTGCTGGAGCAATGGACCGAGGCGCGCAGCCATCTGGCGCGGGTCGACGAGATCGTGGCGCGGATGCGCGCCCTGGACGCCCAGGCGGCCGGCGGCGACGATGACCTGAAAGCCGAGATCGGCCGCCAGACCGCGTGGCTGGCGGCGGAGCGGCCGCGTTCGGACGGCCTGCTGGCCGCGATCCGCAGCGGCGGCAATGCCGCGCCATCCGGATCGACCGCCGGCCGCGCGACCCCGACGCCGATCGCCGGGCCGACGGCGTCCGCCGGCTCGGTCCCCGCGGCCCCTGTGGCCGCGGTGCCGGCGTCGACCGCTACCTCCGCCTTCCGTCCCGTCAGCATCGATGGCCGCAAGACCTTCGTCGTCATCCGCTTCCCGCGCGACGACGTCGAGTACGAGCGAGCGCTCTACGAGGCCCTGCAGGTGGCAGTGAACCGCTCTCCCAAGATCCGCTTCGACGTCGTGGCGGTGACCCCGCGCGGCGGCACCTTCGATACCAAGCGCACCGACGCCTATGCCGACCGGGTGGCAAAGTCGATGCGCGGCATGGGCCTGTCCGAAGGCCAGGTCCGCACCTATGACCGCCAGATCAACGGCATCTCCGAGCCGCAGGTCCACGTCTACGTCCGCCGGCGCTAGGCCCCGCCGGGCCGATCCTCACCGGCGCAGCGCCGGCCAGCGCAGGTAGATCAGCGCGAGGCCGGCGATGCCGGCCAGGGCCATCACCAGCATCGCGGCCGAGGCGCCGATATGGTCGGACATGGCGCCCACCAGCAGCACGCCCAGCGGGCCGGTGCCGATGCACACCGTCACCATGCCCATCAGGCGCGAGCGCATTTCCGGCGGGGCCTCGGTCAGGATCAGGGTGCTCTGCATGCTGGCAAAGCTGGATGCCCCCGCCCCGCCGATGAACAAGAGGAACAGGGCCAGGAGGTACCAGGGCGCGAGTGCGGCCAGGGCCACCGCGGTCATCAGGACGAAGGCGCCGGCGATGAAGAGGCGCGTCCGCTCGACCGGCAGCCGTCCGCTGGCGAGCAGCAGGCCGCCCAGCAGGCTGCCGCCCGCCTCGGCCGAGGCCAGCACGCCCACCAACGTCGCCGACACGCCGAACTCGTGACGGCCGATCGGCGGCAGCATGGCGGTGTAGGAGAAGCCGAAGGCGTTCATGACGACGGTGGTCGCCAGCACCGCCATCATCAGCTCGCTGCCGCGCGCCACCGCGAATCCTGCGGCGATGTCGGCCGGGATGCGCCGGATCACCAGCGGCCGCGTCTCCTGCGAATAGCGCAACCCCACCACCATGGCGAGGCCGCTTAGGTACAAGAGCGCGGACAGCAGATAGACTCCGCCGATCCCCACCGTCTCCAGCAACAGCCCGCCCAGGGCCGGGCCGATCATCCGGGTCATGCTGCCGGTGACGGTGTCCAGCGCGATCGCCTGCCCCACTCGGGTCGCGCCGGCCACCTCGCTGACCATGCGGCGACGCACGGCCATCTCGCTGGCCCAGACCATGCCCGACACCGTGCCGCCGGCCGCGATGTGCCACAGCTCCAGCATGCCGGTGAAGGCAAGGACGCAGATCACCGACGCCGCGATGCCGGTGGCCGCCTGCCCGACCATCAGCAGGGTCTTGCGGTTGACCGAGTCCGCGACCGCGCCGGCCAATGCACCAAACAGCAGCATCGGCAGCATGCGGGCGACGGTCATCAACGCGACCATGAGGCCGGAGCCCGTCAGGTCGAAGGTGAAGACCCCCGCCGCCAGCAGTTCCAGCCAGCGCACCGCATTGGCGAAGCCGCCGACCAGCCACAGGCGCAAATAGTCCCGATCGGCGAGCAGCGCGCGCGGCCCGCCGGGGCGTTCCCCCGAATCTTTCATTGTCGCCGACGCTACCCCGCTTCGGTGCCCGCACAAAGGCCGGGCAACGGCTCAATCGGTGCCGAAATAGCGATCCCCGGCGTCGCCCAGGCCGGGCCGGATATAGCCGTGATCGTCCAGGCCGCGGTCGAGTGCGGCCGTCCAGATGGCCACGTCCGGATGCCTGGCCTGCAGGTTGGCCACCCCCTCCGGCGCGGCGATGACGCTGAGGAGCCGGATGCGGCGGCCACCATGCTTCTTCACCCGGTCGACGGCGGCGACCGCGGAGCTGCCGGTCGCCAGCATCGGGTCCACCACCAGCACCAGCCCGCGATCCATCCTGGGCGGCAGATGCTCGTAGTAATGCACGGGCTTCAGGGTCGCGGGGTCGCGATAAAGGCCGACATGGCCGATCCGCGCCTCCGGCACCAGCGCGCGTAGCCCTTCCAGCAGCCCCTCGCCGGCGCGCAGGACCGAGACCAGGAACAGCGTGTCCTGCTCCAGCTGCCCGACCTCCACCTCCTCCAGCGGGGTCGCGATGCGGCGGCGCGCCAGCGGCAGGTCGCGGGTTCCCTCCATCGCCAGGATCAGCGACAGCCCGCGCATCGCCTGCCGGAACCCCACCATCCCCGTCTCACGGTCCCGCAGGACCGCCAGGTAGTGGGACGCCAGCGCATGCTCGACGACCGTCAGCCCGGCGGCCGGTGTCTCAGCCAAGTACCCCTCCTTGATCTACCGTCGTTGACGGAGCCAGGGCGAACCATGAAATCTCTGTGGCAGTCGAGGCCAGCTTCTAGTGCCGCCCGGCCGCCACCTTCTCCTTGGCCTTCGGCGCCTCCGCGGTCGCCAGCTTCACCAGCAGCTTGAGGAGGTTCTGCAGGCCGCTCAGGCGCTGCTTGGGCTCGTCCCAGACGCGCGTGATGACCAGCTTGTGGTCGGGGCGGACACGCGCGGTGCCGGCGTTGCGCGAGATGAACTCCACCAGGCCGGCCGGGTTGGGGAAGGAGTTCTTGTGGAAGGCGATGACGCAACCCTTGGGCCCCGCCTCGATGCGTTCGATCCTGGCCTCACGGCAGAGCTGCTTGATCGCGATGATGTCGAGCAGGTTCTCGACCTCCGCCGGCATCGGCCCGAAGCGGTCGCCCAGCTCGGCCGCGAAGGAGTCGATCTCGCGCCGGTCGACCAGGGTCGAGATGCGGCGATACAGGCCGAGGCGCACGCCGAGGTCGGCGACATAGTTCTCGGGGATGAGGACGGAGGTGCCGATGGCGATCTGCGGCGTCCAGGATTCGCCGGCCTCGGCGTCGGCCAGGCCGCGCGCCTCGGCCACCGCCTCCTCCAGGAGCTGCTGGTAGAGCTCGACGCCGACCTCGCGGACATGGCCCGACTGCTCCTCGCCCAGCAGGTTGCCGGCGCCGCGGATGTCGAGGTCGTGGCTGGCCAGGGTGAAGCCGGCGCCCAGCGTATCCAGGGTCTGCATCACCTCCAGGCGGCGCTGGGCGGTTTCCGTCAGCATCTTGCCGGGCGGCAAGGTGAGGTAGGCATAGGCGCGCTGCTTGGAGCGGCCGATGCGACCGCGAAGCTGGTAGAGCTGGGCCAGCCCGAACATGTCCGCGCGATGGACGATCATGGTGTTGGCCGACGGGATGTCGAGGCCGGATTCGATGATGGTGGTCGACAGCAGCACGTCGTAGGCGCCGTCGCAGAAGGCCGACATCACCGTCTCGATCTCGGCCGCGGCCATCTTGCCGTGGGCGACCGCGATCTTCACCTCCGGCACCAGCTCGCGCAGCGCCTGCTGCACGTCGGCCATGTCCTCGATCCGCGGGCAGACATAGAAGACCTGTCCGCTGCGGTAGCGTTCGCGCAGGATCGCCTCGCGGACCACCACCGGATCGAACGGCAGGACGAAGGTGCGCACCGCCAGCCGGTCGACCGGCGGGGTGGCGATGATGCTCATCTGACGGACGCCGGACAGCGCCATCTGCAGGGTGCGCGGGATCGGCGTCGCGGTCAGGGTCAGGACATGCACCTCCGCCCGCAGGTGCTTCAGCTTCTCCTTCTGGGAGACGCCGAAATGCTGCTCCTCGTCGACCACGACCAGGCCCAGATGGCGGAACTTCACGTCCTTGCCGAGGACGGCGTGGGTGCCGACGACGATGTCGACGCTGCCCTCCGCCAGCATCGCCTTCACCGCCTTGGCATGCTTCGGCGTCACCAGCCGGGATAGCTGCTCGATCCTGACCGGCAGGCCGGCGAAGCGCTGCTGGAAGGTGCGGAAATGCTGGCGCGCGAGCAGGGTCGTCGGCACGATCACCGCCACCTGGCCACCGCCCAGCGCCGAGACGAAGGCCGCGCGCAGGGCGACCTCGGTCTTGCCGAACCCGACATCGCCGCAGATCAGCCGGTCCATCGGCCGGCCGGAGCCCAGGTCCTCGATCACGTCGGAGATGGCGCGGAGCTGGTCCTCGGTCTCCGGGAACGGGAAGCGGGCGCAGAACTCGTCGAACAGCCCCTCGGGCGGCGGCATCACCTCGCCGGCACGCACCTCGCGGGACGCTGCCAGGCGCACCAGCTCGTCGGCGATGGCGCGGATGCGCTGCTTGACGCGGGCCTTGCGCCCCTGCCAGCCGGCGCCACCCAGCTTGTCGAGGGCGACCTCGCCCTCGCCGCTGCCATAGCGCGACAGCACCTCGATATTCTCGACCGGGACGAACAGCTTGTCGCCGCCATCATAGACGACGCGCAGGCAGTCATGGGCGGCATAGGCCACCTCCAGGGTGACGAGCCCGTCATAGCGCCCGATGCCGTGGTCGATATGAACGACATAGTCGCCGATGGTCAGGGCCGACACCTCGGAGACGAACTGGTCGTAATTGCGCCGCCGCTTGGTCCCGCGGGCAAGGCGATCGCCGAGCAGGTCCTGCTCGGTCACCACCGTCAGCTTGTCGTCGACGAACCCGGATTCGATGGGCAGCACCACCAGCGCCGTCCGGCCAGGCGCCAGCGAGGTCGCCTTCTGCCAGCGCTCGACCGATTCCGCGGCCGTGATGCCATGCTCCGCCAGCACGGTGCGCAGCCGCTCGCGCGAGCCGGCGCTGTAGGCGGCGACGATGGTGCGCCGTCCCGCCGCCTGCTCTGCCGCCAGATGGTCGCGCAGGGCCTCGTAGATGTTGGCGCCGGCCACGCGGACGTCGCCGAACTCGCGGCCGCGGCTGCCGCCGGCATCGATCACCCGCCCGGGCGTGCCCGGCGCATGGAACGGGGTGGTCAGGACGATCGCCCGGTCGACCAGCGTCTCGGCCAGTTCGTCCTCGCCCAGATACAGCAATTCCGGCGGCAATGGCCGGTAGGGTGCGGATCCGGCGGTGGCCGCCGTCGCCAGGCTGCGCCGCGTCTCGAAATAGTCACCGATGGTGGCGAAGCGCGCGGCCACCGCCTCGTCCGCCTGATGGTCGAGGGTCAGCGGGCTCGCCGCCGGCAGATGGTCGAACAATGTCTCCAGCCGCTCATGGAAAAGCGGCAGCCAATGCTCCATCCCGACATGCGGCCGGCCTTCGCTGATCGCGGCATAGAGCAGGTCGTCGTCGGACACGTTGCCGAAACGCTCGCGGTAGCCGGTGCGGAAGCGCTCGATCGTCTGCTCGTCGAGGCGCACCTCGCTGACCGGCATCAGCGACACCGATTGCAGGTCACCGGTGCTGCGCTGGGTCAGTGGATCGAAGGACCGCATCGCCTCGACCTGGTCGCCGAACCGGTCGATGCGGATGGGCAGCTCCGCCCCCGGCGGAAAGAGGTCGAGGATGCCGCCGCGCAGCGCATACTCGCCGGCCTCCCGCACGGTACCGACCCGGCGATAGCCGTTGCGGCCGAGGAACGGCGTGATCTGGCCGTCGGGCAGGTCGCCGCCGACCGCCGCCGTCAGGATCGCGTGCTCGAAGAAGCTGCGCGGCGGCACGCGCTGGAGCAGTGCGTTGACGGTGGTGATGACCAGGCGCCGCGCGGTCGCGGGCTGGGCCAGCCGCACCAGCGTCTCGATGCGGCGGCTGACCGCGCGCACGTTGGGCGAGGCGCGGTCGTAGGGCAGGCAGTCCCAGGCCGGGAACGGCAGGATTTCGAGGGTGGGGGCGAGGAAGCGCGCCGCCTCCACCGTCGCCATCATCCGCGGTTCGTCGCGCGCGACGTGCAGCAGCGGCGGCCCGGCCTCGCTGGCCAGGCGCGACAGGACGAGCGCATCGTAGCCTTCCGGCGCGCCCGAGAGGACGACGCGACCAGGCGTGGCAAACAGTTCGGCGCGGCGGATCACGTTGCCTCGGTCGGACGACGATAGGCGCGGATGAGCGCCAGGACATCCGTATCGTATTCGGCCGGCGCCGGGGCCAGCCCGACGATCCAGTCGTATAGATTCGGATCCTGGGTCTCGATCAGCGCTTCGTACCGATCGAGTTGGTCCGGCGACAGGGACTCGAGCCGATGTTCGGCGAAGCTGCCGAGAATCAGGTCGATTTCCTTGGTGCCGCGATGGGCGCTGCGAAACCGCAGCTTTTTTAGCCGCACATCCATGGCGGGGGTGACGAGCATTTCCTGGGGGACAGTCCTACGGTATAGGCCGGGTGCGCCGTCCTGTCACCCCGCTTTCCCTCGGCCGCTTTCCCCTGGCAACCTGGCTCAATTCCGGCATGCGACCTGAACCGCTCTTTCCGTTGTTTGCCGAGGTCCGCACCCTGCCCGGCGTCGGCACCCGCCTGGCCGTGCTGGTCGAGCGGGTGGCGGGGCCCCGCGTGGTCGACCTGCTGTGGCACCTGCCGACCGGGATCATCGACCGCCGCTACTGCCCGACCCTGGCCGAGGTCGAGCCCGGCCGCATCGCCACCCTGACCCTGCATATCGACGCCCACCAACCGGGCGATGGCCGCCGACCCTATCGCGTGCGGTGCAGCGACGGCACCGGCACCATCACCCTGGTCTTCTTCCATGCCCGGCGCGAACAACTCGAGCGCGCCTATCCCGTGGGCGCGACCCGGATCGTCAGCGGTCGGGTGGAGCTGTTCGGCGACGCCTTGCAGATGACCCATCCCGACCGCGTCGCCCCGCCCGAGGAGGCGGCATCCTTGCAGACCGTGGAGCCGGTCCATGCCATGACCGCGGGCCTGCCGCCCGCGACCCTGCGGCGGGCGATCGCGGGTGCCGTGTCGCGGGCGCCAGCGTTGCCGGAATGGCTCGATCCCGCCTACAAGGCGCGCCGCGCCTGGCCCGACTGGCGGGATGCCGTGCAGGCCTGCCACGCACCGACCGGCGAGGGCGACCTGCTGCCGACCCTGCCTGCCCGCGCGCGGCTGGCCTTCGACGAGCTGCTGGCGAGCCAGCTGGCACTGAACCTGCTGCGGCGGCGGCAGCGACGCATCTCCGGCCGCCCGCGTGTCGGCGACGGCCACCTGCATCGCGCCGTCCTGGGCGCCCTGCCCTTCCGGCTGACCGGTGCGCAGGAGCGCTGCGTCGCCGAGATCCTGGCCGACATGGCGACCCCGACCCGGATGCTGCGGTTGCTGCAAGGCGATGTCGGCAGCGGCAAGACCATCGTCGCCCTCCTCGCCATGCTGACCATGGTGGAGGCCGGTGAGCAGGCGGTCCTGATGGCCCCGACCGACCTCTTGGCCCGCCAGCACCTGGCGCGCATCGCGCCCTTGGCCCACAGCGCGGGGCTGGAGGTGGGATTCCTGTCCGGGCGGGACCGGGGCAAGGCCCGCGAGGCGACGCTGGCGCGAATTGCCGACGGCAGCCTGCGGCTGGTGGTGGGGACCCATGCGCTGTTCCAGGACGAGGTGCAGTTCCAGGCCCTGGGCCTGGCGGTGATCGACGAGCAGCATCGCTTCGGCGTGCATCAGCGCCTGATGCTGGCCCGCAAGGGCGATGCGGTCGATGTGCTGGTGACGACGGCGACCCCGATCCCGCGGACCCTGCTGCTGACCGCCTATGGCGACATCGACGTCTCGCGCATCGACGAGAAGCCGCCGGGGCGCCGCCCGGTCGCCACGGTCGCGATCCCGGGCGAGCGGTTGGAGGAGGTGATCGGCGCGGTCGAGCGCGCGCTGGCCGGCGGCGCCAAGGTCTATTGGGTGTGCCCCCTCATCGAGGAGAGCGAGATCCTCGACCTCGCCGCCGCGGAGGAGCGCGCACAGCAGCTGGAAGCGGCCTTCCCGGGCCGCGTCGCCCTCATCCATGGACGCCTGAAAGGCCCCCAGCGCGACGCTGCCATGGCGGCCTTCACCCAGGGCAACGCCGCCATCCTGGTAGCGACGACGGTGATCGAGGTCGGCGTCGACGTGCCCGAGGCGACCGTCATGGTGATCGAGCATTCGGAACGGTTCGGGCTGGCGCAGCTACACCAGCTTCGCGGCCGCATCGGGCGGGGCGAGCGGGCCTCGAGCTGCATCCTGATGTACACCCCGCCGCTCGGCGAGACCGCCAAGGCGCGCCTGCGGGTGATGCGCGAGACGGAGGACGGCTTCCGCATCGCCGAGGAGGATCTGCGCCTGCGCGGCGGCGGCGAGGTGCTGGGCACCCGCCAGAGCGGCCTGCCGGATTTCCGCCTGGCGGACCCGGCCGCCCATGCCGACCTGATGGAGGCGGCCCACGACGACGCCCGCTTGATCGTCGAGCGCGACCCGGAGCTGAAGGGCCCGCGCGGCCCGGCCCTGCGCACCCTGCTCTACCTCTTCGAGCGCGACGCGGCGATCCGCTACGTCCGCTCGGGCTGATGGCGGATCGCGGCCGATACCAATAAACTTCGACCGGCGATCGAAGGAGGGCTGACGGTGTTCGGCAAGTCCTGGTGAGCTTCATCGATTTCGAAGCGCTGTTCGCGGCGTCGCCCAACCCCTACGTCCTGATGGACCCGTCGTTCGTCATCGTCGCCATGAACGACGCCTATCTCCGCGTGACCATGACCGAGCGTGTGGGCCTGACGGGGCGCAACCTGTTCGATGCGTTCCCGAGCGACCCGGCCTCCGAGAGCCACCGGCAGTTCCGGGGATCGCTCGAATGCGTGGTGCGCGACAAGCGCCGGGACCATCTGCCGCTGATCCGGTACGACATTCCCCTGCCCAACGGCGACGGCTTCGAGGAGCGCTACTGGAGCGCCACCAACACGCCGCTGGTCGACGAGGCGGGCAGGCTCGCCTTCATCCTGCAGCACGCCGTCGACGTGACCGAATTGCATCGGCTCCGGGTGATAGCGAAGAACGCGGCTCCGGGGGCACTCCCTTCCTCGCTGATGAAGCCCGCTGTCCTGCGGGGAGCGCAGGCGGTGCAGGAGGCCAAGCGGGCGCTCGAATCGGAACGCCAGAACCTGCAGGCACTGTTCGCCCAGGCACCGGGCTTCATCGCCATCCTCAATGGGCCACGGCATGTGTTCGGCATGGCGAACGCGACCTTCCAGCGCATGGTCGGACGGCGCGACCTGGTGGGCAAGACCGTGCTGGAGGCGTTGCCCGAGGCCGCGAACCAGGGCTTCATCGAGCTGCTCGACCGCGCCTATGTGACGGGCCAGCCGTTCGTCGGCCGGAGCATCCGGGCGTTGCTGGAGCGGCGGTCGGGCGAAGGCCCGGAGGAACGCTTCGTCGACTTCGTCTATCAGCCGATCGCCGGCGCCGACGGCACCCCCTCCGGTATCTTCGTGCAGGGCCACGACGTGACCGAGCAGAAGCGCGCGGTGGACGCGCTGCGCGAAAGCGAGGCGCGCTTTCGCCTCGTCGCCGACAGCGCCCCGGTGATGCTGTGGATGGGCGACCGGGTCGGCAAATGCGTCTATCTGAACCGCGCACTGCGGGATTTCTGGGGCGTCGGCACGGCCGCCATCGGAGACTTCGACTGGAACGTCAGGTTGCATCCGGAGGACCGCGAACGCCTGTTCGGACCCTTCAGCCATGCCATGCGGACCCAGACGGCCTTCAGCGTCGAGGCGCGCTTCCGTCGGGTGGATGGGGAATACCGCATCCTCCACACGGACGCGCATCCCCGCTTCGGCTGGGGCGGCGAGTTCCTGGGCATGATCGGCGTGAACGTCGACGTGACGGAGACGCGCCGCGCGGAAGCAGCCCTCCGCACCGAAACCAGGCTGCTGGAGATTCTCAACCGGACCGGGGTCTCGATCGCCGCAGAGCTGGATCTGGAGCGCATTGTCCAGACGGTGACCGACGCCGGCGTCGAGCTGGCCGGCGCCCAGTTCGGCGCGTTCTTCTACAACGTGCTGAACGACAAGGGCGAAAGCTACATGCTCTATGCCCTGTCGGGTGCGCCGCGGGAGGCATTCTCCCGGTTTCCGATGCCGCGGGCGACCGCGGTCTTCCGCCCGACCTTCCATGGGCAGGGGGTCATCCGCTCCGACGACATCCTGGCGGACCCCCGCTATGGGCAGAGCGACCCATACCGCGGGATGCCGCCTGGACACCTGCCGGTCCGCAGCTACCTGGCGGTCCCCGTCACGTCGCGGACCGGCGAGGTCCTGGGCGGCCTGTTCTTCGGCCATGCCGAAACCGCCATCTTCAAGCCCGAGCACGAGACCCTGCTGGTCGGCATCGCCGGCCAGGCCGCGACCGCGATCGACAATGCGCGCCTGTTCCGGGCCGCCGAAACCGAGATCGCCGAGCGCCGCCGGGCGGAAGAAGCCATGCAGGCCTTGAACGCCACCCTCGAGCAGCGCGTCGCCGAGGAGGGTGAGGAACGGTCCAAGGCCGAGGAGGCGCTGCGCCAGGCCCAGAAGATGGAGGCGGTCGGCCAGCTCACGGGCGGCATCGCGCATGATTTCAACAACCTCCTCCAGGGCATCACCGGATCCCTGAACCTGATCCAGCAGCGCGTCCGCCAGGGCCGGATCGGCGAGCTCGACCGCTGGGTCGCCGGCGCGATGACCTCGGCCCAGCGCGCCGCCTCGCTCACCCACCGGCTCCTTGCCTTCTCGCGCCGGCAGCCGCTCGACCCCCGACCGATCAACGTCAATCCCCTCGTCGCCTCGATGGAGGACCTGTTGCGTCGCAGCATGGGCGAGCGCATCCAGATGGAGCTGGTGCTGGCGGCCGGCCTGTGGACCACGCTGTGCGATCCCAACCAGCTCGAAAGCTCCGTCCTCAACCTGGCCATCAATGCCCGCGACGCCATGCCCGAAGGTGGCAGGCTGACGATCGAGACCTGCAACACCCATGTGGACAGCGCGGTCGCCCGGCAGCGCGGCATCCAGCCCGGCCAGTATGTCTGCGTCAGTGTTACGGACAACGGAATGGGAATGCCGCCCGACATCCTGGAGCGCGCCTTCGACCCCTTTTTCACCACCAAGCCGACGGGCCAGGGCACCGGGCTTGGCCTGTCCATGATCTACGGCTTCGCGCGGCAGTCCGAGGGCTATGCCAAGATCTACAGCGAGGTCGGACGGGGAACGACCGTGAAGCTCTATCTGCCCCGGCACCGCGGCGAGGCGGTGGCCGAGGTGTCGCCGCCGGAGTTCACCGCCGAGCGGCAGGGCGAGGGTGAGATCGTGCTGGTGGTCGAGGATGAGCCGGTTGTCCGCGGCCTGATCGTCGAGGTCATGCGCGAGCTCGGATACCGCGCGCTCGAAGCCTCCGACGGGCCGGCCGGCCTCGAAATCCTGCGCTCCCGCCAACGACTGGACCTGCTGATCACCGACATCGGCCTGCCCGGCCTCAACGGCCGCCTGCTGGCCGATGCGGCGCGCGAGGTGCGGGGGGACCTCAAGGTGCTGTTCATGACGGGCTATGCCGAAAATGCCGCCATTGCCAATGGCTTCCTCGAACCCGGCATGGCGATGATCACCAAGCCCTTCTCCATGGAAGTGCTCGCGACCCGCGTGCGCGACATGATCGGGAAGTAGGAGCCGGCCGCTATGTCCGTTCGGCCGGAACCGGCGGAACCAGCTCCGGCACCACCAGGCCGCCGGACAGGACCAGCTTCAGCCCCTCCTCCACCGTCATCTCCAGCCGCACCAGCTGCGCGGGCGGGACATAGACGAGGTACCCGGAGGTCGGCATCGGCGTGGTCGGCACGAACACCCCGACCAGCGGCCCCGACGGCGTATGCTGCACCGCCTCCAGCTCCGCCCCGGTCACGAAGCCGATGCTCCACATATCGGCGCGTGGGAACTCGACCAGCACCACCTCCCGGAACGCGGTCGACTTCTGCGACAGGATGGTTTCGAACAGCTGCTTGATCGCGGCATAGACGCCCCGCAGGAACGGGGTGCGGGCGAACACCGCCTCGCTGAGGCGGAGCGCGAAGCGCCCGAAATAGCCCGCCGCGAAGGCGCCGATGAAGGTGACGACGGCGAAGGAGAGGATGAGGCCGAGCCCGGGCACCGAAAACGGCAGGTAGGTTTCCGGGTTGTAGCGCTCCGGCAGCAGGCGATTGACGACGTCATCGACATAGTCGACGACGATCCACGCCAGATAGACCGTGATGCCGATCGGCGCCGTGACCAGGACGCCCGCCAGGAAATAGGCCCGGAGCCGGGCCGCGAGGCCGATGCGCCACCTGGTCAGCGTCGCCGGCCGTGCCGTCTCATCCATCCGCGCCCCCGTCCGTCCATGCCCGGACGGCGGTCAGGGCGTCACGATGGACCTACACCGAATGCACGCCCTGGTCGAGATGCTGGCGGTGGGCCGCGCCGAGGGCCATGCTGTGGCCATGCGCAAGTTGCTCGCAGCCGCCCTGCTGGCGGCGACCATGCCGGCAGGATGGCCATTGGTCGCTCCTGCCGCCGCCCAGACCGCCGCCGCCCAGAGCACTGCCCTGGCCGCGGTCGACCTGGCGCTGGTGCTGGCCGTCGACGGGTCGAGCAGCGTCGACGAGCGCGAGTTCCGCCTCCAGATGCGCGGCTACGCCGAGGCGTTCCGCAATCCGCGGGTGATCCATGCCGCGACCACCGGGGCCAGCCGCCGGATCGCGGTCACGCTCGTGCAATGGTCGAACCTGCACGACCAGCGGCAGGTGGTCGGCTGGACGGTGATCGAGGACGAGGCGTCCGCCTTGCGCCTGGCCGGGGCGATCGCGGCAGCGCCGCGGGACGTGCCCGCGGCCAGCACCTCGATCAGCGGCGCCATCGACTTCTCCGTCAGGCTGCTGGGCGACGCCCCCTACGCGCCGGCCCGGCGGGTGATCGACCTGTCCGGCGACGGGCTCAACAACATGGGCCGCCCGCCGACGGCGGCGCGGGATGCGGCCGTGGCGGCCGGGATCGTCGTCAACGGCCTGGCCATCACCACCGACGTCCCTGCCCTCGACCTCTACTACGAGGACAACGTCATCGGCGGCAGTGGCGCCTTCGCCCTGGCCATCGATTCCTTCGAGCGCTTCCCCGAAGCGATCCTGAAGAAGCTGCTGCGAGAGATCGTCGGGCTTCCGGCGGGCGAGCTCATGGTTCGTCAGGCTCACCATGAGGGCCAGGGCGCCAGCTTCTCCTCATGGTGAGCTTGACGAACCATGAAATCTCTCCGGCCCGGTCAAGCCGCCAGGCGCCGCAGGTACTGGGCCACGAAATCATGGTCGACGAAGCGGACATAGGCGTCGAGCAGGCGCTGCGTCACCGGCCCGGGCACGGCGCCGTCCGCCACCATGGCCCCGTTGACCGAGCGCACCGGGCAGATGCACAGGCTGGTCGAGGTGAGGAAGATCTCGTCGGCGACGTAGGCGTCGAACAGGTCGATGTCCGTTTCCTCCAACGGGATGCCCTCGGACCGGGCGAGGTCGATCGCCGTCTGGCGGCTGACGCCCGGCAGCACGAACTTGGCCCGCGGGGTGCGGACCGTCCCGTCCTTCACGACGAAGATGTTGCTGCCCATGCCCTCGGCCAGGTTGCCCGACGTGTCCAGCAGCACCGCCCAGACATCCGGGTCCTCGGCCTTCGCCTCGAGCTCGCCGATGATCATGTTGAGGTAATTGTGGGTCTTGGCCCGCGGGCTGAGGGATTCGGGCGGGGTGCGGCGGGTCGGCGGCACCACCACATCGATACCGTCGCGATAGAAGCGGGCACGCGACTTCAGCGGCAAGGGCGAGCATTCGATGATCACCGTCGGCCCCACCTGGTCGCTGGTCTCGCCCGGCGCCGGATCGACCCCGCGCGACACGCGCTGGCCCAGCCAGTAGTCGTCGTCGGCGTCGAGGAGGTGCATGTTCCGCTCCAGCACCTCTTCCGACAGGCGGATCATCTCGGCCGGGCCCATTCCGGGGTCGATGCGGACATAGCGCAGCGAGGAGTAGAACCGGTCGATATGCTCCTTCAGCTTGAATACCCGCTGGCCGAAGGTCCGGGTCATGTCGAAGACGGCGTCTCCATACTTGAATCCACGGTCCCGGAAGGACACCCGGACCTCGGATTCCGGCACGATCTTGCCGTTGAAATAGGCGACGCGCTGATTGGACAGGTTGGCCATGCGAGGATCCCCCGGGGGTGTCGACGGGCAGCAACGCTAGCAGACGGCATTGCCACGGGGAACCGGCGCTTCAGCCCGGCGTCGTCGCCGCATAGAACTCGATGAAGAGCTGCACCGGCCCCATCGGCAGGACCTCGTGGAGTTGCTCGGGACGCACCACGCCTGCCCGCGCCGGCGTCAGCACCGTTTCGCTGAACGGCTCGAGGATGCGATAGAGCAGGCGCCCCTCCACCACATGGATGAGGGCCCAGGCGCCGGGGTTGGTGCGATGGAGACGTTGCAGCGCCGGCGGCAGCGTATCCTGGTCAAACAGCGGCGAGCGCCGGTAGGCGACAAGCCCTGGCGGAAGCCTTTCCATCACCCGTTCCTCCCGTTCCCATACCGGTATCGCCCCCTCCGTTTCCATGATGTGGGTCGAAGGTGCGCGGATGGTGATGGCCCCGCGCGCAATTTAATGTGGCTCCTTCCTGGTACTCCAGGTGTAGCGGCGGCGATCCATCACCGTCTTCAGCGCCAGGGTCTTGATCGAGCTCTGCTCCCCCCGCCGATGCAGGCGCGCATAGACGATGCCGTCGCGGCCTTCATAGACCTGGTCGATCAGCCAGCGCGTCGGGAAGATCGAGACGGTTTCCACCTCCTGGCCGATGAAGTTCTCTGCGGTCATGAACAGCACTCTTCCCTGCGGTGGGGCCAAACTGGCAAGTCACGGACCTGCCAGTTGGTAACGCCCGGGAACGGAACAAGCTCCGCAGCCGCGGGGTCACAGGGGTCGGCGCGACCGTTCCAGCGCCGCCAGGTCGGGCTCCACGCCGATGCCCGGCGCATCCGTCAACATGAAGGCGCCGTCCTCAAGGATCGGAAAAGGCTGGGCCAGCAGGGTGCGCAACGGGTTTTCATTGGCATCCACCTCCAGCATCCCGGGGCCGCCGACCGCGGCCAGGATGTGGGCCGACGCCAAGAGCCCGATCCCGCCCGACAGGAAGTGTGGGCAATAGATCTGCCCCGCCTCCACGATCTCGCGCCCGACTTCGGTGCAGCCGGTCACCCCGCCCCACTTGATCGCGTCCGGCTGCACGACGCCGAAGGCGCCGCTGCCGATCGCGGCCGAGAATTCCGCCCGGCTGCGCATGTTCTCGCCGGCGGCGAGCGGCATCGCCGCCGCCGCCGCCAACGCCTTCCAGTCCTCCAGGGTCGTGTCGGCCAGCACCGGCTCCTCCAGCCAATAGAGGCCGAAGGGCGCCAGTTGCCCCGCCATCTCGCGCGCCTCGTCCAGCGACCAGGCCTGGTTGGCGTCCGCCATCAGCCGGGCGTCCGGGCCCAGCGCCGTGCGCAGGTCCACGAGGTTCTGCAGGTCGTGGTCGCGCCCGAAGCCGATCTTCAGCTTGAAGCCCCGGTAGCCCTCGGCCTGCCGGGCCAGCGCCATGCGCTCCGGCCGGTCGGGGTTGATGCCGCTGGCATAGACCGGAACCGGCCGGACCTCGCCGCCCAGCGCCACGGCCAGCGGCAGGCCGGCCTTGCGCGCCGCCAGATCCCAGACGGCGCCGTCGATCCCGGCGATGGCCTGGGCGAAGGGCCCCGGCTCGTCGCATTGCAGGACGAGGACGCGGGTCCGCCGCTCCAGCATCGCGCCGACCTCCGACGGATGGTCGTAGGAGCGGCCGATGGCGAGCGGGGCCAGGACCTGGGCCACCAGGCGGGCGCGATGCTCGGCCCCCGGCGGAGGCCAGTTGCAGAAAACCTCGCCCCAGCCATGATTGCCGGCATCGTCCTCGACCCGGACCACCACGCACGGACGGTCATGCATGGTGCCGAAGGCGGTGCGCACCGGCGGGTCCGCCGGCACGCGATAGACCGCCGCCTCGATCCGGGCGATGGTGACCGGGCCGACCCCCGGCATCAGCCGCGCAGTGCGGCGTGGACCCGGGCGAACAGCCCGCCCACCGCCTCCTTGGCGATCCAGCGCGTCACCACCACGACGTCGCTGGCCGAATCGACCCAGACGATGTTGCTGCCCGCGCCGACCGCGGCGAAGCCCGATGCCGGCGCGTCCGGATACATGGCCTGGTCGGTATTGAGCCACCACATCAAGCCATAGACCGGCTTCAGGTCGCATGGCGTCAGCGAGCGGCGAACCCACTCCTCGGAGATCAGCTGCCGCCCGGCCCAGCGGCCGCGGCGCTGCATCAGCAGGCCGACCCGTGCATGGTCGTAGGAGTTGATGAAGAGGCCGCCGCCCCAATGGCCCCCGCCCGACACGGACTGGACCTGCCGGCCGCCGATATCGATCCAGGAGTTCCGGTAGCCGTGCCATTCCCAACTGTCGGACGCGCCGATCGGCCCCATGATCCGTTCGTTGATCAGGTCCGGCAGGCCGCGCTGCCACAGGCGCAGCAACGCCAACGCCAGCCGGTTGACGCGGACGTCATTGTATTCCCAGTGGGTGCCGGGCGCCTGGAGCGGGCGCGCCTCGCCTTTGCGGGCGTTCAACCCCTCGCTGGCAAGGTCGCGATTGCGGTCGACCACATCCGGCTTGCCCCACATCTCGCCCTCCCACTCGCTGGTGAGCTGGAGGAGGTGCTGCCAGGTGACGGCGGCATTGTGGGGTGCATCGAAGCCGCCATCATCGACCAGCTCGCGCACCGGCCGCCCGGGATCGGGCAGCAGCCCATCGTCGAAGGCAAGGCCCGCGCACAGCGAAAGGTAGCTCTTGCTGGCGCTGAAGGTCATGTCGACACGGCCGGGATCGCCCCAGGCAGCAACGATGCGCCCGCCGCGCAGGACCAGGCCCGACGGCCCGCCCCTCGGCCTGGTCGGGCCGATGATCTCGTTCCAGGGCGGCGGCTCGAAATGGCCCTTGCCGATCTGCAGCGCAAGGTCGCGTTCCCACGGCGTCTCGTTCGCCTCGGCGTAGGCGACGGCGTCGGCCAGGGCGGCGGCATCGAAGCCGGCTTCCCTGGGCGAAACCCGTGCCCATTCCCCGGAAGCAGGCGGCTCGTACTCGGCTAGCATCGTCATGGCATCCCTCCGCCCGCGGGTTCGGTCGCGCGGGCCCGGTCTGGTAGGATCGGCCGGCGTTCTACCCCGACCGCGATCCGAAAGTCGCATGGAACCCGCATGGACGGATACCGATGGAGGTCGTCGATGGGCAAGAGGGCTTGGGGCAAGAGGGCTTGGATCCGCCGGGTGGTGTGCGCGGCGGTCCTGCTGGTCGCCGGTACCCTGCCGGCGCTGGCCAATTGCGGCGTCGTCGCAGCGGCGAAGCCCGCCATCCGGCCGGTCGCCTTCCGGCCGGCATCAGTCGCGCCGGGGCAGGTCCGGCTTGCCTTCATCGGGCATGCGACCTTCCTGATCGAAACCCCGGAGGGGGCGACCGCGATCACCGACTATAACGGCTACAACCGCCCGACCGGCCTGGTGCCGGACATCGTCACCATGAACAACGCCCATTCGACACACTTCACCGATGAGGTGCCGGTGGGGGTGCGCCACGTCCTGCGCGGCTGGGACCCCGGCGGCGGGATGGCGGTCCACAACGTCCAGTGGCGCGACCTGCGGGTCTTCAACGTGCCGACCAACGTTCGGGAGTATGGCGCCGGCACGCGCCAGAACGGCAACTCGATCTTCGTCTTCGCCGCCGCCGACCTGTGCATCGCCCATCTCAGCCACATCCACCACACGCTGACCGAGACCCATCTGCGCGAGCTGGGGCCGATCGACGTGCTGCTGGCCCCGGTCGACGGGTCCTGGACCATGAGCCAGGAGGACGTGCTGACCGTGATCGGCCAGATCAAGCCGCGCCTCGTCATCCCCATGCACTTCATCGTGGCGGACGTGCTGGAGCGTTTCGTCGCCAAGGCCGCCCCGCTCTATCCGGCGCGCCAGGCGCCGGGCAACGAGGTGCTGCTCGCCCGCACCGCACTGCCCCGGCAGACCGAAATCCTGGTGCTGCCGGGGCGGTGACGCCTACCGCGCCAACCCCACCGCGTTGGCGACGATGCGGTGCCCGGCCCGCTCGCCCAGCGACATGATGGATTCCGGATGGAACTGCACCCCGGCCACCGGGAGGCTGGCATGCTCCAGCGCCATGGGGACGCCGTCCAACGCGACCGCCGTCACCCGGAAGCCGTCGGGGATCTGGCGCGGGTCGACATAGAGCGAGTGGTAGCGGCCGACCGTCACCTCGTCCGGCAGACCCTGGAACAGCCGGCCGCCGTCGAGCCGGATGCGGCTGGGGCGGCCATGGGCCGGCGTGTCGAGCTGGGCGAGGCGTCCGCCGAACCTTTCCCCCAGCGCCTGTAGCCCGAGGCAGACTCCGAAGATCGGAATCCCCGCCGCCAGCGCCGCGTCGATGGTGGCGCCGATGGCGAAGTCGCAAGGCCGCCCCGGCCCCGGCGACAGGACCAGCAGGTCCGGCGCGTCGGCCGCCAGCGCCGCCAGCGCCCGCCCGTGCCGCACGACCGACACCTCGGCCCCGGTCTGGCGAAAGAAGTCGGCCAGCGTGTGGACGAAGCTGTCGTCATGGTCGACCAGCAGGAGGCGCTTGCCCTGCCCCGGGCGCCCCGCGACGACGGCCGGCGCCGTTGCGGGCGTGCCCGGATGGCGGATCGCCTGGAACAGGGCCGCGGCCTTGATCCGGCATTCGGCGTCCTCGGCCTCGGGATCGCTGTCCCACAGCAGGGTCGCCCCGACGCGGATCTCGGCCAGCCCGTCCTTCATGCGGATGGTGCGGATGGTGAGGCCGGTGTTCATGGCGCCGTCGAAGGTCAGGCAGCCGATCGCCCCGCCATACCAGCGGCGCGGGGTGCGCTCATGGTCCTCGCAGAACTGCATCGCCCACAGCTTGGGGGCGCCCGTCACCGTCACCGCCCAGGCATGGCTGAGGAAAGCGTCGAGCGCGTCGTAGCCCGGCCGCAATTCGCCCTCCACATGGTCGACCGTGTGGATCAGCTTCGAATAGAGCTCGATCTGTCGCCGCCCCAGCACCTTCACCGACCCCGGCACACAGACCCGCGCCTTGTCGTTGCGGTCGACGTCGGTGCACATGTTGAGCTCGTACTCGTCCTTGGCCGAGTTCAGCAGCAGGCGGATCTGCTCGGCATCGCCGATCGGGTCGCGGCCGCGGGCGATGGTGCCGGAGATCGGGCAGGTCTCCACCCGCCGTCCGTCCGAGCGCACGAACATCTCCGGCGAGGCCGACACCAGGAATTCGCCATCGCCGAGATTGACCAGTGCCGCATAGGGGGCCGGGTTGTTGCGGGCCAGCGTGGCGAAGACCGCGGCCGGCGTCGCCGCGCAGGGTTCGCTGAACAATTGCCCGGGCACCGCCTCGAACAGGTCGCCGCGGGCGAAATGCGCGCGGGCCCGCTCGACCAGCCCCGCATATTCGCCGGGCGCATGGTCGGCGGACGGCTGCTGGGGGTCGATCCGATAGGGTGCCGGCACCGCGTCGCGCGGCATCCCCTCGGTCGAGCGGCCGGCATGGGTGAAGTCGTAGGAGACCTCGGCCGCGCGCTCGGTCCGGCGGTCGACCAGGACCAGCCGGTCCGGCAGGTAGAGGACGATGTCGCGCTGGTCGGCATCGCGCGGGCGCCGGCGGGCGATGTCCTCGAGCTGGAACACGAGATCGTAGCCGAAGGCGCCGTAGAGGCCGAGATGGCCGTCCTCGTCGGACCCGAAGGCGGCGACCAGGGCGCGCAATGCGCTGAACACCGTCGGCCGCCGGGTGCGCTCCTCCTCGAAGGCGACGCTGGTGTCGCCGACCACCTCGCCAACGAAGCGCCCGGCCGTCCGCTCGCGGACCGCGACCAGCGTTTCGGGAAGGGCGGCGGCGGCGAAATCCAGCAAGGGCAGGCCGCGCGCGTTGAGGGCGGTGATCCGGATCGTGGCGCCCACGGTCTCGAACGCCAGCGGCGGGTCGACGAAGCCGAAATCATAGCGGCTGTAGCGGCCCGGATATTCGATGCCCGACGAGAACAGGGCACCGCGCCGGCCGTCCAGCTCCGCCGCAAGCGCGGCGATCGCCCGGTCGGCATCGACGGGCGCGGTGCGGCGGCACACATCCAGGCCGCCCTGCGTGCGGTAGCGGATCTGGGCGGCGTGGTCGGACAGGTTCCACTTCACGTCTGCAACTCCTCAAAAAAGAGGCCATGATGTGCAGACATGAAAAAGAGCCGCCCGCGCCATGGCCGGCAGCCCTCGAATGCGATCGTAACGCCGAGCGGCCGCCTAGTAGGCGGCCCACCAAAGTCCGGTGACGCGGGCGAAGATCGACATGACGGGATCAGAAACCCATGCTCCGCCGTTTGTCAACATGAACGCATGATCCGGGGAGGGCACCGACGATGACGAGACGCACGGTTGGAGTGGCCATGGCGGCGCTGATGATGGGGCTCGTGGCGGGATGCACCGCCTCCACGCCGCAATCGGGGCCACGCGCCGCACCGCCGCCCGATGCCACGCCGACGCTGTCGGGAACCTCCTGGCAACTGGTCCGCTTTGCCGGGGCGGATGGCGCCCGTCCCGACGATCCGCAGCGCTATACGATCGCCTTCGGGGCCGACGGCCGCGTCGCGGTGCGCGCCGACTGCAACCGCGGCGGCGGCACCTGGTCGCAACCGGCGACCGGCCAGGTGGCGCTGGGGCCAATCGCCACCACCAGGATGGGCTGCCCGCCGGGCTCCCAGGGCGACCGCTTCCTCCGCGACCTCGGCAGCGGCGGGGCATACAGGATCAGCGATGGCACGCTGGAACTGGCATCCGGCCCCGGCGGCTCCGGCCTACTGCTGCAACCGGCCCAGCCCTAGGATCGGTGCCGGCGCGGCGCCGCTTCAATGGGTGGCGCCACGGCAGCGGCCGCGTGCCGGATCAGGTAGTCCAGCGCGTTGCCGATATCCCGCTCCATGAAGCGGCGGGCAGCCGGCCCGTCGCGCCGGGCCACCGCGCGCAGGGCCGCGGTGCGGTTGCGCCCGCGGTCGCGCACGGCATAGTCCGGGAACAGCGCATGGGTATGGGGGGCGGTGCGCAGCCACAGGCCCTCGATCATGCGGACCAGATGCGGCATCCCGGCCGCCGCGTAGATCGCGAAATGCAGGCGGCTGACGCGGGTCATCATGCCCTTGGGATCACCGACGCGGCGCCAGGCGACGATGTCGTCGTCGAGGTGCCACAGGGCGGCCGTGGTGGCAGGATCGATGACGGCCGCCGCCCGCTCGGTCGCATAGCCCTCGACCACGAGCCGGATCGCCTTCAATTCGCGCAGCCCGTCCGCCGACAGGCGGGGGACGCGGATCCACCGGTTGGAGGCCGCCTCCAGGGCGCCTTCGGCGGCCAGCCGGCGCACCGCCTCGCGGATCGGCGTCCAGCTCATGCCCAACCCGTCGGCGAGGCCGCGGATGGTCAGCTTCTCGCCGGCCTGGATGCCGCCCGACATGAGCACGCCGCGGATCTGGCGATAGGCGCGATCCTGCAGGGTTTCGCGGTCGGCGCCCTCGATCATCGGGGCTACCGCAGGCCGGCGCCGAGGCGGCGCTCCAGGCGCTGGCTGTACCAGGACATCAGGGCGCAGAAGACGAGATAGATCGAGGCCACGAACAGGTAGGCCTCGACATAGAGCCCCCACCAGGTCGAATCGCTCTTCGCCGCATTGGCCGCCCCCAGCAGGTCGAACATGGCGATGATCATCACCAGCGAGGTGTCCTTGAAGGCGCCGATGAAGATGTTCACCAGCGACGGGATGACCACCCGCAGCGCCTGCGGCAGGATGACGAAGCGCATCGTTCGCCAATAGCCGAGGCCCATGGCCGCGGCCGCCTCGTACTGGCCGGCCGGGATCGCCTGCAACCCGCCGCGGATCGCCTCTGCCATGTAAGCGGCGAAGAACAGGACGAAGGCGATCTGCGCGCGGGCCAGCTTGTCGACGTCGATGCCGGGCGGCAGGATCAGCGGGAACAGCACGATCGCCATGAACAGCAGGCCGATCAGCGGCACCCCGCGGATGAGCTCGATGTAGCCGACGGAAAGGGCGCGTACGAGCGGCATCCTGGAGCGTCGGCCGAGCGCCAGCAGGATCGCCACCCAGAAAGCCGAGAAGGCACCGACCACCGACAGCAGCAGGGTCAGCGGCAGGCCGCCCCAGAGCCTGGCCTCGACCGGCTCCAGCGCCGCCCCGCCCCGCAGCAGCCAGCCGATCAGCAGCACCACCGCCGTCCACAGGCCGAGCAGGCGCTTCGGCTGGCCATGGAGCCGGAAGGTGCGCGGAAACGCGGTCGCCACCACCATGGCGAAGAACAGCGCCATGGCCAGCGCCGGCCGCCATTGCTCGTCATAGGGATAGGGGCCGAACAGGATCAGCCGGTATTTCGCTTGCAGGAAGGCCCAGCAGGCACCCGCCCCGCGCAGGCATTGCTCGGCCGTGGCCGGCGCCCACAGGGCATCGACGAAGAGCCAGCGGACGATGCCGGGTACGCTTTGCGCCAGCAGCCATAGGATCAGCAGCGAGATGATGGTGTTGGGGACGGTGCCGAACAGGTTCGCCCACACCCAGCGCGCGGCCCGGCCAGGCCAGCCGGCGCGGCCGCCGGGTGCGATGGCGAGATCGGTGGCCGGCATCCCGCTCACCGCTCCACGATGGCGATGCGCCGATTGTACCAGTTCATGAAGAGCGCGGTCAGCAGGCTCAGCGTCAGGTAGACCGCGACCACCACGGCGATGCATTCGATCGGCCGGCCGGTATCGGCGGACACCACCGTGTAGACCCGCATCAGGTCCGGATAGCCGACCGCGACGGCCAGCGAGCTGCTCTTGGTCAGGCTCAGATACTGGCTGGTCAGCGGCGGCACGATGATGCGCATCGCCTGCGGCAGCACCACCAGCCGCAGGGTGAGCAGCCGGCCGAGACCCAGCGACTGGGCGGCGTCGACCTGGCCCTGCCGGACGCCGAGGATGCCGGCCCGCATCGTCTCGGCCATGAAGGCGGCGGAATAGAAGACGAGCCCGAACAGGATGGTCGCGAACTCCGGGCTCATGGTGTGCCCGCCCTGGAAATTGAACCCGCGCAGCGCCGGCAGGTCGAGGGCGAGCGGCGCCCCGCCGGCGACGAAGACCACGAGCGGCAGCCCGGCCAGCAGGGCCGCGGTCTGCCATCCGGTGGCGGGACGGATGCCGGTCGCCTCCTGCCGCCGGCGCGCCCACCGCCGCACCAGCCAGGTGCCGGCGAGGCCGAGGAGGAATGCCGCCGCGGCCCAGAGATGCGCCGGCTCCACCACCAGCGCCGGCAGCAGCAGGCCGCGATTGCTGAGGAAGACCCCGGGGACCGGCGACCATGCCAGGCGAGGTGCCGGCAGCGTCTGGGCGAAGGTGATGTGCAGGAACAGGAGCTGCAGCAGCAGCGGCGTGTTGCGGAACAGCTCGATATAGGCCCAGGCGATCTTCGACAGCAGCCAGTTGGGCGACAGGCGGGCGAGCGCGATCGCCAGGGCCAGGATGGTGGCCAGCGCGATCCCCAGGCTGGCGACATGGATCGTGTTGACCATGCCCGCCAGGTAGGCACGGAAGATGCTCTGGCCGGGGGCGAAGCCGATCAGATTCTCGCCGATCTCGAAGCCCGCCGGCTGGGCCAGGAAGTCGAAGCCGAACTGGATGCCCATGCGCGGCAGGTTCTGCCGCACATTGCCGACGAAATAGCCGACGACCGCGACGAAGGCGCCGGCCAGCAGCACCTGCCAGAACAGCCGCCGCACGCCGCGCCGGTTCCACCAGCGGGGGACCGGCGCGGCGGGGCGAGCGTCTTCGGAGAGTGCGGTCACCGGCGGGCCGAGCGGCTTGCTGGCCCCCTCACCTCACCGCCAGTTGGGCGCCCATTGCAGGCCGCCGTCGCGCTCCAGGGCATTGATGCCGCGCGGCAGCTTCAGGGGCGACTTGCCGCCGAAGTTGCGCTCCCAGATCTCTCCGTAATTGCCGACGGCACGGATGATCCGGGCCGGGAAATCGTCGGTCAGGCCCATCTTCGAGCCGAGATTGCCCTCGACCCCGAGGAACCGCCGGATGGCCGGGTCCTTGGACTTCAGCATCTCGTCGAGATTGGCCTGGGTGATCCCCATCTCCTCGGCCGTCACCATCGCATAGTGGGCCCAGCGCGCGATGGCGCCGAACTGCGGGTCGTTGTCCCGCACCACCGGCCCCATGTGCGACTTGTAGAAGAGCTCGTTCAGGATGACGTGGTCGCCGGGGTTGCGCAGCCGGCTGCGGCGGGCGGCCAGGAAGGGCGGCTCGGAGGTGACGACGTCGCAGCGCCCGGCCTCGTACTGGGCGTACATGTTGGTGACGTTGTCGACCACGACCGGCTGGAACGTCATGCCGCGCGGCCGGAAATAGTCGGCGATCTGGCTGTCGATGACGGTGCCGGCCAGGACACAGATGGCGGCCCCGTTCAGCCCCTTGAGGTCGCTGACGCCGGCCCGCTTGTGGACCATGAAGCCATAGCCGGAATAGAGGGTCGGACCGATGAAGTCGAAGCCGAGCTCGGTATCGCGGCTCATCGTGTAGGTGATGGCGCGCGCGGCCACCTCCGCCTCGCCCGACCGTACCGCCGGCATCGACTGGGCGAAGCTCATGGGCACGAACTCGACCGCGTCGCCGGAGCCGAAGATGGCCGCGGCCAGGCCCCGGCAATAATCGACGTCGAAGCCTTCCCACTGCCCCTTGTCGTTGAGCTGGGCGATCGCGACCGAGCCTTCGGCCACGACGCATTTCAGCTTGCCGCGCTGCTTCACCGTCTCCAGCGTGGTGGCGGCGTCGGCCGCCAGGGCAAAGCCGCCGGCCAGCATGGCCGCGACGGCCGTCATGCAAAGTTTCCGCAACATCCCCTTCCCCCCTTTTCGTTGATCGACTCCAGGCTTCAGTAGGTGCGCTCCATCGCCGCCGCCGCGATCGGAGCGGCACCGCGCGCCTCCGCCACCGCATCGCTGAGGTCGGCCAGATAGGGCTCCACGATCCGCTCGTGACCGGGGTTGAGCGCCAGGTGGATGCCCGGCGGCTCCGCCTGCCGGCCGATCAGCCAGCCGCGCCGGCCCATGGCATCGGCGACCGCGCCGATATCCAGGCCCGGATCGTCCGAGCGATAGACGAAGATGCAGAGCTCGTGCGGCTCCAGCACCGACAGGCCGGGGATGGCCGCGATGCCGGCCACGAGCTGCTCCTTGGTCTCCATGATCAGGCGGGCGCAGCGCAGGTAGCCCTCGGTGCCGAGATAGTTCATCACCGCCCAGGCCGCCGCCACCGCCCCGCCCGGCCGCGAGCCCTGGCTGGTCAGCGCCGCGTACTTGCCACGCTCCCAGTTCTCGAACTCGAACTGCTGGTACTGCTGCCAGGCGCGGTCGCGCAGCAGCATCATCGAGGCCCCCTTGGCCGTCATGCCGTATTTGTGCAGGTCGGCCGACATGCTGCAAACGCCCGCCACGTCGAACTCGAAGGGCGGGATGTCG
The DNA here is from genome assembly GCA_964594715.1 of uncultured Rhizobiaceae bacterium. Lineage (GTDB taxonomy): Bacteria > Pseudomonadota > Alphaproteobacteria > ATCC43930 > Allostellaceae > Allostella. The sequence continues at coordinate 1,934 of CAZQOA010000060.1, read as the reverse complement.
TAGCCGAGCTGGCGCGCATAGGGTGCCAGGAAACCGCCGACGCAGGCATCGACATGCAGCCAAAGGTCGTGCCGCAGCGCGAGTTGGCCCAGCTCCGCGATCGGGTCGAAGACGCCGAAGGGATAGTTCGGCGCCGAGCCCACGATCATCACCGTCTCCGGCGTCAGGGCACGTTCGATGGCCGCGACGTCGGCGCGGAAGTCGTTGCGTGTGGTCGGCACGCGGACGACCTTCACGCCCAGATAGTGCGCGGCGCGATCGAAGGTCGGATGCGCGGTGCGCGGCAGCACCACGGTCGGGTTCTGGATGCCCTTCTCGGCCCGGGCCCGGTTGCGTGCCGTGAGCATGGCCAGGAAGATGCTTTCCGAGCCGCCCGACGTGAAGCATGCGCCACCGTCGGGCCCCGCCTTCAACAGGTCGAGGCCCATGGCCAGGACCTCGTCCTCCAGCTTCTTCAGGCTCGGGAAGGCCCGCTGGCCCATGGCGTTCTCGGTCCAGTAGGCGGTGTAGGCCTCCTGCTGGACGCGCGTCAGCTCGTCGTCGAGGTAGTAGTAGTAGACGGCCATGCGACCGTCGCGCCACGAGTAGTCATTGGCCTTGGCGGCCTCGAGCTCACCCTTCAGCTCGGCCCAGGGCCGTCCCTTCTCCGGAATGCTGCTCACGTCCGCTCCCTCCCCCGCGCCCGAGTGATGTGATCACATTGCACAATCCTGACGCGCCGCTTGGAAGCGCGCAAGGGAACTGAAAAGCACCTTCATAAATCGGTCATGTTACCGTTATCATGCAGTCACCCCTTCGCACCAATGTCGCGGCCGATCGGCCACGACAACCTCGCCAGCATCGCTTGAACGGGAGACAAAGATGATCGGAAGGCGAACTCTGATGGGCGTCGCGGGCGCCGCCGCCCTGGCACTGGGCATCGGCAGCGCCACCGCGGCACCGCGAGAGATCAACTTCTGGTACCCGCTGGGCGGCGCCATCGGCGATCTCATCGTCAAGATGACCAACGACTTCAACGCCTCGCAGGGCGACTACAAGGTCGTGCCGCAGTTCAAGGGCTCCTACGACGAGACCTTCAACGCCGCCGTCGCCGCCTACCGCGCCAAGAAGCACCCCCACCTGCTGGTCGGCATCGGTGCCGGCAGCCTGAACCTGATGCTGTCCGGTGCCATCTATCCGATCGAGGACCTGATGAAGGACCACGGCCAGAACGTCGACTGGTCGTCCTTCGTGCAGCCGGTGCTGGACTATTACCGCACGCCGGAAGGCAAGCTCCTGTCCCTGCCCTTCAACTCCTCGACGCCGATCTTCTGGTACAACAAGGACGCGTTCGAGAAGGCGGGCCTGTCGGGGCCGCCCAAGACCTGGGACGATGTCGGCGAGTACGCCGCCAAGCTGCGCCAGGCCGGCTTCGAGTGCGGCTACACCACCGCCTGGCAGGTCTGGGTGAACATCGACAATTACAGCTTCCTCCAGGACATCCCCGTCGCCACCCAGTCGAACGGCATGGACGGGATCGAGACCGAGTTCCTGTTCAACAAGACGCGCGTCGTCCAGCACATCCAGCGCCTCCAGGAATGGGGCAAGGATGGGCGCTTCCTCTATGCGGGGCGCACCTGGCAGGGCGCGCATGGCGCCTTCGCCGGCGGCAAATGTGCGATGATGACCGAGAGCTCGGCCGGCTTTGCCGGCATCAAGCAGGCGGCGAAGTTCAATTTCGCGGCCTCCTACCTGCCCTACGAGAAGGACGTGACGCCGAAGAACAGCCTGATCGGCGGCGGCTCCATCTGGGCCATGGCCGGCCACCCCAAGGAGGATTATGCCGGCGTCGCCGCCTACCTCTCCTTCCTGACCAGCACCGACCGCCAGGTCGAATGGCACAAGGGCACCGGCTACATTCCTATCTCCAAGGCGGCCTACGAGAAGGCCAAGGC
>CAZQOA010000059.1:9380-29158 GCA_964594715.1 uncultured Rhizobiaceae bacterium | reverse complement strand
ATCCTCTTCCGCTCGCTGCAGAAGCATGGCTTCGATGCCGCAGCCCTGCATGGTGACCTGGCCCAGTCCAAGCGCACCGAGACGCTGGAGGCCTTCAAGCGCGGCGAGATTCGCCTGCTGGTCGCCAGCGACGTGGCCGCCCGCGGCCTCGACGTGGACCAGCTTTCCCACGTCTTCAACTTCGACGTTCCCCATCACGCGGAGGACTATGTCCACCGCATCGGCCGCACCGGCCGTGCCGGACGCGAAGGCCGGTCGTTCACCCTCGCCACTCCCGAGGAGGGCAAGAACGTGCAGGCCATCGAGCGGCTGATCGGCAGTATCATTCCCAAGATCGATGTCGCCGGCATCGACACCGCCGAGCTGTCGGACGAGGATCGTCCGCGCAATCGCGGTCGCGCCCGCAAGGCGGAGCCGCGGCGCGAGGCCGCTGCGACCGGCGAGCGTCGCGCGCCACGCGAGCGTCGCCCGAGGGCTGCCAGCGCGCCGGCGCGGGCGACCGAAGTGGCCGCCGCGGTCGAGAGCGAGGCACCTGCCGCGGAGCGGCAGCCGCGTCGCGACGAGGCACGCCGCGATGGGCCGCGTCGCGAGGGCCGATCGGAGGAGCATCGTCCCGAGGAACGGAGGCCGGAGGCCGCCCGTGCCGAGCCCGCGGCCGCGCCGCGCCGGCCGGATCGCCACCGCGAGGCGCGGCCGGACGTGAACATGGCCGAGGCGCGGCCGAGCCGGTCGCCGGTAGTGCCGTTCCGCCCCGAACGCGACAACAATCCCCACCGCCGCGAGCGCGAGCTGGACGATGTTCCGGTGCTGGCGTTCGGCGACCACACGCCGGCATTCCTGCTGCGCGCGGCGCCCCGGCGGGGCTGACCGACCCCATCGCAGCGGAGGCGGCGGGTGCAGACGATCTTCGTCATGGTCAAGTGCGAGCTTGGCAAGGCCTATGCCGTCGCCGATGAGGCCGTGATGGGCATCGAGCAGGTGTCGGAGGTCCACTCGACCTCCGGCCAGTACGATCTCCTGGTGAAATGCTACCTGCCGGACGGGATGGACATCGGTCACTTCGTAACCGAGAAGATCCAGACCCTTCCCGGCATCAAGGACACCTTCACCCTGATCGCCTTCAAGGCGTTTTCCTGACCGAAAGGCGAAGCCTGGACGAACGCGTGGTTCGTCAGGTTCGCCATGGATGAAACCTTGCCGACGGCCGCGCGGCCGCAATCCATTCCCGCCTCCAGGCTTGGGGCCGCGGTGACGCTGCGCTAAAGTCCCGGCGCTGCCGGATGGGCGGCGGCTTTCGGGAGGCAAGGATGCGCAAGGTTCTGGTGGCGGCTGCCGCCGGCATATTGGCCGTGGGCGTGGGCACGCCGGCATTCGCCGAGGACGGGCTGAAAGTCGGCTTCGTCGCCACCTTCTCCGGCCCCAACGCGGCACTGGGCGAGCATCTCTACCAGGGCTTCATGGTCGGGGTCGACCATGCCGGCGGCAAGCTGGGCGGGCTGGCGACCGAGATCATCAAGGAAGACGACCAGCTGAAGCCCGATGTCGGCGTCCAGGTCGTGCGCAAGCTGATCGAGCGCGACCGGGTCGACGTGGTGACCGGTGTTGTCTTCTCCAACGTCATGATGGCGATCCACAAGCCACTGACGGAATCGAAGACGCCGATGATCAGCGCCAATGCCGGCCCATCGCCGATCGCGGGCAAGCTCTGCTCGCCCTATTTCTTCGCCGCCTCCTGGCAGAACGACCAGTCGCACGAGGCGGTCGGCCAGCACCTGCAGGCCAAAGGCGTGAAGCGGGTCTACCTGATGGCGCCCAACTACCAGGCGGGACGTGACGGCCTGGCCGGCTTCAAGCGCTACTTCAAGGGCGAGATCCTGGGAGAGGTCTACACCACCGTCAACCAGCCGGACTATTCGGCGGAGCTGGCCCAGATTCGCGCCGCCAAGCCGGACGCGGTCTATGTCTTCTATCCGGGCGGCATGGGCGTCAACTATGTGAAGCAGTATGCCCAGGCCGGGCTGGCGAAGGAGTTCCCGCTCTATTCCGCCTTCACCGTCGACGCGACGACGCTGACAGCCCAGGGCGATGCGGCAGTCGGCACCTTCACGGCGGCCTTCTGGTCAGCCGACCTCGACAACGCGGCCAGCAAGCGCTTCGTCGCCGACTACCGCAAGAAGTACGGCAGCACGCCGTCGACCTTCGCCGCGCAAGGCTATGATGCCGCGCGCCTGCTCGATGCCGCGGTCAAGGGCGCCGGCGGCAAGGCATCCGATCACGAGGCCCTGGCCGGCGCGATCCGGAAGGCCTCGTTCGAATCCGTGCGCGGGCCCTTCCGCTTCAACACCAACCAGTTCCCCATCCATGATTTCTACCTGGTGGAGACGGTGAAGGACGCGGACGGCAACCTCGCTCAGGTCAATCGCGGCGTCGTCTTCAAGGACCATGCCGACGCCTATGCCGCCGAATGCCCGATGAAGTGAGGCCCGGGGAAGTGAGGCCCGGGGAAGTGAGGGTCGAGGCAAGGCAGGGCCGGCGGTCGGGGGCTTCTTGGATCCGATCCTACTCCTGACCCAGGCGCTGAACGGGTTGCAGCTGGGCGTGATGCTGTTCCTGATGGCGGCCGGGCTGACGCTCGTCTTCGGCATCATGGGCCTGATCAACCTCGCCCACGGCTCGCTCTACATGGCGGGTGCCTACGGCATGGCCGCCATGTACGCCTGGTCGGGATCGTTCCTGCTGGCGCTGGCGGCGGCCGTGGCCGCGGTCGCGGCACTGGGCGCCGTCATCGAGATCGCGGCCCTGCGGCGCCTCTACCGGCGCGACCATCTGGACCAGGTGCTGGCGACCTTCGGCCTGATCCTGGTCTTCAATGAGGCGATGCGGCTGGCCTGGGGGCCGGCCGCGATCTTCATGACGGTGCCGCCGGCCCTGTCGCACACGGTAGAAATCCTGCCGGGCGCCCCCTACCCCGCCTATCGGTTGGCGGTGATCGGCGTCGGCGTCGCCGTGGCGCTCGGCCTCTATTTGCTGATCGCGCGTACCCGGCTCGGCATGCTGATCCGTGCCGGAGCCAGCAACCGCACCATGGTGTCGGCCCTGGGCGTCAATATCACCCTGCTCTATACGGCCGTGTTCGCGCTGGGCGCGGCCCTGGCGGCCCTCGCCGGCGCCATGGCCGGCCCGCTCCTGTCGGTCGAGCCCGGCATGGGCGAGCCGGTGCTGATCCTGACCCTGGTGGTGATCGTGGTCGGCGGCATCGGGTCGATCCGCGGCGCCTTCGTCGCCGCCCTGCTGATCGGCTTCGTCGACACGATCGGCCGCGCCTTCCTGCCGGGCCTGCTGCGCGACCTGCTGGCGCCGTCGGCCGCCAATGCCGTCGGCCCCGCACTCGCCTCCATGCTCATCTACCTGACGATGGCGTTGGTCCTGGCCATCCGGCCGCAAGGCCTGTTCGCCGCGCGCACGGGCTAGGTTCCGCGATGAGGAGAGCGTCCATCTGGGCCGTCGCCCTGGCGGCGGCAGCCCTGCTGCCGTTCGCGGCCGACCTTGCCGGGCAGTCCTACTATGTCGGCTTCGCCACCCGCATCGCCATCTTCGCGATCGCCGCCCTGTCGCTCGACCTTCTGCTCGGCTATGGCGGCCTCGTCAGCCTGGGCCACGCCGCCTTCCTCGGGATCGGCGCCTATTCGGTCGGCATCTGGACCAGCCATGGCGTGACCGCGGCACCGGTCCACTGGCTGACGGCCATCTGCGCCGGCGGGCTCTTCGCCCTGCTGACCGGCATGGTGGCGCTGCGCACCGCCGGCGTCGCCTTCATCATGATCACGCTGGCCTTCGCCCAGATGCTCTTCTTCCTGGCGGTGTCCCTGAAGGGCTATGGCGGCGATGACGGGCTGACCCTGTGGGACGCGGCGCGCCTGGGACCGCTCGACCTCAGCGACGACCGCACCCTCTATTGGGTGGCGCTGGCCTGGCTCGTGCTCTTCCTGCTGCTCGGCCGGCGCGTCGTCGCGTCGCGCTTCGGCCTGGTCCTGCGGGGCGCGCGCTCCAACGAGCGCAGGATGCGGGCGCTGGGGTTCGAGGTGAACCGCCACCGCCTCGTCGCCTATATCCTGTCGGGATGCGTGGCGAGCCTGGCCGGCACCCTTCTCGCCTATGAGACCGACTTCGTGAGCCCCGCCTATATGAGCTGGCAGCGATCGGGCGAGCTGTTGGTCATGGTCATCCTGGGCGGGATCGGCTCGCTGCACGGCGCCATCGTCGGGGCCGCCCTGCTGCTGTCGCTGGAAGCGGGCCTTTCCGGCCTGACGCAGCATTGGATGCTGATCCTGGGTCTGATCCTCCTCGGCATGGCATTGGCATCGCGGCGCGGGCTGCACGGCCTGGTCGACCTGTTGCGAGGGCGCTCGTGAGCCCGCTGCTCTCGGTCCGGGGCCTGACGAAGCATTACGGCGCCCTGGTCGCGGTGGACGGGGTCGATTTCGAGGTGCAGCCGGGCGAGGTCCATGCGGTCATCGGCCCCAATGGCGCCGGCAAGAGCACCTTCGTCGCCATGCTCGCCGGCGAAACGCGGCCGAGCGCCGGCAGCATCGCGTTCGACGATGTGGCGGTGACCCACCTGCCGGCCGCCGCCCGAGCCCGGCGAGGGATGGCACGTTCCTTCCAGATCACCTCCATCGTGGGTGACTGTTCCGTCCTGGAGAACGCGGTGCTGGCGGCACTCGCCGCCACCGGCCAGGGCTTCGGCATGGCCGGCCGGGTGATGGACGATGCTGCCCTCCTGGACAATGCACGTGCCCTCCTCGCCCGGGTCGGCCTCGATCACGCACATGACCACCGCATCGCCGCCGACCTGGCCCATGGGGCGCAACGCCAGCTGGAGCTGGCGATGGCGCTCGCCGGCCGCCCGCGGCTGCTGCTGCTCGACGAGCCGACCGCCGGCACCGGGCCGGAGGAGGCGCGCGCGATGGTCGACCTGCTGCTGTCGATCAAACACGGAGCCGATGCGCCGGCGATCATCCTGGTGGAGCATGACCTGGAGGCGATCTTTGCCCTGGCCGACCGGATCACGGTGCTGGCGCTCGGCCGCGTCATCGCCTGCGAGGTGCCCGACATCGTGCGCGCCGACGCCGCCGTCCGCGCGGCCTATCTGGGCGACGACGCGTGACGGTGCCGCTTCTCGAACTGGACAGCGTGGAGGCCGCCTACGGTCGCAGCCAGGTGCTCTTCGGGGTCGGGCTGGCGGTCGAACGCGGGTCGGCGGTGGCGCTGCTGGGGCGCAACGGCATGGGCAAGACCACGACGGTCCGCACGATCATGGGGCTGCTGCCGATCGGCGCCGGCACCATTCGCTTCGACGGCCGGCCGATCGCCGGCATGGCGCCGCACCGCATCGCACGGGCCGGCATCGGCCTGGTGCCGGAGGGGCGCCAGGTCTTCCCCAACCTGACCGTCCGCGAGAACCTGGTGGCCACCGCATTCGCCCGGAAGGGTGGCCCTGCCGGCTGGACGCTGGAACGGGTCCAGGCGATGTTTCCGCGCCTGGCGGAGCGTGCCGGCAATCTTGGCAGCGAACTGTCGGGCGGCGAGCAGCAGATGCTGGCGATCGGCCGGGCGCTGATGACGAACCCGCAGCTCCTCATCCTCGACGAGGCGACCGAGGGCCTGGCGCCGCTGGTGCGGCGCGAGATCTGGGCGTCGCTGGCCCGGCTGCGCCGGGACGGACTGTCGATCCTCGTCATCGACAAGGACGTGGATGCCCTGGCGCGGCTGTGCGACCGCCACGTCATCCTGGAGCGCGGCCGGGTGGTGTGGAGCGGGTCGTCTTCCGACTTGCTCGCCGCTCCGGAAGTGACGCACCGTTACCTGGGCCTGGGTGCCGCCGGCCCCTGAGCCTGCCCACGCCAACGGGAGGACATCGTCATGCGCCTATCCCTCTCTGCCGCAGCCATCCTCGCCGCCGTCTCCAGTGCCCAGGCCGCCTGCCCCACCGATGCCGCGATCGCGGATTTCATCGCCGACTACCGCGCGCTGAAGCCGGCGCGAAGCTTCGGCCCCGGCCTCTCGATCCCCGACGGGCTGTGCGCGCAGGAGAAGATCGTGGCGGCGCTCGCGGCCGACCTCGGCCGGCCGGTCGGCTACAAGGTCGGGCTCACCAGCAAGGCGACGCAGGATCGTTTCAAGGTGCCGCATCCGGTGCGCGGCATGCTGCTGGAGCGGATGCTGGTGGCGTCGGGCGCCAGGGTGGCGGTTCCCTACGGCGCCATCCCCGTCATCGAGGCGGACATGCTGGTGCGGGTGCGCGACGCGCGGATCAACGAGGCGACCTCCGACGTCGACGTCCTGCGCAGCCTGTCCGCCGTGGTGCCCTTCATCGAGCTGCCCGACCTGGCCTTCGCGCCGGGCGAGCTGCTGGACGGCGGCAACCTGACCGCGATCAATGTGGCGGCCCGGTTGGGCGTAGTCGGCGCGGACATCCCCATCGAGGCGACCGACGCCTACGCAGCGGCCATGGCGTCGATGACCATCCGCATGGTCGACGACACCGGCAAGCAGTTGGCGGAGTCGCCGGGCGCGGCGGTGCTCGATCACCCGTTGAACGTGGTCCGCTGGCTGGTGCGGGATCTCAAGGAACGCGGGCTCGGGCTGAAGGCGGGCGATATCGTCAGCCTCGGGTCCTTCTCGCCGCTGCTGCCGGCGGCGCCGGCGATCGGGCGGACCGTCACAGTCCATTACCAGGGCCTGCCGGGCGGCGAGGCGAAGGTCTCCGTCGCCCTCGTCGCCAAGGGCAGTTGAGGCCGATGCCCGCAGCGTTCGCTTCAGGAAGGACCGGTCCCGATCACAGGCATCTTGTCGCCAAGGCCTGAGATCGGGACCGGGAAGAGCACGCTGACCGGAGCCACGTCGGCCAGCGTGTATTTCCAGTTCGGTCGACCTGTTCCCCGTCCCGGGACGGGAGCACGCGCATTCCGGATCGCCCGGAAAGGATAGGCGCGCGCAACGGTCGACCGCAGCTTCAAGGCCGCTTCGATCAACCCATCGACGCAGGCGACGCCGGAGCCTTGGAAGTGGCCGTCTTCTTCTTGGCGGGCACCTTCTTGGCCGCCGGCTTTGCCGCGGCGGACTTCGTCGGAGCGGCTTTCTTCGCGGCAGGCTTCGCCGCCGCCTTGGCAGGAGCCTTCTTCGCGGGAGCGGCCTTCTTTGCCGTCGCCGCCGGCTTCGCCGCGGCGGACTTCGCCGGAGCGGTTTTCTTCGCCGCGGGCTTCGCCGCTGCCTTGGCGAGAGCTGCCTTCTTCGGCGCGGCCGCCTTCTTCGCGGCAGGCTTCGCCGCCGCAGCGGGAGCCTTTACGGCCGACTTCTTCATCGGTGTGGCCTTGACAGCAGGTGCCGCCTTCTTCTTGGCCGGCACCTTCTTCTCAACCGCCTTTTTGTCCGCCTTCTTGGCGTCCGTCTTCTTTGCTTTCACAGCCATGACTTGAGTCTCCCTCGAGTGGCTAGTCCTAGGACCAGACCTGGCTATACAGGTCGATGATCTCCTCGGCGGTAGGCACGCGCGGATTGTTACCGGGCGAACCCGAGGCGAGCGCCTGCTGTGCCATCGTCGGCAACAGCGCGTTCCAGCGCTCCTTCTCGATGCCGTAGGAACGCGGCGTGGGTACCTGCAATTCCTCGTTGAGACGCCGCAGCTCATCAAGGAGACGCGCCACCGCTGCCTGATCTCCCTCCTCCACGCCGGCGACGCCCATGGCTCTGGCGCAGTCGGCATAACGGGAGAGCGCCGCACCGGCCGAGAAGGCCGTCACGGCGGGCAGCAGCATGGCGTTCGAGAGTCCGTGGGGCACGTGGAAGAACGCCCCGATCGGGCGGCTCATTCCATGCACCAGTGCTACCGATGAATTGGTGAAGGCGAGGCCGCCCAGGGTCGCGCCGAGCATCATCGCCTCGCGCGCGCCGCGATCGGTGGGCTCGGCGCAGGCGCGTCGGATGTTGCGGGCGATGAGGTCCATCGCGCGAAGCGCATAGGTGTCCGACAGGGCGCTGGCCCGCCGGCTCACATAGGCTTCGATCGCATGGGTCAGGCTGTCGATGCCGGTGTCGGCGGTAAGGCGCCGCGGCATCGTCATCGTCAGTTCGAAATCGATCAGGGCCGCGCTGGCCACGCATGGCAATCCGGCGATCAGCATCTTCTCGTCATGCTCGACATCGGTGATGACAGTGAAGCGCGTGACCTCCGCACCGGTTCCCGCCGTCGTCGGAATTGCGATCAGCGGCACACCGGATTTCGGGATGTCGTTCGGCACCTTGTAGTCACGCATCCGGCCGCCGTTCGCGGCCAGCACCGACATCGCCTTGGCGGTGTCGATCGGGCTGCCGCCGCCCAGCGCGATGATGCTGTCGTAGCCGCCCGACGTCAGTACCGCGACGCCGGCTTCCACCACCGTCGTCGTCGGATCGGGCACCGTGTCGGCGAAGACGTCGAACGAGATCGACGCATCGGTCAGCGGCTTCGTCACCCGCTCGATGGTGCCGCTGTCGATCATGTAGCGATCGGTGACGATGAGAGGTCGCGCCCCGCCGATCCGCCGCAATACACTCGCGACATCGGCGACGGCACCGGCGCCGACATGCATCAAACGTGGCTGCGTGATCTGTGCGATGGTCATTTACTTCGGCTCTCTCATGTGCCGGACGATAATGCGATTCTAGTGATTCGCCCAAAATATTCGTCAAGCGGAAATGTGCGCGGAGACTTGCAGGAATTCGTCTGCCGGCCAGCGTCGGCCGTGCGATTCCAACCCGGAAAACGTGCCCTGCCCGCAGCAGGATTTTGTCATCGAAAATTCGCCGGCAAGAGGGCTCGCAAAGGATCGAGGATGCAGATGACCGACGGTGACTTCGAGACCATCCGGTATGCCGAGCACGGCCCGGTCGCGACCATCACGCTGAACCGGCCGGACAAGCTGAACAGCATCACGCGGACGATGCACATGGAGCTGCGCGCGGCGCTCGATCGCGTCGAGAAAAGCGCACGCTGCCTCGTCCTCACCGGCGCCGGGCGCGGCTTCTGCGCGGGCCAGGATCTGGGCGAGCGCCGACGTGGCGGCAGCGAAGAGACGCCCGATCTCGGTGCCGGGCTGGATGCGCTCTACAATCCGCTGGTGCGCCGCCTGCGCGGGCTGGCACTGCCGACGATCGCCGCCGTGAACGGCATCGCCGCCGCTGCCGGCGCCAACCTGGCGCTCGCCTGCGATATCGCCGTGGCCGCGCGCTCGGCCAGCTTCGTACAGGCGTTCTCGCGCATCGGCCTGGTGCCCGATTGCGGCGGCACCTGGTTCCTGCCGCACCTCGTCGGCCGTGCCCGGGCGCTCGCATTGGCGATGACGGCCGAGCGCCTGCCGGCCGAGCGTGCGTGCGAATGGGGCCTGATCTGGGAATGCGTCGATGACGCGGAACTCGGGCCGCGCGTCGCGACGCTGGCGGAGGAGCTGGCACGGATGCCGACCCGGACGCTGGTGATGACGCGCGCCGCCATCGATGCCGCGGCCGCCAACAGCCTCGACCGGCAGCTCGACCTGGAACGCGATCTTCAGCGCGAGGCAGGCCGCAGCGCCGACTATCGCGAAGGGGTCGCGGCCTTCCTCGAGAAGCGGCCGGCGAACTTCACTGGACGCTAGGCAGCGCCGCCCCCCAGGCATAATTTGCCGTCCACCAAATACCCCCATTTGCCGGAGTGCAGACCATGGCCGAAGCTTTCATTTGTGATGCGATCCGAACCCCGATCGGGCGCTATGGCGGCGTGCTCTCCGGCGTGCGTCCCGACGACCTGGGCGCCATCCCGATCCGGGCCCTGATGGAGCGCAACACCGGCGTCGACTGGCAGGCGATCGACGACGTGATCTATGGCTGCGCCAACCAGGCGGGCGAGGATAACCGCAACGTCGCGCGCATGTCGGCCCTGCTGGCCGGGCTTCCGTCGGATGTTCCCGGCGCCACCATCAACCGGCTCTGCGGGTCGGGCATGGATGCGATCGCCATCGCGGCGCGGGCGATCCGCGCCGGCGATGCCGACATCATCGTCGCTGGCGGCGTCGAGAGCATGTCGCGCGCGCCCTTCGTGATGGGCAAGGCCGACACCGCCTTCTCCCGCGATGCGCAGATCTACGACACGACCATCGGCTGGCGCTTCGTCAACCCGCTGATGAAGGCGCAGTACGGCATCGACGCAATGCCCGAGACGGCCGAGAACGTGGCCGAGGAGTTCCAGATCGCGCGCGCCGACCAGGACGCCTTCGCGCTGCGCAGCCAGCAGAAGGCGGTCGCGGCCCAGGCGTCCGGCCGCCTCGCCCGCGAGATCGTCGGCGTCCCGGTCGCCCAGCGCAAAGGCCCGCCGACCATCGTCGACAAGGACGAGCACCCGCGCGGCGACACCACCATCGAAGCGCTGGCCAGGCTGAAGACCCCCTTCCGTGCCGGCGGCACGGTGACGGCGGGCAACGCGTCCGGCGTCAATGACGGAGCGGCCGCGTTGATCATCGCGTCGGAGGCAGCGGCAAGGCGCCATGGGCTGACGCCGATCGCGCGGATCGTCACCGGCAGCAGCGCCGGCGTCGCGCCGCGGGTGATGGGCATCGGGCCGGTGCCGGCTGCACGCAAGGTGCTCGATCGACTCGGCCTCGACATCGCGGCGATCGACGTCATCGAGCTGAACGAGGCGTTCGCCGCCCAGGCCTTGGCGGTGACGCGGCAGCTCGGCCTGGCCGACGACGATGCCCGCGTGAATCCCAATGGCGGTGCCATCGCGCTCGGCCATCCCCTGGGCATGAGCGGGGCGCGCCTCGTCGCCACGGCGGCCTACGAGCTGGCCGACAAGGGCGGCAAGCGGGCCCTCTGCACCATGTGCATCGGCGTCGGCCAGGGCATCGCCCTGGTGATCGAGCGGGTGTGATCCGACACGGCACGGAATATCGCTCTCTTCCCATTCGTTGAATGGTCGCGGTCGCGGGAGTCCGCTACTGTTGCCGGGTAGGGAAATGGAAGAGGCGATGCCCGTGTCGAGCGACGGAGTTGCGTCACCGCGGGGCGCCGTGAAGGCATGCCCTCTCGGACGAAGGTCCGTGCTGCAGGCGCTGGCCGCCGGCGCGGCGTCCCTGTTCGCCCCGGGATCGGCATTGGCGCAGGCCCCCGAGGTCGATCGCGCGGGGCCGGTGCGTTTCTTCCGCATCGGCACCGGCGGGGCGGGCGGCACCTATTTCCCGATCGGCCGCCTGCTCGCTTCCGCCATCAGCAACCCGCCCGGGTCCCGCCCTTGCGACAAGGGCGGGAACTGCGGCGTCCCCGGGCTGATCGCGGTCGCGCAATCGACCCAGGGATCGGTCGAGAACCTGGCACTGATCGCCGCCAAGCGGTTGGAGTCCGGCCTCTGCCAGGCGAACATCGCCCATTGGGCCTACTCCGGGACCAGCCTCTACCAGGCCAAGGGGCCGACGAAATCGCTCCGCGCCATCGCCGCCCTCTTCCGCGAGGCGGTGCATGTCGTCGTCCGACGCGATTCCAACATCCAGTCGATCGACGACCTGAAGGGCAAGCGGGTGTCGGTCGGCGAGGAAGGTTCCGGAACCCGCGTCGACGCATCGCTGATCCTGGCTGCCCATGGCGTGCAGGAGAAGGATGTCGACGTGCGCTACATGCGCACCGGCGCCGCGACCGATGCGCTGCGCGACGGCAGCATCGACGCCTTCTTCTTCATCGCCGGCTATCCGGTTTCCGCGATCGAGGAACTGGCGCGACGCATCCAGATTCGCCTGCTGCCGGTGGTGGGGCCGCCGGCCGACATCCTGCGCAGCACCGGCCCGTTCTTCCTCGACACCATCGTCCCCAACCAGACCTATCAGGACGTGCCCGCGACGCCGACGGTCAGCGTGTCCGCCCTGTGGGTGATCGATGCCGAGACACCCGACACGCTGGTCTACGCCATCACCAAGGCGATGTGGCACGCCAACGCCCGCCGCCTCTTCGACACCGGCCATCCCGAGGCCCGGAACATCCAGTTGCAGACGGCGCGGACGGGCGTGACCATCCCGTTCCATCCCGGTGCGGAGACCTACTACAACGAAATCGGGACCAGCACGCGCTAGGTGCAGGGGCTCGCCAGATGCAGGCTCAGGCCGGCTTGCGCAGGTCGATCGTCCAGGTGCCGTCGGTTTCCGACCAGTTCTCCATCACCAGGCCGGCCTGCGTGCACATCACCTCGAAATCCTTCAGCGCGCCCGGATCGGTCGCGAGCACGCGCAGCAGGCCACCCGCCGGAGTCTTGGCCAGGGCGCGACGCGCCTTCAGCACCGGCAGCGGGCATTTCAGGCCGGAGGTGTCGAGTTCGATCATGGACATCTGCGGACGCTCCTGCTGGGTCAGCGGGCCAGGAGATTGAAGAGGTGGATGCCGAAGACCATCGTCCCGGTCATGCCGGCGAACATCAGCCAGAACAAGTTGGCTTTGCCGGGCTGCCACGGACGGCGATCATGCCACAGGCCGACGCCGAGCGCAGTGACCGACAGCGCAAAACAGATCGCAGTGGGAAGGAGCGGCATCGAGGTTCCGGTGATGCGAGCGGGTTGTAGTTGGTTGCGCGGCCAAATCCGGTAAGATCGCGACCCCGCCAGCCAACCGGTCCTCTCGATGAGCATCCAGGATATGTTTCGAACGGTGAAGGAGGAAGTCGACCTTTCTCCGACCGTCTCGGATGAGGTGAAATTCACGACCTGCTACATGTGCGCCTGCCGCTGCGGCATCAAGGTGCATCTGAAGGACGGCAGCGTCCGCTACATCGAGGGCAACAAGAACCATCCGGTCAATCGCGGCGTGCTGTGCGCCAAGGGTTCGGCCGGAATCATGACGCAATATTCCCCGGCGCGCCTGACCCAGCCGATGCTGCGGGTGGGCGAGCGCGGCCAGGGCGAGTTCAAGGCGATCAGCTGGGACGAGGCGATGGCCATCGCCGGCACCTGGCTCGGCGACATCCGGCGCACCGACCCCCGCAAGCTCGCTTTCTTCACCGGGCGCGACCAGAGCCAGGCGCTGACCGGCTGGTGGGCCAGCCAGTTCGGCACGCCCAACTACGCCGCCCATGGCGGCTTCTGCTCGGTCAACATGGCGGCGGCCGGCCTCTACACGATCGGCGGCTCGTTCTGGGAATTCGGCGAGCCCGACTGGCACCATGCCCGCTATTTCCTGATGTTCGGCGTTGCCGAGGACCATGATTCCAACCCGATCAAGATCGGGCTCGGCCAACTGAAAGGCCGGGGGGCCAAGTTCGTCTCGGTCAACCCCGTGCGCACCGGCTATTCGGCGATCGCCGACGAGTGGGTCGGCATCCGGCCCGGCAGCGATGGCCTCTTCGTCATGGCGCTCATCCACGAGCTGCTGCGCGCCGACAAGGTCGATCTGGAATATCTCGCGCGCTACACCAACGCCCATTGGCTGGTGATCCGCGATCCCGGCGCCGCCGACGACGGCCTCTTCGCCCGCGACGCCGAGGGCCGGCCGCTGTGCTGGGACAAGGCGCAGGAGGGGTTGGGCGACGCCATGTCGGCCGACGCCGCTCCGGCGATGGTCGGGTCCTATCGCCTGGCCGATGGGCGTGAGGCGGTGCCGGCCTTCCAGCTCCTGGCCGCGCGCTACCTGGACGCCGCCTACGCGCCGGATGCCGTGGCCGAGAAGACCGGGGTGCCGGCGGCGACGATCCGGCGGATCGCGGCCGAACTGGCACATGCCGCCTTCTCCGAGGAGGTGGTCATCGAGCAGCCCTGGACCGACTGGGCCGGGCGCCGCCACGAGCGCATGATCGGCCGGCCGGTGGCGATGCACGCCATGCGCGGCATCTCGGCCCATTCCAACGGCTTCCATACCTGCCGCGCCATCCACCTGCTGCAGATGCTGCTCGGCACCATCGATACCCCCGGCGGCTTCCGCTACAAGCCGCCCTTCCCCCGCCCCTGCCCGCCGCCGATCAAGCCCGCCGGCAAGCCCGGCACGGTGGAGCCCGGCAAGCCGCTGTCGGGGCCGCCGCTCGGCTTCGTCACCGGCCCGGAGGACCTGCTGGTGGAGGCGGACGGGACACCGGCCCGCATCGACAAGGCCTATTCGTGGGAAGCGCCGGTCGCCGCCCACGGCCTGATGCACATGGTCATCACCAACGCGTGGAAGGGCGACCCCTACAAGATCGACACGCTGTTCATGTTCATGGCCAACATGAGCTGGAACTCGGCCATGAACGTGCCGGGCACCATCGCCATGCTGACCGACAAGGACGCGGCGACGGGCGAGTACAAGATCCCGCGCATCATCTACTCCGACGCCTACGCGTCGGAGATGGTGGCCTATGCCGACCTGATCCTGCCCGACACGACCTACCTGGAGCGCCACGACTGCATCTCGCTGCTCGACCGGCCGATCTGCGACGCCAACGGCGCCGCCGACGCCATCCGGCAGCCGGTGGTGGAGCCCGACCGCGACGTCCGCCCCTTCCAGGACGTGCTGATCGAGCTGGGCGCGAAGCTGGGCCTGCCCGGCCTCGTTCAGGCCGATGGAACGCCGCGCTATCCCGGCCTCTACCGCGACTACATGGCCAACCATGAGCGCGCGCCCGGCATCGGCATGCTGGCGGGCTGGCGCGGCGAGAACGGCGAAACCGAAGGGCGCGGCGCCCCCAACCCCAAGCAGGTCGACGCCTACATCGCCAACGAATGCTTCTGGCGCCACGAGTTCGCGCCCGAGGAGCGCTACTACAAGCACGCCAACAAGGCATACCTGGAGAAGGCCGCGCGCTTCGGCTTCATCGGGTCGGCCCAGCCGATCATCCTGCAGCTCTATTCGGAGGTGCTGCAGCGCTTCCGTCTCGCCGCCGAGGGGCATGGCGCGGTGCAGCCGCCGGAACGCCACCGCGAACGCGTCCGCGAGCATTTCGACCCGCTGCCGATCTGGTATGCCCCGTTCGAGCATGCCGCCGTCGACGGCGCGGAATTCCCGCTGCACGCCGTCACCCAGCGGCCGGCCGCGATGTACCATTCCTGGGGCTCGATGAATGCCTGGCTGCGGCAGATCCATGGCGCGAACCGCCTGCACATGAACCGCGTCACCGGCGAGGGCCTCGGCATCGCCGACGACGACTGGGTCCATGTCACCAGCTACCATGGCCGGATCACCGTCCAGGCCAAGCTGATGGAGGGGGTGGAGCCGGGCACGGTGTGGACGTGGAACGCCATCGGCAAGCGCGCCGGCACCTGGAACCTGTCCCCCGACGCCGGCGAAAGCCAGAAGGGCTTCCTCCTGAACCACGTCATCTCCGAGCTGCTGCCGCCGCAGGAGGATGGGATGCGCTACGCCAATGCCGACCCGGTGACCGGCCAGGCCGCCTGGTACGACCTCCGCGTCCGGGTCGAGAAGGCGGACCCGCCCCCGGCGGTGACCCAGCCCGTCCTGCCCACCATCCCGCGGCCGCCCGGCCTTCCGGAACCGCCGACGATCTCGCGCTTCGGGGCGATGTTCCGCCGGCGCCCGGGCCAGCCATGACCAGCCTGCCGGTCAACCCGAGCCCGAAGAAGCTGGGCCTCGTCATCGACCTCGACATCTGCGTCGGCTGTCATGCCTGCGCGGTGAATTGCAAGGAATGGAACACCGGCGGCCATTCCGCGCCGCTGCCCGACAGCAACCCCTATGGCAGCGACCCGGCCGGTGTGTGGTTCAACCGCATCCACACCTTCGAGGCCGGCGACGGGGCGGCCGGCCGCACGGTCCACTTCCCGAAATCCTGCCTCCATTGCGAGAAGCCGGCCTGCGTCGAGGTCTGCCCGACGGGCGCGTCCTACAAGCGCGAGGAGGACGGCATCGTCCTGGTCAACGAGGACATCTGCATCGGCTGCAAGCTCTGCTCCTGGGCCTGCCCCTATGGTGCCCGCGAATATGACTGGGACCAGGGCGTGATGAAGAAATGCACGCTCTGCATCGACCGCATCTACAACGAGAAACTGCAGGTCGAGGAGCGGGTCCCGGCCTGCGTCTCGACCTGCCCGGCCTCGGCGCGCCACTTCGGCGACCTGGGCGACCCCGACAGTGCGGTCTCGACCATGGTGCGCGAGCGCGAAGGCTACGACCTGCTGCCGGAGCTCGGCTACAAGCCGGTGAACAAGTACCTGCCGCCGCGCGCGCCGAAGAACGTCGCCGGCTCCACCGGCGCACTCGCTGCCCTCGCCCCCGTCATCAAGGCGGAACCGGGCGGCTTCCTCCACTGGATCGACCGCATCCTGTCGCGATAGGCAATACCGTGCATCCCGCCCTTTCCGTCATCGTCTTCACCAGCGCTTCGGGCGCCGGCTATGGCCTCCTGGCACTGCTCGGCCTGCTGGCCCCGCTCGGGCTGGTTCCGGCATCCGCGACATTCGGCTTCGTCGCCCTTGGGCTGGCGCTGTCGGCGATCGCCGGCGGCCTCCTCTCCTCCACGCTTCACCTCGGCCGTCCGGAGCGAGCGTGGCGCGCGATGTCGCAATGGCGGACCTCCTGGCTGTCGCGCGAAGGGCTGGCCGCGATCGTCACCTTCGTGCCGGCCGGCCTCTTCGCGGCCTGGTGGGTGTTCGGCGGCACCGTCTCGACGCTGCTCGGGCTGCTGTCCGCGGCCGGCGCCGTCGTGACCGTCTTTTGCACGGCGATGATCTATGCCTCGCTGAAACCGATCCAGCGCTGGTCCAACGGCTGGGTCTCCCCCAACTACCTCGCCATGTCGGCGATGACCGGGGCGCTGTGGCTCCATCTCCTGTGCCGCCTGTTCGCCTTCCCGTCACCCGCCGTCGCCTGGATCGCCGTCGTCGCCACCGTCGCGGCGCTGCTGCTGAAGGTCGGGTACTGGCGCTTCATCGATGGCAGCCGGTCGGCCAGCACGCCCGAGAGTGCCACCGGCCTCGGCCGCATCGGCAAGGTGCGGCTGTTGGAGGCGCCGCATACCTCGGAGAACTACCTGCTGGAAGAGATGGGCTTCCGCATCGCGCGCAAGCACGCGCAGAAGCTGCGCCGCGTGGCACTGCTGGCGGGCTTCGTCGCACCGCTGCTGCTGGCGCTGGTCGCCCTGGCGGCGGACGGCGCGCCGGCGGCGCTCGCCGCCATCCTCGCCGCCCCCCTGGCCACCGCCGGTGTGCTGGTGGAGCGCTGGCTCTTCTTCGCCGAGGCCCGCCATACGGTGACGCTGTACTACGGCGCCGCGGTCGCCTGAGGCTGATTTCACCCCCCTTGCCAGACCGCGATTGACGACCCTCGCCGGCAGGATGAATATCCGCCGACGCCACTCGCCGGGATGGCAATCGTCCCGCGGCAGTCGCGATATTCGCTGGGGGGCGAAATGGCACAGATAGATCTCGGTGGCGGCAACGACACCTTCTCCGGAATGAACAGCCCAGGCGCCGACACGATCAACGGCGAAGGCGGCAACGACAGCATCCGGGGCGGCGACGCCAGCGACCTCATCTATGGCGGCGAGGGCGACGACAGCCTGTTCGGCGACGAGTTCGCCACGCTGTCCGGCGCGGCCGGCGACGACACGGTCTATGGCGACAACGGCAACGACGTACTGGACGGCGGGCCCCACATCGACCTGATGTACGGCGGCAACGGGGCGGACACTCTGGTCGGTGACGGGGAGAACGACACCCTCTACGGCGAGAATGACGACGACCGCCTGTCCGGCGCCAGCGACGACGATCTTCTCTATGGCGGCCAAGGCCACGACGACGTCGACGGCGGCACCGGCAATGACACGCTCTTCGGCGGAATCGACAATGATACGCTGCGGGCCACGCTCGGCGACGACCTGCTCTATGGCGATGCCGGCGCCGACAGCATCAACGGCGGTAACGGCGAAGACAGCCTGTACGCCGGCGACGATGACGACATCCTGATCGGCGGCACCGGCAACGACCTGTTCTATGGTGGCCAGGGCAACGACAACATCGACGGCGGAAACGATCGCGACACCCTGTTTGGGGAAGATGACAGCGACACGCTGGGCGGTGCCGAAGGCAATGACCTGCTCTACGGCGGTGACGGCAACGACAGCCTCGACGGCGGTTCCCAGGACGACACCCTGTGGGGCGGCAACGGGGCCGACCGGCTGCTTGGCGGCAGCAATCAGGATCTGATCTACGGCGGAGATGGTGACGATTTCGCCGATGGCCAGGCCAATGAGGCCACGATCTTCGGCGGCCAGGGCGCCGACACCCTTATCGGCAATTCCAACAGCGACCTCCTGTACGGCGACGAAGGCGACGACCTGCTTCAGGGGGAGGTCAGCAACGACACGCTCGCCGGGGGCGAAGGCGCCGATACGCTGTACGGCGGCGGAAACAACGATCTCCTCTATGGCGGCAATGGCGCCGATCAGCTCCACGGCGAGAACGATTCGGATACCATCTATGCCGATGAAGGCGCCGACCTTGTCTATGGCGGCAATGGAAGCGACTCGCTTTACGGTGGCGATGATGCCGACACCGTGTCGGGCGAAGGAGGCAACGACCTCGTCTATGGCGGGAACGGTGCCGACCAACTGACCGGTGCGGGCAGCAACGACACATTGTTCGGCGAAGACGATGCCGACACCCTGGCCGGCGGCAGCAATCTCGACCTCCTCTACGGCGGCAACGGTGCCGACCTCATCTATGGCGATGCCAACGAGGATACGATCTTCGGCGGTCTGGGAGCCGACATCGCCTATGGCGGCACCAGCAACGATCTGCTTTACGGCGACGACGATGCCGACCAGCTCCATGGCAACGAGACCAATGACACCCTGTTTGGCGGCGACGCCGGCGACTCGCTGTGGGGCGACGGCGCGGACGATCTGATCCATGGCGGCAATGGCGACGACCTGGTCGCCGGCGGCGACGGCAACGACCTGCTGACGCTGGGCGTCGGCAGCGACACCGCCTTCGGTTCGCTGGCGGACCTGGCCAGCGACACCATCTCCGACTTCGACACCGCGGTCGGCGGCGACCATGATCGGATCGTGCTGGATACGGTTTTCGACGACGACACCCGTACCGTCTTCATGGCGTCCGGCGACCTGCTCGACCTGGACGGCGACGGCAATGGCGACGTCTCCGTTACCGGGTCGGCCGCGGTCGAATGGCAACGCACGACCATCGACGGCTTCACCCATTTTTCCATCAGCCAGCCGCTCTTCACCGAAAGCGGCGACACGGTCGACATGCAGTCGATCGATGTCGACCAGTATGGCGGCGTTTCGGACGCGCTCGGCGGTGACGACCTGGTGACGCTGACCGGGGCCTCCGACCGGGACGACACGTTCACGGGCGGCCAGGGCAACGATACGCTGTTCGGCAGCGACGACGACGAGACCATCGGCGGCGGCGACGGCGACGACAGCATCCATGGCGGCGACGGCGACGATCTGGTCGATGGCAATGCCGGCGAAGACACCATCGACGGCGGCGATGGCGACGACTACCTGACCGGCGACGTCGGTGCCGATACGCTCCGTGGCGGCACGGGCGAGGACACCATCGCAGCCGGCGCGGACGCCGACCTGATCTACACCGGCGACGACGCCGACCGGGTGGTCGGGGACGTCGCCGACCATGACCAGGATACCGTCGCCGACTTCCTGCCGGGAACGCTGGCAGATTCCGACATCATCGTCGTCGAGGGCGACTATTCCGGCCTCGATGGCAGCAAGCTGGCGGGTGGCGTTCTCGACTTCCAGGACGGCCATAAGATGGCCC
>CAZQOA010000059.1:0-9280 GCA_964594715.1 uncultured Rhizobiaceae bacterium | reverse complement strand
GGCAGCAAGCTGGCGGGTGGCGTTCTCGACTTCCAGGACGGCCATAAGATGGCCCTGCTGTTCGAGGGCACGCCCCTGGCCGGCACGGTCGAGGCCGTGTTCGGCGACGGCGCGACGACGATCTGGATCGGCGCGACGGCCAGCCCGACCAACGGGGCCGACGTCATCGTCGCCGACGGCGCCTCGAACTCGATCGACGGCAAGAACGGCGACGACGTGATCTTCGGCGGCGGCGGCAAGGACACGCTGAAGGGTGGCAACGGCAACGACCTGATCGACGGCGGCGAAGATCGGGACGCCTTGTGGGGTGGCAACGGCAACGACACGCTGTCCGGCGGTGCCGATGCGGATACGGTATTCGGCGAGAATGGCGGCGACGTCGTCGCAGGCGGCGACGGCAACGACCGGCTCGAAGGCGGGGCCGGGAGCGATCTGGTGATCGGTGAAGCCGGCAACGATACGGTCCTGGGCGGGGCCGATGCCGACACGCTGGACGGCGGCGAGGGTGCCGATCGCCTGTACGGCGACGGCGGCGGCGACCTGCTGATCCTGGCGGAGGAGGAGAGCGCACGCGATACGATCTTCGGTTCGGTCGCCCATCTCGCCGACGACACGATCACCTATTTCACGACCGGCAAGGACCCGGATTCCGACGTCATCGCCATCACCGGGCTGGCATCGAAATACGGCAAGCTGCTCGACAGCCTGACCCTCGTCGACGGCGTGCTGTCGTTGAGCAAGGTGGGTGGTGGCGACATCCAGTTCGACGGCCTGGGCGACGACCCCCACTACACCGACACGATGCTGGGAACGGACGGCTCGATCCTGCTCTACATCATCTGACCGGAGTCGGGCGGCACCTGCGGCGCCTCATGGATGACGAGCCGGACCATGGAGTCCGGCGGTCGCCGTGAGGTGCTCCCTCACCAGATCGCAAGGAATGCGGCGGTCGCCTCGAACAGCCGGTTGCGCATGCGTTCGAGGTGCATCAGGTGCGTGCCTCCGGGCAGTTTGATATCCCCTCTCTCCCCGTGGCCGAGACGCTTGATCAGCCACCTCGCATCCGCGTCCGTCGACAGGCTGTCCCACTCGCCACGCACGATCAGCGTCGGCGCGGCGATCCTGGATGGATCGTAGGCCAGCATGCCGGACCATGCGGCCAGGATGTCGGCCCGAGGGCCGGACGGGATCTTGACTGCTGGGTCGGGGTGCCGGGTCGCGCTGTCGGGGTCGTCCGCCAGATAGGCGCGTCCCCACATCTCCAGCCCCGGTTCCATGAGCACCGATGGATGACCGGGCGGCACGTCCTCGACGAAACGGGCGAGCTGCTCGGCGACCGAGACGAGCCGCCATGCCCCGACCGATCCGGGGTCGGGAAGCCCCGGCGTCTCGCGTTGCGCAATCGGCCCGAATAGCACAAGGCGTCCGACGGCCTCGGGATGTCGGGCAGCATAGGTGCCCGCGACGATCGTCCCCCAGGAATGTGCGACCAGCGACACCCGCGTCCGGCCGGAGGTCCGCAAGACATGCTCCACCACCCGCGCGAGCTGCCGGACTGCCTCCGGCGAGCGGCCGGCAGGTGGCCCCCCGGAAGCCGGGTGCGCGAAAGCTGGCGGGCGATCCGACCCGCCGTAGCCGGCAAAGTCGAACGCCCAGGCATCGAAACCGCGCGCATGGAGGTCATCCATCCATGAGCGGCCCTCGAACCGGTAGGCGACCGACAGCGCGGACGGAAAGGTCGCGCCATGAACGTACAGGACGCTGGGCCCGGGTCCCGCCCGGCGGCGAACCAGCAGCGCCGGCACCCCCGCGCTGCCGGCCAGGCGCATGACTTCTTCGACCTCGACTGCCTTCCGCATCCCGCCTCCGATCGACACCGGCAAAGCGCCGGGCGGATGCGACGCTATGCGGAAGCCGCCCCGGATCGTTTCGGTATCCGTCGAACCGTCGATGCGGGTCGAGGGTGGCCTAGAACCGATCGATCCGGTACGGGCGCAGGTCGATCTCCGGCTTGGCGCCGGTCATGACCTGGGCCAGCAGGCGCCCCGTCATGGCCGACTGCGTCAGGCCGAGATGGTGATGGCCGAAGCCGAAGAAGACGTTGCCGTACTTCGTCGAAGGGCCGATCACGGGCAGCGAATCCGGCAGGGTCGGGCGGAAACCGAGCCAGCGCTCAACCTTGTCGGTCTTCATGCCGGGCAGCAGCCGGCGCCCCTTCTCCAGCAGCGCGTCGGCCCGCTTCCAGTTGGGCGCCGCATCGAGCCCGGCCAGCTCCACCGTGCCGGCGACACGGATGCCGTCGGCCATCGGGGTCAGGAAGAACTTGCCCTCCGAGGACGACACCGGCAGGCGCAGGTCGACGCCCGGGTCGGAGATCATCACATGATAGCCACGCTCGGTGTCGAGCGGCACCTTGTGGCCGAGGCGTGCGACCAGGTGCTTCGACCAGGCGCCGGCGCAGACGACGACGTTCTCGAACGGCATCGGGCCCTTGTCCGTATCCAGGGCCGTGGGCTTGCCGTCGGTGAAGACGGCATCGCGCACGGTCGCCTTCCGGAAGACCCCGCCGGCCTGCTGGAAATGGCTGAACAGGCGCTCCGTCAACCGGATGGGGCTGACCGTGTGGCCGGCGTCGGGATGGAGCACGCCGTGGGTGACCGTGCGGGCCAGACCCGGCACGAGCTGGCGCACCTCGTCGGCGGTCAGCATCTCGGCCTTGATGGCATGGCGGACGCGCACCGCCACATCGTTCGCCGCCTTCTTGGCCGCCTGCTCGCCCTCATAGACGCCGACCCAGCCCTTGCGTTCGATGAGGTCGGCGGCGCCGGCGTGCCCGGCCAGGTCCATCCAGGCACTGATCGTCGGCTTCGACAGGGCGACGATCGCATTCGACAGTTCCGCCACCTTGGTCGGATGGGCATTGCGCACGAAGCGCACCAGCCAGGGGGCGATCTGCGGCAGGTAGCTCCAGCGGATGGTGAGCGGCCCCAACGGGTCGAGCAGCATCTTCGGCACCTCCTTGAGGATGCCGGGGGTGGCGAGCGGCATCGCCGTGGTGCCGGAGAGTATGCCCGCATTGCCGAAGGAGGTCGCCCGCCCGGGCTCCTGCCGATCGACCAGCGTCACCGCGAAGCCCGCCCGCTGCAGGGCGATCCCGGTCGCCACGCCGACGATGCCGGCGCCTACGATCGTCGCCGACTTGCCCTTGCCCGTCATGTCCTGTCCCTCATGGTCCCGTACTGAGATGGCGGCCGATGGCGGCCTGGTCGGAAAGCAGCGCCGCGATGGTGCCGGAGGCCGCGATCCGCCCCTGGGACAGGACGTAGGCACGGTCGGCGACGCGGGCGGCGAAACGCAGATTCTGCTCGGACAGAAGAACGGTCAATCCTTCTGCCTTAAGGGCCAGTACGGCGTCGGCCATGGCCGCCACCAGGATCGGCGCGATGCCCTCGGACGGCTCGTCGAGCAGCAGCAGCCGGGGGTTGCCCATCAGGGTCCGGGCGACCGCCAGCATCTGCTGCTCGCCGCCGCTGAGGCGGCCGCCGGGGCGGCGCTGCAACTCGGCCAGGGGCGGAAACAGGCTCCAGATGCGCGCCTCGGTCCAGGTCGGCGCGTCGGCCCGCGGCGGCTGGCGCCCGACCTCCAGGTTTTCCCGCACCGTCAGGTCGGTGAAGATGCGGCGGTCCTCGGGCACATAGCCGATCCCCAGCCGGGCGCGCAGGTAGCTCGGCATCCGGCCGATATCGGCGCCGGCGAAGCGGATCGACCCGCCGGCCGCCTCCACCAGCCCCATGATCGCCTTCAGCGTGGTCGACTTGCCGGCGCCGTTGCGCCCCAGCAGCGCCACCACCTCGCCCGCCACGGCCGTCAGCGAGATGCCGTCCAGCGCCAGGGCCTGGCCGTAGAACGCACGAACCCCGTCGAGGGCGAGGTCCATCACCCCGCCTCCATGCCGAGATAGACGCGCCGCACGGTCGCGTCCTGGCGGACGGCATCCGGTGTCCCGGCCGCGATCACCCGGCCGCGGTCGAGCACGACGATGCGGTCGGCGTGGCCGAAGACGACGTCCATGTCATGCTCGGTGAAAAGAAGGCCGATGCCGCCGTCCCGCGCCAACGCGCTGACCAGCGCCATCAGGGCATGGCGCTCGTCATGGGCCATGCCGGCGGTCGGCTCGTCCATCAGCAGCAGGCGCGGCTGCTGCGCCAGGACGATCGCCAGCTCCAGCCGCTTGGCGTCGCCATAGGCGAGTGCGGCCGCGCCGCGATCACCGTCAGCCGCGAGGCCGACCCGTTCCAGCACCGCATCCGCCCCGGCCGGGTCCCAGCGGCGCAGCGGCGGCCAGACGGCGGCACCGCGCCCGCGGGCGGCGACCAGTGCTGCCTGCACGTTCTCGCGCACGGTGAGCGAGGGGAAGATCTGCGAGATCTGGAAGGTGCGGCCGACGCCGCGGCGCGCCAGGGCGCGCGGGCGGAGGCCGGTGACGTCCCGCCCCTCCAGCACCACCCGCCCCCGGTCGGGCCGAAGCTGGCCGTTGATGAGATTGAAGCAGGTCGTCTTGCCGGCGCCGTTCGGGCCGATCAGGGCGACGCGCTCGCCGCCGGCGACGGACAGGGACACGTCCGCGACGGCCGCCACCGCGCCGAAGGACCTGGCCACCGCTTCGACCGCCAGCAGCGTCATCCGATACCGCCGCGCCGGGTGGCGATGCCGGCGATGCCGCCGCGGAAGGAGACGGTCAACAGGATGATCGCCGTCCCCAGGACGAGGCGCCAGAGATCGATCCCGCGGACCAGTTGGTCGGCCAGCCCGACATAGGCGAAGGCGCCGACCACCGGCCCGGCCAGCGACTGGATGCCGCCGAGCAGGACCATCACCAGCCCGTCCACCGAGCGGGAAATGGCAAGGTAGGTCGGGAAGACGCTGCCCTTGGCATAGGCGAAGAGGCCCCCGGCGAGGCCGGCGAAGACCCCGGCGACGATGAAGGCCAGCCATTGCCGGGCACCGACCGAGATGCCGATCGCCTCCGCCCGCTGCGGCGCATCGCGGCCGGCCCGCAGCATCTGGCCGAAGGGCGCATGCGCCAGGCAGCGGATCGCCAGCAGGCCGCCGGCGCAGAGCGCCAGGGACAGGTAGTAGTAGCGCTGCGCCGTGCCCGCCCAGGCCGACGGCCACAGGCCGAGGATGCCGTTGTCGCCGCCCGTCACCTCCAGCCACTGCACCGCGACCGACCAGGCGATCTGGGCGAAGGCCAGCGTCAGCATGGCGAGGTAGACGCCGGACGCGCGCGCGCAAAGCCAGCCGAAGGCGGCCCCGGCGATGCCGGCCGCCATCGGCGCGAAGGCCAGGGCGACGCTCATCGGCGCCCCCAGGTATTTCGCGGCCAGGGCCGCACCGTAGGCGCCGATCCCGAAATAGGCGGCATGGCCGAACGAGATCATGCCGCCGACGCCCATCAGGAGATGCAGGCTGGCCGCGAACAGCGCCAGGGCCAGGACGTCGGTCATCAGCACCACCGCATAGTCCCCGGCGACCAGCGGCAGCAGCACCAGCAGCAGCAGGACGGCCGCGGCCAGGAGGCGCGATCGGGTGGCGGCAGGCCGCAGTGGCGGCTCGGCCCCGGCGCGCCCGGTCGCCGTCGGCGAGGCCCCCTCGCCCAGCAGGCCGGCGGGCCGGATCACCAGCACGGCCGCCATGATGAGGAAGACCAGGACCAGGGTCAGCTTGGGGAACAGCAGCACGCCGAAGGCATGCACGACGCCGATCAGGACGGCCGCCAGGTAGGCGCCGACGATGCTGCCCATGCCGCCGACGACGACCACCACGAATGCCTCGGCGATGACGTTGAGGTCCATGTGCAGGTTGGCCGTCTCGCGCGGCACCTGCAACGCGCCGCCGAGCCCGGCCAGCAGCGCGCCCAGGGCGAACACGCCGGTGAAGAGCCGGCGCTGGTCGACGCCGAGTGCGGCCGTCATCTCGCGGTCGGCGGTGGCGGCCCGCACCAGGATGCCCCAGCGCGTGCGGCGAAAGGCAAGCCACAGCAGGCCCAGGACGACCGGGCCGAAGGCGATCAGGAACAGGTCATATTGCGGGATCGGCTGGCCCAGTATGTCGACGGCCCCGCCCAGCCCGGGCGCGCGCGGGCCCAGCAACTCCTCCGGCCCCCACAGCCACAGGGTGGCGTCCTGCACCACCAGCACCAGCCCGAAGGTCGCCAGCAGCTGGAACAGCTCCGGTGCGCGATAGATGCGGCGCAGGATGGTGAATTCGACCGCCACCCCGAGCGCCCCCACCGCCAGCGCCGCCAGGCCGACGCCGACCCAGAACCCGACCGCCCCGCCGCCCAGCAGGCCGATCGCCGAGACCGCGACATAGGCCCCGACCATGAAGAAGGAGCCATGGGCGAAATTGACGATCCGGGTCACCCCAAAGACGATCGTCAACCCCGCCGACACCAGGAACAGCGAGGATGCCCCGGCCAGCCCGGTCAGGGCCTGCGCCACGGCGAAGGAAGGCTCCTCGGCCAGCAGGCGCAGGGTCTGGATCAGGTTATCCAAGACTGGCGCCGGGAGCTCGGGCAAGCTCATGGTTCGTCAGGCTCACCATGAGGGCCGGTGCATCCGGTTTCTCCTCATGGTGAGCCTGACGAACCATGAAATCTCTCCGACCGTGGCCGCGCAAGCTGGCGCAGAAGATCGATGTCGCCGGCGATCAAGGCTTCCTTCTTGGCGCGGGTCCATCCCTTGATCTGGCGTTCCGCTGCGATGGCGTCCGTGCGCTGGACGAAGGTCTCGTGAAATGCCAGAGCGACCGGGCGGCGCTTCGCCGTGTAACCGCCGAACGTGCCGTCATTGTGCTGCGCGATCCGCTGTTCCAGCGAAGCGCGCGTCAGGCCGATATACAGGGCACCGTCGGCGCATCGGACGATATAGACGGTGGCGCTCATCGAGCCTGGGCAAGCTCATGGTTCGTCAAGCTCACCATGAGGGTCAGCGCACCCGACCTCTCCTCATGGTGAGCCTGACGAACCATGAAATCTCTCCGGCAGCCGCAGCGCTCCGCCTACTCCTGCGGCCGCAGCTTGCGCACCGTGGCGTCGTCGGGCAGGTACCTGGCGCCGTCGGCGTAGCGCCAGTCGACCATCACGCCCTTGCCGTCGCGCACGGTGGTGCGGCCGACATAGGCGCCCAGTGTCGCCTGATGGTCGATCGCCCGGTACTCCATCGGGCCGAAGGGGCTCGACAATGTCAGGCCGCGCATGGCGTCGACCATCTTCTCGGTATCGGTCGACCCGGCCTTGGCGATGGCGGCCGCGATCGACTTGATCATGACGTAGCCGACCACCGACCCCAGCCGCGGATAGTCGTTGAAGCGGGCGCGATAGGCGTCGCGGAAGGCCTTGTGCTCCGGCGTCTCGATCGCCTCCCAGGGATAGCCGGTGACGATCCAGCCCTCGGGCGTCTCGCCCTTGAGGGGGTCCAGATACTCCGGCTCGCCGGTCAGGAGGCTGACCACGGCGCGGTTGCGGAAGAGGCCGCGGGTGGTGCCCTCGCGCACGAAGCGCGGCAGGTCGGGGCCGAAGGTGACGTTGAAGATCGCGTCGGGGCGCGACAGCGCCAGGGCCTGGACGGTGGCGCCGGCGTCGATCTTGCCCTGGGCCGGCCATTGCTCGGCGACGAACTCCACGTCCGGACGCCGGGCCTTCAGCAGCTCCTTGAAGGCGGCCACGGCCGACTGGCCGTACTCGTAGTTGGGCGCGACGGTGGCCCAGCGCCTGGCCGGCAGCTTGGCCGCCTCCTCCGCCAGCATCGCCGCCTGCATGTAGGTGGATGGGCGCAGGCGGAAGGCGTAGCGATGTCCCTTGCTCCAGGTCATCGCGTCGGTCAGCGGCTCGGATCCCAGGAACAGCACCTTGTGCTGGCGCGCATAGTCGCTGACGGCGAGCCCGATATGGGAGAAGAAGGTGCCGCCCAGCACCACCACCTTCTCGTTCGACACCAGCTCGGCCGCCAGCCGCACCGCATCTTCCGGCTTGCCGCCATCGTCGCGCGCGATCACCTCGAGCTTGCGGCCCAGCACGCCGCCCGCGGCGTTCACCTCGTCCACCGCCAGGGTCCAGCCCTGGCGGTAGGGCACCGTGAAGGCGGCCATGCCGGAGTAGCTGTTGATCTCGCCGATGCGGATCGGCTCCTGGGCTGACAGCGGGGCCGTGGTCGACGCCGCCATGATCGCCGCAAGTCCGAAGATGGCCTGCCGAAGCATGGACCGTGTTCCTTCCATTCGATCGCCGAGGACCAGCAACCTAGATCGCGCCGGCATCCCCCGCCACCCCCGCGATCCCGGCCCGCTGCAAAAAATTCAGGCGTTGGCCGAGCGGATCATGGCGTGCAGCAGCACCTCGCAGCCGGCCGCGATGTCGGACTGCTTGGCGTCCTCGACCTCGTTGTGGCTGATGCCGTCGGCGCAGGGCACGAAGATCATGCCGGTGGGCGCCACCCGCGCCATGTAGACCGCGTCGTGGCCGGCGCCGCTGATGATGTCCATGTGCGGGAAGGACCCCTGCCGGGCGGCGTCGCGCACCGCCGCGACGCAGTCGGCGTCGAAGGGGGTCGGCGGAAAGTACCAGAACTCCTGCACGTCGGCCTCGGTGCCGGTCGCGGTCGCATGTTCCGCACAGGCCGCGCGCAGCTCTTCGTCCATCCGCGTCAGTACGGCATCGTCGGGGTGCCGGAAATCGACCGTGAAGAACACCTGGCCCGGGATGGTGTTGCGGGAATTGGGCGATACCCGGACGAAGCCGACGGTGGCGCAGGCGTGCGGCTGGTTGGCCATGCCGATGCGGTTGACGGCGTCGATCATGCGGGCGGACGCGACCAGGGCGTCGCGGCGCTTCTTCATCGGCGTCGGCCCGGCATGGGCCTCCTGCCCCGTCACCGTGATCTCGTACCAGCGCTGCCCCTGCGCGCCGGTGACGATGCCGATCACCTTCTCCTCGTCCTCGAGGATCGGGCCCTGCTCGATATGGGCCTCGAAATAGGCCTTGGCCGGGCGATTGCCGACCGCCATGTCGCCGGCATAGCCGATCGCCGCCAGCTCGCCGCCCAGCGTCTTGGTCGGGTCGTTGTTGTCCGGCCGCTCCAGCCCGTAGGACAGGTCCCAGACGCCGGCATAGACGCCGGAGCCGACCATCGCGGGCGAGAAGCGCGAGCCCTCCTCGTTGGTCCACACGACGATCTCCACCGGCCGGTCGGTCGCATAGTCGGCGTCGTTCAGGGTGCGG
>CAZQOA010000058.1:0-29597 GCA_964594715.1 uncultured Rhizobiaceae bacterium | reverse complement strand
TCAGCGAAACGCCAGGTTGCCCGGGCGCAGCTCCATCAGCTCGACCGGCAGCGCCTGCCAGCGCAGGTCGCGGCGCTTGCCGTAGAAGATGGCGAACTGATGCAGCACGGTGGCCGGCGGGTCCTCGTCCTCGACGATGGCGAACATCCGCGACCATGCCGCAAGCCGCACTGCCGGGTCGATGCTGCCCTCCAGGCGCTGCCCCAGCCGGTCGAACTCGGCGTTGGCCCATTCCGGCGCGCCGCGGCGGACCGGGCTGCCGGGGCCGTAGAGGCGCCAGACATGCCCGGCCGGATCGGGATAGATCATGGCGTTCGACCAGTTGCGGATGCCACGCCCGGCCGGCTCCAGGATCTGGGTCCAATTCTCCTTCAGCAGCAGCACGACGTTGAGGCCGACCGCCTTCCACATCTCGGCCAGCACCTCGGCGGTCGCGATCTCGGTCGCGTAATAGTTGTTGTTGATGCGGTATTCGATCGGCTGCCCGGCATAGCCGGCCTCGCGCAGCAGCGCGCGTGCCCGGTCGGGATCGTAGGCCGGCTCCGGCCGGTCGGCCAGGAAGAGCGGCCCGAAAGCCTGGAACTGGTTGCCGCGCGGGATGCCGACGCGCCCGCCCCACAAGGTCTCGACGATGAGCTTGCGGTCGATCGCCAGCGACAGCGCGCGGCGCACCCGGGCATCGCGCAGCACCGGGTGGTTCTGGTCGAACACCAGGACGCGGTTGTTGGCGATGGCGCCGCCCGCCACCTCCAGCTCCGGCCGGGCCGCGATGCGGTCGAGCTGGTCGGGCGGCAGGTCGGTGATGATCTGGTAGCGCCCTGTCTCCAGCCCGGCCACGCGGGCGCCGACCTCCGGTGCAGCCTCGAAGCGGACCGCCCGGGCGGTCGGACGGCCGCCCCAATAGCCGTCATGGGCGGCCAGCAGCACGAAGTCGTTGTCGCGCGAATCGGCGACCCGGTAGGGGCCGGTGCCAACCGGCCGGCGGGCCCAGGCCTGGAAGTCGGCCGCCGCCAGATAGGCCGGGCGCGAGACGATCTGGGACGGAAAGGTCGCCAGCCGCTGTTCGATCAGCGCGTCCGGCCGGCGGGTCGTCACCCGGATGGTGGCGGCATCCACCGCCTCCACCCGCTCGATGCCGCCCAGCAGCGGGCGGGTCTGGGCGCGCAGCGGCGCATCCTCGCCCGACATGCGCTCCGGCCCGAAGGTGAAGACGACATCGTCCGCCGTCATCACGCTGCCGTCATGGAAGCGCACGCCCGGGCGCAGGGTCAGCTCCAGGGTGCGGTCGTCGATGCGCCGCCACGCGGTCGCCAGGCCCGGCACCAGCCGGAAGCCGTTGGCATGGTCGACCGCGATCAGCGTGTCGAAGACATTGTGGTTCACCCGCCAGGCGACGTTGCTGACGCTGTAGGCGGGGTCGAACAGCGGCGGATTGCGCTGCACGGCGATGCGCAGCAGCGGCCGCGGGTCGGTTTGCGCGGCCACCGGCCCGGCCAGGGCGGCCAGCAGCGAAGCGAAAGCGAGAACCGATCGGTGGAAGGTCAGCCGCGCCATGGGCGCTCCGGCAATGGATGGGCAAGGGGCGGATGGGCAAGGGCCGCATCCTTTGGCATCATGGGCCAGGATACAACCACCCAGCGGCGCCCCCCGGCATGTCCTCGCGCTCATTACAGATGACCGACCATCTCCGCGACTATCTCCTTTCGGTTTCCCTGCGGGAGAGCGTGGTGCAGCGCGAGCTGCGCGAGGCGACCATGTCGGTGAAGGGGGCGCGCATGCAGATCTCGCCCGAGCAGGGGCAGTTCATGGCGCTGCTGGTGGAGCTGACCGGCGCCCGGCGGGCGATCGAGGTCGGCACCTACACGGGCTATAGCGCCCTTTCGGTGGCCCAGGCCCTGCCGGCCGACGGCAAGCTCGTCTGCTGCGACATCAGCGCGGAATGGACCGCGATCGGCCGCCGCCACTGGGAAAAGGCCGGCCTCGCCGACAAGATCGACCTGCATATCGGCCCCGCGCTCCACACGCTGGATGCGCTGCTGGGCCAGGGCTTCGGCGGCGATTTCGACATCGCCTTCATCGATGCCGACAAGTCGAACTATGATGCCTATTACGAGCGCTGCCTGAACCTGGTGCGCCCGGGCGGCCTGATCCTGATCGACAATGTCCTGTGGAGCGGCGCGGTGGCGGACCCGGACAAGACCGACCCTGATACCGAGGCGCTGCGCGCCCTCAACCGCAAGCTCCACGACGATCCGCGCATCAGCCTGTCGATGCTGCCGGTCGGCGACGGGCTGACGCTGGCCCGCAAGCGAGCCTGACGGAGGGACCCATGTTCCGCTACGATATCGAGATCGAAGCCGCCAGCCTGCGCGCGGCCGCCACGGTGATGGCCAGCCCGAACTTTCGTGGCGAGCCGGGCGATGGAGCGGCCATCGCCCGGCTCGCCAAGGAAATCCTGGCCGCCTACTACGACAACGGGACCGACGCCGACATGCCGGCCCCGGCCATCCCCGACGTCATCTGAGCTGCCACCGTCCAACCATTCCGGGATCAATCCCATGAGCGGACATCATCACGACCACGACCATGATCACGGCCATCATCATCATGACGACGAGCAGCGCTGGAGCGAGGTCGAGCTGCGGGTAAAGGCGCTGGAATCGTTGCTGGTCGACAAGGGCCTGGTCGACCCAGCGGCACTCGACGTGCTGATCCAGACCTACGAGACCAAGGTCGGCCCGCGCAACGGCGCCCGCGTCGTCGCCCGGGCCTGGACCGACCCGGCCTACAAGCAGCGCCTGCTGAGCGACGCCACGGCCGCCATCGCCGAGCTCGACTATACCGGGCGCCAGGGCGAGGACATGGTGGTGGTCGAGAACACCGACCGCATCCATCACCTCGTCGTCTGCACGCTCTGCTCCTGCTATCCCTGGCCGGTGCTGGGCCTGCCGCCGACCTGGTACAAGGCCGCCCCCTACCGCGCCCGGGCGGTCCGCGAGCCGCGCGCCGTGCTGGAGGAGTTCGGCGTATCCGTGCCCGACGACGTCGAGGTGCGGGTGTGGGATTCGACCGCCGAGCTGCGCTACCTCGTGCTGCCGCAGCGCCCGGCCGGCACCGAGGACATGGACGAGGCGGCCCTGGCCGATCTCGTCACCCGGGATTCGATGATCGGGGTCGGCCTGGCGCTGCGCCCGGACCAGGTGGCGCAGCCATGAACGGCGCCCACGACCTGGGCGGCGTCGACGGCTTCGGCCCGGTCCTGCGCGAGGCGGACGAGCCGCTGTTCCACCACCCGTGGGAGCGCCGCGTCTTCGGGGTGACGCTGGCCGCCGGGCTGCTCGGCCGCTGGAACATCGACATGGCCCGCTTCGCGCGCGAGGACACGAGCCCGGTCACCTACCTCAACGCCACCTACTACGAGCAGTGGCTGCGCGGCCTGCGGCGCCTGCTTGTCGAACGCGGCCTGGTGAGTGCGGGCGAGCTGGAGAGCGGCCGTGCCGACGGGCCCGGGCCGGTCGCCGCGGTCCCGGCGGCGCGGGTGCCGGCGATCCTCGCCCGCGGTGGTTCCGCCCGGCGCGAGGGCAACCGGCCGGCGCGCTTCCTGGAGGGCGACACCGTGCGGGTGCGCAACCTCCATCCCCGCGGCCATACGCGGATGCCGCGCTATGTCCGCGGACAGATCGGCGTGATCGAGCGCGACCATGGCGTCTTCGTCTATCCCGACACCAATTCGACCGGCGCCGGCGAGGCGCCGCAGCGCTGCTACGCCGTCGGCTTCGCCGCCCGCACCCTGTGGGGGCCCGACGCATCACCCGTCGACCGTGTCATGGTCGACCTGTGGGACGACTACCTGGAAGGCGCATGACCCCCAATCCAATGACGGCCGACCTTGCCTGCTCCCCTGCCCTGCCGCGCGACGCCGACGGCCCCGTCTTCCGCGAGCCGTGGGAGGCGTCGGCCTTCGCCATGGCCGTGCGCCTGCACGAGCAGGGCGTCTTCACCTGGACCGAATGGGCCGAGGCCCTGGCCCAGGAGATCACCGCCGCCCAGCAGCGGGGCGATCCGGACCATGGCGACACCTATTACCGCCACTGGCTGGCCGCCCTGGAGCGGCTGGTCCGCGCCAAGGGCCTGCTGACCGGCGAGGAGATGACCGAGCGCCGCGACGCCTGGGACCGCGCGGTCCGCGCGACGCCGCATGGCAAGCCGATCGACCTGGCGACGGGGCTGGCGAAGGGCTGAACGCGCGGCTGCCGGAGCGATTTCATGGTTCGTCAGGCTCACCATGAAGAGAAATTATCGCTCTGGCCCCCAACGCTAAGCTGGCGCTCTGGCCCTCATGGTGAGCTTGACGAACCATGAGTTCGCCCAGGCCCTATGCCGGAACCGCCTCCAGCGCCGGATAGCGCCGCATCACGTCGGCGACGATGCGCCGGATGCGCTCGGACCCGGCGTGGGCGGAATGGTCACCGCGGCCGACCGCGGTGAAGACGGCCTTCTTCAGGAAATGGCGCCACACGATCGGCGTCCTGGCCAGGACCTGGGTCAGCTCGCCATAGGCATCCTCGGTCCAGACCTGCTCGTAGGCGGTGCGGTTGGGGCCGAAGTCGAAGAGACCGTCGGTGCGCCCCTGGCCGAGCCGGACGCGTTCCGCCGTGGTCGCCGCCTCGTCCACCGCGCCCGCCGCGATGACCACGCCATAGGCGGCCCTGGCGCGCGCGACCGAGACGAAGCCCGAGCGCACATCCTGGAGGACGTTCCTGGGATCGCGCTCCAGCGGGCTGCCCCAGCCGCCGGCGCCGGGGCCGATCACCCGCAGCACGTCGCCCGGCTCGCAGCGCACGATGTCGCTGTTGCCGAGGTCGACGGCGTGCTCGCTGTCGGGGTTCAGGGTGAAGCTCGACAGGCCGCCCGCCTCGCCCCCCAGCAGCCCCCATGAGCCGAAATGGCAGCGGTCGCGGTTGCGCGCGGTGATCATGGTCTCGGGCGCGAAGACCTCGAACTCCATCACCGTGGCAAGCCCGCCACGATAGCGGCCCGCCCCCTCGGTGTCGCGCCACAGGCCGTAGCGGCGGAAGCGGACCGGGATCTCGGCCTCGCTGATCTCGACCGGCGTATTCTTGAGGAAGGATGCGTTGGCGCCCGACCCCTCGACCCCGTCCACCGTCGGCGTGCCGCCGGAGCCGCCGCCGACGGGGCCGAGCGAGGCCATCACCGGGCGGCCGAGCTTGTCGGTGGTCTTCACGTTCATGATCGAGACCGCGCCGGCCGGCGAGGCCGCCATGCGGTCCGGCAGGGCACGGGCGAACGCGCCGAAGGTGCAGAGCTGGGTGATGACGCAGGTCAGGCTACGCATGCCGACGGCCGCCGGCGCCTCGCAATTCACCACCGTCCCCTTCGGCAGCACCGCGCGTGCGACCCGCAGCACGCCCGCATTGAGCAGCAGGTTCGGGTTCAGCGTGTAGAGGACATAGCCGAGGCCGACCATGGTCAGCACATGTCGTTCCCGCCCGCCGGTCGGCATGTTCAGCGACGAGCTGAGCTGGGGGTCACTGCCGGTATAGTCGAGCTCCAGCGCGTCGCCCTGGACGCGGAGCGTGATGGCGATGCGGCAGGGCGGGCCGCCCTCGGAATCCTCGTCGGCGTACTCGGTGAAGAAATAGTCGCCGTCGGGGATGGCGCGGACGATGGCGCGGGCCTGGGTCTCGGCATAGTCGAGAAGTTCCCGCTGCGCGGCCTTGAAGGTGTCGAGGCCGAAGCGCTCGATGATCTCGTGCACCTTGCGCTCGCCGACATTGACCTGGGCGAACTGGGCGTTGAGGTCACCCCAGTTCTGCTCCGGCACACGGACATTGATGTTCATGATCCGCAGCACGTCCTCGTTGAGGCGGCCACGGCTCAGGATCTTCACCGGCGGGATGCGCAGCCCCTCCTGCTGCACCTCGGTGAGGGTGCGCGACAGGGTCGCCGGCACGGCGCCGCCAACGTCGGTGTTGTGGATGTGGCCGCCGACGAAGCAGACCAGCTCGCCCTTGTAGAAGATCGGCTTCCAGATATGGACGTCCGGCGAGTGGGTCGAGACGTGCCCGCTATAAGGGTCGTTGGTCAGGCAGACATCGCCTTCCTCGTACCGGTCGATCATGCGGATCGCCGGCCCATAGTCGAGGCCGATGTACCAGGTCGCGCCTAGCCCCTTCGGCGATGCGAAGGTCAGGCCCTCGGTCGTCAGCAGGCCACAGGAGAAATCCTCGGTCTCCTTGACGAAGGTGGAGTGCGCCGTCCGCATCAGGGTGTAGGCCATGGCCTCGGCGGCGGCGGCGCAGTGATGGGCCAGGATCTGCAGGTTGAGACGGTCGATCGCCATGGCGGGACCTCCGGAAGTCAGAGCGGCTGAACCGCGATGATGAGGTTGCCGAACGCGTCGACCGTGACCGCCGAGCCCGGCGTGACCACGGTCGTGCAGTCGTCCTGCAGGACCACGGCCGGACCGGTGAAGGCATGCCCGGCCAGGAGGTCGGCGCGGCGATAGAGCGGCAGTCGGCGGTCGGCGCCGTCGAGCCGCGCGACCGCCTCGCCCACCGGCACCGGGGCGCCGGTCGCGCGCGCCAGGGGTGGCAGGACGGGCTTCGGCGTGCGGCCGGCGATGACCAGGCGCAGGTTGATGACCTGCATTGCCGCGCTGCGGTCGGCGTGGCCGAACAGCGCCTCGTGCTGGCGGTGGAACGCCTCGCCGATGGCGGCGTGATCGCCCGCCTCGAGCCAGGCCGTCGTCAGCGGCACTTCGATCTCGAACGACTGGCCCTGGTAGCGCATGTCGGCCGAGAGCTGGACCTCGGATGCCCCGGCATAGCCCTGCTCGTCGTGCAGCCAGCGCCGGGCCCGTTCACCCAGCTCGGCGAAGGCCGCCTGCATCAGGGCCGGCGCTTCGGCATCGAAGCTGCGGTAGACGGTGCGGATGAAGTCGTTCTTCAGGTCGGCGATGAGGCCGCCCAGGGCCGAAAGAACGCCCGGCGTCATCGGGATCACGACCTGCGGCACCTTCAGCTCACGGGCCAGGATCGCGGCCATCATCGGCCCGGCGCCGCCGAAGCCGATCAGGGCGTATTCGCGCGGGTCGATGCCGAAGCGCGAGACGAGGCCGCTGACGTCGGCGTACATGCCGGCGACCGACACCTTGATGATCGCCTCGGCCGCATCCTCCGCCGACACGCCGAGCTTGGCCGCGATCTCGCCGACCACGCGCCGCGCGGCCGCGACATCGACCTTGACCGCGTCGTAGCCGAGCGCGCCATGGCCGATCAGGCCGCATACGGCGAAGGCATCGGTGATGGTCGCCCGCGTACCGCCGCGCCCGTAGCAGGCGGGGCCCGGGTTGGAGCCGGCACTGACCGGCCCGACCTTCAGCACGCCCAGTTCGTCGACCCAGGCGATCGACCCGCCGCCCTCGCCGATCGAGGAGACGGAGACGGACGGGATGAAGATCTGGAATTCGCCGATCACCTCGCCCACGCCATATTGCGGACGGCCGTCATGGATCAGCGCCA
The DNA here is from genome assembly GCA_964594715.1 of uncultured Rhizobiaceae bacterium. GTDB lineage: Bacteria > Pseudomonadota > Alphaproteobacteria > ATCC43930 > Allostellaceae > Allostella. Next base: position 22,053 of record CAZQOA010000058.1, on the reverse strand, counting down.
CGTCGGCGCTGGTGCCGCCGATGTCGAGGCTCATCGCGCGCGGCAGGCCGCACGCCTCGGCGATGAAGGCGGCACCGATGACGCCGGACGCGGTGCCGGACAGGATCATCTGAATGCAGTCGGACTTGCCCTGCTCGGCCGTCATCACCCCGCCGTTCGACTTGGTGATGCGCGGCTCCGGCGAGACGCCGGCGGTCTTCAACGCCGCCTGCAGCGAGCCCAGATAGTGGGCGACCCGGGGCTGGACATAGCCGCTGATCGCGGCCGTGATCGTCCGCTCATACTCGCGGATGATCGGCCAGACCTCGGACGACAGGATCACCGGCAGCTCCGGAGCGACCTCGGCGGCGATCGCGCGGACCGCCTGCTCGTGCACCGGATTGCGGTAGGAATGGAGGAGCGAGACCACGATCGCCTCGCAGCCCTCGGCACGGGCAGCGGCCAGCGCCGCCTCGACACTGGCCCGGTCGATCGGGAGGAAGATCGATCCGTCCGCCTCCACCCGCTCGTCGATGCCGAACACCGTGTCGCGCGACACCAGCGCGCGGGGCCGGCGCGAGAACAGGTTGTACATGTCGGCGATCTTGAGGCGCGCCAGCTCCAGCACGTCCTCGAAGTGGCGGGTGGTGATGAGCGCGAGGCGCAGGCCCTTGCGCTGGATCACCGTGTTGACCCCGACCGTCGTGCCGTGGGTGAAGTAGGAGATCGCCTCCGGCCGGACGCCGTAGCGTTCTTCCAGCATCCGCACCCCGTGCAGCACCTCCGCGCCGGGCTCGTCCGGGCGGGAGAATACCTTCAGCGACCGGATGCTGTTGTCGCTCTCGTCCAGCACCGCGAAGTCGGTGAAGGACCCGCCGATGTCGACGCCTACCCTATAACCCATTCGCCAAGCTCCGATGGACCGGGGTCGAGCCGCCGCCGGGCGCGGGGCATAGCCACCCCGCACCCGGCTGCCGACATCAGCCCCCGATCTCCTTGTTCCAACGTTCCACCCAGTTCGAGAAATGCGCCGGCGCCTGCTCGAACGGCGGCCACAGGATCTCCTCGATCTTGGTGATGCGGGGCGCCACCTTGGGGTCGAACTTCACGTTGACGTTCGACATGCCGTACTGGAGCTGGTTGCCGAAGCACGCCTGCGGCCCCGCCTCCAGCGTCAGGTCGATGAAGCTGTAGCCGAGCGGCGCCCCGTTCTTCACCTTCTGGATCAGCGTCGGGCTGATCACCGCGCCCGGCTTCGGGTTGACGTAGGAGATGGTCGGGTTGCCGGCGTCATGGTGGGCCCAGGTGCGGCCGTCCCAGTACATGCCGATGTCGATCTCGCCCGACTTCATCAGGTTGAGGAACTGGTTGACGTCGGCCCAGAAGACGAGGTTCCCGCTCGCCTTCATCTTCTTGATCTGCTCGACCCCGGGGGTGACGTCGTCGATCCCGCCGCCATAGACGTGCGACAGCATCCAGAGCGTCGTCAGGGTGGAGCCGACATAGTTGACGCTGGGGATGGCGGCGCGCCATTCGCCCTTGATGGTACCGTCGACGAAGGCCTTCCAGTCCTTGGGCGGGTTCTTCACCGTCTTGGTGTTGAAGGCGATGCCCATCGCGCCGTAGTTCAGGATCGTGCCGAAGCCGCGGCCCGCCTTCAGGAACTCGGGATTGATCTCCTTCATGTGCGGCAGCTTGGCCGCATCGAACGGATCGACCAGGTCCCGGCGGATCGCGTCGTAGGCGCCGTCGATCGTGTTGACGATGACGTCGATCGTCGGCTTGGCGCGGTTGGCCTCGACCTGGTTCATGAGCTGGATCGGGCTGCCCACCACCACGTCGACGCTCTTGCCGGTGCGGCGCTCGAACTCCTTCACGTAGCACTCGCGGAAAGCCTTCTCCCAGACCCCGCCATAGGCGTTGACCACGAGATCCGCCGCGTGGGCGACGGTGACTGGAAGCACCGACGCCACGATGGCGGCCGAAGCGGCGCCGACCAGCGGGCCGATGATCGCGCGGGTTCGCATCCGCATGCTGCCCTCCTGTTCCCAACGGTTCGATCGGATCGAACCAATATCGGTAGAATTCACCATCATCAAAATCCTGTCCACGCAATTTCATTGAATCGAAAACAATTGGTGACCTAAGGTAGCTTGCAGCACTATGTCGAAAACGAGGCCGCGCGCAGGGGGAAGGCATTGGCTGTCGACGAGACCGGGGACGAGCACGACGCGCTGGTGGAACCGGCCCTCGTCGGGATGCGCATCCGCGGCCTGCGCCAGGGCAAGGGCCTGACGCTCAGCGACGTCGCCCAGCGTGCCGGCCTGTCGGTCGGGATGCTGAGCCAGATCGAGCGTGACCTCGCCAACCCCTCGCTGCGCACGCTGACCCGCATCCGCATGGCGCTCGAGGTGCCGTTGAGCGCCCTCTTCGCCGAAGAGCAGACGACGGCGCCCAGCGATCCCGCGTTCGTGCGGCGGCTCGGTCGTCGCCCGCGCCTCGACCTCGGCCCGGACCTGGTGGTGAAGGAACTGCTGTCCTCCGCCCTGGCGCTGAACATGCAGTTCATGGTGCTGGGGATTCCGCCCGGCGGCGGGTCCGGCGATTCCGTCCTGATGTACCCGGCGGAGAAAGCGGGGCTGGTCCTGGAGGGACGCTTCTGGCTGCGCGTCGGCGAGGAGGTGGCGATCCTCGAGGCAGGCGACAGCTTCCAGTTCAACAGCGTTCTGCCGCACCGCTTCTGGAACGAGTCCGAGGCGACGGCGCAGGTTCTCTGGATCATCGGGCAGACCCTGCCCGAACGGCACCTCTAGGAAGTGGAACCCAGCATGTCCGATCGCTCCGCCCTGGCCGTCGTCCTGGACGGCATCAGCAAGAGCTTCGGTGCGGTGCAGGCCCTGAAGCCCTTGTCCCTGGCGATCGAGCCGGGCGAGATGCTGGCCCTGCTGGGACCGTCCGGCTGCGGGAAGACCACGACGCTCCGCGTCATCGCCGGGTTCGAGACGCCGGACACCGGCACGGTGCGGGTCGGCGGCCGGGACGTGACCGACCTCAGCCCGAACCGCCGCAACCTCGGGATGGTCTTCCAGAACTACAGCCTCTTCCCCCACATGACCGTCGGCCAGAACATCGGCTTCGGCCTGCGCATGCGCCGGGTCGATGCCGCGACCGCCGGTCGCAAGGTACGCGACGCGCTGGCGCTGGTCCGGCTGGAGGGGTTCGAGGACCGCTACACCCACCAGCTTTCGGGCGGGCAGCAGCAGCGGGTGGCACTGGCCCGCGCGCTGGTGACCGATCCCTCGGTACTGCTGCTCGACGAGCCCCTGGGCGCGCTCGACAAGAACCTGCGGGAAGGCATGCAGTTCGAGCTGCGGCAGTTGCAGAAGCGCCTCGACATCACCTCCGTCCTGGTCACCCACGACCAGGAGGAAGCGCTGACCATGAGTGACCGGGTGGCCGTGCTGGCGGAGGGCGAGATCCTCCAGGTCGGCATTCCGGCCGCGGTCTACGAACGGCCGCACAACCGGTTCGTCTCGGAATTCCTCGGCACGGCCAATATCTTCGAGGTGACGGTGGAGCGGGCCGAGGGCCGCCGCCTGCTGGTCGCGGTCAGGGCCGGCGACGCGGTCATCCGCACCGAGGTCGAAGGCGATGCCGCCGCCGGCGCGCGCCGCCTGGCGGCCGTCCGGCCGGAGAAGATGGAGATCGCCCGCGGACCGGGCGGCATCGCCGCCACCGTGACCGAGCACGTCTTCCGCGGCAGCTATCACGCCTATTCGCTGGAGGTGGCGGGACGCCCCGGGCCGCTCTACGCCTATCGCCAGTCCCCGTTCGTCGACGGATCGGCGCTGGCACCGGGCGACCGGGTGACCGTCGCCTGGCCCGGGGAATGGTTGGTCCTGCTCGGGGATGCCGTCCCATGAACGCGGCGCCGGCAAGGCGGCGCGGCCGGCGCGTCGTCGGTCTCGGCCTCGGTTGGAGCCTGTTCGCGGTCGGCTTCCTGCTGGTGTTCTTCCTGCTGCCGCTGATCGACAACGGCATCAAGAGCTTCACCGGCCCGGACGGTTTCAATGCCGCCCCATACGAAAAGCTGCTGACCGACCCCTACTATCTGGGCGTGATCTGGCGGACCTTGCAGGTCAGCGCCGTCGTCACCCTGATAGCACTCGTCGTCGGCTATCCCGTCGCCTACTTCCTCGTGCGCTACGCCGGACGCTGGAAGACCCTGATCATCATGCTGCTGATCGCGCCGCTGCTGACGTCGATCATCATGCGCACCTTCGGTTGGCAGGCGCTGTTCGCGCGCCGCGGCGTGGTCAACGTGGTGTTGCGCGACCTCGGGCTCATCGAGCGGCCGCTGAACCTCGTCAACGACCCGATCATGGTCTATGTCGGCCTCGTCCATGTGCTGGTGCCGTTCATGGTGCTGTCGATCGCGGCCGTCCTGCAGCGCATCGATCCCCGCCTCGAGGAATCCGCCATGATCCTCGGCGCCAGCCGGCTCAAGGCGTTCCTGCTGGTCACCCTGCCGCTCAGCCTCGACGGGGTGGCGACCGGGTGCATCCTGGTCTTCATGCTGACCAACGGCAGCTTCATCACCATGCTGCTGCTGGGCGGCGGCAATGTCGTCACCCTGCCGCTTCTCATCTATCAGCAGTTCAACCTGACGCGGGACACCGCGTTCGCGGGCGCCATGGGCAACGTCCTCCTCCTCTTCGCGATCGCCTGCCTCTTCGTGCAGCTCCGGCTGATCGCCCGGCGCGGGGTGAAGGGATGACCGTCCGCCGCCGCCGGCGCCTCGACCCGGTGAAGATCACGCTCGGCGTCTTCGTCGCCCTCTTCTTCATCTTCATCCTGGCGCCGATCATCGTGGTGATCGTGGTCTCGTTCGGCGAGGCGGAGTTCATCACCTTCCCGGTCGAGCAGGTGTCGCTGCGCTGGTACCGGCGGATCATCGAATACCGGCCCTTCATCGATTCCCTGATCGTCAGCCTGGAACTGGCGGTGGCGTCGGCGCTCCTCGCCTGCCTGTTGGGCGTTCCGGCGGCGCTGGCGCTCGCCCGCTCGACCCGGCCGCTGGCGCAGCTGTTCGCGACCTTCCTGCTGGCGCCCCTGTCGATGCCGGCGATCGTGCTCGGGTTCGCGCTGCTCTATTATCTGTCCGCGCTCGGCTTCGGCGTCTCGTTCGACGCGCTGCTGGTCGCGCACACGGTGATCTCCATCCCCTACGTCACGCGCAACGTGGTGGCGGTCTATCGCGCGGTTCCGGGCGACCTGGAGGAGGCCGCCGCCATCCTGGGCGCCGGGCGCTGGCAGACCTTCCGCCACGTCACCCTGCCGATGATCAAGCCCGGCATCTTCGCGGGCTCGCTCTTCGCCGTCCTCATCTCCCTCGACAACCTGCCGATCTCATTCTTCTTCGGCACCTCGTCGACCAACACCCTGCCGGTGGTGATGTTGAGCTACCTGCAGAACCAGTTCGACCCGTCCGTGGCCGCGATCTGCACGGTCCAGATGGTGATCGCGGTGGCGGCGTTGCTGATCATGGAGCGCGTCGGCGGCCTGCGCTCGGCCAGCCTGTAATCGGCCAGCCTCTAGCGCCCGCCTGACACGTCGAACAGGGCGCCCGTGACGTAGCTGGCCGCATCCGACAGCAGCCACAGCACGGCCGACGCGACCTCGTCGGCGGTGCCGGCGCGACCAGCCGGGATTTGCGCTGCGAAGCCGGCGACGAAACCGGCGCCGCCATGGGCGTCATGGATGTCGGTGGGGATGATCCCGGGCCGCACGGCATTGACCCGGATGCCCTCGGCCGCCAGCTCCCGCGACAGGCCCAGCGTCATGCTGTCGATGGCGCCCTTGCTGGCCGCGTAGTGGGTCTCGCCCGGCAGGCCGCCGGTGCGCGCCGCCAGCGAGGACAGGTTGACGATGGCCCCGCCCCGGCCGCCGCGGCTCTTCGCCATGCGCCGCGCGGCCTCGACTGTGGCGTGGAAGGTGCCGGCGACGTTGACGGCCAAGACCCGCTCGACGATGCCCGGTCGCAGGTCGAGGATCGGGAACTGGCCGCCGATGATCCCGGCATTGTTGACCAGTGCGTCGACCGGGCCGAGGGCGGCGTCGACCGCCGCGAACAGGCCGGCGACGGCCGCCGCATCGGAGATCTCGGCCCGGAAGGCGGACGCCTTGCCCCCGGCCGCGCGGATGTCGGCCACCACCGCGGCGGCAGCGTCGGCCGCAGTCCCGTAGTGGACGGCGACCCGCCAGCCGCATCCTGCCGCCCGGCGCGCGATTGCCGCACCGATGCCGCGGCCGGCGCCGGTCACGAGAAGAACCTTGTCCGACGTGTCCATCCCGCCGCCCCCCGCCCGATCCGGGCACCAGCATAGGTCGTTTCCGCGCCTGCCCGCGCCCCGGAATATTCGTCGCGGCCACCGGCCGGGCGAGGCAGAATTGCCGGCAACCGGGATGGAGGACGCCCACGATGGCACCGAAGAAGCGACCGCTGCCGACGGCAGTGGAACTGAAGGATCTGGCCCAGCGCCTGGAAGGGCTGCTGCGCCTGCGCACGCTGCCCATCGGCATGCGCCATTTCGACAACCATGAGACGATGGCGGCGGTGCCGGGCCTGCGCCGGCCCAAGGCCGGCCGCCACTTCTCGACCTGCCAGCTCGTCACCCAGGCACGCGTCGCCGGCGTCACCATCGGCATCACCCACGACAATGTCCGGCCGTGGAGCAATTGCGGCGGCATCATCGGCCTGAACGCCCCCGGCGAGGACTACCTGTCGGGCGCGAAGATGGCCGGCGTGTGGTTCGCCGACCTGGAGAATGCCCGCCTGCACCAGGCCCAGATGCCGCGCGTGGCACCAGGCAAGCATGTCGGCCTGGTCGTGTCGCCATTGCGGTCGGCGCGGCTCGACCCGCCCGACATCTGCCTCTTCTACGGCACGCCCGGCCAGACCATCCTGTTCGTCAACGGGCTGCAGCACGGCCGCTACAAGCGCTATGACATGAGCATCACCGGCGAGAGCGCGTGTGCGGATTCCTGGGGCCGGGCCCTGAAGACGCGGAAGACCTCGATCTCCATCCCCTGCTATGCCGAACGCCGCTATGGCGGGGTCGCCGACGACGAGATGCTGGTCGCCTGCCCGCCCGACGAGTTCCGCCGCGGCGTCGAGGGGCTGGAGGCCCTGGCCAAGGTCGGGCTGCGCTACCCCATTCCGCCCTACGGCGCCCACATGGACCCGGGCGAGGGCATGGATGTCAGCTATGGCGAGGGCGGCCGGCGCTCCGCCTGACGCACAGGTCCCGAACGGGGATCAGGGCAGGTCCACCGCCCCGTTCGGGAAGTCGCGCCAGCCCGGCAGCAGCGGCGTCGACACCACGTCCTCCGGCCCCAGGATGAGCGCCTGGAAAAAGCCCATGATGGCGTCGAGGCGGAACACCACCGCGCCCACCGGCCAGTCGGTGAGCGTGGTGGAGAAGGTGCGCAAGGCCCACTTGCCACCCTCGGCCGGCCGCACGCTGGCATAGACCGGGATGGCCGTGCCGTCGCCCTGGTCGTGGGTGGCGGCGAGGCGGAAGAGCGCGCCCGGCCCGTCGTCGAAGCGACGCTGCCATTGCGGCGATTGCAGCACCGCGCGATGGGAGATCGTGGACATCGGCGATTGCGGGGCGAACTCGCAGATATGGTCCATGCCGAGCGACCGGATCCAGGCCAGTGCCTCGGGGCTGGCGATACGATCGGGCAGGAACATGATCCGCCGCCGTCCCGGCAGCCGGGTTTCGAGCTGGGCCAGGCGCGGCGGCAGAAGGACCTGCGCCTCGTCCAACCCTATGGGCGCGCCCCAGACCCGGGTCTGCAGGGCGAATCCGACCTGCTCGGCCTCGCCGTAGGGCGGGGCCAGCGCATCCAGGACATGCTGGGGAACGGCCGCCCCGAACCGCGCCCGCAGATAGGCCAGCGCCGTATGCAGCAGCAGGCGCTGCTTGTAGCGCGCGCCCAGGCGGATGAAGCGCGGCCAGTCGATCCGCTCGCCCTCGGCTGCCAGGATATCGAGGGAGTCGGAGATCCAGCGCACGGTCGGGACCGGGTTGCGGGGAATGCCGTGGACCAGCACGTGGTAGAGGAGTTCGGTCGGTGCCAGCGCCAGGGCCGGACGGCCATGCAGGTCGATCGCCTCGGCGGTCTCCCAGAACGGCGCATCGGGATCCTCGCCGCTGGCCCAGGTGCCGGACAGGCGCCAATGCAGGTCGATCTCCAGCCGGCGGTCGTCCATCACCGACAGCCCGTGGCGGAGCTGCAGGTGCAGATCGCCCAGCAGCGGGTCGTCCAGCACCGGATGGAACAAGGGGTCGGCCACCCGCATCGCGCGGCGCGCATCGCCCGGCCGGACCAGCAGGTCGACATCCGCCATCGGCCGGAAGCCGGCCGAGAAGCCGATCGACCGCACCAGTGCCGCCCCCTTGAGGACGATGCAGTCGATGCCCTCGGCCTGCAACCGCTCCAGGATGTCGCGCGCCCATTGGAAGAGCAGGTGGTTGCGATAGAGCGAGCGGCGGAACAGCCCCTTCAGGCGGCCGAGGAACGGATGGTCCGGGGCGAACCCGCGGATTCGCCGGTAGAGGTAGGGATAGAGGCGGTAGCAGCCATCGTCGAGGTCGGCCATGTCGACGCCGGCCTGCCATTCCTCGAACAGCGCGCGGGCATCCTCCTCGGGGCCGTAGATGATGGTCAGCAGGCGTTCCTGGACGGGGGTGATGAGGCCCGGAGGCAGACTTCCCTCCAGCGGCAGAACGGCGGTCATTCGATTGGTCCTTGCGGTCGGCGCGGCGGTCAGCGGCTGGGGGATTGGACAGGATCGGCGCGTCGCAGCAGCCGCTCCAGCGCGGCCAGCGACGGGGCGGGCACCGGCCGGCCGAGCCGGGCGGCGAGTGCCCGTACGGTCGCGGTCGGCACCGGATCGATGCCATGGCCGGCGGCGGGCGCCTTCGATTCCGGCCACTCCGCCGCCACGCCGCGGAAGGCCGCGGCCGAGGCGGCAATGCCGATCGTCGCCCCGTCGTGGCGGCGGTGCCCGGAATGGACGCCGGCCAAGGTCAGGCGGCCGTCCTGCAGCACCAGGATCGGCGACCCGGAATCGCCGCGCACGGCATCGCAATCATGGGCCAGGATCGTCCGGCCGGGGGCCACCCCCAGGATGCGGCAGCCGAGAACCGCCATCGGCAGGTGCGCCCGGTCCTGGCCATAGCCGACCCGCAGGATCGCCGCCTCGCCCGCGACCGGTTGCCCGGCGGCGGGTGCGATCCACCCGACCTGCTGGCCGATCGGGTCCGCCAGGGTGACGATGGCCCAGTCGGCGCCGGGGTCGCCGGGCGGGCCGTCGGTGCCACGCCGGATCGCGACCGCCCGGGCCGTTGCCGCCCATTCGCCGCGGCCATAGGCTGCCAGGAAATGCACCGACTCCGGGCGCATCGGCTGCCGGGTGCGGCGATTGAACAGGCAATGGGCGGCGGTCGCCACCAGGCGCGGGCCGATCAGGGTGCCGGTGCAGCGCTGCCCGACGGTGGTGTTGAGGCGCCCGACCGCGCTCCACGGATACTCCCGCGGCTCGACCGTGCGCCGGTCGTCGGCACCGGCGATGCCGGGCAGCCTGGTCGCCTGGGCCGCCACCGGCGCCGCCGCAGCCAGCAGCAGCAGGACCACCGCCGCCCGTTTCGCGCTTTTGAAGCATCGGCCCAATTGCATGGCCCCATGTAGCACATCGACCGCCGGGATCATCCGACGGGCCGGCATTGGGCGGATCAGCGCCCCTCCGCCGCCAGCAGCGCGCGGTAGAGCCCGTCCAGGCGCTGCGTCACCGGGCCGCCGGGGCCACCGCCGATGACCTGCCCGTCGATGGCGGAGACCGGCGTCACGCCGCCGAATGTGCCGGTCGCGAAGGCCTCGTCGGCGGTATGAGCCTCGGCCAGGGTGAAATCCTTCTCCCGGATGGGAATACCGTTCGCCGCCGCCAGCCGGATGACGTTGCCGCGGGTGATGCCGTTGAACGAATAGCGGCCGGTCGAGGTCCAGACCTCGCCCTTGCGGACGATGAAGAAGTTGGTGGCGTTGCAACTGGCCACGAAGCCGTGCGGGTCCAGCATCAGCGCCTCGTCGGCCCCGGCCTTCAGCGCCTGGATCAGCGCCGTGATCAGCGGCAGCCGGCTGTGGGAGTTGAGGCGCATGTCGAACATGTCGGGCGGCGTGGTGCGAATGGTGGAGGTGAACAGGCGCAGGCCCTTCTTCTTCACCTCCGGGTTCGGCTCCTTCCACTCCGCCACGATGATCACGGTCGCCGGGCCGATGGTGTAGCGCGGGTCCTGGTTGGGGGTGCGCTTCACGCCGCGCGTCACCATCAGGCGGATATGCACCCCGTCGGTCATGTCATTGGCGGTGATCGTGCGATAGAGCGCGCCGGCCAGCGCTGCCCGGTCCATGCCGATGTCGATGTCGATCGAGGCCGCGCCCTCGTACAGCCGGTCGAGATGCAGGCCGAGGAAGGCGACCTTGCCGCCGACCAGGCGAAAGCCCTCCCAGACGCCGTCGCCCAGCACGAAGCCCGCATCGAACACCGACACCGTCGCCTCGGCGCGGGGCACCATGTCCCCGTTGACATAGAGCAGCACGCGGTCGTTGCGCGGATCCTCGACGAAGCCTTGCGAACCCTGAACCATTGGGGTCACCCCGTGATGCGAAATGGATGGAGCTGGCGATAATACGGCTGGGCCGCCGCCACCAGGGGCAACAGGGTCGCCGCCGGTTCGGCCGCTTCCGACCGCGGCGGGGCGAAGCCGGTGGAACGCCACACCGACTGGTACCAGTGGCGGCCCCATACCCCGTCGCTGGCACGCGGGCCGGCGGGCCAGGACAGCATCCGCGGGTCCCACGGCACGCCGAGCCGGTGGCACAGCGCCGCCAGCACCCGCTCCGGGTCGGCCAGCACGTCGGCGGCGTCGATCACCGGCGGCACCCGCCCGGTGCGCGCCCGCTCCCGCTCGAACAGCTCCGCCTGGACCTCGTAGCCCAGGTCGTCCAGCGCCACCTCCTCGCGGGACCGGACGTAGGAGGCGACGACGGCGCGCGGGTCGCGGATGAGGAAGCAATTGTCCAGGGCGTCGATCCAGCCGCGATCGACTTCCGGCAGCAGGTGGTGGGTCATGTGCTTCTGGTAGAAGATGCCGCACCCGGGCCGGCGTTCCTCGACCAGGCTGCGGGCGACCTCGCGCCAGTCGTTCGCCTGGCTTGCGATCACAGCTGCGCGGCCCGGATGGTTCTTGCCGGTGCGGGCCAGGTAAAAGGCGTAGAGTGGCTCGTCCACGACCCAGCAGTCCGCCCGGTTCTCCCACGCGCGCAACAGCGCCGTCGACAGGTTGCGGGGGCCCGACCACATGGCGATGCGCCGCACGACGTCGCCGGGCACCATCGCCGGGGGCGGGCCGCGACCCTCCGGGATGGTCAGAAGCGGACGCCGTAGCGCGCGACGACGGTATCCATGCCCTCGTTGCGCTCATAGATGCCGGCATTGGAGATATGCGCCAGCATCATCGAGAGCGCATGGCGCCGGCCATCGCCGAACCGGTAGCCGAGCTCGATCGATTCCCGGAACAGCACGCGGCCGCCCAGGGATTTCTTGTCGGATTGCCGGGTGTCGAGCTCGCCGTCATGGATGGCGAGCCCCAGGCTGCCCGCGATGAAGGGACCGCTCGCGAAGTCGTATTGCCAAGTGAGCCCGGCATAGGCCTGGCTGGTGTCGCCGTTGGTATTGACCTGGGCGCCGAGATGGGGCCGCGGTGCCCACAGCGCATGGAGGAAGCCCGGCGAGGTGAACAGGACCTCGCCGTTGAAGTCGACACCCTTGCGCTCCTTGCGCGGGCCGAACACCGGCGGGTCGTGATAGCCGATGCCGCCCTTCACCTCGGAGACGACCTGCGCCGACGCCGGTGCCGCCGCCCCCAGGCCCATGAGCAGGGCCAGCATGGCAGCCCCCAACAGCAATCGATCGCGCATGACGCCCCCTTGCCAACGATTCATCGCTATCGAACAGCCATTTACAAGCATTCCCTTCCGATTCGCGGCAATCGCCGCGACGTTGCGCAAGGCCATGTCGCTGGCCATAGTGGCGCCATGGACACGGCTGAACGCTTCCACATCGTCCCTGCCCCACGGCTCGGCCGGCAGATCGAAACCATCCTCGGCGCCTGGGGCATGGAGGCCGCCATGGCAACGGCAACCGCCGGGGTGATGGTCGATACCGACCTGCGCGGCATCGATTCCCACGGCGCCGCCATGCTGATCGGCTATGAGGAGCGGCGCGACGCCGGCCGCCTCAACATGGCGGCCAGGCTGCGCGTCGTGCGCGAGAGCCCCGTCACCGCGCTCGTCGATGCCGATGGCGGCCTTGGCCATCACCCCTCGCTGGTGGCGATGGACATGGCCGTCGCCAAGGCCCGCCGCATGGGGGTGGCGATGGTCGCGGTGCGCAACAGCAACCATTACGGCGCCGCCGGCGCCTATGCGCTGCGCGCCGCCGAGGCCGGGCTGATCGGCATCACCGGCACCGGATCGCGCACCCGCTGCGTCGTGCCGACCCGGGCGCAGGACGCGATGTTCGCCACCAACCCCATCGCCTTCGCCGCCCCGGCGCGGCGCAACCGGCCCTTCGTGCTCGACATGGCGACCAGCACCGTCGCGGTCGGCAAGGTGAACATCTGCTGGCTCAATGACCGCCCCGTCCCCGCCGGATGGGTGGTCGACGAGCGCGGCCGGCCGGTGACCGACGCCGAGGCCGCCCGCCGCTACTGCCTGCGCCTGGTCGAAGGTGGCGTCACGCCGCTGGGCGGGCTGCCCGAGATGGCCAGCCACAAGGGCTACGGGCTGGCGGCGATGATCGAGATCCTGTCGACCCAGCTATCCGGCGCCATCTATTGCGGCACCGCCGCCGACGACCCGCGCGCCAGGGCGACGCCCTACGACAACCTCGGCCACTTCTTCATCGCGCTCGATCCGGCCGCCTTCCGCCCGGCCGGTGCCTTCGAGGACGAGCTGGACCTGATGATGGATGCGCTCCGCGCCGCCCCACCGCTCGATCCGGCCAAGCCGGTGCTGGTGGCGGGCGACCCCGAATGGGCCAGCTACGACCGCCGCCGGACGGACGGTATCCCCATGCCGGTCAAGCTGGTCGACCACATAAGCGGCATCGCGGAACGGGCGGGGGTGGCGTTCGAGCTGGGGTGACAGCTACCACGCTGCGCGACCGTGGATGAAACGCTGAGGCTGGGCGAGCTCACGGTTCGTCAGGCTTACCATGAGGGCCAAAGCACCAGCTTCTCCTCATCGTGAGCTTGTCGAACCATGAAACCTCTCGGGCCGCCGAGGGCCGCGCGCTTCGGCGCCGACGGTCCGACGCCCACTACCCCCGAGGATAGATCCCCAGCGCCTTGGCGCGCCCGACCGACAATGCGGCGATGGCGTCGAGGTTGGGGGTCGGCATGCCCAGTTCGCGGGCAAAATCCTGGACGGCGAGCACGATGGCGTCGAGCTCGGTCGGCCGCTTCAGCTCGAAATCCTGCAGCATCGAGGGCTTGTGGCCGCCGCCGGCGCCAGGCTTGGAGAGGTTGTTGAGCCGCTGCTCGGCGCTGGTCTCCAGGGTCAGGCCCATGGCCCCGGCCACGCGCTCGCCCTCCTGGAGCACCCCCAGTGCGATCGGACGCAATGCCGGGTCGCCGGCGATCTCGGGGATCGACAGGCCGGTCAGCGCGCACATCGGGTTCCAGGCGAGGTTGCCCATCAGCTTGATCCAGACCTCGGCGCGGATGTCGGGGACGACGGGCGCGTCGACGCCCGACCCCTCGAACGCCTTGGAGATGCGCTCGATCCGGTCCGAGCGCGTGCCGTCGGGCTCGCCCAGCAGCAGTCGATTGCGGTTGGGTGATTTGTTGGCGACCGTGCCGGGGGCGATGATCTCGTTGGCGGAGTAGACGACCGATCCGACGGCGCGCGATACCGGCAGGCGGTCCCACAGGATGCCCTCGGGATCGAGGCGGGCCAGCCGCCGTTCCGCGTGCGGTCCCCGGTAGCCATGGAAATACCACCAGGGCACGCCGTTGGTCGCGAAGACGACGGCGGTGTCCGGCCCCAGCAGCGGCGTCATCGCCTCGACCGCGCCCGGCAGCGCCGGCGCCTTCAGGGTGACGATGACCACGTCCTGCACCCCGGCGCGGCCCGGGTCGTCGGTCGCGAAGGGGCGGACATGGATGCGCTCCTCGTCGGCCAGCACCGTCAGTCCGCGCTCCTGGATGGCGGCCAGGTGAGGCCCGCGCGCGATCATGGTGACGTCGGCCCCGGCACGGGCAAGACGCGCGCCGAAATTGCCGCCGACGGCGCCGGCGCCGAAAATACAGATACGCATGGAGAAGCCTCCGCCCGGATCGGGCCCTAGCCAGGTTGGATCATTACACGGCTGAGATAACGGGGGACCGCGGCCTCGTCCATCCCCTCGCCGGTGCCGGGCAGCAAGACTTCACCGCCATCCATGACAAGGGCGTCGGCCGGCTTGCCATGCCCGCCGGTGCGGCAGCATGTTGGGCGGCCTGCGGGCGGTACAGAACCGGCGTCGCCGCCACGGCGACCCATCCGCTGTGCCGGCCATTCGCCGCCGGTCCCTGTCTTCGAGGAAGCCTGCCCCATGCGCCTGACCATGCGAATATCCCGACCGGTGGCCGCCACCGTGTTGCTCGCCGCAACCCTGGCCGCTTCTACCCTGACCGCCGGCACCGCGGCCGCCCAGGATGCCCGCATCGCCCGCGGCAAGTACCTGGTCTCGATCATGGATTGCGCCGGCTGCCACACGCCGGGCGTGTTCTCCGGCAAGCCGGACATGAGCCGGGCGCTGGCCGGCGAATCGGTCGGCTTCGAGCTGCCCGGCCTCGGCATCTTCTATCCGCCCAACCTGACGTCCGACCGCGAAACCGGGCTCGGCGCCTGGAGCGAGGCCGACATCATCAAGGCCGTGCGGACCGGCGTCCGGCCGGATGGCCGTGAACTGGCCCCGGCCATGCCGTGGCGTGCCTATTCGGCCCTCAACGACAATGACGCCCGCGCCCTTGCCGTCTATCTGAAAAGCGTGAAGCCGGTGAAGAATGCGGTGCCGTCCCCGGTCGGGCCGGGCCAGCCGGCGAAGGCGCCCCACTTCACCGTCGTCGTGCCGAAATAGCGCGGCCGCGGACGGAAGGGGGCGGCCCGCCCACCCCCTTCACGCCCATTACTTCTTGACCAGGTCGCACTTGCTCTCGGCCAGCGGGATCGTCACCTCGGCCGCGGGGATGGTGCGCAGCACCTTGAAATAGTCCCACTCCGCCTTCGATTCCGCCGGCGCCTTCACCTCCACCAGGTACATGTCGTTGGCGAGGCGGCCGTCGGGCCGGATCTTCGCCTTGGGCGCGAAGAAATCATCGACCGCGGTTTCCCGCATCTTGGCCGCGACCTTGGGGCCGTCCGTCGTGCCCGCCGCCTCGACCGCGCGCAGGTAATGCAGGACCGACGAGTAGACGCCGGCCTGGATCATGCCCGGCATCTTCTGCGTGCGTGCGAAGTAGCGCTTCGACCAGGCGCGGCTGGCGTCGTCGCGGTCATGATAGAAGGCGGTGGTCGTCAGCAGCCCCTTGGACGCGTTCAATCCCAGCGCATGGATGTCGCTGAGGACGATGACCAGGCCGACCAGCTTCTGGCCACCCTCGACGATGCCGAACTCGGCCGCCTGCTTGACCGAGGTGATGGTGTCGGCGCCGGCATTGGCAAGCCCGACGATCTTCGCCTTCGAAGCCTGCGCCTGGAGCAGGAAGGACGAGAAGTCGGCGTTGCTGATCGGGTGGCGGACATTGCCCAGCACCTTGCCGCCACCGGCGGTGACGATGGTCTCCAGGTCCTTGGCCATCTGGTGGCCGAAGGCGTAGTTGGCGACCAGGAGGAACCAGGTGTCGCCCTTCTCCGCCAGCACGGCGCGCGCAGTGCCGTAGGCCTGGGAATAGGTGTCGAACACCCAGTGGAATCCGGTCGGCGAGCAATCCTCGTTGGTCAGGCGGGTCGTCGCCGGGCCGGCGAAGAGTGCGATCTTGGACCGCTCCTTGGCGATGTTCTGCACCGCCAGCGCGACCGCGGAGTTGGTGAGGTCGGCGATCGCCGTCACCCCGTCGGCATCATACCATCTGCGCGCCGTGGCGGCCGCGATGTCAGGCTTGTTCTGGTGGTCGACCGACAGGACCTCGATCGGCTTGCCCAGCGCCTTGCCGCCGAAATCCTCGATCGCCATCTTCGTCGCCTCGACCGACCCCATGCCGCCGAACTCGGCATAGAGGCCGGTCTGGTCGTTGAGGACGCCGATCTTCACCTGCTCCTGTGCCCAGGCCGGCGCCGCCACTCCCAACGCGGCCGCCAGCGCGGCGGCGGCCCAAATTCTTCTCATGCGTGTCCCTCCGCGGTTTCATGGCCCGGTGCGCCGATGAAGCGCCCGACCCTTTGCCGGAGGAGTTTAAGCCGATGACCGGCGCAATGGCACCTTCGGCGCCGTCGGATCCACCGCAGAACCGATAAGCACTTGAAATTGCCCGACTCCCGAACCATCTACACGACATGGCCAAGCACGCTCCCTCGTTTCAGACAAGGCTCTCCCGGAAGACGTATGTCTTCGCCCGGGACAGGTGTGCGGACGGCTTGAACTAGCCCGCCGGTACCTCTCCTCCCGGGTTCCCACACAACCGGATTCGCTGTGGTGCCACGCCGACCCAAGGTCGGCCGCAAGGGGGGGAGTTGGAGCGGTGACCCATTTCAGGATGTTGTTCTGCGCCCACTGCGATCGCAGTGCGCCGCGAGCGGCCGTGCGCTGCACCTGGTGCCTCGGACCGATCCAGCCCTTTCCGGCAGGCGCATCCCGGGGGAACGCCCGCGCCGAAAAGCACGCGGCCGCCCCGCGTGACACGCGCGAAGGCCGGGGGAGCTTCGTGCCCGCGATCAAGCGCCCGATCGACACGCCATGAGCCTCCCTGATGTTGTTCGACGCACGGGCTGGCCGGCGCTGGCCACGGCGGCGAGCATCGCCGTTCACGCCATGCACGGCCAGGCGCTCGACCTGCTTCCGTTCGCCACCGACGCCACGGCGATCCGCCTGCTGTCCGGTGCCGCCAGCTATTTCGCAGCGGCTTGGCTGGGCGGTCGCCTGATCGGCATCGCGCTCGAACGCGTCGGGCCGAACCGCCGCCGCGTGCCGAAGCTGCTGCAGGAACTGGTTTCGGTCGCGCTGTTCGTCGCCGCCTCGATCGCCACCATGATGCTGGTGTTCGGCCAGTCGCTGAGTGGCGCCCTGGCGGGCTCCGGTCTTCTCCTGGCGATCCTCGGCTTTGCCATCCGCAACGTCCTGGCCGACGTGCTGTCGGGCATCGCGCTCGGGCTGGAGGCGCCCTATCGCATCGGCGACTGGGTGGAGATCGACGGCGCGATCCGCGGCCGCATCGTGGAGATCGGATGGCGCACGACGCGCCTTCTCACCCGCGACGGCACCTATACGATCCTGCCCAACAGCCAGATCGCGCGCCAGAAGCTGACCAACTACAGCGCCCCCAGGCGACACTACCGCTCCAACGTGCAGATCCTCCTCAGCCACGACATGTCGGTTGCCGAGGCACGGTCCCTCCTGGCCGAGGCCGCCGCACAACCGCCGGTCATTCTCTCGACGCCGGTGCCCGACGTGCGGGTCGTCTCCTACGATGCCGAAGGCATACGCTATGCCGTGCGGTTCTGGGTTCCGAGCTTCGCGGAGGATATCGACTGCCGCGATGCCGTCCTCTCCTCGATCGATGCGGCCCTCCGCCTGCGCGGGCTGTCGCCGCCCCACACGCATCTGCGCCTGGTGCGCGAGACGGCGGCCCGCCCGCTGGTGAAGGGATGAAGATGCCGTCGCCGGGCCGCCGCCCGTCTCAGATCGGGAAGTGGAAGCGCCGCTGGGAACGAACGCGCGAAGCCGCAGTTGCTCCGTCACCCGATCGTCAGGAGGCCGGAGCGATGCCCAGGGAATTCCCCGCCCGGCAGCAGGACGCCCAGCCGGGGATCGAGGCGGGGATGCATCCGCAGCCCGACCACGCCCCGCGCTATCCCGGCGCCGGCCGGCTGGCCGGACGGGTGGCGCTGATCTCCGGCGGGGACAGCGACATCGGCCGGGCGGTTGCGGTCGCCATGGCGCGCGAGGGGGCGGCGATCGCCATCCTCACCTCCGAGCGCGAGCATGGCGACGTCGAGGACACCATCCGGCAGATCGAGGCCGAGGGCGGCGAGGCGCTGGCGATCGCGGGCGACATCGGCTCGGAGCGGTTCTGCGGCGAGGCCGTGGCCCAGGTCATCGACCGCTTCGGCCGCCTCGACGTGCTGGTCAACAATGCGGCCGAGCAGCATCCCCAGGACGACATCACGAAGATCGATGCCGCACAGCTGGAGCGGACCTTCCGCACCAACGTCTTCGGCTATTTCTTCCTGACCAAGAGCGCCCTGCCCCACCTGGCGAAGGGTGCCGCGATCGTCAACACGACATCGGTCACCGCCTACAAGGGCAGCGGCCACCTGATCGACTATGCCGCCACCCGGGGTGCCATCGTCGCCTTCACCCGCTCGCTGGCGGATTCCCTGGTCGACCGTGGCATCCGCGTCAACGCCGTCGCCCCGGGGCCGGTCTGGACGCCGCTGATCCCGACCTCGTTCCCGGCCGAGCGGGTGGCCGGGCATGGTGCCTCGACGCCGATGAATCGGGCGGGGCAGCCCAACGAGGTCGCCTCCTCCTACGTCTTCCTCGCCTGCGCGGATTCCTCCTACATGACCGGGCAGGTGCTGCATCCCAACGGCGGCACGCCGGTGAACGGGTAACGGCCGAGACCGGACGCCGGCGGCGGTTGGCCGGGCCTCACGCGCGGCGCGCCAGCCACAGCGTTCCGGCCAGCCCGGCGGCCGAGAACAGCGTCATCGCCGCGAAGCCGGCGCCGCCGAAGAGGCCGTAGAGGATGCCGGCCAGCGGCATGGCGATGCCGAAGGCGATGCCGCCGGCGATCGCGCTGTGCAGGCTCTGGGCGGTGGCGGAGCGCTCCGGCGTCACGATCCGGGCGATGTAGGTCATGGCGCCGAGATGGGCCGCACCGAAGGTGAGCGCGTGCAGCGGCTGGAGCAGCAGCAGCAAGGTCGGGTCGGTGCCGATCGCGGTCAGGGGCCAGCGCACCAGGCCGGCGACGGCGGCGGCGCCGAGCAGGCCGAGCGGGCCGAGGCGGGCCAGGACGTGCTTGCCCCAGGCGAAGAACAGGATCTCCGCCACCACCGATTCCGCCCACAGCAGGCCGACGAACGCCGGTGCCAACCCCGCCCCCTGCCAATGCAGCGTGCCGAAGCCATAGATCATCGCATGGCTGCCCTGGAGGCAGCCGGCAGTCGCCAGGAAGGCGATGAAGCGCCGGTCGGCGAGCAGCACGCGCAATGCGCCCATCCGGTCGCGCTGGCGGGCGGTGCGCAGGTCAGGCAGCAGCATGCCGGCCACCGCCGTGGCCGCCACCGCCGCCACGATCAGCCACAGCACCCGGTCGGAATGGTCGGCGATCGCAGCACCCCCGGCGGTCGCCGCCACCATGAAGCTGATCGAGCCCCAGAGGCGGGCCCGGCCATAGTCGATGCCGTGGCGGGCCACCGCCAGCATCGCCAGATTGTCGCCCAGCGGCATGATCGGCGTGAAGACCGCGGCCACGATGCCGGCGACCAAGAGAATACTGACGAAACCGCCGGTCAGGTCGAACAGGGCATAGCCCAGGGCGGCCGCGGCCGCTAGGATCGACAGGACCTTTCGCCGCTCCCCACGGCGATCCACCCGCGACGCGACCCACGGAGCCGCGGCCACTTGCATCCACGAACTGACGGCGAGCACCACCCCGATCTCCCCGGGACCGAGACCGCGCCCGGACAGCCACACCGGCCAGTACGGCATCCGCAGCCCGATCACCGTGAAGATCGCCGCGTAGAAGATGGCGATGCGGACCGCGACCATCCGGGGCGCCAAGCGATCAGCCTTCCCGGCCGGCCCGATGCCCGGTGCCACCCGCGATGACCGATCCGGCCGGCACGGGCCCGGCGCAGGACAAAGTCGGAACCAACATCCTGCGCGGCATCCTGTTCATGTGTCTGGCGGCGACGGTGCTGCCGGTGATGAACGCCTTCGTCAAGTATCTCAACGTCGAATACCACCCGTTCGCCATCATCTGGGCGCGGACCACCGGCCACTTCGTGTTCGTGCTGCTGCTGTTCGTGCCGGCGATGGGGCTGCCTGCGCTGTTCCGCACCCAGCGGCTCGGGCTGCAGATGGCGCGGGCCGGCCTGCATCTCGGCTCGATGCTGTTCTTCTTCACCGGCATCGCCTTCGTGCCGCTGGCGGAGGCGTCAGCCATCACCTTCATCGCCCCCTTCATCGTCACCGCATTGTCCGGCCCGATGCTGGGCGAGAAGGTCGGCGTCCGCCGCTGGTCGGCCGTCATCGTCGGCTTCCTGGGCGCGCTGGTGGTGACCCGGCCCGGGTCGGGCGCCGTCCCGCCGGAGGCGGTCCTCTTGTTCGGCAGCGCGTCCTGCTACGCCCTCTACCAGATCCTGACCAAGCGGGTGGCGTCGATCGACAAGCCGGAGACGTCGGTCGCCTATAGCTGCGTCGCCGGCACCGCACTGATGTCGCTGGTGGTGCCGTTCTACTGGATCTGGCCCGACAACTGGGTCGACGGCGCCCTCTTCCTGTCGCTGGGCGTGCTGGGCGCGCTGGGGCATTATTTCGTGGCGCGGGCCTTCATGTGGGGCCCTGCCTCCGTCATATCCCCGTTCAACTATGGCCAGATCGCCGTCGCCACCGGCCTCGGCTACCTGATGTTCGGCCACCTGCCGGACGTCTGGACCTGGGTCGGCGTCGCCATCATCATCGGCAGCGGCGTCTACATCGCCTATCGCGAGACCCGCCGCCGTGCCGAGCGCACCGCCCTTCGCCCAGCAAAACCATGATCGAAGCCCAGCCTTGATTGAGGGCCAGCCATGACCCACCAGCCGACCCGCCGCTCCGACTATCGCCCGCCCGACTTCCGCATCGACCGGGTCGAGCTGGAGTTCGACCTCGATCCGGAGCGCACCCGGGTCCGCGCCCGGCTGACGGTCGAGCGCACCGGCGACGCCACAGCACCCCTGGTCCTGGACGGCGAAGAGATGGAGCTGGTCGGGATCGAGCTGGACGGCCGCGCGTTGTCCGCCGCCGAATACGCCCTGGAGCCGACGCGCCTCGCCATTCCCGGGGTGCCGGACCGCTTCACCCTCGTCATCGACGGCATCACCCGCCCGCAGGCGAACACCGCGCTGGAAGGGCTCTACATCTCCAGCGGCGTCTTCTGCACCCAGTGCGAGGCCGAGGGCTTCCGGCGCATCACCTGGTTCCTCGACCGGCCGGACGCGCTGTCGGTGTTCCGCACCACCATCCGGGCCGACCGGGCGCGTTTCCCGCTGCTGCTGTCGAACGGCAACCTGGCGGCATCGCGCCCGCTGGAGGACGGCCGCCACGAGGCCGTGTGGGACGACCCCTTCCCCAAGCCCAGCTATCTGTTCGCGCTGGTGGCGGGCGACCTGGCCGTGGTCGAGGACCGCTTCGTCACCCGGTCGGGCCGCACGGTCGCGCTGAAGATCCTGGTCGAGCACGGCAAGGAGGGGCGCGCCGGCTATGCCATGGATTCGTTGAAGCGCGCCATGCGCTGGGACGAGGAGACCTATGGGCTGGAATACGACCTCGACGTCTTCCACATCGTCGCGGTGTCCGACTTCAACATGGGCGCGATGGAGAACAAGAGCCTCAACGTCTTCAACGACCGCTTCATCCTGGCCGACCCCGCGACCGCGACCGACCAGGACTATGCCCATGTCGAAGGCGTCGTCGCGCACGAGTATTTCCACAACTGGACCGGCAACCGCATCACCTGCCGCGACTGGTTCCAGCTC
>CAZQOA010000057.1:25641-30643 GCA_964594715.1 uncultured Rhizobiaceae bacterium | reverse complement strand
ACAGCCCCGAGAACATCTCTCCTGTGCCGGCCGCGGGATCGCCGCTGCTGTACCAAGTGCCGGCCTCGCCCGTCCAAATCTTCCCGGCGTCTGCATCGACAGCCAACATCACAACATCGCCAGGGCTAAAGGTCAGCCCGTAGCTCGTGAATACGTTGTTGGTTATCTTTTGGGCTGCGCCACCCTTCACCCAGGAAGTCGGCGTCGCTCCAGGCGCGGTAGTTATGTCGTGCGCGGCTGTAGCAACGCCGTATCTCGCGGCATTGTTCGAGAAGCCGGCATCATAGGTGGCCAGCACATACCATTTGCCGGATGAAACCCCGACCGTCGAGCGGACGCCGCCAGTTCCGGACGCCAGCGTCGCCGTCGCATTGCCGTTGGTTAGGGCAATATCGCCGTCTTTGTCTGATGCGTTCCAGACCGGTTGTGCGGCCATGGCTCAGCGCCCCGCGCGAGGCTGATCGTTGAAGGTCACAACCAGCCCCGCCCGCCCGCTCAGGCCGCTTCGTCGATCGTGAACCACCCCAGCGTGCCGTCGGGCGCGACGGAGAACGGACCCGTCGTGCTGCTGGCGGAGCCGCCACCGGTGTTCAGGTCGACGTAGCCGATCAGCACATCCGAGGCGTGGGTGTTGTCGAAGATGACGAGATACTTCGCCGTCAGCGTCACCGGGTTGCCGAAGCTGATGGTGGACGACGTCCACTTCAGCGCCGTGCCGGTCAGCGTCTTGGTCGGGCTGGTGAGGTTGACGCGGGCATAGTCGCCGCCGGCCAACTCGTTCGTTAGGTCGCCGATGACGGTGTGCGTCGCCCGGTCCGGCGTGTAGCTCGACGTGCAAAGCGCGGCCGTGAAGGTGTCGCTGTCGAGGTCGATCGCCTTGTCCCCGAGCAGGACCAGGAGGTTGTTGTAGTAGACGAAATCACCTGCGGCCATGGCCGTGCTCCTTCAGGTCAGACGGTGGTTGGAGGGTGGAGAGAGGACTAGGCCGCCCGACGCCGGCGCCGTGCGGACTGCCCGCCGGGCTCGCCGACCTCGCCGCGGGCGTTGAGCGCGCGACGGAGACCGTTGTTCGTGGTGGCTTGCTCGGCGGTCTGGCTGTTGACCGCCTGCTCGACCTGCTGGACCTGGGCACGGAGGGCGCGGTTGTCGGCCCGCAGCAGCCGCAGCTCGGCGACGACCTCGCGGTTGTCGTTGGACCGGCCGGCCGCGAGGTTTTCGATGATGCGGGCGTGCGGGACGCTGAACACGCGCTCGCCGGGCATCAGCATGGCGGGGACGCTGTCGCGGCCGGGGGTGCCGCCGGTGACGAGGCCGCCATTGGCGTAGGGCACGCCGAAGAAGTCCTTCGGTACCGACGTAAGCAGCCGCAACTCGTCGATGAAGTCCGTCCAGCGCGGCATGAACGGCACCCCGCCGGGCGACAGGAAGTCGTAGTGCTTGGTGCCCTCGAAGGCGTCCGCGAACCCGGCCCGGCGAGCGGCGCCGAAGTAGGCCGCGTTGGTGAGGTTGAGGCCGGAAGCGTGCTTCGCCTGAGCCCAGTCGTAGCCTTCTTGTTCGGTGATGATCCCGTCGCCGACTTTCAGCTTCGCGGCCTGGTTCGGGAAGACGCGCTCCATGAATGCCTGCGCCGTCTCGCCGGTGCCGCGGCCGAGGTTGCTGTAGCCGAAGGCGAGGTCTTGCCCAGGCGCCGTCGGCGGGGGCGCGCTGGGGCTGCCGGGAGAGCCGGGCGACCCGGGCGAGGACGGCGAGCCGATGTTCGACAGGTCGGCCCGCAGCCCTTCGATCTCCAGGTTGATCTTCTCGAGCTTCAGGTTCGCCGTGTCGGCAGCCGCGAGTTGCAGCGCGGCATAATTGACGCTCGCCGTCTCGGCCTGTTCCAGCATGGCGATCGACGAGCGGAAAATATCGCCGGATTGCTTCGTCGAGCCGTAGACCTGCCTGGAAAGGTCGAGCACCCGGTCGGTGGTCTGCTGCAGTTCGCGAGCCGCCTCCGGTGCGCCGTCGCCGCCGGCCAGGACGCGGGCAAATGCGTCGGCCTGCTGGCGCTGCGCCTCGACGAGCTGGTCGCCGATGGAGAGCGGCGACTTCGACGGGTCGGTCAGCAGCCCGAGGCGATAGAGGCGGAGGCCGTTCGCGGCATCGCGCAGCGCGTTGCCCAGCCGCTCCGCCTGGCGTGCGGCGTCCTGGTGAACCTTCGCCAGGTCCTGGAGGTCCCTGATCTGGCCCTGGATGGCATCGCGGAGGCTGTTGTCGTTCGCGGCGTCGGCCGACGAGCCACCGGAGCCAGGATTGTATTCGGGCAGGGTGCCGCCGGCGGTCCGGTTGGCACGCGCCAGCGCCTGCGTGTAGAGCTGGCCAGCGAAATCCATGACGGCCTGCGCTTCGGCCTGGGTGAAGACCTTCGTGCCGTTGACTTCCTTCCCGACGTTGGCATTCGCCTTGTCATAGACCGACTGGAGCGCCGCCTTGTCTCCCGTGCGGGCGCCCTCAATGGCGGCCACCAGCGGCGCGAACGTGCCGCCGCCAGGCCCCATGTTGGCGCCCCACTTCGCCCCGACCAGCCCGTACAGAAAGCTGTCGGCCGGCGGCTGGTAGCCGGGGCTGAGCGCGCTGTTCAGCGAGTTCAGCATTCCCGTCTCGAACGCGATCTGCGTCGCGGCGGCGGCCTGCTGCGCGCTCGTCACCATGTTGTTGAACACGGTGTCGACGATCTCGCCCATCCGTTCGGCCGAGAAGCCAGCGGCCTCCAGGATCGGCGTCAACTCCGCGATGAAGGCGTTGGCGTTCGCCGTGGCGGCCGCGACCGGATCAAGTTCCGCCTCCAGGCCCAGCATCGACAGGATCAGCCCCTGCGTGCCCATGTCGAGGCGGGTCAGGCCGCCCTCCAGCACCTCGGCGCCGAGGCCGAGGTCGGTCGCCTTGGTCCGGAAGGTGTCGACCGCAGTGCCGATCTGGCCAGCGGCCGTCTTGCCGGCGTCGGCGATCTGCTTCATCGCCAGCGCGACCGGGTCGAGGTCTACGGCGGCGAGGTCGACGAAGCTCTGGAAGCTCTCGGCGAAGGAGATATCCGCCATGAGTTCGTCGAGCGTCGAGGCGGCGCTGTTCTCCAGGGCCGTCGCCACGTCCGCCGCCGACTGCGCGCCGATGCGGGCGCCGATGGCCGACCAGTCGGCGCCCTTTAGGTAGGCGACCATGAGGCTATCCAGCGCGGCCTGGATCTCCTCCGGCCTTTCCTTGTCGAACTCGAATTTTTGGCGATCGTCGATGCCGCCGCCGGAGGGCTGGAAGTAAAAGCTGGCGCCCTCTTTGACCCCGATGTTCGTGCCGATCGCGGAGCCAGACTGCGCGGTGACGCCGAACCGCTTGTTGATCTGCTCGATCGTCTTCTCGATTGGCTCCTGGAAGCTCTTCACGAACTCCATGTTCTTGGCGTGCTTCGTGCCCTCGTAGAGGGTGTCGCCGTTGAGCGGATCGAACGCGAACTCGGCGCCCTTGTTCGACGGCTTCGTGTTGAGGAACATGTTCAGGAATGGCAGGCCGATGAGCGGCGCGAGCGCCAACATCGGATTGGCGAACGCCTCCTCTATCGACGGTCCGAGCAGGCCCATGCCGATCTTGGACCCGGTCGAGCCCATCGCGTTGAACGCCTGCTTGCCCGCCATCGCAAGGCCCACCCAGGGCATCCAGGACATGGCGCCAGACATCGCGCCAGTGGCGAGGCTGCCGCCTCCGAATGCCGGGCTGTCCATGAAGCCCATGGCCGGGGATGCGGCGCCACTGGTGCCGCCGCCGAACAGCTTGCTTCCCCAGTTCCACACGCTTGAGAGGCTGAATCCCCCCGCGCTGCCAGTGGACGCCCCGCCCGACGCGGCCGGCATCACGCCGAGGGAGCGCATGAAGGAATCGTCAAGGCCAAGGGCGGACCCGACGTTTCGCATGACCGGCTGAAAAACAAGCAGCGCCGCGACCTGGGCAGCGAGCTTGATGAAGATGTCGAGCACCGACTTGCCGAGGTCTTTGAACGACTTGATACCACCCCGGAACACGTTCTCGAACGTGTCGGCGAGGCTGGACTGGATCGAGCGCGCGGCCTCGCGGAAGGGTTCCTCGAACGCCTCGCGGGCTTCCTCGGCGTCGGCCTTCAGGCGCTCGCGGTCGACGACCTGGACGTCCGCCGTCGCCTTGGCGGCGTAGAGGTTTTCGTACTCGGCGATCGTCTTCTTCAGTGCCTCGGCGATGTCGCCGTAGCCGTCGGCCTCCGCCTGCCGCAGTTGATCGCGCAGCGGTCCGAGGGTCTTGTCCCGCTCTTGCTGGACGATATCGAGCGCGCGTTGCCGGGTGAGGTCCTGGAGCGCCTTGCGGGCATCGTCCGACCCGTCAATCTCGAGTTCTAGGACGCGTGCCTTGTTCTGCGATTCGGCCACGCTTTCGCGCAGCGCCTCGACGCCCTTGCCGAGCTCGGTGTTGAGGTTTTCCAGCCCCTGCTGGTAGGACTCGCCCGACGCCGCGTAGCGGTCGGTTTCCTCGTTGAGCTTCTTCTGGGCCGCGGCATACTGGTCGGTACCGAGCTTCGCGGCGGCCAGGGCCTCGCGCGCCTTGGTAATCGCGGCCGGGGCCGCCTGCTGCGCCTGGATCAGCTTCACCAGGGAGTCGGCGGCGCCGGAGTAGACGTCCTTCTTGATGCCATCCATGGCCGACTGGAGGCCCTTGCCGGCCTTGTCGAGCGCCTTGAACGCCTGCACCGTGTTCTGGAGCGCCGCCAGCTCCTGCGCCTGGGATTGCGTCAGTCCCTTCCCGCCGCGCTTCACCGCCTCGTAGAAATTCTCGGCCGCATCGTCGAGCTGTAGGAAGGTCTCAAGCTGCTTCGTCAGCGCGGCCGTCTGCTGCTGATAGTAGGATTCGATGCCCTTCCCGCTCTTGTCGTCCACGCCGGCCGCGGCGCGAGTAGCTCGCGTCTTCGGCATCATGAAGGAGTTGGGGTCCCGATCCGCGGCGGTGAGCT
>CAZQOA010000057.1:13423-25631 GCA_964594715.1 uncultured Rhizobiaceae bacterium | reverse complement strand
GCAAGCTGCATCGCCAGCGCGGCCGGCGGCTGCGGACAGGAGGATCCGATGCCCGGGCCGGACTCGTCGGCGGCGCCGGCCCCAGCCGCGCGGGGCGCCCGCGTCTTCGGCATGACCTGGTCGACAAGGTTCGCCTCTTCGAGCTGGTAGCCCTTCGCGAAGTCATTCAGCAGCCACCGGGACCAGAACCGCTTCGAGGCCGCCTCGCCCCAGCGGTCGCCGAGGTCGCCGAATGCCTCGGTGGTGCCGGACCATGTGCGCTGGATCGCCTCGTGCGCCGCGCCGAGATAGTCGACGGAGAAGGCGTCGGAGAACTCCGCGGCGGCCTTGGCCGATATCTCCTTCCACCGGTCGGGGGCGGTGACGGCGGCGGTCAACTGCTCCAGGGCGCCCTGCGCGTTGCCGGCGATCATCATCTGGATTGCGGCGCCCATGCGGACGGCGCGCGTCACCACCCACCCGCCCGGGTCGAACAGGCTGGTGAACACCTCCTGCCACGCCGCGTAGACCGCGCGCGCGGCCCCGACGAAGACGGAGATGATGGAGTTCGCCCAGACCGCCGCCTCGGCGATCACCTTGCCGAAGTTGTCGCGGAAATAGCTGTAGATGTCGCTCGCGACCTGTCCCGCCGCCCGGGCCAGCGCGCCAAGTTCCTCGCCAATCCCGGCCGCGCCGGATGCGACATAGTCCCAGACGGTCGCGGTGCGGCCGCCCATGTCCGCGACCTCGTCGCGGAAGTAGACAACGGCCGCGGAGGCGAGCCCGATGGCGGTCACGACGGCCCCGAACGGAGTTGCCGCGAAGGCAACGCCGGCCGCCACCATCCCCCAAAGGCCCGCGGTGATCGCGGCCAGCATCGTCACCGTGCGGGCGCCGGCGAATAGCGCCAGCGCGGCCGCGATCTCGTCGAAGTTGGCCCGGACGAAAACAGCCGCGGCGGAAACCGCCTGCAACCCGCCCGCGATGCCGCTCGCCAGCGTCATTGCCAGGTCGGCGGCACCCTGCTTGATCGCAGGATCGTCGAGCGCGACGGCGATCGAGACGATGGCAGCGGCCAGCGCCTTGCTGGCGCCCCCGGCCTGGTCCGCCTCGCCGATGAACTTCATCAGGGAGTTCCGCGCGACGACGAACGCCTGTCCGATCGTCAGCGGGATGCGGCCGAACTCCGCGTCGATCGCCGCCGCCTGGCCCTTCAGCGCGGTGATGATGACTTCCGCGGTCAGCTTGCCCTCGGTCGCCATCTTCTTTAGCGCGCCGATCGGCTTGTTCAGCGCGTCGGCGAGCGCTTCCATGAGACGCGGCGCGTTTTCCGACAGCGAGCGGAACTCGTCGCCGGCCAACTTGCCCGAACCGATCGCCTGCGAAAGCTGGAGCATCGCCGCGGCGGCTTCCTGCGTGCTGGCGCCGCCGATCCGCAGCGCCTGCGAGACCGACCGAGTGATGTCGAGCAGTTCGGCCTGGGTGACGTTCAGGTCTTTCGAGACGCGCGCCATGCGGGCGTAGAGGTTGGCGGTCTCCTCGAAGCCCGAGCGCGTCTGCTGCGCGACCCGGAACAGCTTTTCCTGGACGTCGCGAAGCTCGGCCGTGCTGCTCGTCACCAGCGCCAGCTTGCCGCTGACCAGCGACCAGGTGTCGGCAAGCTGCGACAGCTCGCGGACGAGATAGCCGACGCCGATGCCGAGCAGCGCGGTCTTCAGCATCGTCAGCGCGGAGCCGAACTTCTGCATCCGCGCCTCCGCACGCTCAGCGGAGCCCTCGATATCCTTGAGGGACCGCTGAACGACGTTGGCGCCGTCACGCGCCGGGCGTGCGTCGACGACGATCCGGACGGTGCGCGTAGTGGTGCCGGCGACGGCCATCTGGCCTACCGACGCCCGCCGGACGACGGCTTGGCCTTGGCCTGCCGCTCCTGCTCCGCCTGGCAATGATCGAGGTATGCGTGATCCATGGCCGTGATCAGCTCCACGAACTCGTCGAAGTCGTCGGGGTCATCGACGCCATGCCGGGTGGCGTAGCGGTCCTTGGCAGTCCACGGGATGGGGCCCGCGCCCATGCCGGACTGCCGATCGGTGGTGAGGTGCCAGAAGGCCTCCCAGACCCATTCGGTGCCGGCCACGATCTCCGGCGGATCGGAGCCCGGCGGCGGCGGGTCACCCCGTTCCGCCGCCGCGCGCGCGATCTTGCCGGCGTGCTTGCCGACGCCGAGGGCCCAGGTCAGCCGGCCGCGGAGTTTTTTGCGGCTTCCTCGATGTCCTCGCGGCGGAACAGCGCCACCTTCGCGGACTGCTCGCGGATGTCGGCGAAGAGGTCCGGCAGGTCGAGGAAGAGCTTGACGCAGGCCTGCCGAGTGAACGGCATCGGCTGCCCATCCGGGCCCGGGATGCTGCCCCAGGCGATGTCGGCGTCGGGCGCCGGACGGCTGCCCCAGCCGAGCACGATGGCGTCGGCGTAGGCCTCGGCCATCAGCTTGCGGGCGACCTCGTCGTCCAGCGTCTCGTTCTGGATCTGGCGGGCGTAAGGCTTGCGCTTGGCGTCCAGCACCTTGCCGAAGCGCTTGTTGGCGCCGCCGGCCCGCGCGATGCGGATGGCATAGTCGCCGTAGTCGAGGATGACGCCCTCGGTTTCCAGGGCGTCGTCGGTCTTGAACTGCGCGTAGGGGGAAGTCATCGGGGGTTCCCTTTGTCAGGAAGGGGTCGCCGGGCAGCGCCTGACCGCCGCCCGGCGAGCACCGACAGCCACCCCGCCCGCGGGCTGGATGGCGTGGTGCCGGTTCCGGGTTCAGGCCGGATCGATCAGGGCAGGTAGTGGTGGCGCTGGATGTGGGCCGTGTAGCCCAGCGTCGGGTGCCGGAAGGCGGTGAACTGGAGGTCGACCATGACGTCCTGGTTCTTCCCCGGCACCTGGGGCGAGCCCGACGCGAACTTCATCCGCGGCAGGTCGATCAGCAGGGCGGGCTTCTCGCCGTCGGCGCGGCCGACGACGATGTCGTAGCTGCTGGCCGTGTTGGCGATCACCTTGTCGACCAGGGACTTGTTGCCGAAATAGGTGTTCAGGTTGCCGGTCACGGCGAACTCGCCGGCGCCGATCGAGACTGCGCCCAGATTGCCGACCGCGGTGCGGCGGCGCAGGTTGTTCTCGAAGGTGATGCCGGCTGACATGACGTAGTTCGGCCCGGAGATCGCCGTTCCGCCCTCGGCCAGCCGGCCGACGTTGGACGAGCTGTTGAGAACGTCGCCGGTCGGTGCCGCGACGGTCGTGGCGCCGGTGAAGCGCGCGCTGTCCTGGATGACGGCATCCTTGCCGACGAAGGTGGCGTCCGCGGTCAGGATGCTTTCGGACTCGATCCCGATCGCGAAGGTGCCGACCTCCATCCCGCGCAGGTACTCGTAGGTCACCGGACTGTGGTCGGTGAACTCGCGCTCTACCGTGTAGGAATGCTCGACAACGCCGTTGCGGATGTAGTCGCCGACGAAGACGTGCAGCAGGACGCTGGTGCCGACGTCCGCCGACCAGCCGGCGGGCACGATGTCAAAGGACAGGCGGCCGGACTCGATCGCGGAGATACGGCACCAGCCGTTATTGGCGCCCGTCGCGAACTTGTTGGCGGTCGCGGTGCCGCCGACCTTGACCCACATGCCGACGACGAGGTCGTAATCCTCGAAATCGAGCGTGGTCGACGTGATGCCGTTGCCATTGGTCACCGTCGCGACCAGGTCGCCAGACACGCCGGCGAAGCCGACGACGCGGATGCGGGCGCCAGCGGGCGGCGCCGTCTCGGCGGTGAGGCCGGGCGAGGACGCGACCACGATCGCCGTGGCGCTGCTGCTCGCGATAGCCGCGAACAGACCGTTGTTGCCGGCGTTCGTGAAGCCGCTGGTGCGGACCAGGTCGCCGACCCGGAACGCGGCGCCGGTGGTGACCGTGAAGGTGTCGGTGTCGGCATCGACGTCCGTGATCACGCTGTCCGCGGTCACATTGTAACGGCCGTTCTGCTCGACCCAATCCGAGAACAGGGCGCCCTCGATCGGGATATCCAGCGCCTCGTGCGAGACCTCGAAGCCGAGCGGGCCGCCAGCTTCCGCGCCGACCAGGATGAGGTCGGTGACCTGCCGGTCGGAACGCATCTCGTTGGAGGTGACCGTCGTCGGCGTGAAGCTGGGATTGCCGGAGGTGACGCGGAGTTCCTGGAAGGCAGGCGTCGCCGGGGTGGTGCCGAACGTCGTCTCTTCGACGATCCGGATCGCCACGCGATTCGTGTCGCTCATGGTGGGGCTCCATCATGGATAGGGCCGCCTCACGGCGGGCCGGGACGGGCCGTCTCACGACGGTCCCCTGCGCTTTGCCCAGGAGCGCGGTTCTATTCAGGCGTGCGCGGGCGTCACGCCGCCGAGGTCAAGAATGGATGTCGTACTCGTAGTCGACCGCGATCGTGGCCCGCAGCCAGCGGCCGTCCTCATGGCCGAACCCGATGGCCGGCGGGTCGGCGCCGTAGCAGCGGATGCCGTCGAAGTCGGCGGCCCGGAAGATGCCGCGGATGGTGTCGGCATACTCGCGGAGGTTGGTTTCCCCGTTCCCGGCCAGGCCGAAGACGTGGATCTGGAAGGTGCCGTCCTCGCGGAAGACATTATTGCCGGGCGCGCCGATCGTGATCTGATCCTCGAAGCCGCCGACGCCGAAGTCGCAGGCGACCCAGTAGAAAACGCCTGTGGGCGGCGCGCTGTCGTTCAGGAGCCAGATGTCGGGGACGATCGTGGTGGTGGTCCATCTCGCGGCCAGTCGGGCGCGGACCTTGGATGCGACGTGGGCGGAACTCATGTCGGCGAACCTTCCCGCGCGGTCGCGGATTGGAATATCTGGATGGCCGGGAAGACGGCCGGCCGGCGCACGCGCTTGCGGTTCTTGCCGCCGCCCTGGAGGCCCATCACGGTGCGGCCGGTATCCAGCTTGACGTAGCTGAAGTCGATGAAGGCGACCTTGCCGTATCGGCGCTTCGCCGCCCCGTAGACCGCGCGATAGACGCCGTTCGGCGCCTGCTTCGACTGGCCGCGGACGGCAGCGCCGCCGGTTTTCGTCTTCGAGCGGCCCTCGATCTTCTTCGCGTAGGGCATCGTATTGACGATCTGGATGCGGTCGCCCGGCTTGTACTTGGCGATCACGGCCTCCGGGTCGGGCCCGACGCTGACGCCGTTGATCATGACGAGGTGGCTGCGCTTGTAGCGGCCGGTCAGCACCGGCGAGCGCTTCACGAGCGCGGCCCAAATCCAGCGCAGCAGTTCCGCGATGTCGCCGCGGGCAATGAACTCGATGACACCGAACGGCCGGACGCTGTCGAGCGGCGCGTCGTAGCGGCGGTCGACGATCCGGCGCGGGCGCTCGTCGAAGCCGCGAAGCTGTTCCTCCGCGAGCGCCTGGCGGGCGACGGTGGCCGTGTACTTGCGGATGTCCGGCTCTATCGCTTCGTCCCAGACGGTGTCGATGCGCTCGCGGGCCGCGCGCGCCATGTCAGCCGCCGCGGACGAGCAGAAAGTGCGCCAGCACGGCGCCCTGGTCGGTACGGGTATCGGCGTCGTCCTGAAGGGTGAATATCGCCGTCCCGATGTCCAGTTGGTCGCCCTTCCGGGGCGGGCCCGGCCAGGCGGCAGCGGCGATCTCGCGGTTCGAGATGATGACCATGAGCGTCTTCTGCGTCATCGCGCCGACCAGCACATCGCCGACCTCGCCCGGGGTCGACCGCCGCTTGCCCTTGAGGGTGACGCTGGTCCACGTCGGCGTGCTGCCGGGGATCATTCGCCGCAGCGTCATCGTCTCGCCGTGCGTGGCGAGGATGTCGGCGAAGGGGACGGCGGCGAAGCTCACGGGCGTGACTTCGAGCGGCGCTGCGGGGCGACCTTCCTGGGGGCCGCAGCCCGCGGTGGCGCCGGCTGCGCGGGACTCTCGACGCTGGCGAGAATGGCAACGCCTCGGCCGAGCCAGTACCGCGCGACGGCGTCCGGCAGGCTATAGGTCCGGCCGGCCTCGTAGCGGGCTTCCGGCTCGATGCCGCGGCGCCACGCGTCAACGTCGCGGGTCTTGAGGAAGGTCACGCGCATCATGCCTCTCCATCGATAGGGCGGCCGGCCATCAGCCGACCCAGCGCATGCGGTACGGCCCCAGCAGCGCCTCGACATCCGCCGGCAGCGGGCCGCCGTCGCCGGCACCGTCGGAGCCGGGCGCGCCGTAGGAGACGCGGTAGACGTCGGGAACTTCCTCGGACTTGAGGCCGGGATCGCGGCGGCCCTGGAAATAGTAGGCCTGCGTCAGCTTCGACGCGGCGAGCTTCAGATCCTCGGGGACGGTCGCCCAGCCGGCGGTGTAGACGGTGACGATCTTCGCTCGCGGCCAGCAGATCGGGCAGTCGTCGAACAGCCGTGCCAGCATTCCAGCCGCGGCGTCGACCTCATAATCGGCGGCGACCAGCGTCTCGCCATCCTCGACGATGCTCGTGATGGCGACGATGGGGATGCGGGACAGGATGAGCTTTTCCCGGCGGCAGTCGAAGCGGACCGTCTCCGTCACCGTCTCCAGCCGCAGCGTCGCCGGCGAGACGCCGCCAGTGGCGACGCGGCAGGCGTGCGCGATGGCGGCGGACACGCGGAGGCCGAGCGGGGTCAGAACGGCGTCCTGGGTGACGTCCGCGGCGGTCAGGCCGATGGCCATGCGGAGTTCGGCGGCGGTCAGGAGATTGAGGTCAGGGGCTGGCGTGGTGATGGCGATCACGGGTCAGCCCCGCCGCTTCCCGCGCCGCGCTGGCGTGGGGTCGGGCTCCGCCGCGGGCGGGACCGTGATCTCGGCCGGGGCGAAGGGGCGGGTCTCGCCGATGACGGCGGCGGCCGGCAGCGAGGCCGGTGCGGGCGCAGGCGGTTCCGCGAAATCCACCAGCCGCTCCGCCCGCATCCGCTCCGCCAGGTCGGCCGGCATGTCCATCGCGCTCCCGGCGGCGGCCACGAACATCTGGCCGCGATACGAGAAGTCGAGCGGCCGCAGTGCGATCACCTTCATGCCAGCACCAGATGAAAGGCGCCGGTCTTGGTGTCGCCACCGTTGGCGACCACGATCTTGATCCGGTCGTTGGCGAGCGCGATCGGGGCCAGGACGCCATCGGTGGAGGCGTAGACCGACGCCGCGCCGGCCGTGGTGTGCGTGGCCTGGCGCGGCGCCACGGTGGCCGACGCGTTGACGTCGGACTGCGCCCACAGGGTCTCGCCGGTCGCCTCCGACGTGATCGTGAAGTCGACCCCGTCGGCGAAGCTGGCCTTCACATAGCGGATTTGCGACAGCACCCCGTGGTCGATGGGGTCGCTGTACGCGGTGGCGCTGCCGTCCGACGCCGTGGTGACGGCGACGGTCAGGCGCCGGACGTAGCTCATGGCGTCAGGCCGCCGCGATGATGCCGGCCCCGCGGAGCGCGGCCAGGATCGCGTTGATCTTCGCCGCCAGCGACGCGATGTCGTCCTTCTGGCCGGCGGTCGTGTCGTCCAGCGTATCCGACGCCGAGCCGGTGGTGCTGTCGGTCAGGCTGGCGATCGCCGTCGCCTGCGTGCCGCCGTTGGCCGCCAGCACGCCGCCGGTCTCGATCGTCAGCTTGCCACCGGAAGCGACGACAAGCTCGTCCCCGCCCTGCTTGCGGTAGACCTTGCCCTGGTAGGAAGCGTCTGCCATGGGAATCTCCGTTGATTGGGGCCGCCCAAGGCGGAGAAAGGCGGCCGAAGCCGCCCTTCAGGGTCAGGCCGGCGGGTTCGCCGTCGGCATGGTGTGGGGATGGCCGAGCAGCCAGACGCCGGCAATGAAGATGTTGCCGCTGTTGTTGCCGCTGGGCGTGATCGTGACCCGGACGTAGCGCTTCGTCCCGAGATACCCGATCTTCCGCACCTCGTTGTCGTCGTCGGCGCCGAAGCCGGCCAGCGCCTTGGTGCCGAGGAGATAGTCGTCGGCGACCGGCACGTTGTCGGACAGGCCGGAGTTGTCGCCGTCTTCGACCAGCACCGCGAAGGTCGCATCGGTGTCGGTATTGGCGCCGATCAGGACCACGAATTCGACGGAATCGAACCCTGCGGTGTCGACGATCTGGGAGACATACGCCGTGTTGTCGGTGGTCGCGGCGACGGGCGAAAGCCCGCGCTTCGGATAAATCATGGTGTGAAGGTCGCGGCGCATGGCCGTGGCTCCTTTTCTTGCGAATGGCGAAGCGAGGTGGCTCGCCGATCAGGGCGAGCCCGCCGCCATCAGTTGATGAGGTGCTTCAGCGGGTGCGTGCCGGCGTCGACCAGGTTGCCGTCCCAGCGCTGGAAGGCGAGGAACCCGGTCTGGTTGTAGTCGGCATACCGTTCCGTCAGGCGCAGCACCTGCACGCCGGCCACGCGCCGGATGAAGTACTTGCTGAAGTCCCCGAACAGCATCGACTTGTTGCCGGCGCCGATGGCCGCCATGTGCTGGTTGATGCTGTAGCCGTAGCCGTTGATGGTGTCCGGCTCCTTGAAGGCCAGCCCCGAGGACCAGAGATAGCGGCCCTCGCCGTCCTTCTTCTTCTTGATCACCTTCAGCGTGCTGTCGGCCATCATGTAGCGGGCGCCCATCCGGTAGGCCGGATCGATGCTGTGCTCCAGGTCGATCAGCTCGTCGGCCGCGATGTCGCTGGCGCTGGCCGCCGTGACGCCAAGGGTCGACGCCGCCACTGCCCCGGTCGGCTGGCTGGCGCCGGTGCCGACGGTGAAGTGGCGATTGGTGATCCGCGCCAGGCGCGTGCCCAGCTTGCCCGCCAGGAAGGCGTCGAGGTTGAAGGCGCTGTCCTGGAGGAGCTGGTTGGCGACCAGGACCAGCTTGGACGAGTAGGTGTGCGCGTTCAGGGTCACGGCGCCGAACGTCACGTCCTGCTGCCCGACCAGCGTGTTCTCGCCGAGGATGGCGCCCTCGTTCGAGGTATCGTTGTCGGTCGGGATCGGCAGCGGGTTGCCCGTGGTCGTGTCGAAGACGTAGGCCACGCCCAGCATCCCGCCGAACGCCAACTCCGCGGAAACCACCTGGCCGTAGAAGCCCTCCGGCACGGTGTAGCCGCCGGCAGTGCCGGAGCCGGTGCCCTGGGCCGCCTGGAAGCGCGGCGTGGCGACGGCGCGATGCTCTTCCGACATGCCGGAGAAGCCGGTCCGCATGTAGGCGCCGAACGCCTGCGTCTCGACCGCCTCGCGGGCCGCCGCCTCATCGACCGAGACGCCGTCATGCCGGGCCCGGTTGCCGATGCGCTCGGCCAGATCGGCCTCCACGTCGTCGAGTCGCTCCACGCGGTCGATCTCGGCCTTCAGCGTGTCGGCGGACGCCATCATCTCGTCGAACTTCGCCGTGACCTCGGCGGACATCGTCTCGCCGTCGGGAACGCCGTCGGTGAGGGCGCGGGCATCGGCGATCAACTTCGCGCGCTGCTCCCGCAGTTTCTTGCTACGCATTTCCTGGCTCCTTCAGCCAAAGAAAAAGCCGCCCGGAATGAGCGGCCTTCCATCGAGCGGGAGCACCCCGCCGATATCGTCGAAGTCTCAGTCGTCGCGCTCGGCGATCGCCAGCCGGCGGCGCATGGCGTTGATCTGGATGCGGCTGGCATTCTCGGCCGCAGCGGCGCCTTCCTCGGGCTCGACGCCGATCACCTCGTCGACCAAGCCGAACGCCTTGGCCTCGTCCGCGGTGAACCAGGTGCCGTCGCTCTTGCCCTCGCCGGCCATCATCAGGGCGCAGTCGGCCACGGCCTTGCCGCTCTTCTTCGCGTAGATCGCGGCCAGCCGGCCGTCGATCTTGTCCAGCACGGCCGCCAACTCCAGCATGTCGGCGCTGTTGCCGATCCCCAGCGACCACGCGCAATGGCACATGACGATGGCGTTTTCGGCGATCGTGGTCCGGGCCCCGGCGAGCGCGACGATCGAGGCCGCCGAAGCGGCCAGCGCGTCCACCTGGCAGGTGATCGTGCCGGGGTGGGCCTGGAGTGCGTTGTAGATGGCGAGGCCATCGAACACGTCTCCGCCGGGGCTGTTGATGCGGACCACGATGGATGGCGAGGTGATGCCGGCCAGCGTGGCCACGAACTCCTTGGCGGTCACGCCCCAATAGCCGATCTCGTCGTAGAGCAGGATCTCGGTCACGTCGGCATCCGCTGCTGCGCGGACCTCGATCCGGGCGGGCTCGCGCGCGGCGGCCGGGCTGCGGTTCTCGAAGCGGGCGCGCCAAGCGACGCGGGCGGCATCCTTGTCGCCGGCCAGGGCGAAGATGGGGGCGGTCGGAACGTACATGGCTGGCTCCTACTCCGCCGCTGGCGGCGTGGCCGCGGCGCCGCCCTGCTGGCCGGCCAGGCGCAGCGGGATCGTCGCGGACTGGATGTAAAGCTCGTCGCCGCCCGGCAGGTCAGGCAGGTTGCGGCGACGGCGGACCTCGTTCGGCGTCATGCCGGCGTTCATCACGGCGCTGGCGTAGAGTTCCGCCTGCGTCTTCGCGTCCATCGCGTTCAGCGCCTCGCGATTGAACTCGCAGTAGTAGGGGTGGCGGAACAGCTTGCGGTTCAACTCGCCCTCGATGCGGCTCAGCTCCATGTCGAGGTTGAATTTCTGGAAGCCGATGGTCTGCTGCTCGATCCCGGTGCCCCAGCTCGACGTCTTGTCGGTCTCGCCGACCATGTGCGGCGGGACGCCGAAGAGGCGGGCGATGTCGGCGACCTGGAAGCGCCGGCTATCCAGCGTCTGCGCGTCCTCCATGGTCATCTGCATGGGATTCCAGGACGTGCCGTGGTCCAGCAGCAGCGTGCGCCCCGTGGCGCCGACGCCGGCGTACATGCCTTCCAGTTCCGCCCGCAGCCGCGTCACCCCCTCGGGCTTGATGCCCTGCGGGACGGCCATCCAGCCGCCCGGCCGCATGCTGTTCGCGTGCAGGCGCCCGACCGCCTCCTCCATGGCCAGGCTGATACCGATCGGCTGGCGGCCGGCCCATGCGATGGGCGAAATCCCCCGGAGGCCGTCGAAGCCGACGCCGGGAACGTGGATGACGTCCGCCTGGTCCAGCACCTCGCGGCCGTCGGCGAAGGTGAACGTGTACCGGTTGCGGCCCTTGATGCGCTCGACCAGCGCCTGCTGCGGCTGGACCGGCAGGAGGCCGATGACGCGCACCGCGTTGTCGTACTCGATGATCGAATAGTGGTTGCCGGCGAGCATCAGGTTCTGCGCGATCAGCTCCTTCCAGATGAAAGCGCTCATCAGGTCGTTCGGCTCGTCGTGCAGCTTCGAATAGAGGCGGTGGCTGGTCGCGACGCGGCGGCCGTCGGCGGTGCGCTCGTAGACGACGAGCGGCAGGCTGCCGATGACGCCGGCCTTGAGCGCAACGCAGCGGAAGACGGTCGAGGATCGCATGGCCGAGGTTTCGGAGACCGCGACGCCGGAGAAGGACGGGCCGCCGCCGAAGGATTCGGACAGCCACGCGGCCGGGTTGGCCAGCGAGGTTGCCGGATTTTCCGGTGACGCGTTGTAGATGCTGGGCTCGACCCGATCGGCCGCTGGCTGGGGGCGCGCGAACGGCCATCGCATCGGCGCTACCTCCCTTCCGTGTCGTAGATCGAGGCGCCGGGGCGAGGCGCGGGAAGCGTCGGCGCGGGCGGCGCCCAGGCTTCGGGCATGTCGTAGATGGAGCGGCTCTCGCCCGAATCGCCCGCAGTGGCCGCCCCCACCGCCATCGCTAGCGCCACCAGCGCGTCGATCCGGTTCGTGGCCTTGCGCTTGGAGAACCAGAAGTTCCCGAACGGGTCGTGCTCCGTCGCGGCCGACATCATCGCCGAGATGATCACGGGGCTGCGACGGATGCGTATCCGCCTCTCCAGGATCAGCGTTTCCAGGATCAGCTTCGACCCGGGCATCCAAAGCTCGCTTTCGCGGCCCTTCTTCTTGCCGCCCTGCGGGTGCTCGACGATCGGGAGCGTCAGCCCCAGCGCGTCAAGCTGCGGCTCGAAATGCTTGTTGAAGCCATAGGTGTCATACGCCACGGACTGGACGTCGTAGAGGCCGACCACTTCCGCGATGCGGGCGGCGACGAAGTCGAAGCCGATCACCTTGCCGGGCGCCTCGTGCAGCCATTCGTCGCGGACCCAGATATCGTAGGGCGCGTCGTCGCGCAGCGCTCGTTCCGCCATGGTCGCCGCCGGCGTCCACGC
>CAZQOA010000057.1:0-13413 GCA_964594715.1 uncultured Rhizobiaceae bacterium | reverse complement strand
CGAACCCAAATCTCGTACGGCGCATTATCCGCCTTGGCTCGCTCAGCAACCGTATCGCCCGGCGTCCACGCCTCAACCCAGGCATCGAAGGTGGGGCGGCCCTCGTCATCATTCCCGGCCGGCACCACGAAGCCGACCGCCGTCAAATCCTGGGTCGCCGACAGGTCGATGCCGACGAAAACGCGCTCGCCGGAATGCTCGGCCGGGTCGAAGTCGGCGAGCACCGATTCCAACGCCGCCCGGCCCATCCATGCTTGGTCGGCGTCGGTCCAGACGCAGAAGTGAAGCCGGAGGATGTTGTTGAGCTTGCCGGGGATCGCCTTTGCCTGCGAGACCGCTCGGACCAGCTCCTCCGTCGGCATGCTGACGCCCAGCAGCGGGTTCGCCTTCGGCCAGCATGCCGGGTCGTTGAGCGGGTCATCGTCCTTGTCGAGCCCGCAGACGAACGAGAATGTCGTGTCGCTGCCGTCGAAGACCTCGCCGACGAAGGTCCCGTCATCGTCCGGCGTCTGCGTGCCGGCCGCGACCTGCACGGCAAACTTGTGTTCCTGCCAGCATGCCGACTGCCGATCGCTGCCACTGTTCGTGATCATGACCAAGAGAGGCTGCCGGCGGCTCTTGAAGCCGCGCTCCATCATCTCGATCATGTGGCCGTCGCGGTGCTCGTGGATCTCGTCGAGCAGCGCGCAGCTCGGCATCGGGCCGCTATGCGCCTCGTCCGTCGAGATCGGCCGGAAGAACGACCCGGTCTTGAGGTCCGCCAGGTTCCAGATCGGGTTGCCGCCCGAGGGGGTCAGCTTGTTCGACAGCGCGGGCGACTGGCGCCACATATTCACGGCCGCCCGGAAGATCACCATCGCCTGCGACTTCATCGAGGCGCCGGCGTAGACCTCGGCCTGAGCCTCACCGTCGGCCAGCAGGCAATACATGCCGATTCCGGCGGCGAGCGGCGACTTTCCGTTCCCTTTCCCCATCTCGATGTAGACCCGACGGAAGCGCCGGTGCGCACCGCGTTTCCAGCCGTAGATCGAACCGATGATGAATTTCTGCGCCGGCAGTAGCTGAAACGGCGCGCCGTCGAACTGGCCCTGCGACAGTCGAAGCACGTCGGGGAAGAAGTTGATGGCGCGCAGGGCTGCTGTGAGGTCCCAGGTCAGCCCCCGCTTCGGGCCGTCGAGCAGATCGGCTAGGTGGCGGCGGCAGGCATTACGGACATGAGGCCCGGCTACAACCAGGCCGGCGACGACCGCCTCAGCCCAGGACATGACCGGATCGTCAGAAGTAGGCGGCGGCCGGGTCGGCGGCTTGCCCCGTCTCCCCGCTGGCCTTGACCCTGCTGCGCGCACTCGGCGTCATCCCGAACTCGGCCAGCCAGCCACGGATTCGACGATCCGCGTCCTGGACGACCGCGACGGCCGGATGCGCTCGGAACATGGTGCCGCCCTGCGCATTTACCGTCTCGTAGTAGTTGGACCCGATCGTCGCGAGTTCCTGCCGGGCGGCCAGATAGTCGGCGTATGCCTCGCAGAGCATCTCCACCGCCAGGACGTCGACCTTCGTCAGAACGCCCATGTCGTCGAGCAGCGCCGCGACCATCCCCCAGGTCTCGCGCGCCTTGTCGCTGACGTGTGCCGGAGCGGATGGCCGTTCGCGGCGCGGCTTAGGTTCCGCGCGGTTCATCGCCCGCTTGCCCGGGTTGCCAGTGACGAGCTTCAGGTGGCTCGGCGTAGGCTTTCGACCGCGCATGGGTAATAATCTTTCAATTTTGCGGTGCTGTGCGCCGTGGCCCTGCGCGGTCTGACACCCGTTACTCTGTAACAAAATGACCACCCCCCGGGGGCAATATTATTGCGCGCCGTCACTCCCGATCGGCCACCCATCCGGCCCGATCGCCGTCCTGCGCGGCCTCCAGCCCTTGCCGTCGCGGATCGGGTTGCCGAACCCGCCGTCGCAGGCCGCCGTGACGCTGTCGTGGCAGGTCTTGCAGAGCGGCTGCCAGTTGGAGCGATCCCAGAACAGCGTCTGGTCGCCTTTGTGCGGGCGCTTGTGGTTGACCACTGTGGATGGGCGCGCGCAGACGGCGCATCGCGGATGGCTGGCGAGGTAGCCGGCGCGCGCCTTGCGCCACGCCTCGCCATACCCTCGCCGCGCTGCGGATGGCCGGCCGTCCTTCGCCATCGCCACCCCAGACATGCGTGCGCCCGCCACCGATCTCTCGGCGCGGGCGCAACTCGACTAATTCGCCGCGCAGCATGGCCTAGTCGGACTTGGATGTCAACCGGTAGTGCTGAGCCAGCGCGTCGAGCCCGAGCCGTAGCGTCGTCATGCCGTCCTGAGCGGCGCCGGAGCCCTGCTTGCCGCGCCCCTCCGCCCAGCTCGCCGCGGTCTTTCCGTCGATCACCACATGCACCAGGATGGGGCTTAGGATCTGCCCGACGGCCTGCATCGCGGTCGAGTACTCCTGCCTCCCCTCGGCTGCCGTGTAGGGCGGGCTGAAGCTGCCGCCCGGGCTTGGTGGCGGTGCGTCACCATAGCTGCTCACCAGGCGGCCGATGACGGCGCCACCATGCCCGACGACGTAGTCACTGCGCAGCCGCTGGGCGGCGATCTCCTGCCCCTTCGTGATCAGGTTCCGGTCACGGTAGTGCTCGATGACGCCGCGCTTCAGGTCGGCCTTACCCTCGCGCTCGACCGTCGGGCGCATCTTGCCGCCCCGCCGGGTCCGGTCGGTCTGGTCCTCTTCGATCAGCCGCAGGTCGCGCCGCCGCTGCTTGGCCGTCGCCTCGATCATTGCCTTGGTCCTGACCGTCCGACGATAGGCCGGCACCAGCACCTCGGCCCGGTACTCGTCGGTTGCTGCCATGCCCTGCGACACGATGGCGTCGTGCCACGGGTGATCCGGCTGCACGATGTCGGCCGGCATACCGAGGGCGCCTCCGATGCCGCGCTCGCGCCCGTCCGACCAGCGGTGGCCATCGATCGGTTCCTCGGTCGCCCTCGCAACCTTCGCCATCTTCGCCGCCTTCCCTGGCTTCATCCGCGCCCACCGAACAGCGCAGCCCGCAGCGCATCGCCGAACGCGCGCCTGGCTCGGGGCAGGTCATTCCGAGGCAGCTTCGCAAACGCCTCATCGGCAGCAGGCGCCCGTTCGCGCATCGCCCGGACAACGGCGCCCGAGGTCAGCGGCATGGCCATAAGCGCCGCGCGGCCACTCGCGTTGGTCGCAATGATCATCTCGCGAACCACGGTCGGGGCGATCTGCATCAGCACCCGGATGTCATCGGAGCCCAGCCGGCCACTGGCCAGCATCTGGTCGAAAATCTTGGTGCCCTCGACCATCTCGTGCGGCGACGGGCCGCTGAGCAACTGGAGCTTTTGGAACGTGCCGCGCGCGGCGTCGATTTCCGTGATCATGTTCCGCCTCCCAGGCCACTGATGCCGCTCATCATCGCAGGTTCCTCCGCAATTCATCCGTCAGATGCCGGCGAAACCGCTCCACCGCGTCGAGCCACGCATCGAGCGCCGAATGCGCATCCGACCGAGCCGTCTCCATGATGCCGGGCGCCGCATGGATGGCCGCGGACTCGAACATGCTGACCCTGGCGCGGAGCATCGTCTCGCTGGCCTGGACGTCCTGGAACACCTTCACGCCGGCGTTGGTGTCGCGACTCATCCCCCGCTCCTCCGCTGCCCATACCGCTCCGTCATCTCCGCCTCGACCCCGCGCCTGACCCAGTCACTGCCGAGTTCCTCCGGCCGCACCACCGCGATCCCATGCCGGCGCCACGCCTCAGCCTTCATGCGCTCCAAGTCGTCGGCGTCGAGCGGTGACTGGCCGACGTGGCGGGCGAGGCTGCTGCGCGGGGTCATGCTGGCGAGTCGGCCG
Source organism: uncultured Rhizobiaceae bacterium (assembly GCA_964594715.1). Lineage (GTDB taxonomy): Bacteria > Pseudomonadota > Alphaproteobacteria > ATCC43930 > Allostellaceae > Allostella. Next base: position 9,527 of record CAZQOA010000057.1, on the reverse strand, counting down.
GACCGAGTGAGGGCGCCCGATGCTTGGCCAGCAGGGCCGCCACGGCGCGCTTCTGTTCCTCGGTCGGTGGCGGTGGGGGCGGCTCCGGCTCCGGCAATGCCAGCAGGCGCGCGAGACGGTCGGCCCGGCTCATCACGCGGTTGACGAACGGGTTGAGTTCCTCGGTCAACTCGGCGTAGGACGGCAGGAACTTGAACTGGCGGGCGAGGCAGTCGAGCGTGTCGCGGTTGAGGATGCTGACGGGAACCCGGCCGTCGAGCATCGCGGCATATGCTCCGAGCTTCAGCTTCGCATCCTCGGCCGTCGTCCTGCCGCCGGCGACGAGCACCGCCAGCGAGGCCAGCCACTTCGAGATGGTCGCCTTGTCGGCCGGCCGCGCCATGTCCTCGGCTATGGCCAACTCCGACTGCGCCAGCGGACGAAGGCGAGCCGGAAACGTTTCCGGCGCGTCCCATCGCCCCTCGTAGACCTCACCGCCTGGCGGGAACATCAGCCGGCCCGCCAGCATCCTCGACAAATCCAGCATCTCTCGCGAACTCTGCGACGCCGGCAAGGTATGACCGCTGCGGTGCGCCAGTGCCGTTCCGTCTGCCATGCTGCTGATCCTCCATCGCCTTGCGGATCCAGTTCCGCCACGTCGCGTCCCAGTCGGTCTTTCGACCGCCCTGCCCTGCCTTGCCCCGCCAGTAGTCGCGGAACTTGCCCACCTCGTGCTGGATCACGTCGGGAGGGGCGCGGGCTTCGCTGATCGACCAGTCGTGGAGGTCGGGCGACAGCGACCAGTCGTCCGGTATGCGCGATCCTCGGGGGTCGGGCGACTTTGCGCGACCCGAAGAAGGCGAAGCCTTCTGAGGTTCTTCACCTCCTACATCCTCCCTCCTACCTCCTTCCTCCTTCCTCTGCGGAGACTTTCGGGGATCGGTCGGGGACGCGTCGGGGACGCGTCGTGGATCGGTCGGGGAAGGATCGTCGATATCCATGTCGATCGGGGGCCGCTCTTCGGCTTCCGATCCAGGACCAACCGCAGGAAGGCCGACGTATTCCCGCAGGCCGTCGGGGAGCCCATAGCCGGGCTTCGGCTTCTCCGGCCGCTGCCACCGGCGGAAGTTTCGAATGGCACCGAACGGCTTCCCGCCGGCATCAAATCGGCACACCTGGTTGGCGGCCACTAGCTCGTCGAGCAACGACGAGACATCGACGTTGTCTGCCGCGAAGAGCTTCATCTTGATCTGGATGGGCTTCCAGACGAACACGCCCTGGTCGTCCGCCTCGTTCCGCAGGCCGATCGCCAACAGGCGTGCGGGGAACGACAGCGTGACGAAGTCGTCGTCGGTCCACTGGCCGGGATGAACGGAGCGGATGCGGGCCATAGCGGGCTACGCCATCTCGCTAAGGCGGCGCTCAGCTTCAGCGCAGAAGTCGTCCCACCCGTCCGCGCGCTTGGCGATGGCCTCGATATCATCAAGGGGAAGGCCGTCCAGATGCATGGACTCCATGGCATCGACGCACCGCAGCCACTTATTCCTTGAACGGTTCCGCAGGATGCCCTGCGCGTAGAACAGCTTCTGCAGGTACGGCTTATCCTTCGACGATGCCCGGACCGACAGGATGCCGCCGATCTTGTTGAACGCGTGGTTCCAACTCTCTCCCGTCGCCTCCTGTTTGGAGTCGTACTTCAGGTAGGTATCGAAGGCTTCTCCGGCCGAGATGAGGACCTCTTCGAGGCCGTACTTCTTGATCCACTTCCGAATGTCGCTGAGGCCGCTCTCGTTCGGCACGAAGCCGGTCCTGGAGTAGATGCGCTCGCTGGCCGCGTCCAAGGATGCATCCTTGAAGGACTGCAGCTCGTCCCGCCATTGCAGCATCATCTCCAGTTGCGCGCGGCGCTCCTGTAGTTCCTCGATCTGCTCCCGCTGCCTCTCCAGCACGGAATCGTCGGACAGCAGCCGCGCGCCCTTGCCTCCATTGCAGGCTCGGCAACTGGTGATCAGGTTCAGGATATCGCCGTCACCGCCCTCCGCGACTGGATGCATATGGTCGACGTTCAGCACGACGTCCGGCGCCTTCGCGCCGCAGTACTGGCAGGCGAATTTATCGCGCTTGAAGACCTCGAACCGGAGCTTCTGTCCGATCGGCTGCCGCTCGCTCATGCTTGTCGCTCCCTCGCCGTCATCCACGCTTCCATCCGCCGGCGCACCTCCTCCCACCCGCCGGGCGGCGCCCCGACGGCCTCCGCAGCTTCCCTGGCGCTGACGCCGCGAGACCGCCACCACTTCACCTGCTCGTCGACGGCGAGGATGGCGACGCTCGACGGCCGCGGCACCATCATGTTCGGGTGCGGGATGACGCTCACGCCGCCCGCCGCATCATCCGGCCCCAGAACGAGCGCGCCGGCGGCGGCGCCACGGCCAGCTTCGCCACCGCATCCTCCCGCCCCTTCTGTAGCGCCTCGGCCATCGTCTTCCCGTCCGCGTAGCCGCGCCGATAAGCGCGATCCGCGGCCGCCACGTCGACCTCGTGCCCCTCCGCCTCCAGCCGGCGGCACTTCGCCTCCGCCTTCAGCGCCCGCCCCTCGGCCGCCCACTTCACATACAGCCGCCGATGGCTGACCGACGGCACGGCCAGGGCCTTCAGCGCGTCTAGGAACTTCGCCCCCCCGTTGGCGTCGAGATAGTCCGCCAGCGCGGCCAGCAGTTCGGTGTCGTCGATCCGTGCGGTCATGTCAGGCTCCGATCTGCTGCTGCGGTTGCGGGGCGATCGGCACCTTGCGGTAGGACGTGCCGAAGACGATCGAGCGGACCGAAAGGACGAACGGCGTCGCCAGCATCCATCCCCTGGCGTCGAGGTCCGACCCGCCGGTGACGCGGTAGTGCGTGATGCGGCCGGCCTTGGCCCGCGCCGAGACCTGGAAACCCAGGCCGCGGAGGTATTCCATCGCCTGCGGCCCGGTCTGGATTTCGACGCGGCGGCCGATGTCGGCAACGATGCGCTCGAAGCGGACGCCCTTGCCGGCGGCTATCGCGGCGTCGATCGCCTCTTGCTCGATCTGGCGCTTGCTCTTGACCAGGACCGGCGGCTCGGTCGGCTTCGCGGCCGGGCGCGGCGCGACTGGTGGTGCGGCAATCGCCGCCGCGATGCGGGTGGCGTTGCGAGCCTCCCGACGCTGGCGCGCCCTCTCGGCCTCCGTGAACTTCGGCGTCGCTTTCGGCTTCCGCGGCAGGCTCGGATCGGCGGCATAGGCCCGGCGCATCTGATCGCCGACGGTGCAAAGCGCTATCCCGAGCAACGCTGCGATAGCCGGCCGCGTCATGCCCTGGGCCGTCAGATCCACGATGCGCTGCCGGGTCTCCAGCGGCGTCGCCCGCGGGCCCGGCGACCGGTCCCATGCCGGGGTGCGTCGCAGCGTCGGATCCGCCTGGACGGCCAGGCCCCAGTATTTCCTGACCGTGTTGTCGCTGACGCCGACCTTCGCGCCGATCGCCTTCATCGCGACCCCAGCGACCATCAGCTCGACGATCTTCCGGCGATGCGCGGCGGTGATGGTGTGCCGGCCGCCGGTGCCCTTTGGTCCGGCGACGCGCGCCACGGTCTGGCGGGAGACGACGCAGGTCTTGGCGATGCTGGCGTGCGACGCGCCGTCCGCGGCCATGTCGAGGATGCGTTGGCGTTGCGCGCGGACGTAGGCGCGCATCCGGCGGGGCTTCGGTTCCGGGCTCATCGCGCCGCCCCAACCCCCCACAGCCCCCCCACCGCCACGGCCACCACCGCGAGCGCCCACACCGCCGCATGGCCGAGGTCATGGCGCAGCAGGTGCGCCGGCGGGCGAGCGGCGAGGTCGTGGAAGTAGCGATCGGTGCAGTTCATCATGCCGCACTCCGAAACCGCTTCTCGACCACCTCGACCTTGCTGCGGAGTGCCCCGAGGTCGCGCTCCATGGCCGCAATGGCCGTCTTGATGCTCTCGATCTCCGGATCGCCCTTGATCGGCCCGTATGCCGCCTCCCTGATCTTCTGGACGGCGGCCCACGGCACGTTGACCTCGGCGCCGATGCGCTGGTCCGAGTAGCCGCCGAGATAGAAGCCCTTGGCGTCGTCGAAGTTGGCGTCGAGTAGCGCTCGGATCTTCAGGCGCTGGTCCTGCGTCGGATCGGCCATGCTGGCCCCCTGTTGTTTCGGCTGGAGCGTGACAACCTTCTGGCCGGGGCTATCGCCGGCGCGCTGGGCGGCCCGCCGCTCCAGGCAGGCCGGGCAGGTCCGCCGCGTCGGATGCGACCAGTCGCATTCCCAGCCGGCGGCGCGGAACGCCTTGCAGGTCCGCTCCGGGTTGTGCGTGCCGGCGATCGTCCAATCCTCGTGCGCGTCGCACCGCACGCACTGGATGCGGGCAACGCGCCGGGTCTGACCGGCATCCGGGATGCTCAGAATCTGATAGGGGAAGGGCTGGCCGGACTTCATGCGCCCGCTCGAATGGCGGCCGCAGTCGCCCGGATGAACTCCCTCGCCTTCTTCGCCCGCTGGCCGATCGGCGCCAGCCGGTAGTCGCGGCGCGCCTTCTCCCGCTGGTGGAGTTCCGGCGGGTCGGCGAGGTCGGGCTTGCGGTTGCGGCGACGCTTCATGCGACCCTCCCCGAGATGAACCCGCGCCCGAGCAACCTCTTCGAGCCGGGCCGGACGACCTTCCGCGGGATGGCGTAGAGCGATTCCACCACCCACTCCTGTCCATCCGCCCGCACGATGCTGCGGCCGGTCGCGATCTCGACCGTCCCGGCGCGGTATGCCGCTTGCGCGTCGCCGATCGTCATCCGGGCGGACGCGATTGTCTCGAAGCTGGGCAGCCAGTCGCTGCCGGCGATCGGCGACGGCCAGGTGCGCTGTGCGATGATGAGGGAGTCCGGGGCGCGGATCATGGCTGCGACCTCCGCCAGTAGGCGATGGCGATCGCATCCGCCTCGTTGTCGTCCTGGGGCTCGTGACCGCGCGCCCGAGCGGCGGCGATCATGGCCTCCTTGTTGGCGTTGCCCTTGCCGGTGAAGCTCCGCTTGATCTCGCCGACCGGGATGCCGCGGTAGGGGATCTGATGGTGCTCGCACCACGCGGTGAGGATGCCGAGGAGGCCGCCGTAGATATGCGCGGCATCGGTGCCGGCATGGCGGCGGACTTCCTCGAAGCAGACTTCCTCGACCGGGCCGGCGCTGCCCTTGATCTCGGTCAGGAAGCCCTTGAACCGGAGGAAGCGCATCCCGCCGCCCTCGAACCGGCGCGGCTTCAGGTTGACGGTCCCGGACGTGAGGACGCCATCATCGGCGGCCCAGCCGGTCGTGGTTCCGAGGTCCAGGGCGAGGCGCATCAGTGAAGGGTCCTCGCCAGGAACCATTCGCCGAACACCCGATCGGCGGCCCGGCGGCAATGTTCCGCGTGCTCGTCGAGCATGGTGCCCGGCCGGACGGCGAGGAGGCGCATCGTGGTGCGGTTGAGGGCGCCCAACTCAGCCATCCGTCGAATTGGATCGCGGGAGAAGCCGACCTTGACGAGCGCGGGCTCGGTCGGGTCCTGGGCCTCGTAGACGTACCCCACCACGTCGGGCGGCAGCGGCTGGACAAAAGCGACCAAGGACTCGACGCCCCTAACGAGAGCGTCGTGGATGCGGCGCCGAGCTACGGCATACGGCAGCCCCAGCACGCGGGCGGCGAGCTGGTTGGCGCGACGGATCGCCTCGGGGGTAAGCCCGCGGCACGGCTCGATTTGCTCCATCACGTGCCGGGCGCGGGTCTCTGGCGCGCGCAGGCCGGCAGCGAAGTCCCGCAGCCGAAACTGCGTCGGTGTCTGGGCCGTGGGGGTTGGGCGCGCGAGCATCGTTCAGCCCTCGTGCCCGCTCGGGCGCGTAGCAGGCTCCATGCCAAGCTGCGCCCGGTACATGTCGATTTCGGAAAGCAGCGTCGCGAATGCCGTCGGGTTCTTGGCCTGCTGACGGCGCTCGGCCAGCACAGCCTTGAGCGCCTTGACGTTCCAGCCCTCGTCGCCGGCTTCCTTGAATACCTCGGCGCGGTCCTCATTCAGCGCCTTGGCGTCGGCGTCCAGTCGCTCGACACGGTCGATGAAGCTGCGCAGCCGGCCCGGCGCGCTGTTGTGCCCCTTGTCGCTCATTTCTGGTCGCCTCCGTCGTCCTTGATCCCGAAGCGCCGCATGATCTCGTCGTAATCAGCGGCCATCTTCGCCAGCCGGTCGGACAGCAGCCCGTGCGACCAGTAGAGCGAGACGATCCCGAGCTTCAGGCCCCAGTCGAACATGTCGCGGTCGAAGGCGAAGCCCCGCCATTCGTTCAGGTGCCATTCGAGGTGGATCGATCGCTTCATCGGCTGATCTCACCCCTCATGGCGACCTCGATCCGTTCCTGCCGCTCGATGATCTGGCGCTGGCGCTCGGCCAGGTCTTCCATGCCGGCGAACTCCATGACCACGGCGGCGACGCGCGGGCTCTTGCGCATCAGCATCACGAGGTTCGGGCCGCTCGGCGCGCACTTGCGCTTGAACCAGTTGATGATCGTCTCGTCGCTGGCGCGGGTGATGTCGACCAGCTCGTTGACCACCGCCTTGCTGCGCTTGCCCCAGTCCTCTTCGAGGGCGCCGCAGACGCGCTGCGTCCAGGTCTGCGTGTCGACGACATCAATCTGCGTCATCGTAGACTCCACAAACTTTTGCCCCTGGGGACGAAAGTATTTCTGCCCCCCGCTTCCGGAACGACATTGGTATTCTCCATGCGTACGTTCTGCGCATGGAGACCGGGCACACCATCAAAGCAGTAGTCGCTCAGTCGAGCGCGACAATCTCCCGGCAAGGAGACCGCGCGAACATTGCTCGGGACCGCCGGCAAGCGGGGCCCGGGCCGAAATTCAAAGAAATAGATGCGCGGGAAGCCGGGGGCTATTCCAGCCTCCCGCGCGCTCACCGGCCCGGGGAGGTCCTTCCGGCCGGCAAGTGTGAATTCGATGGCGGCCTGCCGCTCTTCGGCACGGATAACCAATGGCCGATTGCTCGGCTGGGCGGGTCCGCGCTGGCCTCTACGGCCACGAGAGACGGCATGTTCGATCCCATGCCGGCCGCTGGTATGGGGGGGAGTAGCCCGCCCTTGGATGGGGTTGGTGGTCATCGGCGGTCCGCGCCGCCGCGTCGGGCGTGATCCGACAGTTCCCGCAGGAAGGTCCACGCCATGACCAAGCCGACCGCGATGCCCGTCGCGCAGATCGCGATGACGAGGGCCAGGAGCGCGACCAGCATGGCGTCCATTAGGCCGACCCCCCGCCGCTGCCAGCGGTCACGGGGGCGGACGGCGCAACGTCGCCCTCAGCCGTCAGGCTCCAGCCGCCGGCACCGAGTTCGTCATCGGCCAGCGCCGGAAGAAGACCCAGCGGCGCGCCCACCAGGATATCGGCGTCAACGGCCGCGAGGTCCCCCCGCTCCAGTTCCCCGACCGCATGTTCCAGCGCCGCGATCCGATTATCCGCCGCCGTCTGCCGCACGCCCGCCTCGGTCAGCATCATCGCCATGACGCGGATGCGCTGCTCCAGCGTGGAGAGGCGGAGGTCGAGGGCGGGATCGGCGGTCATTTGCGGCCCCACACGATGGCCCCGGCGAACGCGCCGGCCACCGCCGCCAGCGACAGCGTGCCGTACAGCGTGCGAAAGACCTCCGCATCCACGTCCAGCCACCCCACGAGGAGCGCCCCAGCGCACGCCCATGTCGCGATGGCGGCGGGAACCAGCACGGCACCCAGCAGGGCGGCTTTCCAGGTGGTCATCGGCCGGCCTCATTGGCTCGGGCTACCCCGACCGCCACCCGACGTACCCCGCCCGCGCATGGCGCCGGCGACCGCAACATGTGGGACAGTTCGCGCATGGGATGGCTAGGCGTGGGGTTCATTAGGCGGCCTGCTGCGGGGCGGAGCGGGCCACAGCCATCGCGCGGATGCGCCGGAAGAGTGATTGCGCGGTGTCGTGACGGCAGTGCGCCTCACCCTTCCGCCAGCGCGCCAGGGTGGTGTCGGCCAGGCCGTCGGCGCGGCAGACCTCCGCGAGATCGAGCCCGGCTTGGGCGCATTCCGCGTCGAGCTGGGCGATGTATGTCACGAGCGTCATGTCTGCATTTTCGCAGAACATTCTGCTTCGTCAAGCTATTTTGCAGAATGCGCGGCGAATGATTGGGGGCGATACTGCGAAAATGCAGAAGCAGCGGGAATCATTGACTTTGAGCGAACCGACCGCGCGTTCCGTGGAGTCTTATCGAGACCGCCTGCGGGCCTGGATGAACGGGATGATCGGCGGCGACCGCCCGTTCCCAAGCAAGAACCGCTGGACGAAGGCGGCCCGCGTCGCGAACACCACCCTGTCGCGCTTCCTCAACCCCGGCCTTGGCGACGACGCGCCAACCCCGACTGCCGCCACGATTCAGAAACTGTGGCTCGCCGCCTGCGCCGAGGGAGACCGGCTCGGGCTGCCCGTCGCGCCGCCGCCCCGGATTGACGCCGCGCCGCTAGGCCGGGGCGATCGCCGCACCGCCGCCGATGATCTGCTCGCGGCGGTCAACGACTATTGGGGCCGAGGAAACCGCGGGGCGGCGGCCGATACGGCGGAGGATTTTGCCCGGGCAGCTCGGAAGCCGCAGGGCCAGGGCGTCGACGCCAAAGAGGATCGGGACGTCGAATAGCGGCCATAGCGCGGCCCTTACGCCAGGCGTGCGCGCGCCGACCAGCGGGCACCAGACCTCCGTCGCGTATTGCCCCTCATCCTCGAACCATATGACGGCGCCGGTGCGCGCCAGGGCGCCGCGGAACCGCTCGTCGATGCAGGTGATAGGCATCGTGGCCTGGACCCGGCCGGTATAGATGCCGCCGGCGATCCGGGCCTGGACATGCACGCCAGCCCGCGGGAAAAGATCCACTACCCCCGTCATCGCCCGCCCCTCAACCGCGAGTTCGGCCACACCAGATTGACCGGCACCGGCCGGTCCGCGCCATCCTGAACACTAAATATAGAGGCCGCGCCACCCTGGCGCCCGCCGCATCGCGCATCGCGCGCATAACCCGCGCCGAAGGGAATCTTTCCGCAGTATCGGTCCATTCTCACTCTAGCCCTCCGCAGCACACTCCCCTACGTCCCATGGGCCGGTCGGCCGGATGGGGTCGTCATGGGGCCACATGGCGAGAGGCGCTATGAGATCAGCGTCCTTTGGACCGCGGGTTGCCGCCCGTGGACCTCCCTGTCCGTGCAGACCGAGAGGTACCTCATATTAGCTATAAGTCGGCCTGATGTACCAGCGCCGGTTTGGCTAATACCTCGCCCCGGCGGCCATCATGGCATATGAGAACGGAGCAGGAACAGCGGGGTTGCGCCGACGGTTGGCGGCGGACAGCAAAAAGCCGCCCCGGAGGGCGGCCTGTCGGCTGGCGGCTCGCCGCCGCACATCACCGCCGTTTTGAGGCGCGGCCCCTCAGCGCGGACGACAGGCCCGCGAGCTGCTCGCGCATCTCGCGCTTA
>CAZQOA010000056.1:0-31196 GCA_964594715.1 uncultured Rhizobiaceae bacterium | reverse complement strand
CAGCTGGATCACCTTCAAAGGTGGCTACAACATTTCCCTGTTCGGCGGAATCCATGGCGGAGGGATGCTGCTGCGGGTGAGGCCGACCGATCCGCCCGCCTACCGGTGCAACTTCGACCCCGCAGCCTGCCGCGACCGCTTCCGTTCCGCGCTTGCCCGCACCGGCTGATCGACCGGCTGACTCAATCGCGCGCCATCTTCGCGGCGCTGGTGCCAGCGATGCGGCCGAACACGGCGCCCGAGGTGAGGCCGGTGCCGCCCGGATAGTTGAAGTAGAAGAGCCCGCCTACCAGCTCGCCCGCGGCATAGAGGCCGCCGATCGGCTCGCCGGTCACGGACATGACCCGTGCGTCGCTGTCGATCTTCAGCCCGCCGAAGGTGAAGGTGATGCCGCAGGTCACGGCATAGGCTTCGAAGGGCGGCTCGTCGATGCGGTTGGCCCAGTTCGTCTTGTCGACAGCCAGCCCGTGTGTGCGGCGGGCGTCCTTGACGTTGGGGTTGAAGGAGACGGCACCGTCGATGGCGTCGTTGTAGGCGCGGATTTCCGCCAGGGCGGCGGCATGGTCGACGTCGTCCAGCTTGGTGACGAGGCCCTCCAGCGTGTCGGCGCCGACCTTGGTTACCTGCTTGATGCGGTACTCGTCGCGCAGCAGGTGCAGCACCTTGCGGTCGAAGATCTGCCAGGCGAACTGCCCCGGCTGCTCCAGGATGACGCGCCCGTACTTGGCATAGGTGTAGTTGCGGAAGTCCGCGCCCTCGTCGACGAAGCGCCGTCCCTTGGCGTTGACCATGATGCCGAACGGGTAGGAGTGCTTCTGGAACGCATCGCCAACCGCGAGGTCGCCGAACTCCGGCGCGTTGCGCTCCCAACCAACGGCGTGGCAGCCGGACCAGTTTCCCGTCGGCATGGCGCCGATCTCCAGCGCCATGCGGATGCCGTCGCCCATGTTGAAGCGCGAGCCGCGCACCTTCGCCAGGTCCCAGCCGGGGCCGAGATAGCGCGTGCGCCATTCCGAGTTGGCCTCGAACCCGCCCGACGCCAGCACGACGGCGCGAGCCGACAGGGTCAAGGAACGCCCGTCCTGCCGCACCACGACGCCGTGGACGCCGCGGTCGTCCTGGGCCAGCGCGGTGACGCGGGAATTGTACGCGACGGTGATGCCGCGGGCGCCTGCCGCCGCCGTCAGCGCCTCGACCAGGCCCGGGCCACCGCCCCAAGCCTCGACCGTGAGGCCGCCCCAGAACTTGAAACGCCCGTCCACCTTGAATGCCTGCCGCCCGTAGATGGGGGCGAAGCGCACGCCGTTCCCGCGCATCCACAGCAAGGTCGGAAAGCTGCGGCGGACCAGGAGTTCACAGAGATCGGGGTTGGTCCGGTACTGGGTGACGCGCCCCATGTCGTCGAAGAACTGGTCTTCGTTGTAGGTGCCGAAATCGGTGCTGGCCTTCTCGGCCTCGGTGAGGTCGGGCATCAGTGCTGAAAGGTCGTCGACGCCGTCGTAGGCGACCCGCATCGCCCCCGCCGTGAAGCGGGTATTGCCCCCGGATTCAAGTTGTGGCGCTGCCTCCAGCACGAGCACCCGGGCGCCATTCTCCTGGGCGGCCAGCGCTGCGCAGAAGGCCGCGTTTCCGCCACCCACCACAATCACGTCCCATAAAGTCGCCACGTTTCCCTCCCCCCGCCTCGCCGCCCGGTTACCACGCAAAATCGTTGCGGACAATGAAGAACAGAAACTAGTATCAGTATTAAGAATGCTTCAGGGGAAGGGAGAGCGGAATGAAACCAGCTACAATCGCGGCATTCCTCACCATCGGCGCGGTCGTCTTGACGGCGACCGCGGCCGTCGCGGCCGACGGCCCGACGCTGGCCGCCGTCAAGCAGCGCGGCCATCTGTCCTGCGGGGCGGACGGTAACCGTCCGGGCATATCCGCGCCGGATGCCAAGGGCGAATGGCGTGGCTTCGACGTCGACTTCTGTCGCGTCGTCGCGGCCGCGGTCCTGGGCGACCCGACCAAGGTCAAGTTCATCCCCCTGACGACCGTACAACGCTTCCCGTCGCTGCAATCGGGCGAGATCGACGTGCTGTCGCGGTCGACTACCCACAACCTGACGCGCGACGCCGCGCTCGGCTTCGATTTCTCGCCGGTCACGATGTACGCGCACACGGCGCTGATGGTGCATAAGAGCCTGGGGGTGAAGTCCGGGAAGGAGCTCGACGGCGCCTCGGTCTGCGTGCCCCCGGGCAGCTCCATCGAACGCAACGTCGCGGACTTCTGGCAGCAGAACAAGATCAAGTACCAGCCGGTCGTGATCGAGAACCTGAAGGAACTGAACGACGCCTACCTGGCCCACCGCTGCGACGTCGTCTCCAACTTCCTGCCGGGCCTGGCCACGGTCCGTGCCTATCAGGCGGCCAAGCCGGAGGAGCACGTCATCCTGCCGGACGTGCTGCTGAAGGAGCCGCTGGCGATCACCTTCCGCCAGGGCGACCCGCAATGGAAGGACATCGTCACCTGGTCGGTGTTCGCGACCTTCGAGGCCGAGGAGAAGGGCCTGACGTCGAAGAATGTCGACGAGGCCCTGAAGAGCAGCGATCCCGAGGTGCAGCGGCTGCTGGGCGTCACCGCCGACCTGGGTGAGAAGCTCGGCGTGTCCAAGGACTTCGTCTACCAGATCATCAAGAAGGTGGGGAATTACGAGGAGATCTGGGAAAGGAATGTCGGCAAGGATTCGCCGCTCAAGCTCGATCGCGGCTTGAACCGGCTCTGGCGCGACGGGGGCCTGCTCTACTCGCCGCCGTTCCAATAGGCCGCGGCTCCGGCGAGCACGGCCGACGATGATCGAGGGCAGGGTGGGGGCGGCGCTGTTATTGGGCAACTCCAATGTCCGGGGTGCCGCCTACCAGCTCGCGACCGCCCTGCTGATCGCGGCCGTCCTCTACTTCCTCCTTTCCAACGCCATGCAGAACATGGCGCGGCAGGGGATCGTGTCGGGCTTCGGGTTCCTGTCGCAGGAGGCCGGCTACGAGGTCGGCGAATCCTTCGTCGAGCATTCGGCACGCTCGACCTATGCCCGGACATTCTACGTCGGGCTGCTCAACACCCTCTACGTCTCGGCGGTCGGCATCGTCCTGGCCACTATCCTGGGCGTCTTCATCGGCGTCGCGCGGGTCTCGTCCAACTGGCTGCTGTCGAAGGTCAGTGCCGCCTATGTCGAGACCTTCCGCAACACGCCGCTGCTGCTCCAGATCGTCTTCTGGTACGCGGTGATCCGGCAATTGCCCCCACCGCGCCAGGCCCTGCGCCCGATGGAGGGGGTATTCCTTTCCAATCGCGGGCTCGTCCATCCGGTGCCGGCCGCAGATCCCATACATGGCTGGATGCTGGCGGCCCTCCTGGTGGGCATCGCCGGCGCCTTCCTCTATCGACGCTGGGTGCGTCGGCGGCAGGAAGCCACCGGCCGGCGTCCGCCGCTGCTGCTACCGATGGCGGGGCTCGTGCTCGGCCCACCGCTGTTGACCTGGATCGCCGCCGGCGCACCCTTCGTCCTGGACGTCCCGCAGATGCGGACGTTCAACGTCCAGGGCGGCACCACCCACAGCCCGGAGTTCGTGGCCCTTCTGATCGGCCTCGTCGCCTATATCGGCGCCTTCATCGGCGAGATCGTGCGCTCCGGCATCCAGGCGGTCGCGGGCGGGCAGCGCGAGGCGGCACGCGCGCTCGGCCTGCGCGAAGGCCAGGTGCTAGGCTTGGTGGTCCTGCCCCAGTCGCTGCGGGTGATCATCCCGCCGCTGACCAGCCAGTATCTCAACCTGGTCAAGGACAGCTCGCTCGCCGTGTGGATCGGCTATCCCGACCTCGTCAGCGTCTCCAACACCGCCCTCAACCAGACCGGGCAGGCGGTCGAGGGCATCTTCCTGATGATGGCCGTGTACCTGTCGATCAGCCTTTCCATCTCGCTGCTGATGAACTGGTACAATCGCCGCATCGGATACCGGCGATGACGGACGGCGTCGGCCTGGCGGGCGAAGCACACATGGTCGCACGCCCGCCGCTCGACCGGATCGGCCTTGTGCGCTGGATGCGGCGCAATCTTTTCAACGGCCTCGGCAATACCCTGCTGACGCTCGCCACGGCCGCGGCGATCGCATTGGCGGTGCCGCGACTGCTGCGCTGGGCGGTCATCGACGCGGTATGGTGGACCTCCGACCCCGCCATCTGCCGGGCGGCGGCCGGGGCCTGCTGGGCGGTCGTCGTCGAGAAGCACCGGCTGATGCTATTCGGCCTCTATCCCTATGACGAACATTGGCGGCCGCTGGCAGCGACCGGCATCTATACGGTGACGGTCGCCATCACCTGCTGGCCACGCGCCTGGCACCGCGCCGTCCTGATACCGCTGTGGATGGCTGCGGCGGTGGCTTTCCTGGTGCTGATGCTGGGCGGCGTATTCGGCCTGACCCAGGTGGAGACGCGGCTGTGGGGCGGGCTGTCGCTCACCATCATCGTCTTCACCGCCACCGCCGTCATCGGCCTGCCGACGGGGGTCGTGCTGGCGCTGGGGCGCCGATCCCGGCTGCCGGTTATCGGCGCGGTTTGCGTCGCGCTGATCGAGCTGGTCCGCGGGGTGCCGCTGGTCACGGTCCTCTTTTGCGCGGCGGTGGTGTTCCCGCTGTTCCTGCCGCCCGGCTGGGATATCGACAAGCTGGTGCGGGTCCTGGTGGCGATGGGCATCTTCGCCGGCTGCTACTTCGCCGAGATCATCCGCGGCGGCCTGCAGGCCATCCCCCGCGGACAGTATGAGGCGGCGGCGTCGCTGGGCCTGCCCTATTGGCTGACCACCCGGAGGATCATCCTGCCGCAGGCGCTGCGCATCGTGATCCCGGGGCTGATGAACCAGTTGATCTCGGTGTTCAAGAATTCGACGCTGGTCATCATCATCGGCCTGTTCGACGTCCTCAACGCCACCACGACGGCCATCGCCGATCCGCCCTGGATCGCCTTCTACACGGAGGGCTATCTCTTCGTCGCGGCCATCTACTTCCTCGGCTGCTCGGCGATGTCGCGATACAGCCAGTTCATCGAGCGGCGCCTCGCCCGGGGCCGCCTGTATTGACGAGGGGGAGCGTAAGCGGGCGAATGCGAAAGGACGGATGATGGTCGCGTCGAAGCCGATCGGCATGCACTCGCCGCTCGACGATCCCCAGCCGCTGGCCGACACTTATTGCCGCACGTCGCGGCCGGCGCTCGACGCGCCCATGCTCGAAGACCGCGCGCGGGCCGACGTGGCGGTGGTCGGCGGCGGGTTCACCGGCCTGTCGACCGCGCTCCACCTGGCCGAGGCGCGTGCGCGCGTGGTCGTGCTGGAGGCGAAGGAGGTCGGGGCCGGCGGCTCAGGCCGGGCCTTCGGCCAGGTCGTGCCCTACGCCAAGCACGGGCAGGACCACATCCTGGCGCATTTCGGGCACGAGCGCGGGGAACGTATCATCGACCTGCTGGGCCGCGGCCCGGACGTCGTCTATGGCCTCGTCGCGGCACATGGCATCGAATGCGAGGCGGTCCGCACGGGCCTCTTGTTCGCGGGCCACACCGCCGGCAATGCCGGCGTGCTGGAGCGACGCGCCCGGTTCTGGCAGCAACGCGGAGCACCGGTCGATCTCCTCGATCGCGACGCCGCGGAGAAGCTGACCGGGACGCGCTACTACCCGTCCGTCCTGCTCGACCGGCGCGGCGGCACGATCAACCCGCTCGGCTATTGCCGGGGGCTTGCCGCGGCGGCCGTGGCGGCCGGCGTCCGGCTCCACGAACGCAGCCGCGCGACCGCGTTGCGCCCGCGCGAGGGCGGCTGGACGGTGGAGACGGAGAAGGGGTCGGTCGATGCCGACCAGGTGGTGCTGGCCACGGATGCCTACACCGACGGGCTGTGGCCGGGCCTCGCCCGGTCGCTGGTGCCGTTGCGCGCCTACCATCTCGTCAGCGCGCCGCTCGGCGAGAATCTTCGCCGCAGCGTGCTGCCCGGCCGGCAATCGCTGACCGACACCCGCCGGCTCTATTCCGGCATCCGCATGCGGCTCGACGGGCGGGTCCATCTCAGCTCCGACGGGCCGGCCTTCCGCAATGATGCCGGCGCATTCCGCGCGCGGGCCTCGCGCCGGGTCACCGACCTGTTCCCCTTCCTGGCGGACCTCGCGTGGGAGGAGGAGGTGGCGGGCTGGGTCGGCATGAGCGCCGACCAGTACCCGCATATCCACGCGCTGGCACCGGGGATGTGGGCTGCACTCGGCCTCAGCGGCCGCGGCATCGCGCTTGGCACCCTGCTCGGCCGGGAAGTCGCCGGGCGGCTGCTCGGCCGGCCGGAACAGGACCTGGCCCTGCCGGTCACGCCACTGCGCCCGATCGCCGTCCGCCCTTTCACGCGCCCGCTGGTGGGCAGCCTGATGAACCTCTACCGGGTCATCGATCGGCTGGAACTGACGGCGCCCTATCTGCGCCAGGGCCGCTGAAGCAGGAGGCGACCGGATGAGCATCGTTCTGAGCGTGGCCGAGCTGACCGACCTCGTGGTCGCCGTGCTGACCCGGCACGGGCTGGCACCGGAGAGCGCCCGCGCGGTCGCGCGCGTGGTCGCGGCCGCGGAACGGGACGGCAGCCGGAGCCATGGCCTGTTTCGCCTGCCGGGCTACGTCGCCACCCTGAAGAGCGGCTGGATCGACTGCGACGCCCGTCCAGAGGTGACCGACGCCGCTCCGGGCCTGGTCGCCGTCGATGCCGCCAACGGCTTCGCCCAGCCGGCGCTGGCGGCCGGCACGCCTTTGTTGATCGAGAAGGCCCGCTCCCAGGGCATCGCCGCGATGGCGATCCGCAATTCCCACCACTTCGCCGCCCTGTGGCCGGACGTCGAGCCGTTCGCGGAGGCGGGGTTCGTCGCGCTGGCCTTCGTGAACGCGCGCAGCCGGGTCGCCCCGTGGGGCGCGCGCAAGAAGTTCCTCGGGACCAACCCGATGGCCTTCGCCTGCCCGCGGCCGGGCGGGCCGCCGCTGGTATGGGACCAGGCGTCCAGCGTGGTGGCCCAGGGCGAGGTGCTGCTGGCGGCCAAGGAGGGCCACGCCCTGGCCGACGGGATCGGCCTCGATTCCAACGGCGACCCGACCACCGACCCGAAGGCGGTGCTGGAAGGCGGCGCGATGCTGGCCTTCGGTGGCCACAAGGGGTCGGCCATCGCGTTCATGGTGGAGATCCTGGCGGCCGCCGTCACCGGCGGCCGGTTCGGCTTCGAAGACGGCTCCGCGGCATTTCCCGGCGCCCAGACGTCGAATGCCGGCCAATGCGTGATCCTGATCGACCCGGTTCGTACCGGGGGCGAGGGCGTGGGCCAGCGCCTCTCCGGCCTCTTCGAGGGGCTGGCCGGGGCAGGCGTGTCGCGCCTGCCGGGCGATGCCCGCCACGCCCGCCGCCGGAAGTCGGTCGCGGAAGGGATCGCCGTGCCGGCGGAAACCTATGAGACAGTGCAGCGCCTGCTCGCCGGCTGATCCGGCAGCTCGATCGTACCGGACAGGAACGGCACGACGCCGGCGGCCAGGCGGACGCGGTCGCCACGATCCTCGCAGCGGATGGTGCCGCCCCGTCGCGAGAGTTGGCGGGCGACAAGGGTGGAACGGCCGAGGCGCCGCGACCAGAAGGGGACGATTTGGGCGTGCAGCGAGCCCGTGACCGGGTCCTCCGGGATGCCCTTGGCCGGCGCGAAGTAGCGCGAGGCGATGTCGCATCCGTGGCCGGTCCCGGGCGCCGTGACGATGACGCCGGGCAGGTCGAGCGCGGCGATCCGCCCGAAGTCCGGCCGCAGGCCCGCGACTTGGTCGGCGTCATCGAGGACGGCGATGTAGGAGGCGCCGCGCAGCACTTCCTTCGCCTCGATGCCGATCGCCGCGGCAAGGCCGGCGGGCGCCGCGCAAGGCGTGATGGCGCGCGCCGGCAGGTCCAGCACATAGCGCCCGCCGTCGCGCGCCACCGTCAGTTGGCCGGCCCGGGTGGTGAAGGTGACCGCGTCGCGACCAGGCTCCAGCCGCTCCAGCACCACCCAGGCCGCGCCCAGCGTGCCGTGGCCGCACATCTCCTCCTCGACCTTGGGCGTGAACCAGCGCAGGCCGTAGCCGTCGCCTTCACGAACGAGGAAGGCGGTGGCCGAGACGGCATTCTCGTCCGCGATCGCCTGCATCGTCGCCGTCTCCAGCCAGCCGGTCAGCACGCAGACGCCGGCGGGATTGCCGGCAAAGGGGCGATCCGCGAACGAGCTGACCTGGAAATAGGGGACTTGCGCGGTCACCCTCCTTCACTCCGGTTGGAGACCCGCTTCGCGCACATAGACCTCCCACTTGGCGATCTCGCGCCGCAGGTGCTGCGCCAGCGCGTCGGGGGTGCCGGTCACCACCTCGATGCCGAGCTTGTCGACCTGCGGGCGAACCGTCGGGCCGGCCATCGTCTCCACGATCTTGGAGTTGAGAAGGTCGATGACCGGCCTCGGTGTGCCCACCGGCACGAAGGCCGCGAACCAGCCCACCAGGTCGAAGTCGGTCACTCCGGATTCATGCATCGACGGCACCTCCGGATACAGCGCCGAGCGCTCCTTGCCGCTGATCGCGAGCGGCCGCATGTCGCCGTTCGCGAAGTAGCCGGCGCCGGACGCGAAGTCCGATGCCATGGCGGCGAGCCGCCCGCCGATCAGGTCGGTCGTCGCCTGGGGCGAGCTGCGGTAGGGGACTGAGATCATGTCGATGCCGAAGGATTTCAGCAGCGTGTGGCTGGCGATGAGCCCGCCCGAGCTGCCATGGCCGATGCTGAGCTGCCCCGGCTGCGCCTTGGCCGCGCCGACGAGGCTGGCCAGGGTCTTGTGCGGCGAACTCGCATGGACCGCGATCACCCAGTTGATCGACCCCAGGCGGGTAACCGGCTCGAAATCCTTGGTCGGGTCGACCCGCTGCTGGCGGAACAGCCAGACATTGGACGCGGTCCCCGTGGTGCCCATCAGGATCGTGTAGCCGTCGGGCTTCGCCCGCTTGACGTACTCCGCCGCCACGCCGCCATTCGCGCCCGGCCGGTTGTCGATGACGATCGGCTGGCCCAGCGTGTCCTTCAGTTCCTTGGTGAAGATGCGTGCGAAGAGATCGCTCGCGGCACCCGGGCTGAACGGCACCACCAGCGTCACCGGCCGGCTGGGAAAGGTATCTGCGCGGACCGGCAGCGCAACTGCCAGGCAACACAGGAACGCAGCGATGAAGCGAGACATTCGGACCCCTCCTGTTCGTGCGAGCGACGTCGCCCTGGCCCTTGGCAGGCCTGTCTTTGGGTCGCCAATCATAGCGTTGAGCTACGCGGCAACTAGTGTACTATATTTCTATTGTCACCACGGCCGTCAACGGGCTTTCTCGTTCGCTGCGCCGGGCGGCCTTGTGAAATGCCAGGCGGGATCGCGGGTCCGGGGGAAGCGGGAAGGCAACATGGCGAGCATCAGCGTCGGCCTGATCGATCAACTTCATCCGGCCATCGAGGCCGCGGTCGTGCGGGTGCTGCCCGCCGACTGGACGATCCGCTTCGCGGCCAGTGCCGCCGCCGTGGATCGCGCGGCGGCCCTGGCCGAGGCAGAGGTCGCGTTCGTGGTGGGGGCGCCGGTCGACGCCGACCTGCTGGCGGCGGCGCCGCGCCTGCGCCTCATCCAGAAGCTGGGAGCGGGGATCGACAAGATCGATCGCGCGGTGTGCGAGCGCCGCGGCATCGCCATCGCCCGCCTCGCCGGCGGCAACGCGATTCCGGTCGCCGAGCATACCGTCATGCTGATGCTGGCCGCGCTGCGCCGCTTGCCGCTCATCGACCGGCGCACCCGCGCCGGCGCCTGGGACAAGGAGGAAGCGCGCGGCATCAACCGCCATCTCCATGGCAAGAATGTCGGCATCGTCGGCTTCGGGGCGATCGGCCGGGCCGTGGCGGGGCTGCTGACTTCGTTCGGGGTGCGGCTCGCCTATTATGATCCGGTGGCCGCACCCGACGACGTGGCGGCGGCGCTGGGCATCGCGCAGTACGATCTGGACCCCTTGTTGGCGTGGGCCGATGTCGTCTCCCTGCACCTGCCGCTGTTACCCGAAACGAGGGGGCTGATTGGTGCCGACCGGATCGCCCGCATGAAGCCGGGCGCGGTGCTGGTCAATTGCGCGCGCGGCGGGCTGGTCGACGAGGCGGCGCTGCACGGCGCGCTGGTCGACGGCCATCTGTTCGCGGCAGCACTCGACACCTTCGCCGCCGAGCCGCCGGTCGGCAGCCCCTTGCTCGGGCACGAGCGCACAGTCGTGACCCCCCACCTCGCCGGCGCTACGGTCGATAATTTCGAAGCGGTCCTCCACCGCGCCGCGGCCAACGCGGCCGCCTACCTTGCCGGGGGCACCCTGCCGCCGGCCGACGCGGCCTACATGCCTGCGCTTGTCGTATCTAAAAACGCAATATAGTATACCTATTAAAGCGCCCCGGCGGAGCCATGGGGACGTTCGACCGTCGTGGAGGCTGCAATGCCCGATTCGTCCCGAACCGAGTTCGACCCGGTCTCCCTGGAGATCTTCTGGAGCCGACTCATTTCCATCGCCGATGAATCGGCGGCGGCGCTGCTGCGCACCTCCTTCTCGACGATCGTCCGCGAATCGAACGACTTCGCCACCGCGCTGATGGACGCCAACGGCGATTCCCTGTCGGAGAACACCGCCGGCATCCCGTCCTTCGTCGGCATCCTGCCGCGCACGCTCAAGCACTTCCTGGCGCGCTACCCCAAGGACCAGTGGCGGCCCGGCGACATCATCATCACCAATGACCCATGGATGGCGACCGGCCACCTTCCCGACGTGACCATGGCGGCGCCGATCTTCCACCGCGGCCGGCTGGTCGGCTTCTCGGGGTCGATCGCACACCTGCCGGACATCGGCGGCGCGCCTTGGGGCTGCGACGCGCGCGAGCTCTTCGAGGAAGGGCTGCGCATCCCGCCGCTGAAGTTCTATTCCGAAGGCCGGCAGAACCCCGACCTTGCCGAGATGATCCTCGGCAATGTCCGTGTCCCGGACCAGGTGATGGGCGACCTGCAGGCCCAGGTGACGGCGAACCGCGTCTGCGCCCGCCGGCTGGCCGAGTTCCTGGACGATGCTGGCATGGTCGACCTCACATCCCTTTCGGGCGCGCTCCAGGACCGCGCGGAGATGGCGATGCGCCGGGCGATCGAGGCGGTGCCCGACGGCGTCTACCGTTCCAGCGTCGACGCCGACGGGTTCGACGAGGACGAAACCCATATCGAATGCGCCGTGACGGTCACGGGCTCGGACCTGCATATCGACTATGCCGGCACCTCGAAGCAGATCGGCCGCGGGCTCAATTCGGTGATGAACTACACCTATGCCTACTCGGTTTACCCGATCAAATGCGCGCTCGACCCGATGACGCCGCGCAACGAAGGGTCCTACCGCTCGGTCACCGTCGATGCGCCGCTGGGCTCGATCCTCAACCCGCGCTATCCGGCACCATGCAACGCCCGCCAACTTACCGGCCACCTGCTGGCCGGCGCCATCTATGCGGCGCTGGCGCAGGCGGTGCCGGAGAAGGTGACGGCCGAATCCGGCAGCGCGCCGACCTTGCGCTCGGTCTATGGCGGTATCGACCAGCAGGGGAACCGCTTCTCGCAGATCCTCTTCGCCAGCGGCGGCATGGGGGCGTCGGCGGTGAAGGACGGGTTGGCGACGACGGCATTCCCGACCAATGCGGGCGCCGGCAGCATCGAGGCGTTCGAGAGCATCTCGCCCTTGATCGTCTGGAAGAAGGAGTTCCGCGCCGATTCGGGCGGCCCCGGCACCTTCCGCGGCGGCCTTGGGCAGGATGTCGAGGTCGAGGTGACCTCGCCCGAGCCGGTGCGCCTGTCGCTGCTTTCCGATCGCCAGAAATATGCGCCCCGCGGGCTGCTGGGCGGCAAGGAGGGGGCGCTGGTCGCCGTTACGCTGGCCGACGGCACGCGCCCACACCCGAAATCGCGGACCATGCTGGCGCCGGGCGACCGGCTGTCGATGCGTTTCAGCGGCGGCGGCGGCTATGGCGAGCCCACCCTGCGCGATCCGGCCGCCGTGCGGCGGGACGTGCGCGACGGCTACGTGTCGGCGGCGGCTGCCGCCCGCGACTACGGCATCGAGCCATGACGCGTCCGGGCGGCGGCGGCGAGGGAGTGGGCGGATTGGACAAGCGCACGCGGATCGGCGTCGATGTCGGCGGCACGTTCACCGACTTCGTCATGGTGGAGGAGGCGCGCGGCCTGATCTTCACGGGCAAGCGCCTGACCACGTCGGGCGACCCCAGCATCGCCATCATCGAGGGGACCGAGCGCCTCCTGGGCGAGGCCGGGACGCCGATCGGCGCGGTCGACAGCATCGTCCACGGAACGACGTTGGTGACCAACACCGTCATCGAGCGCAAGGGTGCCAAGGTTGGGCTGATCACCACCAAGGGCTTCCGTGATTCCATCGAGATGGGCAGCGAGATCCGCTACGACCTCTACGACCTGTTCCTGGAGCGGCCGGAGCCCCTGGCGCCACGCTACCTGCGCCTGGAAGTCGACGAGCGCATCGACGCCGCGGGCAAGGTGCTGCGATCGTTGGACCCGGACGACCTGCGCGCGGCTGGCACGGCGTTGCTGAAGGAGGGGGTGGAGGCCATCGCCGTCTGCTTCCTCCACAGCTACCGCAACGACGCCCACGAGCGCCTCGCCAAGGAGGTGCTGCAGGAGCTGGCGCCGGGCCTGCCGGTCTGCATTTCCTCGGAGGTGGCGCCGGAGATCCGCGAGTTCGAGCGTGGCAGCACCACCGTTGCCAATGCCTATGTGCTGCCGCTGATGCGCGACTATCTCGCCCGGCTGGAGCACCGGCTGCGCGAGATGGGCCTGACCGGCACGCTCTACGTCATGCTGTCCGGCGGCGGGATCACCACCATCCGGGCCGCCCAGCAGTTCCCGATCCGCCTGATCGAGTCCGGCCCCGCGGCCGGTGCCATGGGTGCCGCCTTCTATAGCCGGCTGATCGGCGAGGACCATCTCATCTCGTTCGACATGGGCGGCACCACCGCGAAGATGTGCCTGATCGACGGGGGCAGGCCGGAGCACGCCCACGAGTTCGAGGCGGCGCGGGTCCGGCGGTTCCGCAAGGGCTCGGGCCTGCCGCTCAAGGTGCCGGTCATAGATCTGATCGAGATCGGCGCCGGCGGCGGCTCGCTGGCCCGGGTCGACCAGATGGGCCTCCTGAAGGTCGGGCCCGAGAGTGCGGGCTCGCAGCCCGGCCCCGTCTGCTACAACCGCGGCGGTACGGAGCCGGCCGTCACCGATGCGGACCTGCTGTTGGGATACCTCTCGCCGGAATACTTCCTGGGCGGCGAGATGGCCCTCGACCTGGGTGCGGTGCGGGACGCGATTACCGAGCGCGTAGCGCGACCGCTCGGCCTCGGTATCACCCAGGCGGCGGCCGGAATCCACAGTATCGTCAACGAGAACATGGCGGCGGCCACCCGCATGTACATCGCGGAGAAGGGGCGGGACCCGCGGCGCTACACGATGATCGCGTTCGGCGGGGCGGGCCCGGTGCATGCCTACGGCCTGGCCAAGCTCCTGAAGCTCCGCCGCATCGTCTGCCCGCTCGGGGCCGGCGTCATGTCCGCGCTGGGTTTCCTGGTGGCGCCGTCGGCGATCGATTTCGTGCGCAGCTATGTCGCCCGCCTCGAAGGGATCGACTGGGACCACCTCAACCGCCTGTTCGACGAGATGGAGGAGGAGGGGCGGCTGCTGCTGGCGGATGCCGGCGTCACCGACGTCGAGATCCGGCGCCATGCCGACATGCGCTATGTCGGGCAGGGCTTTGAGATCAGCGTGCCGATGCCGGCGGGGCGCCTCGGGCCAGGGTCGCTCGCGGACATCCGGGAGCAGTTCTTCACGACCTATGAACGGCTCTTCGACCGGCGCATCGCCGAGGTGCCGATCGAGGCCCTGACCTGGCGCCTCAGCGCCTCGGGGCCGGTACCCGACATCCGGCTGCACTTTGCCGGCGTCGGCACCGGGGAGCAGGAGGCGCGCAAGGGCACGCGCGACGTCTACTTCCCCGAGACGGGCTTCGTCGCCTGCCCGGTCTACAGCCGCTACGCGCTGCGCGAAGGGGCGGAGCTGCGCGGGCCGGCGGTGATCGAGGAGCGTGAATCGACGGCCGTCGTCGGCGCCGACGCCAGGATCACCGTCGACCGCTACCTCAATCTCATCATCGACATAGATCCACCCGCCGACGCGGTGGAATCGCGGGAGGAAGAATATGCCGACCACCGTTGAGGTCCTGGCCCAGGCGTTCGAGGAGATGGGGACGCCGTTCATCGTCGGGCACCCGGGCGGCGAGTCGGTCGAGCTGATGCAGGCCGCGCAGGAGCGCGGCATGCGGTTCATCCTGATGAAGCAGGAGACCGCCGGCGCGATGCTGGCCGCGACGTGGGGCGAGATCACCGGCTCGCCCGGGGTCTGCCTGTCGACGCGTGGGCCGGGTGCCGCCAACATGGTGAACGGCGTCGCGCACGCCTGGATGGACCGCTGCCCGTTGATCGCCATCACCGACCAGTATTCGACACCGACCTACGAGATCGGCCTGCGGCAGCGGCTCGACCAGCGGGCGCTCTATGCGCCGGTGACGAAATGGTCGACGGCGATCAACGCCAAGACCGTGCGCCAGCAGCTCCGGCGCGCGGTGCGTACGGCCTGCGCGCTACCGCCGGGCCCGGTACAGTTCGATATGCCGCAGAGCGAGACGACGCGCGAAGCCGGGGAGCTGACGACCGAGGGCCCGCTGCTGCCGCAGATCGTCCCCGTGGTGCCGGACCGGGATGCTCTGAAGGAGCCGCTGCGAGTGCTGGCAGGTGCGCGGCGGCCGATCCTGCTGGTCGGCCTCGGCGTCTTCTGGAGCCGGGCCTCGGCCGAGCTGGTGGCGTTGGCCGAACGCCTGGGTGCGCCGGTGCTGACAACCTCAAAATGCAAGGGTGCCATCCCCGAGGACCACCCGCTGCGGGCGGGCTGCATCATCGGCGGGCTGATCGAGCGCAAGCTGATCCTGGAATCGGACCTCATCATCACCGTCGGCCTGGATGCGATCGAGCTGCAGCCCAAGCCCTGGCCCTACACGCTGCCGGTGATGTCGCTCTCGGCCACGCCCAGCCTCGACGCCGTGGTGCCGGCAGCGCTGGAGGTGGTGGGCGACCTGAAGGCGATCCTTGCCGGCCTGGCGCAATGGGCGCCGGAAGGCAGCGGCTGGGGCGAGAAGGCGGCCCACACCTTCCGCGAGGATGTGGTGGCGGCGCTCGACACGCCGGCGACCGGCCTGTCGCCGCAGCGCGCCATGGAGGTGGCCCGGGCCGTCCTGCCGCGCGACACCATTGCGACCTGCGATGCCGGTGCCAGCCGCCTGCTGGTCGTGCAAAAGTGGCAGTCCTACGGTCCGCGCGAGTTCCTGACGTCGAACGGGCTGGGGTCGATGGGCTTCGCGATCCCGGGTGCGCTGGCGGCCCGCCTCGCCCATCCCGACCGGCCAGTCGTCGCCTTCACGGGCGATGGCGGCTTCATGATGGCAGTGGCCGAGTTGCAGACGTCGGTACGCGAGGGCCTGCCGATCATCGTCGTCGTTCTCGACGACGAGGAGATCGGCCTGATCCGCGTCAAGCAGGAGATCAAGGGCCTTCCCACCTACGGCGTGAAGATCGGCGGCATGGACTGGGAGAAGCTGGCCCAGGGCTTCGGGGCCGACGGCATCACGGTCGACAACGAGCACGCACTGGGGGATGCGCTCCAGGCCGCGCTGAAGACCGGCCGCACCACCGTCATCGCCGCCCGGATCGATGTCTCCGGCTATGTCGCGCAGTTCAACGCCTTGCGCGAGCTCTGATCGACCGCGGTATCAGACCTTCCCGGTTCGTGATCGCGATGTCCCGGCCGACCGCGGCGGTGCTTCAGCCGTGGCCGGGCCCGACTTGCGCCGGCCGAGCGGGACGACGATGGCGGCGTCTGTGGTTGGCGGATGGCGGGTGGTCATGACGCATTCGGTGGCATCCAGGTGCCGTAACGCCCGGCGGGTGGCGGCCTTGACGTCGCGCGCCTCGATCGCCTCCAGGATGCGGCGGTGGATGCGGGCGATGGTCAGCGCCTCCGCGACGTCGCCGCTATAGGCCATCTCGATCACGACCTCGCGCATCAGCGTGGTGATGATCGCCATGACGTTGTTGTGCGCGGCTTCGCCGAGCAGCGTGTGGAAGCGGTTGCTCTGCTCCAGCACCAGCTCCTTGTCGCCAGGATTCTCCTCGATCAGCTCGATGGTGCGGCGGATCGCGGCCAGATCGCCGGGGGTCGCACGGTCGATGGCGAGCTGGATCACCAGTGGCTCGATCAGGCGCTGCGCCTCATGCACCTCGGCCACCGTCGTGCTCTGCAGCCGCAGGATGGTGTTCAGGCTGTAGACCAGCCGCTCGGTGTTCGGGCTGCTGATCACGGCCCCGCCGTTGCGTCCCGCCTGAAGATGGATCAGCCCGTCGGATTCCAGGAGCCGCAAGCCCTCCCGCACGACCGCGCGGCTGTAGCCGAGCTGCTTGATGAGGTCCTTTTCGGTAGGCAGGCGATCACCAACCGACAGCTCCCCCGACAGGACAGCGTCGCGGACGCGCTGGGCAATGAGCTGCGCCGCCTTTACCGGCTTCAGGGTTTCAAATTTGACTGCGCCAACCGACACGACACCGACTCCTAACCATTCGCCCAGAATATAGGCGCCCAATCACACCATGGCCATCTCGATGACCTTCCTAGTAGCCAGGTAAACTAGTATACCTTATAAAAGTTCCATTGCCGGGCTGATGGTGGATTACGGGGAGGAGGGTGGCATGGGGATGGTTGGCAAGACCGTGGTCGTCACTGGGGCTGCGCGTGGCATTGGCCGCGCATGCGCCGAGCGCTTTTCCGTGGAGGGCGCGCGGGTGGCGATCCTGGATATCGAAGAGGAGGTCGGCCGGCGCACCGCGGCCGCGATCGGCACCTCCGGAGAGGCCGCCTTCTTCCATTGCGACGTCGGTCGGAAGGACCAGGTCGACGCCTCGATCGCCGCCGTCCTCGATCGGTTTGGCCGCATCGATGTCCTGGTCAACAATGCCGGGATCACGCGGCGCTACGATTTTCTCGACCTGCCGGAGGAGGATTTCGACGCGGTCATCCGCACCAACCTCAAGTCCGTCTTCCTCTGTGGGCAGCGGGTGGCGCGGCACATGGTCGAACGCGGCGGCGGCGGCGCCATCGTCAACATGTCCTCGACCAGCGTTATCATGACGATGCCGACGATCTCGCCCTATGCGGCGTCGAAGGGCGGGATCTCCTCACTGACGCGCGCCATGTCCCTGAGCCTTGCGCCACATGGCATCCGGGTCAACGCGATCGGCCCCGGCACGATCGTGACCGAGCTCAACCGGGAAAGCCTTCTGTCCGACCCGGTCAACCGGGACCGCATTCTGTCCCGCACGCCGCTCGGGCGCTTCGGCACCGGCGCCGACGTAGCCGGGGTTGCCTTCTTCCTGGCCGGCGACGACGCTGGGTACATGACGGGCCAGACCGTCTATGTCGATGGCGGGCGTGCCGGACTGAACTACACCGTCCCGGTTTCCGAGCAGAAATAACGGTTCCCAGGCCGGCAAGCTGCATTGCTCGATGACGGCTAAAACCCCCGTTCATCCGTAGATGCGCGGGACACGGTCGCGCATCTACCCGTGGAATGTCGTCTCGTCGATGCGCCAGGACCTGAGAATCGACCCATGCTGAAATGGACCAACCGGAGCGGTGTCGATTGCATTGCATCGCGATGCCGAGCCGCAGCAGAATGGCTTCGTTGAGAGCGTCAACGGCAAGCTGCACGATAGGCGTCTGAACGGAACGGGGAGTGACACCGGCGGAGTAGCCGCGCGTATCTGATACACCATCACGGAGACGCGCCTACGTCCTGCTATCGCACTGGCCAAGAGCGGTGCCCGGCGTCCGTATTACGACACACGCGTCAATTGGACGATTTGTGCCTCGGCCTTGATGCGGGCCAGCTTGACGAACTCGCTGTCGAGCACCTCGATCATGCTGGATCGCAGCGGGCGCATCATGCCCGCGACGACGAACCACCCGAGCGTGAATCTCGACAGGATGTAGTGCAGCCAGCTACCCATGCCGCCGGCCGGCGATATCGACCGCGGGCGCCTTCGACGCGGCGATCGTCCACGATCCCGGACCGTCGGCGGCGCTCCACCGCTTTCCTCTGATAGAGGAGCCGATCTATCTCGTGACCCGGCTGGCAGATGTGCCCGCGGGCGCCCCGGGACAGCCGGTCCACTTCCGCGACCTTGCCGGCCTGCCGCTCATCCTGCCGATGAATGCCAGCCTGATGACCCGCCAGCTGCGCAAGATCGCAGCCGAGCTGGAAGTCCGGCTCCATGCGGTGACGCAGGTGACCAGCGTGCATATAGCGAAGGCCATGGTTCTGAACGAGGGCGGCCAGACACTCCTCGGCTACAGTTCCGTCCACGACGAGGTGCAGAGCGGTGCATTGGCGATGCGGGGCCGGTCATCGGCCCAATGCTGACCCGCCGCCTGGTCTGGGCGGCACGGAAAATCGGGGGTGATCCGATCTTGCTGGAAGCGGTGGTCTCGCTGGTCCGCGATGAGATCGTGAGCTCGGTGGAAATGGGAAGCTGGGTCGGAAAGGTTCTGTTCGACGAGCGATCACCTCTCGGCCAGTGACAGTCAGCTGCGGGCGGTAACGAGAGCCAATCCGAGGGCGTGCAATGGCTTAACTGCCCATGGAGGTGTAGCGCCATGCTGGCGGGCCGAGCGGGTCCGATCGCTTCAGGATGGCGAGGGCCGGGTAGTAGGCCATGCAGGCGAGCGGGACGCCGAAGGTGAGCAGCCGCCGAAACTCGTCACGTCAGCGATAGCGCATGGGCTCTAAGTTCGCCACGATCCAGCGTCATCGGTTCGTTCCTCGTGGCTTAGTGTGGAAGCTCGGGAAGGACGAATTGGTCGGCCAGGTTCGCATTGAAACGGCCGCTCCGTTGCCGAGAAGCGCGCGTGCTCCAAAGCCTTGGCGTTGGCAAACGCGACGGTCACGGGGTTGGGGGAGGCGCTACTGCGATTCTCCGCCTGATTCAACTGCTCCTCCGTAGATCGGCTCACGGCTTGCTCCTTCCTCGCCGGTGGTCACGGAACCGGGAAACTCCCACTCGCGACGGAGGAGGAAAACTGGCGGACGT
Organism: uncultured Rhizobiaceae bacterium; assembly: GCA_964594715.1. Classification (GTDB taxonomy): domain Bacteria; phylum Pseudomonadota; class Alphaproteobacteria; order ATCC43930; family Allostellaceae; genus Allostella. The sequence goes on along the minus strand of CAZQOA010000056.1, from coordinate 11,851 downwards.
CAAATCATGCGGGAGCATGGATTTCCGCCAGCGATCTGGCGATGGCCTCCAGCAGCCGATCGACCTCGGCGTCGCCGACGACGGTGGACAGGTTGCCGCTGCAGTTGGCCGACAGCATGATCCCGTGGTTCAGGAGCGCGCGGTGCAAGGCGGCGACCGCCGCCTGGGCCGCGGCCGAGGGATAGGCCGAGCGGTAGTCGGTCAGCGGCTGGTTGGTGAAATGGATGCGGAACAGCGACCCCGCGCCCGATGCCTGGCCTTCGATGCCGGCCTTGGCAAAGATCGCGCCGATCGCTCGGCGAACTGCCTCGCCGGTGCGGTTGATGCGGGCCACCTGGCCTTGGTCGAACGCCTTCAGCGTCTCCATGCCTGCCACCATCGACACGGGGTTGGCGTTGAAGGTGCCGGTGTGCGGCACCGCCGGGCTGCCCTTGCGTTGATCGAACACGCCCATGATGTCCGTTCGGCCGGCAACTGCGCCCACCGGAAAGCCGCCGCCGATCAGCTTGCCTAGCGTGGTCATGTCGGGGACGATGCCATAGCCGGCCTGGGCGCCCGCGAATCCCACCCGGAACGAGATGATCTCATCGAAGATCAGCGGAATGCCGGTGCGCTGCGTGAACTCACGGAGGTAGGCGAGAAACTTGGGCGTGGCCGGGATCATGCCGGGACGATTGGCGATCGGCTCGACGATGACGGCGGCTAGCTCGCCTGCCTCGGCCTCCAGGATGGCGGCGGCGGCAGCAACGTCGTTGAACGGCATGACCACCGTCAGGTCGCCGACCGCAGGCGGCGTGCCCTTGGAATAGGGAACGCGGGCGGGCATCTTGGCGTCACCCCAGTTGGCCGGCGTGCTGCCCCGGCTGGCTTCGACGAAGTCGTAGGAACCGTGGTAGGCGCCCTCGCACTTGGCGATCTTGTAGCGGCCGGTGAAGGCGCGCGCGGCCTTCACCGCCAGCATCACCGCCTCGGTGCCGGAATTGGTGAAGCGCATGCGCTCGAAGCCGGGAACCCGCGCCTGCAGCGCCTCGGCCAGAGCCACCTCGCTGTCGGTCGGGCCGGAAAAGCAGGTGCCGCGCTGGATCTGGGCAGCGGCGGCGGCGATCACCGGCGGGAAGCAGTGGCCATGCACCAAGGCCGACTGGTTGTTGATGAAGTCGACGCGCTCGACCCCGTCAACGTCGGTGACCCGGCAGCCGGCCGCCGAAGCGACGAAGATCGGGAACGGCGCCTGGTAGACGGCGAGGCGGGTGTTGCCGCCTGGCATGACGGCGCAAGCGCGTTCGAAGAGGCCGGCGGAGCGGGAGCTCGGATCGGGGTACATCTCAGATCCTTCGGTTGGTCACGGGCGGATTGGGCGATGCCGGATGGAGGTGGGGCGGATGGAGATGGCAGGCGACGCCGCCGGGATCGAGCGCCGTCCAGGCCGGCGCCTCGACCGCGCAGATCGGCATCCGCCGCGGGCAGCGCGGGTGGAAATGGCAGCCGCTGGGCGGGTCGATCGCCGACGGCATCTCGCCGTCGATGCGGGCCAGGCGGTTGCGCGCGGCCGGATCGGGCGGCAGCGAGGAATCACGTAGGGCCAAGGTGTAGGGGTGCATCGGCTGGGTGAAGACCCGTTCGACCGGCCCTTCCTCGACGATGCGGCCGAGATACATCACGGCCACGCGCTGGCAGAAGTTTCGCACCACGGCCAGGTCGTGGGAAATGAACAGCAGGCCGAGGTTGCGTCGGGTGCGCAGCCCGTCCAGCAGCAGCAGGATTTGCGCCTGCACCGACACGTCGAGCGCGGACACCGGCTCATCGGCCACGATCAGCGGCGGGCGCAAGGCCAGCGCCCGGGCGATCGATATCCGCTGGCGCTGGCCGCCGCTGAATTCGTGAGGGAACTTGGCGGCGGCGTCCGCCGGCAGCCCGACCTCGCCCAGCAGCTCGCCGACGCGGGCACGGATCTGGGCGCGCGACAGGCCGCCCGCGATCACCAGCGGCTCGGCCAGCGTCGTGCCGATCGACAGCCGCGGGTTGAGCGAGGAGAACGGGTCCTGGAAGACCATCTGCACACTGCGGTGCAGGCGGCGCCCGCGCGCCCCCCGGCGGGCCGCAATGGCCTCGCCCTCAACCACGATCTCGCCTTCGTCGGGCGTGACCAGGCCGACGATGCAGCGCGCCACCGTCGACTTGCCGCAGCCCGATTCACCGACCAGCCCGAAGCTCTCGCCCTCGGCCACGGTGAAACTGACGCCGTCGATCGCCCGCACCGCCTTGCGCGGGCCGGACCCAAAGCCGCCGCCGGCGATGGGGAAGTGCTTGCGCAGGCCATGGACTTCGAGGATCGGGCGCATGGGAGAAGTCGTCATGCCAGCGGCGCGATGCAGCGCACGAGCCGGCCCGGCTCGCCGTCCGGCGCCCGGATCGACGGCACGGCCGTGGTGCAGGCGGCCATCGCCCGCGGGCAGCGCGGGGCGAAGCGGCAGCCGGGCGGCAGGTCGTCGAAGCGCGGCACCGTGCCGGGGATCGCCGCCAGCTTCTCCGGCCGGTCGACCCGCGGCGTCGTCGCCAGCAGGGCCTGGGTATAGGGATGGCGCGGGGCGGCGAAGAGCTCGTCCACCGGCGCCAGCTCCATCACATGGCCGGCATAGAGCACGGCCACCCGGTCGGCCACCGCCGCCACCGCGCCGAGATTGTGGCTGATGAAGATCATCGACATGCCGTTCTGCCGCCGCACGTCGCGCAGCAGCGCCAGGATCTGCGACTGGATGGTGACGTCCAGGCTGGTGGTCGGCTCGTCGGCGATGACGAGGGCGGGGCGGCAGGCGAGTGCGATGGCGATCATCACCCGCTGGCGCATCCCGCCGGAAAGCTGGTGCGGATAGTCGCCGAGACGGCGCTCGGGGGAGGGGATGCCGACCTCGTCCAGCAGCCGCAGGGCCTCGCGCCGGGCGGCGGCGGCGGCGATGCCGTCGCGCCGCATCACCGTCTCCTCGATTTGCCGGCCGACGGTGAGGACGGGGTTCAGCGCGTTCAGCGCCTCCTGGAAGACGACGGCCATGCCGCGGCCGCGCACCTGGCGCATCCCGTCGGCCGACAGCGACAGGATCTCCGCCCCGGCGAAGCGCACCCGCCCGGACACCGCATAGGCGTCGGGCGGCGTCAGCAGGCGGGTGATCGCCAGTGCCAACATGCTCTTGCCGCTGCCCGATTCGCCGACGATCGCCAGGGTCTCGTCGGCGGCGAGGTCGAAGGTGACGTCCTCCAGGATCGGCAGGGCGCCGCGGCGGCGGCGTACCGCCACACCCAGGCCCTCGACCCGCAGCAGCGGCTCGGCGATCGCATCCGGCATCGTCAGACCTCGCGCAGGCGCGGGTCGACGGCATCGCGCAAGCTGTCGCCGACGAGGTTCAGGACCAGCACCAAGGCCAGGATGACGAGGCCGGGAAAGAGCGTCAGCCACGGTGCCTCGTGCAGCAGGTTCAGGCCCTCCAGCATCATGCCGCCCAAGGTCGGCGTCGGCGGGCGCACGCCCAGCCCAAGGAAGCTGAGCGATGCCTCGATCAGGACCGCATTGGCGGTCCACAGCGACGCCATCACCGCCAGCTCGCCCACCACGTTGGGGGTGACGTGGCGCAGCATGATGCGCAGGTCCGACCCGCCCACCGTGCGGCAGGCGTCGACGAACTCCCGGTGGCTGATGGCGATGGCCGAGGAGCGGGCGACGCGGGCGAATTTGGGGATGAGCGAGACCGAGATGGCGGCGATCAGCTCGACCACGCCGGGACCGACCAGCGACACGATCAGCAGGCACAGGATCAGGCTAGGGAAGGACAGCAGCACGTCCACCACGCGTGCGACCAGCAGATCGACGATGCCGCCCTTGAAGCCCGCCCAGACGCCGAGCGCACCGCCGATCGCCATGCCCACCAGGGTGGCGCCCAGCCCGACCAGGAGCGAGATGCGCGCGCCCCACAGGATGCGCGAGAGGATGTCGCGGCCGTAATTGTCGGTGCCGAACCAGTGGCCGGCCGACGGCGGCTCCAGCCGCTCCATCAGGTCCTGGGCGGCCGGCGCGTAGGGGGCGACCAGGGGTGCGGCGACGGCCAGCAGGCAGATCGAGAACAGGGCCAGGAAGGCCCAGCCGGCCGACCGGTTGGGGGCGACCATGGCGACGGCGGTGCGCAGCGCGCTCATCGCACCTTCACCCGCGGGTCGACCAGGCCGTAGACGAGGTCGGTCGCCAGGTTCACCAGCACGACGATGAAGCAGTAGACGATGGTCAGGCCCTGCAGCATCACATAGTCGCGGGAATTGAGCGCGCCGATGATGAGCTTGCCCAGGCCCGGCCGGGTGAAGACGATCTCGGTCACCACAGCGTTGCCCATCAGGATGCCGAAATAGAGGCCGGTCACGGTGACGATCGGCAGCAGCGCGTTGCGGCAGGCATGGCGGAAGACGACTGCCTTCTCCGACAGGCCCTTCATGCGCGCGGTGCGGATGTACTGCTCGGGCAATACCTCCAGCATGGCCGCGCGCGACGAGCGGGCGACGAAGGCCAGGAAGATGATGCCGAGCGTCACCCCCGGCAGGATGAGCGCGGCGATGCGCCCGCCGACCGTGGCCGTGTCGGGGGCGCTGATGACCGGGAACAGCGGGATGTAGATGGCAAAGACCAGCAGCAGGCAGATCGCCAGGAAGAAGGGCGGGCAGGACAGGCCGATCAGCGACCCGAAGCGCGACAGGTAGTCGGGCAGGCGGTTGCGGGCGAGTGCTGCCGCGATCCCGGCCGGCACCCCGAGCAGCACCCCGAAGCCGATGGCGAAGACCGTCAGCTCGATCGTGTAGGGCAGGACCTCGGCCACCTCGGCGGTGATGGCGTGGCCCGAGATCATCGACCGGCCGAGGTCGAAGCGCAGCAAGGCGCCCAGGAAGGCCAGGTACTGCGTCAACATCGGCTGGTCGAGCCCCAGCCTGGCCCGCAGCGCCACGATCGCCTGCTCGCTCGCCGAATCGCCGAGGATGGAGAGAGCGGGGTCGCCCGGCAGGATGCGCGCCAGGAAGAAGACCACCGACGCCGACAGCAGCATCGTCGGCACCGCCAGCATCAGGCGCTTGGCCACGAAGCGGAGCATGGGCTACCTGCCGGTCCTTGCCCGCCCGCAGCTCATTTGAGGGTGCTCTGCTCCGTCAGCATCGGGCCGAAGCTGATCGACGCTTCCAGCTTGTGGCCGAAGTCGAGCTTCACGCTGCGGCCCCACACCTGGTCCTCGTCGAACAGCGGCACGGCGCAGACGTTGGCGACGATCTTCTGCTGGGCGGAGTGCCACAGCTCGAGCTGGCGCTTGGGGTCCTGCTCGACCCGGGCGGCGTCGATCTCGCGGTCGGCGACGTCGCAATGGCTGAAGTTGGTGACCGCCGTCGGCTTGCCGGGGGCGCTGGCCGAATGGAAGAACTGGGTCAGGAAGATGTCGGCGACGGGGAAGCGGGCGGCCGTGTAGACGACCATGGCGCTCAGGTTCTGGCGGATCTGGGCGTGCCAGGCCGTATGCTCGACGAGCTGCAGCTCCATCGTGATGCCGGCCTTGGCGAGCTGCGCCTGGAGAAGCTGGTAAGGCTCGACGAAGGACCGGTTGGAGCCCAGCACCTTGATCGTGATGCCGTTGGGGTATCCCGCTTCCTTCAGAAGCTGCTTGGACTTCTCCGGGTCGTAGGCGAACCGCTCGACGGCGTCGGTGTAGCCGAGATAGCCCAGCGGCACGACCGACGGGTTGGGGCTCACCACGTCGGCGCCGACGAACTTCACGAAGTCGGCGCGGTTGATGGCGTGGGCGACGGCGCGGCGGACGCGGATGTCGTCGAACGGCTTCATCGAGGTGTTGAGGTTGATCAGCCGCAGCTCGCCCGGGCCGAACACCTCGATCGCCAGGCCCGGCGTCGCCTTCATGCGGTCGACCCACCGCTGTTCCTTGCGGCCGTAGAAGAGGTCGAGCTCGCCCGCCCGGAAGGCAAGGTCGCGGCTCTCGTTGGACGGGATGAAGCGGTAGACGACGCGGTCGACCTTGGGCCGGCCGCGGAAATAGTCGGGGTTGGCGACCAGTGCCACAAACTGCTTGGACCGGTATTCCTCAAGCTGGAAAGGTCCGGTGCCGATCGCCTTGGCGGTGTACTGCCCGGCAGCTTCCTGGTCGGCCTTGCGGCTGACGATGTAGCCGCCGCGCTGGGCGGTGACGAGGCCGAGCAGCGAGGGCACCGGCGTCTTCAGCGTGATGCGCACGGTGCGCGGGTCGACCGCCTCGACCTTGTCGAACGACGCGAAGTCGCTGGCGAAGGTGGAGGTCTTCGCCGAGCCGGCGCGCTTCAGCGAATAGACGACGTCGTCGGCGGTGACCTCGCCATAGTTGCCGTGGAACTTCACGCCCGGCCGCAGGATGAAGGTCCACACCAGCCCATCCGGGCTCTTCGTCCAGGATTCGGCGATGTCCGGCTCGATGCGGGTGGGGTCGATGGTGCCGGCGGGGAAGCGCACGAGCCCGCCATAGATCCAGGCGTGGATGACGTTGTCGATGGTCTGGGCTGACATGTGCGGGTCGAGCGAGCCGATGTCGGCGCCGTGGATGCCGACGCGCACGACCTGCTGGGCCGTGGCCGGCACGGGGTGGAACGCCGCCGCGGCCAAGGCCGCCGTGGCTACGATCCCCGTGCGCAACGATGCTGCGATCCTCATGTCCCGTCTCCGGATGTTCGGCGTTGAAACGACCCTGTGCCGGCGGAACGTCTTATGCGTTCCCGACCGGTTCCCCATGCAGCCCGGATTCCATCATGTCCCGCAGCGCCTCGTGCAGGCGCCGGGCCATCGGCCCCGGATTGCCGCCGCTGATGGTACGCCCGTTGATGCGGATCAGGGGACGGACCTCGGCCATGGTGCCGCACTCGAACACTTCGTCGGCGGTCAGCAGGTCGTAGGTCGTCAGCCTGGTCTCGACCGCCGGCACGCCCAGTTCGCGGCAGATGCCGAGCAGCTTGCCCCGCGTGATACCGCCCAAGATGTGGCCCAGCGCCGGCGTCGCCACCGTGCCGTCCTTCACGACGAAGATGTTGCTGCTGTAGGCTTCGGCGACATAGCCGTCGGTGTCCAGCATCAGCGCGGTCTCGGCACCGGCCGCCTGGGCCTCGAGGTAGGCCAGGATATTGTTGATGTAGTTGCAGGTCTTGGCCCGCGAATCGAAGCCGGCCGGGGCGATGCGGCGGACCGAGACGACCTGGGCGGTGATGCCGCGATTCCACTTCTCGCGCCGGCCCTCGATGCTCTCGTGCTGGCACATGACCACGACCGTGGGCGGGCCGAGCTGGGCCATGTTGCGGATGCCGAGCGGGCCGGCGCCGCGGGTGATGATCGGGCGCACATAGCCGTCATGCAGGCCGTTGCGCCGCGCGGTCTCGACGATGATGTCGCGCAGGGCGTCGGCCGTCATCGGGATCTCGAAGCCGAGATAGCGGACAGAATCGAACAGGCGCTTCAGGTGCTCCTTCAGCAGGAAGACCCGGCCGTTGACGATCTGCAGTCCCTCGAAGGCGCCGTCACCATAGATGAAGCCATGGTCGAAGACACTGACCTTGGCCTCGTCCTTGGCCACGAACTGGCCGTTCACGTAGACGATCTCGCCGATCATGCGTCCCCCACCTTGCCCCGGACATGGCATCCGAAGGCGTTACTGTGGACGGCTGAATTCCATTCGGTCAAATATCAAGATCTGCGTAGTCCATGCAAATTTGGTATGAGGTGGCAATGAATCTGCGACAGATCGATGCCTTTCGCGCGGTGATGGACTGCGGGTCGATGACGGCGGCCGCCCGCGTGCTCGGCATCTCGCAGCCCAATGTCAGCCGCCTCATCGCCCAGCTCGAGGCGACGGTAGGCTTCCGGCTGTTCGAGCGGCGGTCCGGCCGACTGGTAATCACCGACGACGGCAACGCCTTCCACGCCGAGGTCGAGCGGTCCCACGCCGGCCTGCGCCACCTCCAGCAGGCGGCCAGCGACATCAAGGCGTTCAAGCGCGGCCGCCTGCGCATCGTCACCGTGCCGGCGCTGGGATACGGCTTCCTGCCGCGCGCCATCCGCGCCTTCCGCCGCGACCATCCCGACGTCACCATCTCGCTGCAGCTGCGCGGCTCGTCGACGGTGATCCAGTGGGCGGCCGCCCAGCAGTGCGACATCGGCATCGCCTCCAACGTCGCCGACCTGGCCGGCATCGATGTCGAGCCGTTCGCGATCATGGACGGCGTCTGTGTATTGCCGCTCGGCCATCGGCTCGGCAGCACGCGGATCATCCGGCCACGCCACCTGGCCGGGCTCGACTTCGTCTCGCTGGCGCTGGACGACGATGTGCGCGTGCAGATCGACCGGGTCTTCGAGCAGCACGGGATCGATCGCCTGATGTCGCTGGAAACGCAGTACAGCGCCACCCTGTGCAATCTCGTGGCCGAGGGGCTGGGGGTCAGCATCGTCAATCCGATCGCGCTGCGCGACTTCGCCCACCGCGGGCTGCTCGCCCGGCGCTTCGAGCCGACTGTCGTCTTCCGCAGCTACCTGCTCATACCGCGGCACCGCCCCCGCAGCCGGCTGGCGGACTCGTTTCTCGCCTCGATGCGCCAAGTCTATGAGGAAGAGCAGGTGTTCATCCGCATGACGCTCAGGGGGCGGTAGAGCACAAGGAATATTTGCGCGCTTATGTGGCGAAGTGGATGCCAGACCAGCGCAGCCTCGCGGTCCGCTCCCGGTCCAGCGGCCTCTCTCCGCGGCGACGATCTTCGCGGGTTCTGTCGTCGAGTTCGTGGACGATCGGATGAACTACGGCGAGATGGGCATCAACGCCATCGGATTTGCCCGGGACCGCCTGATCGTCGTCACCTACACCGACCGGGGTGCCGTGCGGTGGATCGTCTCCGCCCGGAAGGCAACCAAAGCCGAAGAGAGACGATATCGCCAAGGATGGTGAACATGGCTCGTATGACCCTGAAGGAAGCGGCGAAGGCCGGCCGCATCGACGCGGCGAAGCTTGACGTGACGACGGACGAGGACATTGCCCGACAGATCGCGGATGACCCTGACGTCGCCCCCGATCTCTCGACCAGGAGCGATCCGCTGCCGCCCGATCCGAGGATGCTGCGGGAGCGCGTCGGCATGAGCCAGGAAGCATTTGCCCGCACCCTCGGCATCCCTGTCGCCACGCTGCGGAACTGGGAACAGAAGCGATTCAAGCTCGACCCGGCCGCCGTGTCGTTGCTCCGCATTGTCGACCGCGACCCCGAAGCGGCGTTCCGACTGCTTGGAGTGAAGGTCGAGAAGGGACGGACCCGACGGCGGAAGGCCGCCTGAAGCCGCGCGATCTGCGCTGACACTCGGGCGGAGGCCGCTCCAGGCCGACGAGGGGGCTGCGGCGCTGGAGGGACGGCTCCGCGCGCCCCATGACGCCGGACCCCGGTTGTCGCCTCTGCACTCGTCGGCCACCATCGCGCGCCAGCGCTTATCCCAGGAGAAGGCGACCCGATCTCGTCTCGAAGGGCTCGCATCGCGCGCGCCGAGGGCATCTGGCTGGAGGACACGGCCGACTATGACGCGATCGTCGTCGGCACCGGCACCCACTACGGCCGCATGACCTCGCAGATGACGAACTTCTGGGACCAGAGCGGCCCGCTCTGGGCCAAGGGCGCGCTGGTCGGCAAGGTCGGCGCCGCCTTCTCCTCGACCGCCACCCAGCATGGCGGGCAGGAGACGACGCTGATGTCGATCATCACCAACCTGCTGCACCACGGCCTGGTCATCGTCGGCCTGCCCTACGCCTTCCAGGGCCAGATGCGCATGGACAGATCACCGGCGGCTCGCCCTACGGCCCGACCACGCTGACCGGCGGTGACGGCAAGCGCCAGCCGAGCGAGAACGAGCGGGAGGGCGCCCGCTACCTCGGCCGCCACGTCGCCGGGATCGCGGGCAAGTTGGCGAAGTAGCCCGGCGGCACGCGAGGCCGGCGGCGGGCTACCGCTCCGCCCCGGCCAGCTTGCGCTCCTTGCGCGCGATGACATGGTAGCCGATACGCCGGAACGGTTCCGGCGCCAGCCAACTTGGCTCGCCGAACGCGTCGGCCAGGCCGGAATGGTCGCCATGGCCCGTTATCAGCTCGGCCAGGCGCTTGCCCAGCAGGGTGCCCTTGGTGATGCCGGCGCCGTTGCAGCCGCCGGCCGAGAAGAGCCCCTCGTCGAACTTCCCCCACCAGGGCGAGCCGTTCATCGTGAAGGCGGTGGCGCCGCCCCAGATATGCTCCAGCTTCACATGGGCCAGATGCGGCCAGCGGGCGCGGAAGATGTCGGTCAGGCCCGCCTTCACCACGTCGGGCCGCAGCTCGCCCTCGTAGGAGGCGAGGCTGCGCACCATCAGCCGGTTCTCGCTCACCCGGCGGCAGGTGGTCCCCATCTTGTGCGGCGGCAGGATGCCCCAATGGGTCATGGAGCCGGTCCGCGCCGCATCCTCCGGCCCCATCGCCTCGGTGATCGCGGCGTAGGTGTAGGTCGCCACCGTCCGGTCGACGAGATAGCCGAAATGCTTGACGTAGGCGTTGGTCGCCAGGACCACCTGGTCGGCCTCGATCGTGGCGCCGTCCAGCTCCAGCACCCACTTTCCCGGCCGCGACATCTTGCGCACGGTCGACCTCTCGTGGACCGCGATCTCCCTGGGCAGGTTGTCGACGAGGCCGCGGATCAACGCCGCCGGCTGTAGCAGGTAGGAGTCCGTGACCAGGAGGCCGCAGCGGTAGTAGGAGGTGGCGACGCGGTCGTTCAGCTCCTCCCGCGGGACGATCCGGTGCTCGTAGCCGAGCTCGTCCATCACCGCGCTCGCGGTGCGGATGCGGCTCTCGCCCAGGTCGGTCGCCGCACCCCGGATGACGCCGGCGCGCACCAGCCCGCAGTCGATGCCGTGGCGCTCGACGATGTCCTTCAGCCAGTAGAATCCTTCCTCGTAGAAGGGCTTGATCTTGGCGACCTTGCCCGCGTTCGCCCGGGTCAGCTCCATCGGGAACTCGAGCGGCCGGGTGAAGCCGGAGTTGCGGCCCGACGAGCCCTCGCCGACCGTGCCGGCATCGACCAGCATGATGTCGCCTGCGGGGTCGAGCTCGTGCAGCCGGCGGGCCGCGGCGGTTCCGGTGTAGCCGGCGCCGACGACCGCGTACTTGACGCGGTGCTTGCCGCGGATCGGCTCGGTCGGCCGGCGCGGCGGCAGCAGCGCGTTCCAGCCGGACGGGGCGTTGAACTCGTGGACTTTGGAGCGGGTCATGGCAGCCGGCGGTTGATGTCGGTCGGATCGATCGTTCGATCATGCGCTCGCGGCCGACCCCCGGTCGACCGGAAATGCGGCCGCGGGCCGGCCTCCGTCAGGCGACAGAAAGCAGCAGGTCTGCCAGCGCCGCGGGCGCTGTTGCGTTCGGGCTGTGGCTGGCGTCCATGGCGTGGAAGCTCCAGGCGGGGTCGTGGCGGAAGCGGTCGCGCGTGTTGCCCTCCTTTGCTTCATCACGCGGCACTATAGACTGCCTCGGCGTCCGTAAGTTGGAAGCCGGCCACGCAGGTGCGGAGGATTGTCGCCCGATGTTAGATGAGGCCTCGCTGGGCGTTTCTGCGAACTGCAGGAAAAGCTGGACGCGGCGGACGCGCTCCGAGACGCGAACCGCTTCCCTGTTCGGCGAGATCAATTCCCTGCTAATCCGTCGAAATTTCCCTGTTTGTCCCAAGGTCTATTGCCACCGAGAGAGCTTCCATATCATTGGATTAACTGTGTTATTGCGGGAAGAAACGCTCGAACTTGGGCCAAGAG
>CAZQOA010000055.1:0-31205 GCA_964594715.1 uncultured Rhizobiaceae bacterium | reverse complement strand
GCATCATCTTCATCGACGAGATCGACGCGGTCGGCCGCCATCGCGGCGCCGGCCTCGGCGGCGGTCACGACGAGCGCGAGCAGACGCTCAACCAGCTGCTCGTCGAGATGGACGGCTTCGAAGCCAACGAAGGCGTCATCATCATGGCGGCGACCAACCGCCCCGACGTGCTTGATCCAGCACTTCTGCGTCCCGGCCGCTTCGACCGCCAGATCACCGTGCCGAACCCCGATGTCAACGGCCGTGAAAAGATCTTGAAGGTGCACATGCGCAAAGTGCCCCTATCGCCCGATGTCGACGCCCGCGTGATTGCGCGCGGCACGCCGGGCTTCTCGGGCGCGGACCTTGCCAACCTCGTCAACGAGGCGGCGCTGCTGGCGGCCCGCAAGGGCAAGCGCGTCGTCACCATGACCGAGTTCGAGCAGGCCAAGGACAAGGTCCTGATGGGTGCCGAGCGCCGCTCCATGGTGATGAGCGAGAAGGAGAAGGAGACGACCGCCTATCATGAGGCCGGTCACGCCCTGGTCGCGCTCAATGCCCCCGGCCACGACCCGCTGCACAAGGTCACCATCATCCCGCGCGGTCGCGCGCTGGGCGTGACCATGAGCCTGCCGGAGAAGGACCGCTACGGCTATTCCAAGCTGGAGCTGGAAGCGCGGGTGGCGATGATGTTCGGCGGCCGCGTGGCGGAGAACATCATCTTCGGGCCCGAGAACGTGACCACCGGCGCCTCCGACGACATCCGCCAGGCGACCAACCTCGCGCGCCGGATGGTGACGGAGTTCGGGTTCAGCGAGAAGCTGGGGCCCCTGCGCTACAGCGAGAACGAGGACGAGGTCTTCCTCGGCCACTCGGTGACCCAGCGCAAGAACATCTCCGACGCGACCGCGCGCATCATCGACGAGGAGATCCGTCGCTTCGTCGAAGTCGGCGAGAGCACGGCGCGGCGCATCCTGACCGAGAACATCGACGACCTGCACACCATCGCCAAGGGCCTGCTGGAGTACGAGACCCTGAGCGCGGACGAGATCCGGCAGCTCATCGCGGGCCAGCCGATCGTCCGGCCGACGACGCCGGAGGACCAGCCGAAGTCGCCGCCGCGGCGGCCCGGGTCGGTGCCCAACACCGGCCGCGTCGGCAAGGAACCGCCGGGCATGACCCCGGAGCCGCAGCCGGGCGCCTGAACCAGCGCGCCCGAGACCGAGCGCCCGGGATAGTGCGATCGGTTCCGCGGAGCTCCGACCGCTTGCGGCTGCATCATGCAACGACTGGATGACCTCCTGTCCCGGGTAACCCCGGGGCAGGAGGTCTACGTCACCCCCATCGCCTTCCTGAGCGGGCGCGGTACGGCCGGGCGGATCGCCGACGGTGCCGCCCGCCTGCTGGCGGGGGGGCCGGACGCCTTCACCGCGGTCGAGGTTGCCGTGCGGCAGCCCGATGGTGAGGTCGCCGCGGTCGATGTCGGCGTCGAACTGCTGGTCCGGTGGGCGGGCGCGCAGTCCCCTGCGGCCGGCGCTGTCGCCGCGACGCTGGCCCGCCTGTCGGCGCCGCGTCCCGGCCTGCCGGGCATCCCAGGGCCCGCCGTGATGGGTATCGTCAACGTCACCCCGGACAGCTTCTCCGATGGCGGCGACCACCTCGATCCCTCGGTGGCGGTGGCGGCCGGGATGGCGATGGCCGCGGCCGGCGCAGGCCTGGTCGACGTCGGCGGCGAATCCACCCGCCCCGGGTCCGAGCCGGTGTCCGAGGACGAGGAACTGCGCCGGGTCATCCCGGTGGTCGCCCGGCTCGCCGCGGCCGGCGTCCGGGTGTCGATCGACACCCGTCATGCGCGGGTGATGCGCGAGGCGGTGGCGGCGGGGGCGGCGCTGGTCAACGACGTGACCGCGCTCCAGGGCGACCCCGGCTCGGCCGCCGCGGTGGCGGAGGCGGGCGTGCCGGCCGTGCTGATGCACATGCAGGGCGAGCCCAGAACCATGCAGGTCGACCCGCGTTACCTGTCGGTGACGCATGATGTGTACGACTATCTGGCCCGGCGCCTGGCGGCCCTGGAAGCGGCCGGCATCGCCCGCGACCGCCTTGTGGTCGATCCCGGCATCGGCTTCGGCAAGACCATGGCGCACAACCTGGCCATCCTGCGCGGCCTTGCCCTCTATCTCGGCCTGGGCGTGCCGGTCCTGGTCGGATTGTCGCGCAAATCCTTCATCGGGCGTATCGGTGGGGGCGGGGGGAAGGTGGCGGGCGCCCGGGACCGCCTCGGCGGGTCGCTCGCGGGCGCACTCTGGGCGCTCCGGCGCGGCGCCTCCATCCTGCGGGTGCATGATGTGGCCGAGACGGTCCAGGCGATCGCGATGTGGCGTTCGCTGGAGGACGCATCTTGAGCGGGATCGTCGTGACCCCGCCGCGGTCGGAGGACGAGGAGCGGACCTCGGCCCTGCTGATGCGGCTGGCCCGCCAGATGCCCGACGAGCGGGTGTCGATGGGGACCCTGCTGGAGGCGCTGGGCGACCGTGGCTTCGCCATCATCCTGCTGGTCCTGGCGGCACCCAACTCGCTGCCGATCCCGAGCCCGCCCGGCCTGTCGACGGTGTTCGGCGTGCCGCTCGCATTCTTCTCGGTGCAGATGATGCTCGGCCGCCCGCTCCCCTGGCTGCCGCGACGCTTCCTCCGGCGCAGCATCAGCCGGGCGGATTTCCGCACCGTGGTCGCCAAGATCGTGCCGTGGCTGGAGAAGCTGGAACGCTACTGCCGCCCGCGCGGTCACGCCCTCATCGGCAAGACCGCGGAGCGCGTCCTGGGCGCGGCCTATCTGGTGCTGGCGGTGGTCCTGGCCCTGCCCATCCCGGGCGGTAACTTCCCGCCGGGGCTGGCCATGACCGTAATGTCGCTGGGCCTGCTGGAAAAGGACGGGCGCATGGTCGGCATCGGCCTGGCGATCGGCCTTGCCGCCATTGCCATCGTCGGCGCCATCGTCGCCGTGTCGTTCCACCTGATCGTGGAACTGCTCCAGAACTACATCCTGTAGCCCCGGAATCCCGCGCCCGCCGGGTGCCGGATCAGGAAACCTTCTGTGCCGCCCCGGGCTGGGTCGACTCGGCCGTGGCGTTGGCCGGCGCCGGATTGACCGATGCCGGGTTCGCGGCGCGCGAGGCCACCGTCGATTCCGGGTTGGCGATCTCGTCGGGCTTGTCTTCTTCCTTCATGCCCTGCTTGAAGTTCTTGATGCCCTTGGCGACATCGCCCATCACGCGCGGCAGCTTGCCGGCGCCGAAGATGATCAGGATCACGGCCAGAACGATCAGCCAGTGCCAGATGCTGAAGCTACCCATTGTATCTCCCCGATACGGCCATGGATGCCGGCCCCCATCCGACGTCCCACCGCTGATATAGCGATCGCGGCCGGGTCTTGCCACCCCGGACCCTCGCCGCACTTTCCTTCCCGCTGTTATATACGTCTCACGGGCCGCGAGCGAGTCCGCCGCCGGCCGTATCCGCTGGTCGGGCTGCGGGCGGTCGGCGCCCTTCCGGGGGGCGGGCAGGACAGGAGACAGGCAGGAGCGATGGCGCGCAGGCTTTTCGGGACCGATGGAATTCGCGGCCGGGCGAACGAGGCGCCGATGACGGCCGAGGTCGCCCTCAAGGTGGCGATGGCGGCGGCTGCCCAGTTCCGCCGCGGCGAACACCGGCATCTGGTGGTGATCGGCAAGGACACCCGCCTGTCCGGCTACATGCTGGAGCCGGCGATGACCGCGGGGTTCGTGTCCATGGGCATGGACGTGGTCCTGGTCGGGCCGCTGCCGACGCCGGCGGTGGCGATGCTGACGCGGAGCCTGCGGGCCGATCTGGGCGTCGTCATCTCCGCCTCGCACAATCTTTTTGAGGACAATGGCATCAAGCTGTTCGGGCCCGACGGCTACAAATTGTCCGATGCGGTGGAGATGGAGATCGAGGCCCAGGTCCTGGGCCTGCGCCCGTTCGGGTCCGCGCCGGCCTGCCCCAGGGCGCTCGGCCGGGCGCGACGGCTGGAGGATGCCGGCGGCCGCTACATCGAGGGGGTGAAGGCGGGCTTCCCCAAGGGGCGCCGGCTCGACGGGCTGAAGGTGGTGGTCGACTGCGCCAACGGTGCTGCCTACCGGGTGGCGCCGACGGTCCTCTACGAGCTCGGCGCCGAAGTGGTGCCGCTCGCGGTCTCGCCCGACGGGTTCAACATCAATGCCGGCTGCGGCGCCACCCTGCCGGCGGCGATGTGCGCGGCGGTGGTGGCGCACGGCGCCCAGCTCGGCATCGCGCTGGACGGGGACGCCGACCGGGTGATCCTCGCCGACGAGACCGGCGCGGTCATCGACGGCGACCAGCTCCTGGCCCTGATCGGGTCGGAGTGGGCCAGGTCGGGGCGTCTCGCCGGCGGGGCCGTGGTGGCCACGGTGATGTCCAACCTGGGACTGGAGCGGTTTCTCGGCGGCAAGGGGGTCGGCCTCGTGCGCACCGCGGTCGGCGACCGCTATGTCCTCGAGGAGATGCAGCGGCGCGGCTGCAATGTCGGCGGCGAGCCGTCGGGGCATGTCGTGCTGGGCGACCTCGCGACCACCGGCGACGGCCTGGTCGCGGCCCTGCAGCTCATGGCCTACCTGGTCGAGACGGGGCGACCGGCCAGTGGCATCTCGCGGCTGTTCGAGCCGGTGCCGCAGTGCCTGAAGAGCATCCGCACCGGCGCCGGCGACCTGCTGGCCGATCCGCGCGTGGTCGATGCCATCCGCGCCGGCGAGCAGGCCCTCGATCGCGGCGGGCGCATGCTGGTCCGCCGCTCCGGTACCGAGCCGGTGATCCGCGTCATGGCGGAGGGCGACGACGCGGTACTGGTCGAGGCCGCCGTCGACGCGGTGGTCGCGGCGATCCGTGTTGCCGATGGCGCCCGTGTCGACCTGGCCGTGGGCAATGCGGCGATGGGGGGCACGCCATGATGCGGGGCCGCGTTCTCATCGTCGCCGGTTCCGATTCGGGCGGCGGCGCCGGCATCCAGGCGGACATCAAGGCGGTGACGGCGCTGGGCGGCTTCGCCATGACCGCGATCACCGCCCTCACCGCCCAGAACACGCTGGGCGTCCACGGCGTGGTCGGCATCGAGCCGGCCTTCATCGCCCAGCAGATGGCGGTGGTGCTGGACGACCTCGGCGCCGACTGCGTGAAGACGGGAATGCTGCACGACCAGGCCGTGATCGACGCCGTGGCGGCCATGCTGGCGGCGAAGGCACCGGGCGTGCCGCTGGTCTGCGATCCGGTGATGATCGCCAAGGGCGGCCATCCGCTGCTCGTCGCCAGCGCGATCGAGGCGCTGCGCCGGCGGCTGCTGCCGCGGGCGACCCTCCTGACCCCCAACATCCCGGAAGCCGAGGCGCTGCTGGGCGTTGCGATTGCCGACGAGCCGGCGATGGAGGCAGCGGCCCTGGCGCTCCGCCGGCTCGGGCCGGCCGCGGTCCTGCTCAAGGGCGGGCACGGCACCGGGCCCGTGGTGGTCGACGTGCTGGCCGACGCGGACGGCGTCCGGCATTTCCGCTCGCCCCGGATCGAGACCCGGCACACCCACGGCACCGGCTGCACGCTGGCGTCGGCGATCGCGACCGGGATCGCCCAGGGGCTGGCGCTGCCGGACGCGGTCGAAAGGGCGCGCGAGTATGTGCTGGAGGCGATCCGCCAGGCACCCGGCTTCGGTGCCGGCCACGGCCCGCTCGATCACGGCCACACGATGCGGGGGCCGGATGGGCGGGCGCAGGATGGGCGGGCGCAAGGTGCACGAAAGGCCGGCGGTTGACGCCGGCGGCCGGGACGCGATGATCGGGACATCGAGCAAGAAGGAGTGGCGGCAATGAAGGGCATCCTCGGCACGGCGGCGCTGGCCGCCGTCACGGCATTCGCGGCCCCGGCCCAGGCGGCATATATCGAGATCGCGAACCTGATGACCGCGAATCCCTTCGAGGCCCGGATCATGGTCGAGGATGTGCGCTATGCGGATGGCGGCGTCGATGCCCCGTCGCGGCCGGTGGGCCAGATGCTGCGGCTCGGCGACGGCAGCGTCACCGGCTTCATCCTGGTGACCCAGACCCCGACGGGCGGCCTCGCCTTTGCCCTCGAATGCGCCCCCGACGCGGCCTATTCCCGGGTCGAGGTCGAGAATCCGTGGGCCGTGGAGGCGACCGGCGCCTGCCGGGTGGTGCGCCGCGGCTCGATCGTTCCCGGCAACATGATCCGCTGGGAATAGCCGCGGGTCAGATCACCGAGGCCGCCAGGTAGGGCTGCTCGGCCAGCAGCCCCGTCAGGATGCTCAGGCCGCGCGCCAGCTCCTCGCGGCCGGCGGCGGCGCCGTAGCAGATCCGCACCGCATCGGGCGCCGCCTGCCGGGTGACGGCGAAGGCCGACGGCGGCGTCACCGCCACGCCGCGGCGGCGCGCCGCGGCGACGAAGTCCTCGGCCCGCCAGCCTTCGGGCAGGCCGAGCCAGGCATGGTAGCTGACGGCACCGCCCGGGGCGCGGGCGGCCGGCAGGGCCGCCTCCACCATGGCCTGGCGGGCGGCCGCCTCGGCCCGGCGCTCGCGCACCATGCGCTGGGCGGTGCCGTCGCCGATCCAGTCGGTGGCGATCGCCGCCGCCAGCGGGCTCGCCATCCAGGAGGTGGCGCGGATCGCCTGGGTCACCCGCTCCAGCCGGCCCGGGCGGGCGGCGACATAGCCGATCCGCTGTCCGGCCGCGATGCTCTTCGACAGGCTGGTCATGAACAGGCCCTCGGCGATGCCGAGGGCCATGATCGGCGGCGGCGCATCGGGCACCAGGAAGCCGTAGCAATCATCCTCGATGACCGGGATGCCATGCTCGGCGGCGATCGTGGCGACGGCGTGCCGGCGATCGGCCGGCATCACCGCCGCGGTCGGGTTGTGCAGGGTCGGCATGCAATAGAGCGCCTTGGCGCCGGTCGCCCGGCAGGCTGCCGCCAACTGGTCGGGCACCACCCCATGCTGGTCGATGGCGACCCCGACCAGCTTCAGGCCGAGCAGGGCCGCGGCTGCCTTGACGCCCGGATAGGTCAGGTTCTCGACCAGCACCGTGTCGCCCGACGCGGCGACCGCGGCCAGGCAGACGACGATCGCATGCTGGCCGCCGGCGGTGACCGCGACCTCCTCCGCCGGCACCGGCAAGGCGCTGCGGGCGATCCAGGCGGCGCCGGCCACCCGGTCCGGCAGGCGCCCGCCATGGGGCTGGTAGGGCAGGAGCTCGCCCAGGTCGTCGCGCGCCGCCAGGCGGCGCAGCGCCGTGGCCAGCTCGGCCTCATGGCCGGGGATGACCGGGAAATTCAGGCTGAGGTCGATGAAGCCGGCCTGTGCGCTGGGCTCCGCCGCGGAGTAGGAGATCGCGATGTCTGCCGGCGCCGCGCCCCGGACATAGGTGCCGCGCCCGACCTCGCCCGCGATCAGCCCGCGCCGTTCCGCCTCGGCATAGGCGCGGGTGACCGTGCCCACGGTCAGGCCCAGCTTCCAGGCCAGCTCGCGATGGGTGGGCAGGCGGGTTCCGGGCCGTACGGCTCCGCGGCGAATATCCTCCGCCAGCGCGTCGGCAATGGCGCGATAGCGCGGGCCGGGCCGGTCGGCCACATGGGGCAGCCAAATTGTCATGGAGACAATTGGTAAATTGACTTGGGTGTATCCGTCAATGTTTCTTGATTGTGCCGATTGTCGCAATCGGCCTAGTCATGGAAACGGAGCAATGGATCACAACAATCCCACCCTGTCCCGGCCCCTGCCCGACATTGTGGACCAGGGCGCCCGCGTCATGGAGTCCCTCCCGGCCGAGCGGCCCTCGCTGCTGGCGCGCTTCTTCATTACCCTCCTGCACTGGCAGGATCGGGCGCGGCAGCGCCAGCATCTGGCGGCGCTCGATCCCCGCATGCTGCGCGACATGGGAATGACGCCGGACGACGTATCGCGCGAACTTGGCCGGGCGCACTGGCGACGTTGATCGCGGGTGGGAACCGGGCGAACGGGACGAGGGATTGATCGAGATGCGCATGGAGACACTGGCGGTCCACGCCGGAACGGTGATCGACGAAGGCTCGCAGGCGGTGACGCCGCCTATCGTGCTGTCGACGACCTTTGCCCGGGCGGAGGATGGAAGTTTTCCCAAGGGCCACATCTACACGCGCAGCTCGAACCCCAACCGCGCCGAGCTGGAGCAGGCGGTGGCCGCCCTCGAAGGCGGCGAGGCGGCCGCCGCCTTCGCCTCCGGCATGGCGGCGATCGGGTCCGTCTTCCAGGCGCTGGAGCCGGGCGCGCACGTCGTCGCGCCCGGCGACAGCTACCACGGCACGGTCCATGTCCTGCGCCAGGTGTTCGACCGCTGGGGCCTGCTCTTCGACTTCGTCGACATGCGCGACCCGGCGGCGGTGGAGCGCGCGATGCGGCCGGCGACGCGGCTGGTGTGGATCGAGACGCCGTCCAACCCCATGCTGCACATGGTCGACATCGCCGCCCTGGCGGCGCTCGCCCATCGCCATGGCGCGCTGGCCGCCGTCGACAACACCTGGGCGACGCCGCTGCTGCAGCGGCCGCTCGACTTCGGCTGCGACCTGGTGATGCATTCGACGACCAAGTATCTCGGCGGCCATTCCGACGTGCTGGGCGGCATCGTCGTCACCGGGCGCCGGGATGCGTTCTTCGAGCGGCTGGAGGCGATCCAGCGCCTGGTCGGCGCCGTGCCCTCGCCCTTCGATTGCTGGCTGATCCGCCGCGGCATCCGCTCGCTGCCGGCGCGCATGCGCGTCCATTGCGAGAATGCCGAGCTGGTCGCCCAGTTCCTGGCCGGCCATCCGCGGGTGGAGCGGGTGCATTATCCGGGCCTGCCCAGCCACCCGGGCCATGACCTGGCGCGCCGCCAGATGCGCCGCTTCGGCGGCATGCTGTCGTTCGAGGTCCGGGGCGGCCACGAGGCGGCGATGGCGGTGGCGGCAGGGGTCAGGCTGTTCGCCCGGGCGACCAGCCTGGGCGGGGTCGAGAGCCTGATCGAGCATCGCGCCTCGACCGAGGGGCCGGACAGCAAGACGCCGCAGTCGCTGCTGCGGGTGTCGGTCGGGCTGGAGAATGCCGAGGACCTGATCGCGGACCTCGACCGCGCGCTCGCTACCCTGCAGTAAGGGCAAGATGGAAACCGAACGATGATCGTGCCGATCTACCAGGTGGACGCCTTCACCGATCGCCTCTTCGACGGCAATCCGGCCGCCATCTGCCCGCTCGAATCCTGGCTGTCGGACCGCCAGATGCAGTTCCTCGCGGCCGAGAACAACCTGTCCGAGACGGCCTTCTTCGTGCCCGAGGAGGACGAGTTCCGCCTGCGCTGGTTCACGCCCGAGGTGGAGGTCGACCTCTGCGGCCACGCCACCCTGGCCTCGGCCGCCGTCCTCTTCCGCGAGCTGGGCTACGACCGGCCGGAAGTCCGCTTCCGCACCATGAAGGCCGGCACCCTCACCGTGGCGAAGCAGGGCGAATGGTTTGCGCTGGACTTCCCGTCGCGCCCGCCGCAGCCGGTCGAGCCGCCGGCGGCCCTGGCCCAGGCGCTGGGCCAGCCGCCGGTCCGGGTCCTGGCCGCCAGGGACTATGTCGCCGTCTATGACGACGCCGCCACCGTCCGGGCCCTGGCGCCCGACATGGCGGCCCTGGCCGGCCTCGACCGCTTCGCGGTGATCGCGACCGCGCCCGGCGATGATTGCGACTTCGTTTCGCGCTTCTTCGCCCCGGCCAAGGGCGTCCCGGAGGACCCGGTCACCGGATCGGCCCACTGCACGCTGATCCCCTACTGGGCCGATCGCCTGGGGCGGACCGAGCTGAGCGCCCGGCAGCTGTCGCGCCGCGGCGGCGAGCTGCGCTGCACCGACCGCGGCGAGCGGGTGACCATCGCCGGCCAGGCCGTCCTCTACATGAAGGGGGAGCTCTACCTCTGAGCCCGGCTCTCATCCCGCCGGCACTCATCCGGGCGACCGGGCCGGGCGACCTGCCGGCCGTGCGGGTGCTGTTCGAGGAATACCAGCGCTTCCTCGGCATCTCGCTGTCGTTCCAGGGCTTCGCCGAGGAGCTGGCGGGACTGCCGGGGCGGTATGCGCCGCCGCGGGGGGCGCTGCTGCTGGCCGAAGGCGACGGCGGCCGTCCGGTCGGCTGCGTCGCGATGCGGCCGATCGACGACGCGGTGGCGGAGATGAAGCGGCTCTTTGTCCGGCCGGAGGCGCAGGGGCAGGGGCTGGGCCGCCGGCTGGCGGAGGCCGCCATCGATGCCGCCCGGCGGGCCGGCTACCGGGCGATGCGGCTCGACACGTTCCAGCGGCTGACGGCGGCGGTCGCCCTTTATCGCGGTATGGGCTTCGTCGCGATCCCGCCCTACAACGATGCGCCCATGCCGGGCCTCGTCTACCTGGAGATCCGCCTGTAGTGCCGGTGGCCTATTTGCAGGCCCCGCTCATTTGCAGGCCTTGTATTCCTTGGTCCGGGCCTTGCCCATTTCGTCGAGCCAGGCGTCCAGGCCCTTGGAATCCAGCGCGATCACCTCGTTGAACCGCGCGTAGCGGTGGGCGCAATAGTCGGGGTGGCCGTACTTGCCGGCGACCGTCATCTCCTCGTTCGCCAGGATGGTGCGGTAGCGGTCGAAGAGGCGGGGCGGGCTACCCTTCTCATACCGCGCCAGGAACTTGCCGTGCTCGTCCTGGCTGGACAGCAGCCGCGAGAGATGCCGACGGCTGAAGGTGGCGTACTGGTCGAGCAGGTTCTTGCCCTTCTCGGCCTTCCACTGGCAGGTGAGGCCGGTCACCGACATCTCGGTCTGCAGGCGCACCAGCAGGTCGTTGCGCAGGTCGCGCTGGGTCAGGCAGGCCTTGGCCGGCAGGTTCTTGGTCTCCACCGACGGGACCGGCTTGATCGGCGCGGAGGGAGGGATGTCCGGCGCGGCCACTGCCGCGGTCTGCGGCCCGGGGGTGGCGCCGCCGGCCGTGCCCTGGGAGGTATTGCACCCTGTCACGGCCAACATTGCCGCGACACAGAGCCAGCGGTTCGAACGCGCCATGCTGCCGACCTTTGGGAATGAATATCGAGCTTCATAGCCGAAGGTCCGGCGCCTGTCGACCAGCCCCCTGATCGTCGCGGCAACGCAAGCGATTGCGCCACCGGTGCCGGCGCGGGGGCCACGACGGCGGCCGATTCGCCCCCTTCGATCAGCGTCCGACGCACAAGCAAACGGGGTACGGCAATGCCGCACCCCGTTTCCCTGGCCGGCCGGAAGGTCAGAGCAGGATCGGAAGATCGATGATCGGTGGCAGGAGGATGAACTCGTCGTGGAAGGTGAAGTTGGAATTGTCCAGGTCTGCCTTCAGCACGCCGTCGAGAACGATCATGTGTCCATCTTCCAACACCACGATGGCGGCACCGAAGTCGACGGTGGCGGCCAGCGCCTCCGCGTCGGTGTCGATCGCGCTGGAGTTGATGTTCCTGGCCAGGTCGATCACGTCGACGTCGGGATTGAAGCCGTAGATCCAATCGACGCCGCTGCCGCTGTTGAAGAAGAACGTATCGCTGCCGGTATCGCCATACAGGGAGTCGTTGCCCGTGCCGCCATTGAGCAGGTCGTTGCCGGTGCTCCCATGCAGTTCGTCGGCGCCCTGGCCGCCATTGATCGTGTCACTGCCGGTGCCGCCGAACATGGTGTCGTCGTTCAGGTCGCCGTTCATCAGGTCGTTGCCGTCGTCGCCATACATCAGGTCGTTGCCCTGGCCGCCGAAGACGGTGTCGTCGCCGTCGCCGCCGCTGACATAGTCGTTGCCGATGTTGCCGTTGACGTGCCAGTCGCTGTCGCTCTCGCCGAAGACGCTGTCGTTGCCCTGGCCGCCGCGGGCGAAGTCGGCGCCGCTGCCGCCATAGACCATGTCGTTGCCGGTGTTGCCGTTGATCTCGTCGTCGCCACCCTCGCCGTGGACGGTGTCGTTGCTGTCACCGCCCAGGATGATGTCGTTGCCGTCGCCGCCGGAGATCTCATCAAGGCCGCTGCCGGTATTGTCGAGGTTGGTGCCGCCGAACAGGTAGTCGTCGCCCGGCCCACCGCGGATGGTGTCGTTGCCGCTGCTGCCGATGATGAGGTCGTTGCCGTCGCCGCCCTCGGCCGTATCGGCGCCCGGGCCGAGGTCGAGGGTGTCGTTGCCGGCCAGGCCGAAGACCGTGTCGTTGCCGTCGAGGGCGAAATATTCGTCGTCGATGCCGGAGCCGGGAAAGAGATCGTTGCCGCTGGTGCCGTTCGCCATGATCAGGGTCCTCCTGGTTTCCCCGGAACCTCTCGCGAGCGTTGCCGCGACGGCTGGGGTTGGTCTGGTTGGCGCCGGCGTCCCACCGCCGGCATCTCCTCCGTGCTCGCTCCGTCGCACGGGCCCCCCACCTGGTTCATCGATCAGAAAAAGACGAAATCGGCGGCCTCCATCTGGCCGGCGCGGACATTCAGCAGCAGCACCCCGTTGCCGTCGCCGAGGTCGAGCAGCATGCCGGTTTCGACCGCCGCCATGGCGGCCACGGCCTGGCCGGCGCCGGACAGGCCGCCCAATCCGGTTTGCAGGGCGATCAGATCCTCGTCGGGAGCGAAATCGACGATGACCGCGATGCCGCCCGATTCTGCGAACTCGAAGCGGTCGGCGCCGGCGCCACCCCACATCGTGTCGGCCCCGCCATCGCCGGCCAGCCGGTCGTCGCCATCCTCGCCCAGCAGGCTGTCGTCGCCCGCACCACCGGACAGGACATCGTCGCCGACCCCGCCTGCCAGCGTGTCGGCATTGTCGTCGCCGGACAGTTCGTCGTCGGCATCGCCGCCGGCGAGGCTGTCATTGCCGATGCCCCCCGCCATGGTGTCGGCGCCGCTACCGCCGCTCAGCGTGTCGTCGCCCGCCTGCCCTTCCAGCAGGTCGGCATCGGCGCCGCCGGCGGCATTGTCGGCGCCGCTGCCGGCCAGGATGGTGTCGTCGCCGGCGCCGCCGAAGAGGATGTCGCCGTCGGGTCCGCCGAACAGCGCATCGGCGCCCGTGCCCCCGGCGAGATAGTCCGGCCCGGCCTCGCCATAGAGCAGGTCGTCGCCGTCGCGGCCGGCCAGCCCGTCGCTGCCGTCACCGCCGAAGAGGGTGTCGGCCCCGGCACCGCCGTCGACGACCGGGTCGCCGCCCTCGCCGCCATAGGCGAGGTCGTCGCCGAACCCGCCCAGGATATAGTCGGCGCCGCGGTCGCCGCTGACCGTGTCGTCGCCGTTCTGCCCATCCAGCACGTCGTCGCCGGCGCCGCCGAAGATCATCTCCCGGTCGGAGCCCCCGACGACGGAATCATTGCCGGCATTGCCGTTCAGGTGCCAGTTGTCGCCGCCATTGCCGCGGATCGTGTCGTCGCCGGTGCCGCCGCGGACATAGTCGGCACCGGGGCCGCCCAGCAGCGAATCATCGCCGCCATTGCCGTTGATCTCGTCCTCACCTTCCTCGCCCAGGATGGTGTCGTCGCCATCTCCGCCCAGCGCGGTGTCGGCATCGTCGCCGCCGAGGATCAGGTCGTCGCCGCTGTCGAGATTGTCGATGTTGCTGCCGCCGAACAGGGCGTCGGCGCCGCTGCCGCCCGACAGGGTGTCGCCCCCGGGGCCGCCGATGACGAGGTCGTCGCCGTCGCCGCCCCAGCCCATGTCGCCGCCGGGGCCGAGGTCGAGGAAGTCGTCGCCGCCCAGCCCATGGACGGTGTCGTCGCCCGCGAAGCCGAAGAACAGGTCCACCCCGAGGGAATCCTCGAAGAAGTCGGGACCGCTGGTGCCGTCGGCCATCCGCCTACCTCCCGCCCCTTACTTCCCGTCGGCTCTCTTGGGCCGATTCGCTACCAGGGATGGTGGCGGTGTCCGTGCCACTCGGCAACCGAAACCTGCGGCGGCAGGAAACCCCAGGGCCGCCGCCGGCGGACCCTGGTCAACCGGCGGCGGCCCGGCTATACCGCCAAACCCTTCCCAATTACCCTTCCCAACAGACCGTTCCCAGACGGCAGAGACAGAGGCGGAGACGAACATGCGCAGCCACAAGATCGCGGTCATTCCCGGCGACGGCATCGGCAAGGAGGTCGTTCCCGAGGGCCTGCGCGTGCTCGAGGCGGCGGGGCGCCGGTTCGGCTTCGCGATCGAGGCCACCCATTTCGACTGGAGCTGCGAGCGCTTCCACCAGACCGGCCGCTTCATGCCGGAGGACGGGCTGCAGCAGCTCTCCGCCCATGATTCGATCTTCCTGGGCGCGGTCGGCTGGCCGGGGGTGCCGGACCATGTTTCGCTGTGGGGCCTGCTGATCCCGATCCGGCGGCATTTCGACCAGTACGTCAACCTCCGCCCGGTGCGCCTGATGAAGGGCGTCGAATCGCCCTTGCGCGGCCGTGAGCCGGGCGACATCGACTTCTATGTCGTGCGCGAGAATTGCGAGGGCGAGTATTCCGAGATCGGCGGGCGGCTCTATGTCGGCACCGATGCCGAGATGGCGGTGCAGGAGACGGTGTTCACCCGCCGCGGCGTCGACCGCATCCTGCGCTTCGCCTTCGAGCTGGCGATGAAGCGCAAGCGGCACCTGACCTCGGCCACCAAGTCGAACGGCATCATCCACACCATGCCGTACTGGGACGAGCGCTTCGCCGAGATGGGAAAGAGCTTTCCCGAGGTGAAGGTCGACCAGTACCATATCGACATTCTGACCGCCCATTTCGTGCGCTATCCCGACCGCTTCGACGTGGTCGTCGGCTCCAACCTGTTCGGCGACATCCTGTCCGACCTGGGGCCGGCGGTGACCGGCTCGATCGGCATCGCGCCGTCGGGCAACATCAACCCCGAGCGCAAGCACCCCTCGATGTTCGAGCCGGTGCATGGCTCCGCGCCGGACATCGCGGGCAAGGGCATCGCCAACCCGGTCGGGCAGATCTGGTCGGCCGCGATGATGCTCCAGCACCTGGGCGAGGATGCCGCGGCCGAGGCGATCGAGCGGGCGATCGAGACGGTGCTGTCCGAAGGCGGCCCGCGCACGCCGGACCTGGGCGGCCAAGCCAAGACCAGCGACCTCGGCGAAGCGATCGCCGCGGCACTCGGCTGAACCGAAGCTCGACCGAACCGAAGACTGGGCTGAACCGAAGAAAGCAAGGGGCGTAATCATGGCGACGGGCATCGGATTCATCGGGCTCGGCGCCATGGGCGCCGGCATGGCGGCCAACCTGGTCAAGGCCAATCAGGTTCAAGGAGGCCGGGAGGTGGTCGGCTTCGACGTGGTGCCGGCCGCCGTCGAACGGCTGGTCGCGGCCGGGGGCAAGGCTGCCGCCTCGGCCGCGGACGCCGCCGACGGGGTCGATCTGCTGGTCCTGATGGTGGCGACCGACGGCCAGGCCGATGCGGTGCTGTTCGGCGAAGGGGGTGCCCTTGCCCGATTGGCGCCGGGGGCGACCATCGTCCTCCACGCGACCGTGCCGCCCGCCTATGCCGAGGGGCTGGGCCGGCGGCTGGAGGCGGCCGGGTTCGGCTTCCTCGATGCCCCGGTCACCGGCGGCAAGGGTGGGGCGGAGGCGGGTACGCTGACCATCATGGCGGCCGGCAGCGACGCTGCCTATGCGGCCGCGGAAGCGACCCTGGCCGCCTATTCCGGCCGCGTCTTCCGCGTCGGCCAGGCAGCCGGCCAGGGCTCGACCATGAAGATGGCCCATCAGCTCCTGGCAGGCGTGCATATCGTGGCCGCGGCCGAGGCGCTGGCGCTGGCCACCCGGGCCGGCGTCGACCCGGCCCAGTTCTACGAAGTGGTGACCGGCGGGGCCGCGCGGTCCTGGATGTTCGAGAACCGCGGCGCCCGCATGGTGGCCGGCGACTTCACCCCCACCAGCGCGGTCGAGATCTTCGTCAAGGACCTGGGCATCGTGCTCGATGGCGGCCGCACGCTGCGCTTTCCGCTGCCGATCGCAGCCGCCGCGCACCAGCAGTTCCTGGCCGCCGCCGCCGCCGGCCATGGCCGCATCGACGACAGCGCGGTGGTGAAGGTTTACGAGATGCTGGCCGGCATCTCGGTCGCGGACGCTGCCGGCAAGCCGGGTTCCTCCAACAAGCCATGACCCCGCGCGACGCCCTGGGGCAGGTCCTGGCGGCGGCCGGCCTCGACCCGACGGCGGCGGATCGTATCGCATTTTCCGGCACCGATCCGGTGCTGCCGTCGGGCTTCCTGCTCGGCACCGCCGGGGCGGCCAGCCTGGGGGCGGTCGGGCTTGCCGCCGACGCGTTGTGGCGCGGCCGCGGCGGCGGGGACCAGGCGATCGCGGTCGACCTGCGGGCGGCAGCCTTCGCACTCCGCACCGAGCGTCACGTCACCGTCGATGGCCGGCCGCCGCAAAGCCCCTGGAGCCCGATCTCCGGCTTCTACCAGGCGGGCGACGGGCGCTGGGTGCAGTTCCATTGCAACTTCCCCCATCACCGCGACGGCATCCTCCGCCTGCTCGGGGCCGAAGACGACCGCGCCTCGGTGGCGGCGAAGGTGGCGGGCTGGGATGCGCCGGCCCTGGAGGATGCGGCAGCGGAAGCCGGCATGTGTGCCGCCATGCTGCGCACCCGCGGGCAATGGCAGGCCCACCCGCAGGGGCAGGCGGTGGCCGCCCTGCCGCTGATCCGCATCGAGCGCATCGGCGATGCCCCGCCGGAGCCGGTGGACCATCGCGCGCCGGCTGCCTCGCGGCCATTGGCGGGCGTGCGCGTCCTCGACCTCAGCCGCGTCATCGCCGGCCCGGTCGCCGGGCGGACGCTGGCCGAGCATGGGGCGACGGTGATGCGCATCAGCGCGCCGCACTTGCCGTTCGTGGCGCCGCTCCTGCTCGACACCGGCCATGGCAAGGTGAATGCAGAGGTCGATCTCGACGCCGCCGCCGGGCCGGATATTCTCCGCCGCTTGATGGCCGATGCCGACGTGCTGGTCCAGGCCTACCGGCCGGGGACGCTGGCCGACCGCGGCTTCGGCCCGGCCGACGCCGCGCGAATGCGGCCGGGCATCGTCTATGTCAGCCTGTCGGCCTATGGCGATGCGGGACCCTGGAGCAGCCGGCGCGGCTTCGACACGCTGGTGCAGACCGCATCCGGCCTGGCGGCCGAGGAATCAGGCGACGGGGCGAAACCGCGGCACCTGCCGGCCCAGGCGCTGGACTATGCGGCCGGGCACCTGGCCGCCTTCGGCGCGATGGTGGCGCTGGCCCGCCGCCGGGACGAGGGGGGAAGCTGGCTGGTGCGGCTGTCGCTGGCCGGCACCGCGCATTGGCTGGATGGGCTGGGCCGCGTCGCCGACCCCGTCGCCGCCCGCGCGGCAGCGGAGCCGGCCGTGGACGATCTGATGATGGAAACCGACAGCCCCTTCGGGCATATCCGTCACCTCAAGCCCGCGCTGGCCATGTCCCGGACGCCACCGCACTGGACCCGTCCGCCGTCGCCGCTCGCCAGCCATCCCGCGGAGTGGCCCTGCTAAGGGCCGGTCTGAATTCGCGCCCGCAGCGCCTTGTAGCCCTCGATCGGCCCGATGCCGTCGGCGGCGTGGACGCCGCGGGCGATGGCGCGGGCCATGCAGTCGGCGGCGAGCGTGCCGAGGCGCGCCAGCCATAGGGCGCGCGGCTCCGGCAGGGCGGTCCGGCCGGTGGCGATGGCGAAGATGGTGTCGCCGTCGAACGGCGTATGGACCGGCCGGATGGCGCGGGCGAAGCCGTCATGGGCCATCAGCGCCAGGCGCCTGGCCTCCGGCTGGGTCAGGTCGGCGTCGGTCGCGACGATGCCGATGGTGGTGTTGGCGCCCGGGATCGCGCGCTTGCCGTCCATGTCCATGGCGACGTCGATCGCGGTCGTGGGCGGGGCCTGGCCGCCCATCTCGTCGTCCTGCTCCAGGTGCCAGGCGTAGAAGCTGGCGGTGCCCGGATGGACGACGCTGCCCCAGGGGTTGGCCGCGACCAGGGCCCCCACCGTCGGCCCCTCCGCCAGGCGGTAGGAGGCGCTGCCGAGCCCACCCTTCAGCTGGCCGGCCCGCGCCCCCATCCCGGCCCCGGCATTGCCAAGGTCGAAGTGCCCGCCGGCCGCGTCGCAGGCGATGGCCGCCAGCCGGCGGTAGGGTGGCCCGTCGCCCCAGCCCTTGTCGCCGCCATTGGTCAGGTCGAACAGGATCGCGGTCGGCACCACCGGCACCACGGTGCCGCCGAAGGCGAGCCCGCGGCCGGCCCGCGCCATCCAGCCGCGCACGCCCGATGCGGCGTCGAGCCCGAAGGCCGACCCGCCGCTCAGCACCAGGGCCTCGATCCGACCGCCGGCGATGCAGGTGAGATCGAGGGAGTCGGTCTCGCTGGTGCCGGGCGCGCCGCCGCGCACGTCGACCGCGGCGACGGCGGGCCGGTCGGCCAGCAGCACGGTCACGCCGGACCGCACGCGCGGGTCCTCGGCATTGCCGACGGTGATGCCCGCGACATCGGTGATGAGGTTGCGCGGGCCGGGGACGATGGGGGAAATGGGCATGGGCAGGGTACCCTGTCGGAGGGAGGGCACCCTATCGGAGGCTTGGCTTCCATGCCAATGATTGGCCCTTGATGGGGATGGAAGCCGGCGATCACAGGCCGGCTCGCGGTTTGGAGGGACGATCCGATGCTCTATGACCTGACCACCTTGACGCTCCGGCCGGCAACCGTGCCCGCGGCGCTGCCGCGCCTCGCCGGCTGGCTGTCCTCGACGCCGCAGCAGGGCGAATTGCTGGGTTGCTGGGTCGCCGAGGTGGGCCTGCTCAACACCATCCTCGTGCTGCGTGGCTATGGCGAGGATCGCGACGGGCTGCTGGCCGACCATGACGCGGTGACGCGCTCCGAGGACCCTTTCGGAATCGGCGGCGTCACCGTCGCCCGCACCATGGACGCCTATCGGGGCTTTCCCTTCCTGCCGCCGATCCGGCCGGGAAATTTCGGACCGGTCTACGAGGTGCGCAACTACATGATGGCGCCGCACGGCCTGGGCCCGACCATGGCCGGCTGGGAGGAGACGCTGCCCGGCCGTCGCGCCCTCTCCGACCCGCTGATCGGCATGTATTCGGTCACCGGCAGCGGCACCCGCTTCGTGCATATCTGGCCCTATGCCAGCATGAACGACCGGTTGCGCATCCGCACCGAGGCGCAGGAGAAGGGCCTGTGGCCGCCGAAGGGCCGCACCGACCGGCTGATCGAGATGCGCTCGGACCTGTACCTGCCGGCCGCCTTCTCGCCCACGAAATAGGCCAGGGTTGGAAATAGAGCAGGGCTTGCGCCACCGCGCTCGGGATCGCGCTGGCCCGGCCTTCAACGCCCCTGGCGATCGGAAGCGATGCCCAGCCAGGGGCGGTCCAGCCCATAGGTGGCGGGCGTGAGCGCGAAGGCGATGCCGCGCCAGTCGAAGTCGCCGGCATCCGCCCGGCGCCGGTTCGCCCCGGCCACCTCCCGATAGAGCCCGAGCGCAGCGCGATCGTCCAGCGCCGCGGTGTCGTGGTCCAGATGCTCGGCCAGCAGCCGGCAGCGCAGCCCGCGCACCACGTCCGGGTCCCAGAAGGCGGCGTTCATCTCGGTATGGCCGGAGAGCGATTTCGAGTGGAGGTTGCAGGAGCCGATCGTCGCCCAGGCATCGTCCACCAGCATGATCTTGCCATGGACGTAGACGGGGCTGCGGCCACCCTGGGCGTTGCGCCCGGCGATCCCCGCCAGCAGGAAGTTCGCGTATCGGCCAAGCGCCTCGATCCGGTCGAAGAGCGCCTTCCGGTCAGGGCCCCGCCGGGCGATGCCGACATGCGCCTCCGGTTCGGCCGGGACGAGGATGACGACATCGACGCCGCGTTTCAGGGCGTTCTCGATGTCGGCCGCGACCTCCGGAACCGGGAGGGCCTGGTTCTCGATGTAGATCGATCGCCGCGCCGCGCCGATCGCCAGCCTGTATTGATCGAGGATCGCGTGCTCGCCGCCGGCGATCTCGTAGGCGCCGCCGCCGGGTGGCGGCCGCCCATCGCCATAGCGGCCGGCATGCAGGTTGCGCTGGATCTGCACCAGGCTGTCGCCACGCGGGTCGGACAGGCGGTCCGGGAAGGGCAACTCGCCCGGGCCCTCGTCGTTCAAGGTGGCATCGCCCCAGGCGCCGTCCGCCTCGCGGCGCTCGCTGGCCTCGTTCCAGCGCTGGACGAAATTGTGATGCACGTCGGTCGCGGCCGGCCCGGCCACCTCGACATAGGCGTCATGGCGCTGGCCCCGGCCCGGGTGCCCGGGCGTCCCGAGGTTGCCCGGCGTCGGGTTGATGCCGCCGACGAAGGCCGTCTCGGACGGCTGCCCCGCATCCAGCAGCCAGCTCTTCTGGTGCTGGCAGAAGGCCCCGTGCGTCCGGTCCCAGCGGGCACGAAAGCGCGACCGGCGGCGGCGCAGCAGGTCGCGGTCGGCCGGCGATCCGGAAAAGGTCCGGCCGTAATGGGCCGCCTCGGGGTTGGGGCGCCAGAAGAGGACGCGGACATCCAGGCCGCGTCCGGCCGCGCGGTCCAGCACGTCGAAGAAGGAGCCATGGCCGTCCGGCATCTGGAAATCCGGAGCGGCGAAGGTGACCGTGACCCACAGGCTGTGCCGCGCCGCTTCGACCGCCGTGCAGATCCGCCGGAACGTCGGAACCCCGTCCACCAGCGGGCGCACCGCATTGCCCGGGCGTACCGGATAGGATCCGGAGGTCGCGAAGGGGATATGTGGCTCGGAACGGATGGTGGACGCCGGTGCCGGTTGGTTCATCATGCGCTTCCTCGCCGCCTGCAAGGGGCACGCTAGCACGTGCCGCCATTGTCGGAAGGCTTGGACCCGGCCCATGAGGCTTGACCCGGCCGGGTGCCGGGACTAGTTTCCGCCCCCGTTCTTGAATTTTCGAGAACCACCGCTCCCACGGGGGCCGGCCGGTCCGCGAGTTTCGCGCACCGGCTCGTTTCCGTTTGGGCGTCCAGCACCCTGGAATCAGGGCAGGATTTGACCGGCATGTTCGAAAGCCTGACGACGCGCCTCGGCAATGTCTTCGACCGCTTGAAGCGGCGCGGAGCCCTGTCGGAGTCCGATGTCGGCGAGGCGTTGCGCGAGATCCGCGTCGCCCTGCTCGAGGCGGACGTGGCCCTGCCGGTGGTGCGCGACTTCATCGAGAAGGTGCGCGAGAAGGCGGTCGGCCAGGAGGTCGTGCGCTCGGTCACGCCCGGCCAGATGGTGGTCAAGATCGTCCACGACCATCTGGTCGAGATGCTGGGCACCGCGACGGTCGAGATCAACCTCGAGGCGGTGGCGCCGGTCGTGGTGCTGATGGTCGGCCTCCAGGGCTCCGGCAAGACGACGTCGACCGGCAAGATCGCGCTCCGCCTGAAGACGCGCGAGCGCAAGCGGGTGCTGATGGCGTCCCTCGACGTCGCCCGCCCCGCAGCCCAGCGGCAGCTGGCGGTGCTGGGCGAGCAGGCGTCGGTCCCGACCCTGCCGATCGTGACCGGGGAGCCGCCGCTGGCGATCGCCAAGCGCGCCCTCCAGATGGCCCGGCTCGAAGGCTACGACGTGCTGATGCTCGACACGGCGGGCCGGCTGCATATCGACGAGGCCCTGATGGCCGAGGTGGCGGCCGTGCGCGACGCCACCAATCCGACCGAGACCCTGCTCGTCGTCGACGCCATGACCGGCCAGGACGCGGTCAATGTCGGCCGCAGCTTCGCCGAGCAGGTGGGCATCACCGGCATCGTGCTGACCCGGGTCGACGGCGATGCGCGCGGCGGTGCCGCGCTCTCGATGCGCGCCGTCACCGGCCAGCCGATCAAGCTGATCGGCACCGGCGAGAAGCTGGACGAGATCGAGCCGTTCCACCCCGAACGCATCGCCGGCCGCATCCTTGGCATGGGCGACGTCGTCAGCCTGGTCGAGCGCGCCACCGAGACCATCGAGAAGGACGAGGCGGAGCGCCTCGCGGCCAAGGTCCAGAAGGGCGAATTCGACCTCGACGACCTGCTGTCGCAGCTTCGCCAGTTGAAGAAGATGGGCGGCATGTCGGGCCTGATGGGCATGCTGCCCGGCATCGGCAAGATGAAGAAGCAGATGGCCGAGGCCAACATCGACGAATCCGCGCTGAAGCGGCAGGAGGCGATCATCCTGTCGATGACCCGCGGCGAGCGGAAGCGGCCGGAGATCATCAAGGCGTCGCGCAAGCAGCGCATCGCGGCCGGCTCCGGCTCGTCGGTGCAGGACGTGAACCGCCTCCTGAAGCAACATGAGCAGATGCGCCAGATGATGAAGCAGGTGAGCAAGCTCGGGGCCAAGGGCATGATGCGGGGCGGGATGCCCGGCATGGGCCTCGGTCCCGGCATGCAGCCGAAGGGCTTCGATCCCTCGCGCTTCGGCCGGCGCTGAACTGGCGTCCCGGCCGAAGCGTCCTACCCTTTCTTCTCATTAATCGACGGTAACTGGAGACCGACCACCCATGCTGAAGATCCGGCTTGCCCGCGGCGGCGCCAAGAAGCGCCCCCACTACTCGATCGTCGTCACCGACTCGCGCAATCCGCGCGACGGCCGCTTCCTGGAGCGGATCGGCACCTATGACCCGATGCTGGCGCGCGACCATGCCGACCGCATCAAGCTCAACGACGAGCGCGCCACCCATTGGCTGAAGTTCGGCGCCCAGCCGTCGGACCGGGTCGCCCGCTTCCTGGCCGACCGCGGCCTGCGCGCGCCGATCGTCCACAAGGAGACGCCGACCAAGAGCGCGCCCAAGGCGAAGGCCCAGGAACGCGCGAAGGCAGCCGCCGCAGCGGCTGGCGAGGCGTCCTAGGACCGTCCCATGGCGGGTGCGGGCCCCATGATGGAAGTGGGAAGGGCGGCCGCCGGTGACGGCGGCGATCCGCTCGTGCTCGTCGGGGTGGTCGTGGGCGTCCATGGCGTGCGTGGCAACGTGCGGATCAAGAGCTACACCGAGGACCCGGTCGCCGTCGGCCGGTACGGCGCCCTTCGCGATGACGAGGGGCGGCCCGTGCGCCTGCGCGTCGTCGGCGAGGCGAAGGGCACGGTGGTGGCCCAGTTCCCCGGTGTCCAGGACCGTGACGCGGCCGAGGCCCTGCGTGGCACCCGGCTCTTCGTGCCCCGCTCCGCCCTGCCGCCGCCCGAGGAGGACGAGTTCTACCACGCGGACCTCATCGGCATGACCGCGGAGACCGCCGACGGAACGCTGATCGGCCAGGTCCTCGAGGTCGCCAATTACGGCGCCGGCGACGTGCTGGAGGTGCGCCCGCCGCAGGGGCCTTCGATCGTCGTACCCTTCACGCGCGCCACGGTGCCGGTGGTCGACCTCCAGGCGCGCCGCGTCGTCGTCGACCCGCCGGCCGGCCTGCTCGACCCGGTGCGCGCCGACGAGCGGGACGGCGGCCAGGACGCAGATGCCGACGACGAGCCGGAGGCGGGATCTTGCGACATGCCGGAGGCGGGGTCGTGAGCGCCGGTGCATGGACCGCCCGGGTGCTGACCCTGTTCCCGGAAATGTTTCCGGGGCCGCTCGGCCACTCGCTGGCCGGCAAGGCCCTGGCGGCCGGGATATGGTCCCTGGAAGCGGTGGACATCCGCTATTTTGCGAGTGATAAGCATCGCTCCGTGGACGATGCCGCGTTCGGCGGCGGCCCGGGGCTGGTGATGCGGCCCGACGTGATCGACCAGGCCCTGGCCGCGGTCATGGGCGCGTCCGGCCCGGAGCGCGACC
Organism: uncultured Rhizobiaceae bacterium; assembly: GCA_964594715.1. GTDB lineage: Bacteria > Pseudomonadota > Alphaproteobacteria > ATCC43930 > Allostellaceae > Allostella. The sequence continues at coordinate 7,406 of CAZQOA010000055.1, read as the reverse complement.
ATGGCGAGGCCGGCCCGCTCATCTATCTGACGCCGCGCGGCCGCCCGCTGACCCAGGACCGGGTGCGCGAGCTGGCGGCAGGCCGGCAGGTGACGGTGCTGTGCGGGCGCTACGAAGGGGTCGACGAGCGGGTGCTCGACGCCTGGAAGGTCGAAGAGGTCAGCGTCGGCGACTATGTCCTGTCCGGCGGCGAGCCGGCGGCCATCGTCCTGCTCGATGCCTGCGTCCGGCTGCTGCCGGGCGTGATGGGCGATGCGGAGACGCTGGCCGAGGAAAGTTTCGAAGGGGGGCTCCTGGAGTACCCCCACTATACGCGTCCCCAGGAATGGCGGGGACGGAAGGTGCCGGAGGTCCTGGCTTCCGGGCACCATGAAAATATCCGCGCCTGGCGGCGCGCCCAATCCGAACGGACGACGCGCGAGCGCCGGCCGGACCTTTGGGCCCGTTATCAGGCGCGACCGGCAGTGATGGAAGGGTGATCCGATGAACGTGCTTCAGAAGTTCGAGGCCGAGCAGGTCGAAATGCTCGCAGCCGCGCGTGCCGTGCCCGAGTTCGGGCCCGGCGATACCGTGCGGGTCAGCGTCAAGGTGGTGGAGGGCGAGCGCGAGCGCGTCCAGGCATTCGAGGGCGTGTGCATCGCGCGCAAGAATTCCGGCCTCAACTCCAGCTTCACCGTGCGCAAGATTTCCTATGGCGAAGGCGTGGAGCGCATCTTCCCGCTGCACTCGCCGCGCATCGCTGCGATCGACGTGGTCCGCCGCGGCGAAGTGCGTCGCGCCAAGCTCTATTATCTCCGTGGCCGCACCGGCAAGGCCGCACGCATCGCCGAGAAGACCGTGCATATCGATGGTCCGGTGGCCCCGAAGCCGCCCGCCGTCAAGCAGAACCGGGCCAAGAAGTAGCCCGCCTAGAGCCAGCCCGAGGAACGCCCCTGCCATGGCCAAGCCGCGCACGCTGTTCGACAAGATCTGGGATAGCCACGTCGTCGATCGTCAGGAGGACGGTACCTGCGTCCTCTATGTCGACCGCCACCTGGTGCATGAGGTGACCAGCCCGCAGGCCTTCGAGGGCCTGCGCATGGCCGGCCGCACGGTCCGGCGCCCGGATGCCACCCTTGCCGTCGCCGATCACAATATCCCGACGACGAACCGCAAGGCCGGCATCGAGAACCCGGAGTCACGCCTCCAGGTCGAGACGCTGGAGAAGAACGTCGCCGCCTTCGGCGTGCCGTACTTCCCGATCGAGGATCTGCGCCAGGGCATCGTGCATATCATCGGGCCGGAGCAGGGCTTCACCCTGCCGGGCACGACCATCGTCTGCGGCGACAGCCATACCTCGACCCATGGTGCGTTCGGCGCCCTGGCCTTCGGCATCGGCACCTCGGAGGTCGAGCATGTCCTGGCTACCCAGACGCTGATCCAGCGCCCGGCCAAGAACATGCTGGTGGCGGTCGACGGCGACCTGCCTTTCGGGGTGACCGCGAAGGACCTGGTCCTGGCCATCATCGGCCGCATCGGCACCGCCGGCGGCACCGGGCATGTCATCGAGTACGCCGGCAAGGCGATCCGCGACCTCTCCATGGAGGGCCGCATGACCGTCTGCAACATGACGATCGAGGGCGGCGCCCGTGCCGGCCTGATCGCGCCGGACGAGACCACCTTCGCCTACCTCGCCGGCCGGCCGATGGCGCCGAAGGGCGGCGCGTGGGAGCAGGCGGTGGCCTATTGGCGCACGCTGCCCAGCGACGAGGGCGCGGTCTACGACAAGGTGGTGCGGATCGACGCTGCCGCCATCGTCCCCCAGGTCACCTGGGGGACGAGCCCCGAGGACGTGCTGCCGATCACCGCCAGCGTGCCCGACCCGGCGGACGTCGCCGACGAGGGCAAGCGCCAGTCGATGGAACGCGCGCTGGCCTATATGGGGCTGACGCCGGGCGTGCCGCTGACCGAGGTGCCGGTGCAGAAGGTCTTCATCGGCTCCTGCACCAATGGCCGTATCGAGGACCTGCGCGCCGCCGCCGCGGTCGCCCGGGGCCGCAAGGTCGCAGCGGGCGTCCATGCCCTGGTCGTCCCCGGCTCGGGCCTGGTCAAGGAACAGGCGGAAGCCGAAGGGCTGGACCGAGTGTTCGTCGAGGCCGGCTTCGACTGGCGCGAGCCCGGCTGCTCCATGTGCCTGGCGATGAACGACGACAAGCTGGAGCCGGGCGAGCGCTGCGCCTCGACCTCGAACCGCAATTTCGAGGGGCGTCAGGGCCGTGGCGGGCGCACCCACCTGGTCAGCCCGGCCATGGCGGCTGCTGCCGCCGTCACCGGCCACCTGGTCGACGTGCGCACGCTGGCGGCCTGAGCCGGTCAATCGACGGAGAAACGGCGATGCAGAAATTCACCCAGCTCACCGGCGTCGCGGCACCGCTGCCGATGATCAACATCGACACCGACAAGATCATTCCGAAGCAGTTCCTGAAGACGATCGAGCGCAAGGGCCTGGCGAAGGGCCTGTTCGACGAGCTGCGGCGCCGTCCCGACGGCACCGAGATCCCGGAATTCGTCCTCAACCAGGCGCCGTACCGCAATGCGGAGATCCTGGTGGCGGGCGAGAATTTCGGCTGCGGGTCGAGCCGCGAGCACGCCCCCTGGGCACTGCTCGACTTCGGCATCCGCTGCATCATCTCGTCCAGCTATGCCGACATCTTCTATAATAACTGCTTCAAGAACGGCATCCTGCCGATCACCCTGCCGCAGCAGGTGGTCGACCAGCTGATGGACGATGCGCGCAAGGGCGCCAACGCCAAGCTGTCGATCGATCTGGAAGCGCAGACGATCACCCGCCCCGACGGCGAGGTCATCCATTTCGACCTCGACCCCTTCCGTAAGCATTGCCTGCTCAACGGGCTCGACGACATCGGGCTGACGCTGGAGAAGGGCAAAAGCATCGACAGCTACGAGGGGCAGCAGAAGGCGAGCCAGCCCTGGCTCTACGCCGGCGCCCGCTGACGGCTAGCTTCCGCTGACCTGGCCGGCGGCGCGGGCCTCCACGCCCGCGCCGCCGTTTTCCCCGCCCCGCTTCTTACGCTCGTGACCTGAACGAGGACGCCCATGGCTGCCAACAAGAAAATTCTCGTCCTGCCCGGCGACGGCATCGGCCCCGAAGTGATGGGCCAGGTCCGCCGCGTCGTCGACTGGTTCGCCAAGCACCGCGCGATCGGCTTCGACCTCCAGGAAGGGCTGTGCGGCGGGGCGGCGCTGGACAAGCACGGGGTGCCCCTGACCGACGAGACGATGGCAGACGCCATGGTGGCCGACGCCGTCCTGTTCGGGTCGGTCGGCGGCCCGAAATGGGACGATCTGCCGTTCGAGAAGAAGCCCGAACGCGGCCTCCTGCGCCTGCGCAAGGAGATGGACCTCTTCGCCAACCTGCGGCCGGCGGTGGTGTTCGACCCGCTGGTCGGCGCGTCCTCCCTGAAGCCCGAGATCGTGCGCGGCCTCGACGTCCTCATCATCCGCGAGCTGACGGGCGGGGTCTATTTCGGCGAGCCGCGCGGCATCGAGACGCTGCCGGACGGCACCAAGCGGGGCTATGACACCCAGGTCTACACGACGCCCGAGATCGAGCGCGTGGCGGCCGTCGCCTTCGACGTGGCGCGCAAGCGCCGCAACAAGGTGACCTCGGTCGAGAAGGCCAACGTCATGCACACGGGCGTGCTGTGGCGGCAGACCGTGTCGGCCCAGCACGCGGCCCACTTCAAGGATGTCGAGCTCGGCCACATGTACGCCGACAACTGCGCCATGCAGCTGGTGCGCGCGCCGAAGCAGTTCGACGTCATCGTCACCGACAACCTCTTCGGCGACATGCTGTCCGACTGCGCGGCGATGCTGACCGGCTCGCTCGGCATGCTGCCTTCGGCCTCGCTGGGTGCGCCCGATGCGACGGGCCGGCGCCGCGCGCTCTACGAGCCGGTGCATGGCTCCGCTCCCGACATCGCCGGCCAGGACATCGCCAATCCGCTGGCCGAGCTGATGAGCTATTCGATGATGCTGCGCTATTCCTTCGACCTGGGGGAGGACGCCGACCTCGTCGATCAGGCGATCAACAAGGTGCTGGCGGACGGCAAGCGCACCGCCGACATCGCCGAGCCGGGCTCCAGCCGGGTGTCGACGACGCAGATGGGCGACGCGATCCTGGATGCGCTCGACCGGCTCGGCCGCTGATCGTTTCCTGAGGCGCTGCCGCCCCCATGGGGCGGCAGCGCCTCAGCGTACGGGCGGTGCCAGCCCGTGCCGGCCGAGAAAGGCGTCGACCAACGGCCACCAGGTATCCTGGGCGCGGCCATAGACGCGGTGGCCGTCCGCCCCGAAGGGCGGCAGCAGGTGGAACTCCGCGGGCGCGCCACCCGCCTGGTAGGCGGCCAGCATGGCGCGCGCGAGATCCGGCCCGAAATAGAGGTCGTTCTCGGCATAGATCCATAAGGCCGGCGCCCGCGCGCCGCGGCCATATTGCGCAAAGGCATCGACCAGCCGCTCCGGCTGGCAGACCTCGTTCGGGCCCCGCGATCCACGCCCGCCGGCGAAGCTGACGATGGCGGCCAGGCCGGGTGGCGGATCGGCGGCCAGTGCGGTGGCGGCGAACCCGCCGGCGGAAACGCCGACCAGCAGCAGGCGGCTGCCATCGGCCCAGTCCTGTCCCGCCAGCCACTTTGCCGCCGCCCGCAGGTCGACCGCCGCCGCCCGGCCGGCCGCGGCATAGTCGCGGCGGTCGCAGGGTCCGGCCGCCTCGGCGAATTCACCCTGGGACGTGCCGAAGCCGCGCCGCAGAACCGAGAGCGCAGCCCAGCCGCGCCGGGCGAACGCCCGCGCCTGGCGCCCGGCATTCTCCGCCCGCATGCCGGCCCGGTCGGCGCCGTCGCGTGGCGAGCCATGGGTCAGAAGAACGATGGGGAAAGGCCCGGGGCCTGCGGGCCGGGCGAGGTAGCCGGCCAGTTCAAGCACCTGGTTCCCGGCCGGGATCGTCACCGGGACCCGGACCTGCTCGGCGACCAGTCCGCCGTCGCGCGCCCAGATGGGGCCGCCGCCCAGGACCAGCAGGACGGCCGCGGCGAGAGCCCGAAGGTGGTGTCGCAGCCCGGACACGGGTCAGAGCGGCGGCGGGCAGGGCGGGCGCAGGCGCTGCACATGCTCGCGCAGCCGCGCCAGCGAGGGGTCGCGCAGCCCGTGCTCCTCCAGGTGACGCACCGTGTTGTCGAGATACTCGACGCAAGGGCCGCGATCGCCGTGGGCGGCGGCGATGAGAGCGGCCGTCTCCGCCACCGCCAGGCGGCCGGTATAGAAGCGGTTGCGCCGGTCGACAACGAAAGTCAGGCAGGGCACCGTGCCGCCCGCCGTCCGCACCGGCAGGATGCGCGGGTGATACTCGTCGTTGAGCATCTCGCGCTCCCACAATTGCGACTTCACCTCGTCCAGTCGCTCGACCGGGATGCGCAGGGCCAGGCCCCGGCAGGATCCGCCGCGATCCAGCCCCAGGACCAGGCCCGGATGCTCGTCGGTGCCGCGATACTGGGTGGAGTAGATGCAGAAGCGCCGGTGATAGCCGAGCAGCAGGCCGGGCCGCACCTCGACCGGCGCGAAGCCGGGATTCCAGATCAGCGAGCCGTAGCCGAAGACCCAGAAATGGCCGGAGGTACAGGGGCGGAGAGGCATCATGGTCGTGGCGGACTTTACCGCCTCGTGCGCGGCGAGCAAGCGGTCGCATTGACCGCCGGCGATAGTTATAGAGAGGGATGACCCGTCGTTTTCGTACGATTGCCCTGCTCGTCGCAGCCGGAGTGCTGGTTGCCGGCAGCGGCCTCTATGCCTGGTACTGGCACCGCATGGCGGGGGAAATCCTCCGCGGCCTGCCGGCCTGGGAGGGGGCCATGGCCGCGGACGGGTTGGCCGTCGGCCACGGCCCGGTCGCGATGGCGGGTTTCCCCTTCGCCTTCCGCCTGGACTTCCCCAACCCCGTGCTCGAACGGCGGGCGGCCCTGCCGGCCGGCAAATGGAGCGGCGAGCGGCTGCTCGCCACGGCGCGGCCCTGGCGTCCCGCGCTCTGGACCATCGAGGTCCCCGACCCCAGCCGCCTGGCGCTGGCCGCCGGCGACGAGCGGTGGCAGGCGACGGTGGAGCGGGTGGAGGGGGTGCTGCGCCTCGATCCCCGGGCCGGCGAGCTACGGCTCGGCGCACACCGGATCGTCGGCAGCGACGCCGACCCGTTGTCGATCGAGGTCGCGCGCCTGCGCGTGGCGCCGGATCCGGAGCGCCGGCAGGCGACCATGGTGGCGCTCTCCGCCCGCACCATCCGGCTGCCGGAGCAGGTACGCCAGCCCCTCGGGCGCGAGATCGCGTTTTTCTCCGCCGATGGCGCCATCGTCGAGGCGATCCCGCGCCTGCCGCCCGCGGCTGCGCTGGAGGCCTGGCGGCAGGCGGGCGGCGCGGTCGATGTCGATGGCTTCCGGCTGCGCTGGGGCGATCTCGACATCGACGGTGCGGTGACGCTGGCGCTCGACCGCCAGCTCCAGCCCATGGGGGCCGGCACGCTGGTGGTCAGGGGGCATGAGGCGGTGATCGATGCGCTGGCGACCGCCGGCTCGCTCGGCCGGGGAGAGGCCTTCGGCGCCCGCATGCTGCTCGGTACCATGGCGATGCCGGCCGAGGATGGTGGGCCGCCCCGGCTGCGCGTCCAATTCTCGATCCAGGACGGACGCTTCCACGCGGGTCCCATGGGTGGAACAGCGATGCGACTATTCTCCTTGCCCCGGATTCATTGGCCCGAACGCTGAGTCGGCCCGTGGAATCGGCGTTTTTTGGTGTGGCAAGTTTCCACCGATATTGGTATCGCTCGCCCCCACCAGCGCCACGAACCCGTGGGGCTGTCGAACAATCGGGTATCAGAGGAGCAAGAATCGTCATGGCGGCTGCTGAGACCACTCCTCCCACGGTGTCGCTGCGCCAGCTGGCCGCGACCCTCGCCGAAAAGCACGAGATGCCGAAGAAGACGGCGAGCGCCGTGCTTGAGGATCTCGTCGGCTTGGTGACGAAGCACCTGAAGAAGGGCGACAAGGTCCGCATCACCGGCCTTGGCATCCTGCAGGTGCGCAAGCGTCCGGCGCGCATGGGCCGCAATCCCGCGACCGGCGAGCCGATCAAGATCAAGGCGTCCAAGAAGGTCGCGTTCCGCGCTTCCAAGGATCTGAAGGAAGCGGTCTGAATCGGTTTTTCCTTCGGCTCCGGCCGGGGGATCGAGTACGACGACGCCGCACTGTCTGGAGGGGCAGTGCGGCGTTGTCTTGTCCGGCATCCGTCACGCCGCGCGCGCCGGCGGTGCCGCCGCGTCGCGCTCGGCCTCGATGATGCCGCGTCGGATGGCGCGGGTG
>CAZQOA010000054.1:0-31662 GCA_964594715.1 uncultured Rhizobiaceae bacterium | reverse complement strand
GGCGGTCTCGGCGCTCGACGTGTCGATCCAGGCGCAGATCATCAATCTGCTCGAGGACCTGCGCGAGCAGTTCAACCTGACCTATCTCTTCATTGCCCATGACCTCAGCGTCGTCCGGCACATCTGCCATCGCGTGGCGGTGATGTATCTCGGCCGCATGGCCGAGCTGGCCGACACCGACGAGCTGTTCGACAACCCGCTGCACCCATACACGCGGGCGCTCCTGTCGGCGGTCCCGGTGCCCGATCCCGAGGTCGAGCAGGGGCGCCAGCGCCAGGTGGTGCAGGGCGAGGTACCGAGCCCGATCAACCCGCCTTCAGGCTGTGTCTTCCATCCGCGATGCCCGATGGCGGTCGAAAGCTGCACGAAGCGGGTGCCGGAGTTCCGCGAGGTTCGGCCGGGCCATTGGGTGGCCTGCACCGAGGTCGAGCGGTGGCCCGGATTTCACGCTGGAGGCTGCACCCGAGGGGAGGCGGGGACGATCCAGGGGGCGTAGAGAAACAAGGGAAAACGGGAGCAGGAAAAACTGCCCCGGTGTTGGTGCAAAGGCATGGGGCCGTGCCGCCTCCGTCCCGGTGGGGTGGGCGAAACGACGGCCATGCCGCAACCAATGGGGAGGAGAGCAGTCATGAGACAGTTTCGTCACCTACTGACGATCGCGGCCGGTGCCATGATGGCGGCCGGCCTGAGCCAGCCGTCGGCTGCCGCCGAGCAGCCCAAGCGGGGCGGCATCCTGCCGTTCGTCGTGCCGGCGGAGCCGCCGAGCTTCGACGGCCACCGCGAGACGACCTTCGCGCTGATCCACCCGATCGCGCCCTTCTACTCGACCCTGATCCGGGTCGACCCGGAGAATCCTTCGGCGACCGACGACTTCGTCTGCGATGTCTGCGAAGCCATGCCGAAGCCCGAAAACCAGGGCAAGCGGTACACCTTCAAGATCCGCCGGGACGTCAAGTTCCACAACGGCGACGCCATGACCGCGCACGACGTCGTGGCGAGCTTCCAGCACATCGTCTTCCCGCCGGCCGACGTCTCGAGCGCACGCAAGAGCTATTTCGAGATGGTCGAGAGCATCAAGGCGCCCGACGACCACACGGTCGTCTTTGACCTGAAGCACCCCTCCGGTGCCTTCATCCCGGCGGTCGCGACACCGTACAATTTCATCTACCAGAAGAAGGTGCTCGATGCCGACCAGCACTGGTACGAGAAGAACATCCTCGGCTCGGGGCCGTTCATTTTCCAGGAACGGCAGGCGGGCGCCTTCATCAAGGGCAAGCGCAATCCCGACTTCTATATCAAGGGCCAGCCCTACCTCGACGGCTTCGAGGCGATCTTCGCGGACAAGGAGTCGCTGCGCGTCCAGGCGATCCGCGGCGGCCGGGCCATGGCCGAGTTCCGCGGCTTCCCGCCGAAGAGCCGCGATCTCCTCGTCGATTCGCTGGGCAAGGACATCACCGTCCAGGAGAGCGATTGGAACTGCGTCCTGCTGACCACGCCGAACCACGAGAAGAAGCCGTTCGACGATGTCCGCGTGCGCAAGGCGCTGACGCTGGCGCTGGATCGCTGGGGCGGGTCGAAGCACCTGGCGCAGATCGCCGTCGTCAAGACGGTCGGCGGCGTCGCCTTCCCCGGCCATCGCCTCGCCGCCACCAAGGCGGAACTGGAGACGATCGCCGGATACTGGCCCGACATCGACAAGTCGCGGGCGGAAGCCAGGCGGCTGCTCAAGGAGGCCGGCATCCCGGACGGCTTCAAGTTCACGCTGCTCAACCGCGGCGTCGACCAGCCCTACAAGATCGTCGGCACCTGGTTGATCGACCAATGGCGACTGGTCGGGCTCAACGTGGAGCAGCGCGTCCAGCCGACCGGGCCGTTCTACGATTCGCTGCGCTCGAAGCGAGACTTCGACGTCGCCCTGGAGTTCAATTGCCAGGCGATCGTCAACCCGCTGCTCGACGTCTCGAAGTTCATCTCGAAGGACCGGTCCGAGGCGAATTACGGCGGCTACATCGACCGTGAGGTCGACGCGGCCTACGACGAGATGAACCAAAGCGGCGATCCCGAGGTCCAGCGTGCCGCCATGCGCAAGTTCGAACGGCTGATCCTCGACGAGCACGCCAACCAGTCCATCACCCTGTGGTGGTACCGCATCGTCGCACACCGCACGGCGATGAAGGGCTGGAAGATCAGCCCCAGCCACTACCTGAACCAGGACCTGGCCAACGTCTGGCTGGATCAGTAGCCGGACCGAGGGAAGGCGGCCGGCCCGTCGCGGTGCGGGGCCGGCCGCCCACCCGACCACGATCGATGGGCACGCCAGATGTTCAACTACATCGTGAAGCGCCTCTTCCTGATGATCCCGACCGTGCTCGGGGCCGCGATCCTGGTTTTCTTCCTGCTGCGCCTGATCCCGGGCGATGTCTGCGAGCTTCGCCTAGCCGGGTCGGGGGCCTATTTCGACCGGGAAGCGCTCGAAGTCTGCCGCCGGGAGCTCGGCCTCGACCGTTCGGTGATCGTCCAGTTCGCCCTGTGGGTGTGGGGTTGGCTCCATCTCGATCTCGGCACGTCGATGTGGACCAACCAGCCGATCGTCGAGGAGATTGCGCTGCGCTTCGAGCTGTCGCTGCAGGTGGCGCTGATGGCGACCTTGGTCGCTGTCTGCATCTCGATCCCGCTGGGGACGATTTCGGCGATCAAGCAGAACACCTGGATCGACTATGTGGTCCGCGGCTTCTCGATCGCCGGCATCGCCATGCCCTCCTTCTGGCTCGGCATCCTGATCATCACCGCCATCCTGCTGATCAGCCAGTGGATCACCGGCCGACCATGGATGCCGCCGATCCAGTACCGGCCCCTGTGGGAGGACCCGCTCTACAACCTCAGCATGCTGATCTGGCCGGCGGTGGCCACGGGATACCGCTATTCCGCGGTCGCCACCCGGATGACGCGGTCGGCGCTCCTGGAGGTGCTGCGCGAGGACTATGTCCGCACGGCCCGGGCGAAGGGCCTGGTCGAGCACATCGTCATCAACCGGCACGCCCTGAAGAACGCCATGCTGCCGGTGGTCACGCTGTTCGGCATCGAGTTCGCCTTCCTGATGGGCGGCCTGGTCGTCACCGAGCAGGTGTTCAACCTGAACGGCCTGGGCAAGCTGTTCGTCCAGGCGGTGCAACACCACGACTACACGCTGACCCAGTCGCTGGTGATGCTGGTGGTGCTGATCTTCGTTCTCACCAACTTCGCGATCGACCTGCTGTACGCATGGCTCGACCCGCGCATCCGCTACGGCTGAGGAACCCGCCTTGGACCTCTCCCACGCCACCCCGATCGATGCGCCGACCGAAGCGGCGACGCAGCCGAAGTCGCGCGCCGCCAGATTGCTCGAACTGGCCCGCCGGCAGCCGGTCGGCGCCGTCGGCGGTGCGATCGTCGTCGCCATGTTCGTCATGGCGGTCTTCGCCGACGTCATCGCGCCCTACGATCCGGTCGCCAACCATTACGACCGCATGGAGATGGCGCCCAACCTCGCCAACCTGCTGGGCACCGACCAGTTCGGGCGCGACATCTTCTCGCGCATCATCTATGGCGCGCGGACGGCGCTCCTGGTGGGGTTCAGCGCGTCCTTCGTCGGCGCGTCCTTCGGCCTCGTGCTCGGCGTTTCCAGTGCCTATTTCGGCGGCCTGTTCGACCTGATCTTCCAGCGCGTGATGGACGTGTTCATGTCCTTCCCGTTGATCATCCTCGCACTCGCTTGCGTCTCGATCCTGGGCACCGGCACGGAGAACGTGATCCTGGCGATCACCTTGCCCTTCATCCCGCGTTGTGCCCGCGTCGTCCGGTCGAGCGCGCTCGCCATCCGTTCGCTCCCCTACATCGACGCCGCGCGCGCCAGCGGCTTCCGCCATGCGCGGATCATCCTCCGCCACATGGTGCCGAACGTCATGGCGCCCTTCCTCATCATGATCACGGCATTCGTCGGCCAGGCCATCCTGCTGGAGGCGTCGTTGTCCTATCTCGGCCTCGGCGTGCAGGAGCCGACGCCCGCATGGGGCTTGATGCTGCAGGGTGGAGCAGAGGAATACGCCGAGACCGCGCCATGGATCGCCGTCTTTCCCGGCCTCGCCATCACGCTGGCCGTGTTCGGCTTCAACCTGTTCGGTGACGCCGTGCGCGATCTGCTCGACCCGAAGCTCCGCACGATGTAGCCGGGCAACCTGGGGGCCTGCTATCGTCAGAACCGATCCGCCCTATGGTGCGACCAAAGACCTTGGACACCGTGAGGTCGAGGGCTCGTGATGGTAGAGTGCCACCCCTTGGTCACCATTCGTGGCGGCCGACCCGAGGACGCGGCCGCTTGCGGCGCGATCTGCTACGAAGCATTCCGCGTCATCGCGGAGCAGCACAACTTCCCGCCCGACTTCCCTTCGGTAGAGGTCGCCGTCGGCGCTGCCGGACATTTCCTTTCCCATCCCCTGCTGCGCTCGTTCGTTTCCGAGGTCGATGGGCGAGTGGTCGGCAGCAATTTCTACTGGGCGACCTGCGCCATCGGCGGCGTCGGCCCGATCACGGTCGATCCTTCGGCGCAGAACGCCTCGATCGGCCGTCGCCTGATGGAGGCGGTGCTGGAGCAGGCGCGTGCGGAGCGCTCGGAGGGGGTGCGCCTGGTCCAGGCGGCCTATCACTGCCGCTCGCTTTCGCTGTACGCGAAGCTCGGCTTCGACGCCCGCGAGCCACTGTCGATGGTGGGGGGAGAGGCGCTGCGCGCGGCCACCCCGGGGCTGCCGGTGCGCCCGGCCACCGACGCCGATGTCGAGATGTGCAACCGGCTCTATGTCGCCATTCACGGGTTCGCCCGAGAAGCGGAACTGCGTGAAGCGATCGGCCGGGGGTCGGCTGCGGTCGTCGAGCGCGACGGCCGCATCGCCGGCTACGCCACGGCCATCGGGTTCATGGACCACGCCGTCGGCGAAACGAACGACGAGCTGAAGGCACTGATCGCGGCGGCACCCGGATTCACCGGCCAGGGCTTCCTTCTGCCGACGCGCAACACCGACCTTCTGCGCTGGTGCCTCGGGCGCGGCCTGCGCATCATCCAGCCGATGACGCTGATGAGCATGGGTCGCTACGAGGCGCCGCGAGGCGCCTTCCTGCCCTCCATCATCTTCTGATGCCGATGCCGTACGGCCCGGGATAGCTGCAAGAGTCGATCAAAGGAGGGTTGGATGTCGAGGCTGGATCCGTCGCACATCATGCAGGTCGGCATGGGCTTCTTCGCATCGAAGACGCTGCTGTCGGCCGTCGAGCTCGGTCTCTTCACCGCGCTCGCCAAGAAGCCGATGACGGGTGCCGAGATCGCTGCGGCATTGGGGCTGAGCCCGCGCGCGGTGCCGGACTTTCCCGACGCGCTGGTGGCGCTGAAGCTGCTCGAGCGCGACGGCGACGGGCCCACCTCGCGCTATTCGAATACGCCCCAGAGCGCGACATTCCTGGATCGCGACAGCCCGGACTATGTCGGCGGCATCCTGGAGATGGCCAACGCCCGGCTCTACCGGTTCTGGGCGGACCTGACCGAGGCGCTGAAGACCGGCCAGCCACAGAACGAGACCAAGCATTCCGGCGAAGCCATGTTCGCCGAGCTGTATCGGGTGCCCGAACGCCTGGAGCAGTTCATGGATGCGATGTCGGGCATCTCGGCCGGAAATTTCCGGACATTCGCCGAGGGCTTCGACTTCTCCCGCTACGGCACGCTCTGCGACGTCGGTGGTGCCACGGGGCAGCTATCCTGCATGGTCGCGGCCCGTCATCCGCAGATGCGCTGCGTCAGCTTCGACCTGCCGACGGTCGTTCCGATCGCGACGCGCAAGATCGCTGAGGCCGGCCTTGACGGTCGGGTAACCGCGGTCGGCGGCGACTTCTTCGCCGACGACCTGCCCAAGGCCGACGTGATCACGATGGGAATGATCCTCCACGACTGGAATCTCGACAAGAAGAAGGCGTTGATCCGCAAGGTCTACGACGCCCTGCCGGCGGGCGGGGCCTTCGTCGCGATCGAGGCGCTGATCGACGATGCGCGCCGGGAGAACGCGTTCGGCCTGATGATGTCGCTCAACATGCTGATCGAGTTCGGCGATGCCTTCGACTACACCGCCGGCGACTTCAACGGCTGGTGTCGCGAAGCCGGCTTCCGTCGCTTCGAGGTGATGCGCCTCACCGGGCCGTCGAGCGCGGCCATCGCCTACAAGTAGGCCTCGCGCCGCTCCGGCGGGAACCCTCCAGCCTGACGGGCATGAATTCTGGCGAAGCGCCCGCCGGCACCCAGCAGCTCGGCCGGCGTGCCGGTTTCCGCCACCCGTCCAGCCTCCAGCACGATGATGTGGTCGGCGTGGTGCAGGCTGCCCAGCCGATGGGCGATGACCAGGATGGTGTGGCGGCCGCGCAGGCGGTCGACCGCCTCCTGGATGAACTGCTCCGCCTCGTCGTCGAGGGCGTTGGTCGCCTCGTCCAGGATCAGCAGGTCGGGCTTGCGTATGAGGGCGCGGGCGAGCGCGATGCGCTGCCGCTGGCCGCCGGAAAGCTGCAGCCCGCGGCCGCCGACCGGCGTCTCGTAGCCGAGCGGCATGTCCTGGATGAAGCCATGGGCGCCGGCCTCGGAAGCGGCCGCGACGATCTCGTCCAGGCCGGCCGCCAGGTCGCCGGCACGGATATTGTCGATGATCGTCCCGGCCAGGATGTCGGTGTCCTGTCCCGCGATCGCCAGCCGCCGCCGCCACGACGCCAGGTCGAGGTCGCGGAGCGGCGTTCCGTCGATGCGGATGTCGCCGGCGGTGGGGTCATAGAAGCGGTACAGCAGGTTGATCAGCGTCGTCTTGCCCGCGCCCGAGCTACCGACGATGCCGGTCACGCTGCCCTTCTCCAGCTCGAAGCTGACATTGTCCAGGACCGGGAAGTCGACCCGACCCTGGTAGCGGAAGGCGACCTGGCGGAAGGCGACGGCCGTCCGGAGATGCGTGAACGGGCGGTCGCCGGACCGGACCTGCGTCTTCCCGTCCTGGTCGAGGAATTCCATGACATCGCGCACCGACCCGCGGTAGCGCGCGAGCGTGACCCGGCAATGCTCCAGCGCCTTGGTGTGCGGGATCAGCCGGTAGAGCAGGACGAGGAAGGCGAGGAGGCTCGGCAACCCGACCTGGTCGTAGAGCGCCAGCAGCAGGGCGCCGAAGAACAGGGGCAAATAGAGCGCTTCCGTCAGCGGCTGGATCAGGGCGGACAGCCGTTCCATGCGCAGGAGGCTGGCCCGCATCCGCTCCGATGCGGCGTCCAGGCGTTCGCGCTCGAAGGGTTCGAGCCCGAAGGCGCGAATGGTGCGCATGCCGCCGACCGCGCCGACGACGCGTTCCGAGATGGCCGCACTCGCCGCGACCACCTGCTCGCCCAGCCGCTGGGCCCGCAGCACGAGGCGCCGGACGAAAAGCGAGACGGCGGCCGCGCCCACGATCACGAACAAGGTGAGGGGCCACGAGATCAGGCCGAGGATCACCAGGAAGGCGATGACGGTGCACAGGTGGACCGTCATCGCGAACAGGTATTGCAGCGCCTCGGTCGCCCGCCAGGTCTCACCGGTCACGGTATTGACGATCTGGCCCTCGACCCGCCCGCTGAAATAGGCGAAGTCGACCGACAGCATCTGGGCGAACGCGGCGCTGCGCAGCCGGTGGCCGACCCGGCCGTTGATGGCGGCGGCCAGAACATGGTTGGCGTACTGGATGGCGCACTTGGCCAGGATCAGGGCGAAGATCGAGAGGCCAAGGAAGAACGCCCGCTGCTCGGCATCGAACGAGGCGGCGTAGCGGTCGAGCATGGCCGGCAGCAGCCCGCCGGCGACGGTCGGTTGGCCGAGGATTTCCTGGGCGAGTGGGATCAGCAGGCCGATGCCCACGCCTTCGAGCAGCGAACCCGACAGGCCGAGGGCGAGCAGCACCGGGATGGTCCAGCGATAGGGGGCGATCAGGCTGAGAAGGGCGCGAGCCGAGCCTCGGTCCATGCGCGGGGGGGCCTCCGCCCTTACGGCAGCATCGGGTTCGCCATGCCCATCACTCTCGGGCTTTCCAGCGGCGTCGCCAGGACGGAAACGAGCTACCGCGGAATGGCGCCGACACTGGCCGGAGGTGGCTTTGCGCCGGCGGCGTGCCCGCGCTATCGAGGTGGGGACTACGGCCCACGGTTCCGTCTTGAAGACTGATCGCCTCCTTGCATGGTGCGGGCACCCGACCGACCAGGTGGATGCTTGGCCCGGCGACGGCGAGAAGCAGGCGCGCCACGCTGCGGGGAGGCGACCGTGAGCGGATCCCGGAAGCCCCTGGTCTCGGTGGTCATCCCCGCCTACAACGCCGCGCAATTCATCGGCGAGACGCTGGCGACGGTGTCGGCGCAGACCTATCCGAACCTCGAGATACTGGTCGTCGATGACGGTTCCCTGGACGCCACGCCCGCCATCGTCGAGGCGGCCGCACGCGGGGATCGCCGCATCTCCCTGATCCGGCAGCGGCAGGGCGGGGTCGCCGCCGCCAGGAATCGTGGAATTGCCGCGTCGCGCGGCGCCTTCATCGCGCCGCTCGATGCCGACGATGTCTGGCATCCGCAGAAGATCGCGGCCCAACTGGCCGTGTTTCAGCGGTCGAGCGCCACCACGGCGCTGGTCTATAGCTGGGCGGTCAGCATCGACGAGGACGGGATCGTCATCCCCGGCGGCAGCCGTGCCTGCCATGTCGGCGACGTCTATCCGCACCTGCTGTTCAGCAATTTCATCTGCTGCGCCAGCATCCCGCTCATCCGGCGGGAGTGCCTGGTGGAGCTGGGCGGCTACGATCCGCGGCTGCGTGCCTGGAATGCGGAGGGGGCGGAGGATTTGAAGCTGTATCTGGGACTGGCCGAACGCTACGAGTTCGCGGTCGTGCCCCGGGCCCTGGTCGGCTACCGGCAGCACTTTCGCAGCATGTCGCAGGATATCGCGCAGATGCGCCGGTCGCTGGAGATCGTCCTCGCCGAAGCGCGGGAGCATCACCCCAAGCTGCCGCACGGGCCGTTCCGCTGGGGAGCGGGGAACCAGTACTACTGGATGGCGCAACGCGCGTTTCGCCAACGGCGGTATGGGATATCCGTGGGACTTCTATTGCGCGCGATCCGCTCCGACCCGCTCGTGCTGGTCCGCATGCGCCGGCTGGTATGGGTGGCCGGCCGCACTCTTCGCCATGGACTTCTGCAGCGGATTGGCCGCCCCGACGCGACCAGCCCGACCCACTATCGGGACTACCTGACGGCGTCGGCCGCGCGGGTCGGCAACGCCGGCGGCTGGATGGGAAGCCAGCGCCAGAGATCCCTCGACCAGCTCTCCAGCACCTGGCCGCTGTATCGCCGGGTGGCCGGTCCACCGGTTTCCCAGGTCGAGTGAAGGGCCGTCCGGTCGCTAGCGTGCCTCGCCGGCGAAGCCCTGCTGGAGGCTCGCCAGCCGAGCCAGCGCCGTCGGCGGCAGCGGGCCTTTCGTCACGGCGGCCAGCGCGTCCTCGAACTGCTCGCGGCTGGCCATGCCGACCAGGATGGTGCCCATCGCGGGGTGGGAGATGGCGAAGCGGATGGCGGCCTCGGCCAGGCTGCCGGCGAACCCGTCCTCGACCAGCGGTTGGAGGCGGTGGGCGCGTGCCAGGTCGGTATCGTAGCTGGCGGCCGAGCCGATCGGGGCAGGGGCGGGGCTGGCGATCGGATGGCGATCGGCCGAGCCGGTGAGGGCGCCGCCGGCCAGCACGCGGATGCCGATCACGCCGACCCCGGCATCGCGGGTACGCTCGAACAGGCGCCCATAGTCCTGGGCAGGGTAATCGTCCGGCACCGCCATCCCTGCCGACGGGTTCAGCATATTGTAGGCGACCTGGGCACTGTCGAGCCGGCCGGCATCGACGACCTGCCGCAGGGCGGCCGTGTCGCCGACCGCCGTCATGCCGAGGAAGCGGGTCTTGCCCTGTTCGCGCAGCCGCTCGAACGCGGGCACGACCTCGTCCAGCACCTGCCCGACGCTGACCGAATTGCCGCCGCCGGCGAGGCTGACGGGGTTGTGCAGGTGGAAGATGTCCACCTGGTCGCGGCCCAGCCGCTGCAGGCTACCCTCCAGGGATGCGGCGGCGGCCTCGCCGATGCGCCCGAACTCGGCCGGCGGCAGCAGGACCTTGGTGCCGACCATGGCATCGGCCGGCCGCAGCGTGCGCAGCGCGCGGCCGAGATTGCGTTCGGATTCGCCATTGCCGTACTGCACGGCGGTGTCGAAGTAGTTGATCCCGACATCGAGCGCCCGGCCGATCGTGCGTTCCTGCTCGCCCGGGTCGCCGCGCACCATCAGCCCGCCGACCGCGCCGCAGCCGAATCCGAGGATGGAGATCGACAGTCCGGTTCGGCCGAAGATGCGCTGCTCCATGTTCGCCCTCCCTTGGTTCGCCGCATTCAGCAGCGCGGATTCTTCCGGCCGCAATAGGTCTTCTTGCCGTTGCGATTGATGTAGTAGCGCCCGCCGCGCGGGCCGATCAGCACCTTCTTGTCCGTGCGCGCGGCCTGCTCGACCGCCGGCGCGGCATCGCCACGGATGCCTGGCGCCGGGCCGGCCGCCTGCGCGACCGGCAGGGCCAGGAAGATCGCCAGGATAGCGGCTGCCAGTCTCGATCCCATCGCGTGCAGCCCTCGCCAGACAGTTCCCGGTGCGATCGCCCATGTGGGATCGGCTTGTCACCGTCGCCGCTTCCGGTGAAGCTCGCCGGACCATGGCCCTGCCTACGCTATTCGGCGCGACCTACAGCGTCTACACGCGCATCGCCCGGCTGGCGCTGCTGGAGAAGCGCGTCGCGCACGCCTTCGAGGAAGTCGACATCTTCGCGCCCGAGGGGCCGCCCGAATCCTATCGCCGGCTGCACCCGTTCGGGCGCATCCCGGCCTTCGTGCATGACGGCTTCGCGCTCTACGAGACGGCGGCCATCACCCGGTATGTCGACGAGGGCTTCGCCGGCCCGGCGCTGCAGCCGGCGGGCGCACGCGGCCGGGCCCGGATGGCACAGGCCATCGGCCTCCTCGATGCCTATGCCTACCGCGCGCTGGTGTGGGACATCTTCGTCGAGCGGGTACGCAAGCCGCTGCGCGGCGAGGCCGCGGACGAGGCCCGGATCGCCGCCGCGCTGGAGACGGCGCATCGCTGCTTCCAGGCGCTGGAAGGCTTCCTCGGCGCCGGCGGGTGGCTGGCAGGCGAGGGCGGGGCGCCGTCGCTGGCCGACCTTCATGCCGCCCCGATGTTGGCCTATCTTCGCCTGGCGCCGGAGGGCGCGGCCGCGCTGGCGTCCTATCCGGGGCTGTCGGCCTGGTTCGAGCGGATGGCTGAGCGCCCTTCGATGCGCGAGACGCCGTCCCCGATGATCGAGGCGGCGCAGGCGTAGGGCCGGAACGGGGAGCAAGCGGCGATGGCGACGACGGTCCTGACGATCAACTCCTTCGACGAGGCCGGCGGCAAGGCGCTGCCGGCCGCGACGCGCGCGCTCATCGACCGGCGCCGGCGGGTGCTGGGGCCGTCCTACAAGCTCTTCTACGAGGAGCCGGTGCATTTCGTGCGCGGCGAGGGCGTGCTGCTGTTCGACCCGGCGGGCCGCGACTATCTCGACTGCTACAACAACGTGCCGTCGGTCGGCCATTGCCATCCCCGCGTGGTGGCGGCGGTGGCGCGCCAGATGGCGACCCTCAACACCCATACCCGCTATCTCTACGACAATGTCGTCGAGTATGCCGAGCGCCTGGTCGCGACCTTCCCGCCGGCGCTGGGCAACCTGATGCTGACCTGCACCGGCAGCGAGGCGACCGACCTCGCCATGCGCATCGCCCAGTTCGTCACCGGCGGCAGCGGCTTCATCGTCACCGACCACGCCTATCACGGCATCACGCTGGCGGCCTCCTCGATCTCGCCCTCGATGGGCAAGGGCGTGCCGATCGGCCCGCATGTCCGCACCGTGCCACCGCCCGACGCCTACCGCCGCGAGCCCGATGTGGGGGCGGCCTTCGCCCGCGACGTCCGGGGCGCGATCGACGACCTGGAGCGCCACGGCATCCGCTTCGCCGGCCTCTTCTGCGACACCATCTTCTCCAGCGACGGCGTCTATCCCGACCCGGCGGGCTTCCTGGCCGAGGCCGTGGAGGTCGCCCGCCGCGCCGGCGGCATCTTCGTCGCCGACGAGGTGCAGCCGGGCTTCGCGCGGACCGGCTCGCATATGTGGGGGTTCGAGCGGCACGGGCTGGTGCCCGACCTGGTCGTGCTGGGCAAGCCGATGGGCAACGGCCTGCCGATCGCGGGCGTGGTCGCGCGGCCGGAGCTGCTGACCGAGTTCGGGCCGACGGTGCAATACTTCAACACCTTCGGCGGCAACCCCGTCTGTGTCGCGGCCGCCATGGCGGTCCTCGACGTGATCACCGACGAGGGGCTGATGGCCAATGCGGCCGATGTCGGCGCCTACATGCTGGAAGGGATCCGGCGCCTGGCGAGGAAACACGCCGCGATCGGCGACGTGCGCGGCGTCGGGCTTTTCCTCGGGGTGGAGTTCGTCGCCGACCGCGCCGGCAAGGTGCCGGATGCGGCGGCCGCGCTGCGGGTGGTCAATGGATTGCGGGAACGGCGGATCCTGATCAGTGCCGCCGGCGTTCATGGCAATGTGCTGAAGATCCGTCCGCCCTTGCCCTTCTCGCGCGCCGATGCCGACCGGTTCCTAGCCGCCCTGGCGGAGGTGCTGGAGGGGCGGCCCAGCACTTCCTGACCGCCACTTCGTGACCGCCAACTCCACACCGGGACGCATGGCCGAAACCATCCTGCTGGCCGACATCGGCGGCACCAATTCCCGCTTCGCCATCCTGATGGACGGCGCGATCCATCCTTTGCCACCCGTCCGGACCGGCGATCACCGGAGCCTGGATGCGGCGATGGCGGCAGCACTCGTCCCCCACCAGGGACCGGCGCCGACGCGGGCGCTGCTGGCCGTGGCCGGCCCGGTCGACGGCGACCGGATGCACCTGACCAATGCCGACTGGGACGTGGACGGCCGCCGCCTGCGGGACAGCTTCGGGCTGCGCTCCGTCCGCCTCGTCAACGACTTCGCGGCCGTCGCCTGGTCGATGCCGGCGCTGGGCGCCGATGATCTGCTGTCGATCGACGGCGCCCCGCCTTCGCCCGCCGGCACCGATCCCGACGAGCCGATCGTGGCGGTGGGGCCGGGGACCGGCCTCGGCGTCGCCGCCTACCTGCCGGGCCGGCCGCCGCGGGTGGTGCCGGGCGAGGCCGGCCACGCCACGCTGGCGGCGGCCGACCCGGGCGAGGAGGCGGTGATCAGGCGTCTGCGCGCCCGCTTCGGTCATGTCTCGGCGGAACGCGCTTTGTCGGGACCCGGCATCGTCAACCTCTACCGCGCCATCGCAGAGCGGGACGGGGCAGCCGTGCCGGACCTGTCGCCCGACGAGGTGACCGCGGCGGCGCTCGACGGCACCTCGGCCACGGCAGCGGCGGCGCTGGGAATGTTCTGCGCCATGCTGGGCGGCTTCGCCGGGAACCTGGCGCTCACCTTCCGGTCGGGCGGCGGCGTGCGGATCGCGGGCGGCATCCCGCCCAAGATCGCGCCCTTCCTGCGGGGCAGCCCCTTCCACGAGCGCTTCGTCGGCAAGGGGCGCTTCGAGGCCTGGCTGCGGTCGGTGCCGGTGGCGATCATCATCCATCCGGCCGCGGCCCTGGTCGGGCTGGCCAGGCTGGCCGGGCAGGAGGCTGACCTGGCCGGGGCGGGATCTCCTTGATCGGTCCGGGGCAATAGCCGCATCCTGGCCACCATGCCCGCGACCATCATCGACTCCACCATCCTGGGAAACCTCTTCAGCACCGAGGCGATGCGCGCCGTCTTCTCGGACGAGAGCCGGACCGCGAAGTATCTCGACGTCGAAGGCGCGCTGGCGCGGGTGCAGGGGCGCCTCGGGCTGATCCCCGAGCGGGCGGCCCGGGAGATCTCGGCCAATTGCCGGATCGAGCGGATCGACATGGCGCGCCTGCGGCAGCAGACCGAGCGGGCGGGGTCGCCCATCATCGGGGTGGTGCAGCAACTGGTCGGGCTATGCGCCGACGGGCTCGGCGAATATTGCCATTGGGGCGCCACCACCCAGGACATCACCGACACCGCCACCATCCTGCAACTGCGCGACGGGCTGGCGCTGGTCGAGGCGGACCTGGGCGCGATCTCTGCCGCGCTGGCCGACCTGGCCCGGCGCCATCGCGACACGCCGGTCGTCGGGCGCACCAACCTGCAGCAGGCGGTGCCGGTCACCTTCGGCTACAAGATGGCCGGCCTGCTGAGCGCGGTGGAGCGCCACCGGCAGCGCCTGGCGGAGCTGCGGCCGCGGCTGCTGGTGGGCGAGTTCGCGGGGGCCGCGGGCACGCTGGCCTCGCTGCCGACCGGCGGGCTGGAGACGCAGGCCCTGCTGATGGCCGAGCTCGGCCTCGGCCAGCCGGACATCGCCTGGCACACCATGCGCGACTGCATCGCCGAGGCCGGCTGCTTCCTGGGGCTGGTCGGCGGCACGCTGGGCAAGCTCGCGACCGACGTGAAGCTGATGATGCAGACCGAGGTGGCGGAGGTGTTCGAGCCCTTCGCCCATGGCCGCGGGTCGAGCAGCACCATGCCGCAGAAGCGCAACCCGGTATCCTGCATCTATATCCACGCCACAGTGTCGGCGGCGCGCCAGCAGGTGGCGAGCCTGCTGGAGGCCATGGTGGCGGAGCATGAGCGCTCGGCCGGCCCCTGGCAGATCGAATGGATCGCCTTGCCGGAGATCTTCTGCCTGACCGCGGGCGCGCTTGCCCACTCGCGGTTCCTCCTCGCCGGGCTGGAGGTCGACGATGCCCGGATGCGCACCAACCTCGACCTCACCCGCGGGCTCGTCGTGTCGGAGGCGGTGATGATGGGCCTGGCCCCCCATCTCGGCCGCGAGCGGGCCCACGACCTGGTCTACGACCTCTGCCGCCGTGCCATCGCCGAGGACCGGCGCCTCCTCGACCTCCTGTCGTCGGATGCGGAGGTCTCCCGCCATCTCGACCGGGCGGCCCTGGCGCGCCTGTGCGATCCGGCGAACTATCTGGGGTTGGCGGGGGAGATGGTGGACCGCGTCCTCGCCCGCCTGTGATCAGGTGGCGCTGATCAGGCGCTCTCGCGCTCGATGATCTCGAAGCCGAGGTCGACGACGCGTTCGGTGACGATCTCGCCCGCGATCCGCGCCAGCAGGAGCTCCGCCGACCGTGCGCCGATGCGGTGGGACGGGATGCGCACCGTGGTCAGCGCCGGCGCCAGCTCATGCCCGATCTCCAGGTCGCCCAGCCCGGCCACCGCCAGCCGGTCCGGCACGGCGACACCGTTCGCCCTGCACTCCAGCAGCGCTCCCACCGCCAGCACGTCGGTGGCGCAGAACGCCGCATCGACCTCCGGCGCCAGCTGGAGGAGTGCCCGCAGCGCCCGCCGACCGGCGCCGTAGGAGATGGTTTCGACCCGGATCGCCGGCGCTGCCGGCGCCAGTCCCGCCTCGGCCAGGGCATCGCCATAGCCGCGCCGCCGGGCCGCCGCGCGGTCGTCGTCGCTGCCGATGAAGGCGATCCGCCGCCGGCCCCGGGCGATCAGGTGCCGGGTCATGGCATAGCCGGCATCCCGGTTGGAGAAGCCGACGACGAGGTCGATCGGGTCCTGGGTCAGGTCCCAGATCTCGGCCACCGGAATGCCGGTGCGTTGCAGCAGGGCGCGGGTCTCCGGCCGCCGGACGATGCCGATCAGGGCCAGCGCATCCGGCTGGCGGCCAGCCAGGGCGGTCAGCAACCGATGCTCCGCCTCGCCGGAATAGGTCCCTTGCCCCAGCAGGATCTGCAATCCGGCGCCTTCCGCCGCCTCGGAGAAGCCGTCGATCGTCTCGGCGAAGACCGAATTGGCGATGGTCGGCACGACCAAGGCCATGATGCCGCTGCGGCGCGAGGCGAGCGCGCTCGCGGCCAGGTTCGGGATGTAGCCGAGCGCCTCGATCGACGCCAGGACGCGCCGCCTGGTGTCGGGCGCGACCTTGCCCGGCTGGCGCAGGGTGCGCGACACGGTGATGGCCGTGGTGCCGGCATGGGCGGCCACGTCCTCGATGCGCGGGCGCCCGCCGGCACCGCGCGACCGCGCCCCGGATGGGCGCCCGCCGGTCATTGACCCATCATCCATGACAGCGCTAACATGCGTCCATCAAGGCTGGATCGAGGCCAGAGTGGGGAGGGTGCCGGTGCTTTCCATATCCGATGTCGAGTTCTACCGCGAAAACGGCTACGTCGTGGCGCCCAGCGTGCTGGACTCGGCCATGTTGAGCAAGGTCCGTCAGTCGGTGGCGGAAATCTGCGACGGCGCCCGTGGCCTGGAGCGGCACGACAAGGTCTATGACCTGGAGCCGTCCCACCGCCCGGACGCGCCGCGCGTGCGCCGCATCAAGGTGCCGCACATCCATTTCCCGTTCTTCCGCGAACTGGCCGCCTATGCGCCGATGGTCGATATCCTGCAGCAGCTCCTCGGCCCCGACGTCCGGCTGCACGGCTCCAAGATCAACCTGAAGGCGCCGGGCTACGGGTCGCCGGTGGAGTGGCACCAGGACTGGGCCTTCTATCCCCACACCAACGACGACCTGCTGGCGGTGGGCGTGCTGCTCGACGACGCCGACCTGGAGAACGGGGCGCTCCGGGTGGTGCCGGGCTCGCACAAGGGGCCGACCTGGAGCCACCATGACGAGCAGGGCTATTTCTGCGGCGCCATGGACCCCGCCGACTGCCCCGGCCTTGATATATCGACGGCGGTGCCGCTGCTGGCCCGGGCCGGATCGATGAGCTTCCACCATGTCCGCGCCGTGCATGGGTCGGCGCAGAATTTCTCGGGCCGGCCGCGCACCCTGCTGCTGTACGAGTTCTCGGCCGCCGACGCCTATCCCCTGATGGGGGTCGCCAACTTCGCCGACTTCGAGGCCCGCATGGTCGCCGGACGCTCCGGCATCGAGCCGCGCCAGGTGGCAGCACCCATCCGCATGCCGCTGCCGCCGGCGCGCGGGCAGGGCTCGATCTACGAGAACCAGACCGGCACCCGGAAGCGGTTCTTCGAGCTGCGCCAGGAGGCGGTGGTCTAGCCCCGCGCTTTCGCTACCCCTGTTCGCAACCCCCGATCCATGGTTCGATGCCGTCCGGCGGAAAAATGGGGGAAGGGGATGCCAAGGTCGGCGTGCCTGACGGCGCTTCTGTTCGCGGCCTTGCTGGCAGGGCCGGCGATCGACGACGCGGCCGCGCAGGAGTCGCGCGACCCGATCCGCATCGCCGTCCATGACTGGACCGGCCAACGGCTTACCGCCCGGCTGGCGGGCGGCGTCCTGGAGCGTGCCGGCTATCGTGTGCGCTATGTCGTCACCGACTACCTGGCCGGGCTCGATGCGATGGCGGCCGGCCGGGTCGATGTCGTGACCGAGCAGTGGGAGACGACGGCCGAGGATGCCATGGAGCGCGCGGCGGCGACCGGCAAGGTGGAGCGGCTGGGACCGCTCGGGCCGCTCGCGATCGAGGACTGGTGGTATCCGCTCTACATGAAGGAGCGCTGTCCCGGCCTGCCCGACTGGCGGGCCTTGCTGAAATGCGGGCCCGCCTTCGCGACCGCCGACACCGCGCCCAAGGGCCGCTATCTCGGCCTGCCCGGCCTGTGGGGCGGCCATGATGCCGAGCGCATCGAGGCGCTGGGGCTTCCCTTCGTGGTCGTCGACGCGGCCAACGAGAACGCCATGTTCGCCGACCTCCAGGATGCCTACGCGCGCAAGGCGCCGCTGATGGTGTGGGTCTATAGCCCGCACTGGATCAACGCCCGCTTCGAGGGGGAATGGGTGCAGTTCCCGAAATACGAGCCGGCCTGCTACAGCGACCCGAAATGGGGCGTCAATCCCGACAAGGCGTATGATTGCGGCAAGCCGTCGGGGCAGATCTGGAAATACGGCTCGCTCGAGTTCGCCCGGAAATGGCCGCGCGCGCGCCAGATCATGACGCGCTTCCATCTCGACGGGCCGGAGCTGGAGCGGCTGGTCGCCGCCGTCGACCTGGAGCGCCGCCCCCTGCCCGAGGTCGCCGCCCATTGGCTGACCGAGCATGAGGCGGATTGGCGCGCCTGGAGCGCGCCCTGAGCGCAACCCCCGCCGATTGCGCCTGCACCTATAGCGCGGCCGACGCGGCGAGCGCGCCGGCGCGGGCGGCGGCGAAGACCGGGCGGAAGACCTCCGGCTCCTGGGCGCCGGAAACGGCATACTGCCCATCGAAGATGAAGCAGGGCACGCCGTTGATGCCGATCCGCCGGGCGGCCCGGTCCTCGGCCACGATCTCGGCATTGCCCTCGGCCTCGGCCAGCATGGCGCGGGCCGCGTCGGGGTCGAGACCGGCGGCAGCGGCGATCGCCGCCAGCTCGGTCGGGTCGCCGATATTGCGTCCCTCCTGGAAATAGGCCCGGAACAGCCCTTCCACCACCGGATCGGCGTCGCCGCCGTCGGTCGCCCAGCGGATCAGCCGGTGGGCCGC
The DNA here is from genome assembly GCA_964594715.1 of uncultured Rhizobiaceae bacterium. Classification (GTDB taxonomy): domain Bacteria; phylum Pseudomonadota; class Alphaproteobacteria; order ATCC43930; family Allostellaceae; genus Allostella. The sequence continues at coordinate 13,010 of CAZQOA010000054.1, read as the reverse complement.
CACGGTGCTGGGGGTGCGCGGGATGCGGTCGAGGGCCAGGGTCAGGCCCTCCTGCTCGGCCGCCTGCAGCACGTTGTCGTAGGTGCGCCGGGCCTGGGCCGGGCCGCCGAACTTCAGCGCCAGATAGGTCTGGCGGTCCATGCCCTCGGCCGGCATGTCCGGATTGAGCATGAAGGCGCGCCACCGGATGGTGACGGCGACGTCGTTTTCCGCGGCGAGCGCGCGCGCCAGCCGGCGCTTGCCAATGAAGCACCAGGGGCAGATGACGTCGGAGAACACATCGATATGCATGGGCAGGGCCTCCACGCTTAGAATTGGAAACTATCACGCCCCCTTGCCCCCGTCAGCCTCGGCGCCGACAGCTGGCCCGGGAAGACGGGTGGTCCGAGAAGGAAGCTGGTCCCATGAATGTTTCGCTGAAGAACAAGGTCGCCCTGGTGACCGGTGCGTCGAGCGGTCTCGGCATGCATTTCGCCCATACCCTGGCCCGCGCCGGCGCCCATGTGGCGCTGGCGGCGCGGCGCAAGGACCGGCTGCATGCGGTCGCCCGCGAGATCGGCGAGGCGGGCGGTCACGCGATGTCGGTGGCGATGGACGTGATCGACCCCCAGTCGATCGAGGCGGCGGTCGCCCGCGTCGCCGACACGCTGGGGCCGATCGACATCCTGGTGAACAATTCCGGCATCGCCGTCTCCCGCTCGGCCCTGGAGACGACGCCCGAGGAATGGGACGGCACCATGGATACCAACCTGCGGGGCGCGTTCCTGGTCGCGCGCGCGGTGGCGAACCACCTGGTCGCCCGCAGCCATCCGGGATCGATCGTCAATATCGCCTCGATCACCGCCTTCCGCACCGCGGGCCAGCTGTCCGCCTATGCAGCCTCCAAGGCCGGGCTGGTTCAGCTGACCAACGTCCTGGCCCTGGAATGGGCGCGCCACGGCATCCGGGTGAACGCGATTGCGCCCGGCTACATCGAGACCGACATCAACCGCTCCTTCTTCGCCAGCCCGGCCGGCGAGGCGGTCATCCGCCGCATCCCGCAACGCCGCCTCGGCAAGCCGGAGGACCTGGACGGCGCCCTGCTGCTGCTGGCGTCCGATGCCGGCCGCTACATGACCGGCAGCACCATCATCGTCGATGGCGGCCACGTCGTGTCCGCGCTCTGACCATGACCGGCGAGGCGCTCCTCACCGTCGCGGAGATGGCGCGCGCGGATGCGCTGACGATCGCGTCCGGCATCTCCGGTGTCCGGCTGATGGAGGCGGCAGGCCGCGCGGTTGCCGTGGTCGCCGCGCGCCGCTGGACGCCGCGCCCGGTCGTCGTGCTCTGCGGTCCCGGCAACAATGGTGGCGACGGCTATGTCGCCGCCCGCTGGCTGGCGCGGGCCGGCTGGCCGGTGACGGTGGCGGCCCTGGTGGCGCCCGATCGCCTGTCCGGCGACGCTGCCCACCATGCTCGGTTATGGGACGGTGCAGTGGTGCCGCTTGCCCCCGAGGCCCTGGAGGGTGCGGAGCTGGTCATCGACGCCATCTTCGGCGCCGGCCTGTCACGGCCGGTCGAAGGGGCGGTGGCGGCGACGCTCGGCCGGGCCGCGGGCGCGGCCATCCCGATCCTGGCGGTCGACGTGCCGAGCGGGGTCGATGGCGACACCGGCGGGGTGCTGGGCCTGGCAGTGGCGGCAGCGGCGACCGTCACCTTCTTCCGACGCAAGCCGGGCCACCTCCTGCTGCCGGGGCGTGGGCTCTGCGGTGCCACGATCGTCGCCGATATCGGCATCCCCGCGATGATGCTGGACGCGATCCGGCCCATGGCCAACGCCAACGGCCCGGCCCTTTGGCAGGGCCGGCGTCGCCGGCGCGGCGCCGACGATCACAAATACCGGTTCGGCCATGCCGTCGTCTGCGGCGGCGGCCGTCTGACGGGGGCGGGCCGACTGGCCGCCCACGCGGCGGCGAGGGTGGGGGCGGGGCTGGTGACCGTGACCGCGCCCGCGGCGGCCCTGCCGTCCTATGCCGGCCTGCCGGCGGCCCTGCTGATGGCCGCGGAGGAGGAAACGCCGGCCCTGTTGGCCGATGCCCGGCGCAACGCCTGGCTGCTCGGGCCGGGGGGCGGGGCGGGGCCGGCATTGCGCTCGAAGGTGCTGGAGGTGCTGGCGGCCGGGCGCTCGGCCGTGCTCGACGCCGATGCGCTGACCGCCTTTGCCGACGACCCTCGGCGGCTATTCGGGGCCATCCGGGCGCCCACCATCCTCACCCCCCATGACGGCGAATTCTCCCGCCTGTTCGCGATCGACGGCGACCGCCTGGTCCGCGCGCGGCATGCGGCCGCCGTAAGCGGGGCGGTAGTGGTGTTGAAGGGGGCCGATTCGGTGGTCGCCGCGCCCGATGGCCGCGCCGCGATCAACGAGAACGCGCCGCCCGCCCTGGCTACGGCCGGCACCGGGGACGTGCTGGCCGGCCTTACGGTCGGCCTGCTGGCCCAGGGAATGCCCGCCTTCGAGGCTGCCTGCATGGCCGTCTGGCTGCACGGTGCGGCCGGTGCGCAATGCGGCCCCGGCATGATCGCGGACGATCTGGCGGCGGCCGTCGCGCAGGTGTTGATGGAAGTGGCGTAGAAACGGTCGGCGACGGACCGCTCGCCTTGCCCCCGGGCCGCCGGTGGGCTATCCGAATGGGCATGACCGAACGTACTGCAAGCGGCTTCCTGGATGTCGTCCTCGACCGGACGCTGGGCAACCTCCGGGCGGCATGGCGCGACCTTTCAGCGAGCGCGCGGGAGGTGGTGGGGGCGCAGCTGCGCGCCGACCTGCCGGACGAGGACGTGCAGCGATTGCATGCCCAGATGCGCGACTGCCTGGACGGGAAGGGGGGCGAGGTCTCGGCCCGGCTGCGCGCGGCGGGGCTGGGGCGCACCTACCTGGGGCTGAGCCCGCTCGGGCGCGAGCGCTTCCTGCGCAAGCTGGCGAGCGATTTCGGGTGTGACCATGAGGGCGTTCGTGCGGCGGCAGCGGCGCTGGTCGCGGCCGAGCCGGACGAAATGGTCAAGGCGGAGCATAATCTGGCCCGTGCGCTGGAAGCGCCGAGGGTGAAATTGCTTCGGCAATTCAATGGATTGCCGGAGGGTGTGAATTTCCTGGTCGACCTTCGGGCAGAGCTGCTGCCGCTCGCCGCCGGCGATCCCGAACTGGCGGCACTGGACCGCGACCTGCACGGCCTGCTCGCTTCCTGGTTCGATGTCGGCTTCCTGGACCTGCGCCGCATCACCTGGGACGCTCCGGCGTCGCTGCTCGAGAAGCTGATCGCCTATGAGGCGGTCCACGCCATTCGCGACTGGCGCGACCTGAAGAATCGCCTGGAGGCGGACCGGCGCTGCTTCGCCTTCTTTCACCCGCGGATGCCGCACGAGCCGCTGATCTTCGTCGAGGTGGCGCTGGTCAGTGGCATGTCGACGCAGATCGAACCGCTGCTCGACGAGAACGCGCCGGTGGGCGACCCGAAGGCGGCCGACACCGCGATCTTCTATTCCATCTCCAACTGCCAGCGCGGGCTGGACGGGATCAGCTTCGGCAACTTCCTCATCAAGCGCGTGGTCGACCTGCTGGCGGCCGAGCTGCGCAACGTGAAGACCTTCGCCACGCTGTCGCCGGTGCCGGGGTTCCGCAGGTGGCTGGAGGCCCGTATCGCCGAGCATGGTTTCGACCATCTGCTGAAGCCGGGCGAGCGGGGCGCGCTGGTGGCCGCCACCCACGGCATGAAGGGCGATGTCGGCGAGATCCTGGCGGCGGGCGAATGGCTCGACCGGTCGGCGCTGGCCGACGCGTTGCGGCCGCCGCTGGAGCGCCTGTGCGCCACCTACCTGACCTCGCTCCGGCCGCAGGGACGGCGCGCGCTCGATCCGGTGGCGCATTTCCACCTGACCAACGGCGCCCGGGTCGAGCGCCTGGACTGGCTGGCCGACCCGTCGCCGAAGGGGATGCGGCAGTCCTTCGGAATGATGGTGAACTACCTATATCGGTTCGACAGCATCGACGCGAACCATGAAGCCTACCGGGGCGAGGGCAAGGTTTCCGCTTCCTCGCAGATTCGCGCACTCGCCAAGGGGTGAGGGCGCGGCCATTCCCGCCGCTTGAGGAAAAACCGATGAGCGCGCTCCCGATCGAGGTCTATCCCGAGCCGGCCTCCGGCGATCGAATTACCATCTTGCGCGAGCTGGAGCGCAAGGTCCTCTGGCTCTCGAGCTGGATGATCCACCAGGCGAACCATGAGCGTCCGAGCCGCGACGGGCTGAAGGTCGGCGGCCACCAGGCCTCCAGCGCCTCGGTCGCGACCATCATGACGGCGCTCTATTTCCAGGTGCTCCGGCCGCAGGACCGCATCGCGGTCAAGCCCCATGCGAGCCCGATCTACCACGCGATCCAGTACCTGCTCGGCCGGCAGGCACGCGAGAAGCTGATCGGCTTCCGCGCGCTGGGCGGCGCCCAGTCCTATCCGTCGCGCACCAAGGACGCCGACGACGTCGACTTCTCGACCGGCTCGGTCGGCCTCGGCGTGGCGATGACGACCTTCGCCTCCATCGCGCAGTCGTATCTGCGACTGAAGGAGATGGTGCCGACCCACGCCGCCGCCGGCCGCATGGTGGCGATCGTCGGCGACGCCGAACTCGACGAGGGCAACGTCTTCGAGGCGATGCTGGAAGGCTGGAAGCACGATGTCCGCGACCTGTGGTGGATCATCGACTACAACCGCCAGAGCCTGGACAGCGTCGTCTCCGACCGGCTGTTCATGCGCATCGACGGCATCTTCCAGAGCATGGGGTGGCGCGTCGTCACCCTGAAATACGGCAAGAAGCTGGAAGCCGCCTTCCGGCGGCCGGACGGCGAGGCGCTGCGCGACTGGATCGACGCCTGCCCGAACTCGCTCTATTCGACCTGCGTGTTCCGCGGCGCCGAGGCGTGGCGACCGCGGCTGGAGCAGGATATCGGGCACCTTCCGGGCATCCGCGCACTGCTGGACGAGCTGGACGACGATGCGCTCAGCCAGCTCATGACCAATCTCGCCGGCCATGACATGGAAACCGTCCTGGAGGCGTTCGAGGCGATCACCGACGACCTGCCGACCTGTTTTATCGCCTATACGGTGAAGGGCTTCGGGCTGCCCTTCGCCGGCCACAAGGACAATCACGCCGGGCTGATGAACCGCGAGCAGATGACGGGGTTCAAGAAGGCCAACCGGATCGCCGACGGCCAGGAATGGGAGCCGTTCGCCGGCCTCGACCTGCCGGTGCCGGTGCTGTCGGCGTTCCTGGCCCGGGTCCCGTTCGCGCAGGGCGGCGTGCGCCGCCACCAGGACCAGGCGGTGCCGGTCCCCGATATCCTGCCGGTGCCGCGCAACGAGCGCATGTCGACCCAGGAGGGGTTCGGGCGCATCCTGTCCGACCTCGCCGGCGGCGACAGCCAGCTCGCAGAGCGCATCGTCACCACCTCGCCCGACGTCACCGTCTCGACCAACCTCGGCGGCTGGGTCAATCGCCGCGGCATCTTCGACCGCAGGGAGCGCCACGATACCTTCCGCGACGAGAAGGTGGTCTCGGCGCAGCGCTGGCTGATGGGGCCCACCGGCCAGCATGTCGAGCTCGGCATCGCCGAGCACAATCTGTTCCTGACCCTGGCGGCCTTCGGCCTGACCGAAAGCCTGTTCGGCCGGCGCCTGCTGCCGATCGGCACCCTTTACGACCCCTTCATCAAGCGCGGCCTCGATGCGCTCAACTATGCCTGCTACCAGGACGCCCGCTTCATGGTGGTGGCGACGCCGTCGGGCCTGACCCTGGCGCCGGAGGGCGGCGCCCACCAGTCGATCATCACCCCGCTGATCGGCCTGGGCCAGCCCGGGATCATCGCCTACGAGCCCGCCTATGTGGACGAGCTGGCCATCATCATGGCCTGGGGCTTCCGCTACATGCAGGCCGAGGATGGCGGGGCGGTCTATCTGCGCCTGTCGACCCGCATGCTGGACCAGCCGATGCGGGACCTGGGCGAGGCGGGCAAGGCCGACGTGCTGTCGGGTGGCTACTGGGCGGTGCCGCCGGCCGCCGGCGCCCCGATTGCCATCGTCTATTCCGGCGCCGTGGCGCCGGAGGCGATCGAGGCCCATGCCGCGATGCTGGAGGATATCCCCGGCGCCGGCCTGCTGGCCGTCACCTCGGTCGATCGCCTGCATGCCGGCTGGCGCGAGGCCGCCGGCGACGGCGGGTCGAGCCGGATCGGCGACCTGCTGGCGCCGCTGGCCCCGGGCGCGGCCATCGTCACCGTGGTCGACGGGCATCCGGCCACCCTGTCCTGGCTCGGCAGTGTGGCCGGCCACCGCGTGGTCCCGCTCGGCGTCGATCATTTCGGCCAGTCCGGCGACATCCAGGACCTCTACCGGGTCCATCGCATCGATGCCGACGCCATCCTGAACGCGGTCGCCCGCGCGCTCCTGGACGGCTGAGCCACGGGCGGTTCGCCTGCGAACACGCCGTGACGATCTGCCGCGGGGTGCGGCCCGCCCCGGCCGGGATCGCGCCGGGGCGCCACGCCGCCTGCCACCTTCACACCGCAGCGGAGACGACATGACCACGACGGTCCTCAGCCCGGAAATCGGCCGCAGCACCCTTGCCTTCGTCGATCGTTCGAATCCCGACCGGCCGCTGGAGGTGAATTTCTACCGTCCGTCCGGCCAAACGCCGGACGGCCCGGTGGTGATCGTGCAGCACGGCATGCTTCGCAACGGCGACGACTACCGCGATTTCTGGATCGAGGCCGCGGAGAAGCATCGCATCCTGATCGTCGCGCCGACCTTCGCCGACGGGCGGTTTCCGAAGGCCGAAAGCTACAATAACGGGCTCGTCATGGGGACGGACGGCGCCATCCGCCCGAGCCAGAGCTGGATCTACGGCGTGCCGGCGCGCGTCCTGGCGGCCTTGCGGAAGGGTGGCGTCACCAACCGCACGCAGGCGCACCTTTTCGGTCATTCCGCCGGCGGGCAGTTCGTGCATCGGCTGTTGGCGACCGGGGATGACCACGCCGTCTTCGAGGTGGCGATGGCCGCCAATTCCGGGTGGTACACGCTGCCGACGCTGGATCGCCCGTTCCCCGCGGGGCTGGGCGGCATCGGCCTCGACCAGGCCGCGCTGGCGCGCTGGTTCGCCTACCCGATGACCATTTTCGCCGGAGACCAGGACATCGACGCCGGCGATCCCAACCTGCCGTCCCAGGCCGAGGCGACCGCACAAGGTCCGACGCGCTATGCCCGCGCGCATTTCATGCACGACTATGGAAGGCGCGAGGCGGAGCGGCTGGGCCTGCCGTTCCGTTGGCAGTTGGTTGCCGTCCCGGGCGTCGGCCACGATGGCGCCGCCATGTCGTGCGCGGCGGCCGGCATCTGGTTCGAGGGGCGCATGCCTTCGGCGGACGTGCTGCGGCGCACGACCCAGCCGGTGCTCTAGACCTCGACCTCCGCAAGGACCTGCTCATAGGCGGCACGCAACTCGGCAGACACCGAGCGCGCGCCGGGCCTTTGGGGGGCGCCCAGATGCCGGGTGCGCAGTTCTTCCATGAACGCCTCCCACATCTCCGGTCCGCCCTTTTCCAGCAGCTCGGCGCGAATGGACAGCTCGCGGCTGACGGGCAGGTGGCGGCGGCCCCAGGCGCCGAGCATGGCCAACACCGGGACGAGCTCGATCGCCTTCTCGGTCAGGCTGTAGATCGCCTTCTGCTTATGGCTGGGATCGTCGGCCCTGGTGATCATGCCGAGGTCGAGCAGGCGCTTCAGGCGCGCCGAGAGGATGTTGGAGGCGATGCCTTCCTCGGAGCGCGACAGCAGTTCGCGGAAGTGGCGGCGGTTGCCGAACATCATGTCGCGGATGACGATCAGGCTCCAGCGGTCGCCGAAGACCTCCAGGCTCAGGTTGATCGGGCAGCCCGACCTTTGATCCTCCCGCATGCGACACACCTCGTCCAAAACCGATTGCATTGTAAAATCAGTGCGCGCATGTTGGAACTGATTGTGTAGCGCAACTGGTTTTGACCGAGGAGAGATGCAATGAGGCGCTTGGTCGCGTGGAACATGATGACGCTCGACGGATTTTTCGAAGGCCGTACGCCTTGGAGCCTCGACTTCCACGTGACCGTCTGGGGCGACGAGCTCGAGGCGTTCTCGCTGGCGCAGGGGCAGGAGATCGGCACGCTCCTGTTCGGGCGGCGGACCTATGAGGGCATGGCCGCCCACTGGACAAAGGCAACCGGGGCGGTGGCCGACATGATGAACGCGCTCGAGAAAGCGGTGGCGACCCGCACGCTCGAGGCGGCGGAGTGGAACAACACGCGCCTGCTGAAGGGGGACGCGGTCGATGCGGTCAGGGGCCTCAAGGCCGAGACCGGCAAGGACATTTACGTCTTCGGGAGCGCCGATCTGCTGGCGTCGCTGCTCCAGGCGGGGCTCGTCGACGAATACAGGCTATGCGTCGTCCCGGTGGTGTTGGGCGCCGGTACCCCGCTCTTCAAGCCGCAGCACGACGCGGTCCGCATGCACCTTGTTTCCGCACGCCCGCTGAAGACCGGCGGGGTCATCCTGACCTATACAGTGGGGGGCTAGTCATGCGCAGACCTGTCCTTTCAGGCCCCAGGCCGACTTAGTCCTCTAAGCGGCTCATGGCGTCGCGATCGCGGTCGTATCGTCGGACGAGCGGAAACGGCGGCAACCAGGACTCGCGACGGACGATCCAGCTTTCGTAGGTCGGCATCAGTTGGTCGGGCGCATCCAGCGATCCCAGGTTCACTTCGATTTCGTCGGCGGTGCGTGCGAAAATGGACGAGCCGCAGCGGGGACAGAAAAATCGCCCGGCGTAGTCGCGTGTTTCGCCATCGATCGTCACCGCATCCTGCGGGAACACCGCGGAAGCGTGAAAGAGGGCCCCATGATGCTTGCGGCAGTCGAGACAGTGACAAAGGCCGACCCGGTATGGGCGTCCCGACGCCACCAATCGGACGTTGCCGCACAGGCAACCACCGGTGAATCGGTCCATGCTGCGTCTCCTTCGGAATCACGCGGGCGGAATATTTACAACGAGCAGCACGATCATCTTGGCCGTGTCCTTCCACACCGCCTAGGGAAACGGCCTGCTCGCGCGCCCGGCCGACAGATGGAGCAGACATGATTGGCGCGGATCAACGGGTTGCCATCGTCACGGGGGCGGCGCAGGGCATCGGTGCGGCGGTAGCACTGCGGCTGGCCGGCGACGGGTTTCCGGTCGCGGTGGTGGATCGCGAGGGCGGTGCGTGCGCCGCGACGGTCGACCGTATCCGAGGGATCGGCGGGCGCGCTGTCGGCGTCGGCGCCGACGTCGCCCGGGAGGACGACGTGGCGAGAGCGGTGGAGCGCATCGCACAGGAGCTGGGCCCGCCGGCGGTGCTGGTGAACAATGCCGGCTTCGCTCGCGACGGCCTGCTGGCGGACATGACCGCGGACGCCTGGGATGCCGTGCTCGGCGTCCATCTGCGGGGCTCGTTCCTGATGACGCGCGCCGTGCAGCCCTTCATGGCGGCGGCGACGTGGGGCCGGATCATCAATATATCCAGCATTTCCGCCCAGGGGCATGCGGGGCGGGTGAATTACTGTGCGGCCAAGGCCGGCATGCATGGCTTCGTCAAGGCGCTCGCGGTCGAACTGGGGCCGCTCGGGATCACCGCAAATGCGATCGCGCCGGGGCTGATCGTCACCGCGATGACGTCGGCCTCGGCGGCGCGCCGCGGGTTGTCGCTGAAGGACCATATCGAGGATCAGGTGTCCCACATCCCGGTCGGACGGGCCGGGCAGCCGGAGGACATCGCCCATACGGCCTCGTTCCTGGCCAGCGAAGGGGCCGGATTCGTCTCCGGACAGGTCATCTATGTGGCGGGCGGTCCCCACGACTGATCGCGGCATCGTAAAGGGGACGCAGCAACGAAGTTGTCGAACCGGCGGGACCTGCGGTAGAACCCGCCTTCATGTGCGACGACCGGGGAAGTCGGCCGTCGATGCGGGCGGGCGTGGCGGAACTGGTAGACGCGCCGGATTTAGGTTCCGGTGACGCAAGTCGTGGGGGTTCGAGTCCCTTCGCCCGCACCACTGCCGGCCCCGACCTTCGCGGGGCAGGCAGGCTTCTCGGGTCGGCTCGGGCCGACCATCAGCATTAGGAATCAACCGTCGATGAATGTTGTCGAGACCGCCAGCCAGGGCCTGAAGCGCGAATTCAAGGTCACTGTCCCCGCGTCGGAGCTGAGCGAAAAGGTCGAAGGGCGTCTCTCCGAGATCGCCAAGACGGCCAACATGCCGGGCTTCCGCCCTGGGAAGGTGCCGTTGCCGGTGCTGCGGCGGCGCTATGGCCAGGCCCTGCTGGGCGAGGTCCTCCAGGAGACGCTGGAAGCCGGCGCGCAGCAGGCGATGGAAGACCGTGGCCTGCGCCCCGCTTTGCAGCCGAAGGTGGAGATCCAGTCCTTCAACGAGGGCGCGGACCTGGAATACACCATGGCCGTCGAGGTCCTGCCCGAGATCCAGCCGCAGGATTTCAGCACCATCGAGCTGGAGCGACTGAAGGCCCAGGTCGACGAGGCGGAGGTCGACAAGGCCCTGCAGCGCGTCGCCGAGCAGCACAAGCGCTCGGTCGTGGTCGAGGAGGAGCGCCCGGTGGCGTCCGGCGACATCGCGGTGATCGACTTCCAGGGGTTCGTCGACGACAAGGCGTTTGCCGGCGGCAATGCCGACGGCTTCCACCTCGAGGTCGGCAGCGGCATGTTCATTCCGGGTTTCGAGGACCAGGTCATCGGCCGGAAGTCGGGCGAATCGTTCGACGTGACCGTGGCCTTCCCGGCCGAGTACGGCAATCGCGAGCTCGCCGGCAAGCCGGCCCGCTTCGCCGTCACGATCAAGGAACTGCGCCAGCCGGCGCCGGCCCAGGTCGACGACGAGCTGGCGACGCAGATCGGCTTCCCGTCGCTGACGGAGCTGCGCGAGGCTGCCCGCCAGGAGATGGAGCGCGACTTCTCGGGCGTCACGCGGGCGCGCATCAAGCGCGAGCTGCTCGACAAGCTGTCCGCCACGACCAACTTCGAGGTGCCGGAAGGCATGGTCGAGCTGGAGTTCCAGGGCATCTGGACCCGGGTCGAGGAGCAGCGCAAGGCGGCGGCCGGGCAGGGTGGCCAGGCGTCGGAAGGTGCCGAAGGGGATGCGCCGGAAGGCGCCGGGACGGGTACCGCGGAAGGTGCCGAAGCGGGCGCGGCGGCAACCCCGGCCGAGTCCGATCCGGATGCCGGCAAGGACGACGAGACCCTGAAGGCGGAATATCGCGCGATCGCCGAGCGGCGGGTCCGGCTTGGCCTGCTCCTTGCGGAAGTGGGTCGCCTGAACAACATCAAGGTGGCCCAGGAAGAGATCAACAAGGCGATCTCCGAGGAGGCGCGGCGCTATCCCGGTCAGGAGCGTCGGGTCATCGAGTTCTATGAAAAGAACCCCCAGGCGGTGGCTTCGCTCCGCGCGCCGCTGTTCGAGGACAAGGTCGTCGATCACATCGTCGAGCAGGCGAAAGTGACCGACCGCCAGGTTCCCGTGGAGGAACTGCTCCGCGATCCGGACGAGCAGGGCGAGACCGGCAGCGCCTCCGAGGCGGGGTAAGCGACAACCAGTTGTGGCGGCGGGCAACGTCGCCGGCGGAGTGAGGATGATGCGCGATCCCTACGACTTCACGATGAACACCCTCGTTCCGATGGTCGTCGAGCAGACGAACCGGGGGGAGCGGGCCTATGACATCTACTCCCGTCTCCTGAAGGAGCGGATCATCTTCCTCGTCGGCCCGGTGAATGACGGGGTGGCGAGCCTCGTCTGTGCCCAGCTGCTGTTCCTGGAGTCGGAGAACCCGAACAAGGATATCTCGCTCTACATCAACTCGCCGGGCGGCGTGGTGACGTCCGGCCTCGCGATGTATGACACCATCCAGTACATCCGCCCGGAGGTGTCGACGCTGTGCATCGGCCAGGCGGCCTCGATGGGCTCGCTGCTGATGACGGCGGGGGCCAAGGGCAAGCGCTTCGCCCTGCCGAACGCCCGCATCATGATCCATCAGCCCTCTGGCGGCGCCCAGGGGCAGGCGACGGACATCGAGATCCATGCCCGGGAAATCCTGGCGATTCGCGCCCGGCTGAATGAAATCTATGTCAAGCACACCGGCCAGCCGCTCGACGTGATCGAGCGGGCGATGGAGCGCGACAAGTTCCTGACCCCCGTCGAAGCCAAGGCGTTCGGCCTGATCGATGAGGTTATCGACAGTCGGCCGGCCCGCGAAGAGGATGGTCGTCCGGCCTGATCGCAGGTTCCAGACGGCGGGAGAGGCCGCCGCGCCGCGGCGGTCCCCGATGTACCGGAGGTTGGGGGTCTTGACGGCCCCCCCATATTACTGATGGGTTTCGAGGCCCGTACCGGCGCCAATGGTGGCGCCTGGCACGGGCTTCGGGGCCGCGGCGCGGGTCTTGCGGGACTAGGGAGGTGCCTATTTTCAGGCATTGTCCCTGGACCGAGCCAGGGTCTAACATCCCCCGCGGCCCCCGATCTCGTTTGGAGCGGCTATGAACAAGTCCAGCGGCGGTGATTCGAAAAACACCCTCTACTGCTCCTTCTGCGGGAAGAGCCAGCATGAGGTGCGTAAGCTGATCGCCGGCCCAACTGTCTTCATTTGCGACGAGTGCGTCGAGCTCTGCATGGATATCATCCGTGAGGAGCACAAGACGACGCTCGTCAAATCGCGCGACGGCGTGCCGACCCCGCAGGACATCTCCAAGGTCCTGGACGATTATGTGATCGGCCAGTTCCACGCCAAGCGTGTCCTCTCGGTGGCGGTCCACAACCACTACAAGCGCCTGGCGCACGGCCAGAAGAGCAACGACGTCGAGCTGGCGAAGTCGAACATCCTGCTGATCGGCCCGACCGGCTGCGGCAAGACGCTGC
>CAZQOA010000053.1:0-31991 GCA_964594715.1 uncultured Rhizobiaceae bacterium | reverse complement strand
CGTTCACGACCGACACTCCGACGCCGTGCAGGCCGCCCGAGACCTTGTAGGAATTCTGGTTGAACTTACCCCCGGCATGGAGCTGGGTCATGATGACCTCGGCCGCCGACACGCCTTCCTCGGGGTGGAGGTCGACCGGGATGCCGCGGCCATTGTCGTTGACCGTGACCGACCCGTCGCCGTTCAGGATGACGTTGACGCGGTCGGCATGGCCTGCCAGCGCCTCGTCGATGGCGTTGTCGACCACCTCATACACCATATGATGCAGGCCCGACCCGTCGTCGGTGTCGCCGATATACATGCCGGGCCGCTTGCGCACGGCCTCCAGGCCGCGCAGCACCTGGATCGAGCTGGCATCATAGGCATCGCCCAGAGGCGGGTGGCTGTCCTGCGGGGGATGGGCGGAGGCGGATTGAGACATCGATGGGTACTCCGTCAGCGCGGCGTCACGATCGCATCGGCCACGCGGAAATGCTGTGCGGCGTCGGCAAGGGGCGCGAACAACTCCGCGTCGGTGCCGGTCAGCCAGGCCTGGACGCCGAGCGCCAGGATCTCGTCATACAGATGGGTACGCCGCTCTCCATCCAGATGGGCGGCGACCTCGTCGAGCAGTAGAATCGGCGGCACGCCCTTGGCCGCCGCCTGCAGCCGGACGTCGGCCAGTACGATCGCCAGCAGCAGTGCCTTCTGTTCGCCGGTCGAGCATTGCTCGGCCGGCATGTCCTTGGCGGCGTGGCGCACCCGGAGATCGCTGCGATGCGGGCCGACGCCGGCGCCGCCCGAATCCGCGTCCCCGCGCCGGCCGGCCGCCAATGCCTCGCGCATCCGTTCCTCCGCCGCCAGCGCCGGCTGATCCTCCAGCCACTCCTCCAGGGCCCCCGCCATGGCCAGCCGCGGCAGCGGGAAGGGCCCCACCCCCTCGGCCGCGGCATGGTCGATCGCGGCCGCCAGCTCACGCCGCGCCGCGGCGATCGCGACCCCCTGCTCGGCCAGTTGGCCCTCGATCGCGTCGAACCAGGCGCGATCCGTCGTCCGCTCCCGCAGCAGGCGCCCGCGCTCGCGCAACGCATGCTCGTAGGCCGCCACCCGGCCGGCATGCTCCGGGTCGAAGCCGAATACCAGCCGGTCGAGGAAGCGACGCCGGCCGGCCGCGCCCTCCAGGAACAGCCGGTCCATCTGCGGCGTCAGCCAGACCACGCCCGTGACCTCGGCCAGGATGGCCTGGCCGCGCTGGGGGGCGCCGTCGATCCGGACGAGGCGCCGTTCCCGGCCCTCCCCCTCGGGATCGCGGCCGGTGCCGATGGCGATCGGCCCGGCCGCGGTGGCGACCGTGGCTGCCACCGCCCAGCTGCCGCCGCCGATGCGATCGACCTCGGATAGCCGGGCGCGGCGCAGGCCGCGGCCCGGCGCCAGGAACGACACCGCCTCGAGCAGGTTCGTCTTGCCCGCCCCGTTGGGGCCGGCCAGCGCCACCGGCCGCACATCCAGGTCGATGCGCGCCTGCCGGTAGCAGCGGAAGTCGGACAGATCGAGTCTCGTGACGGCGACGGTGGCCGCCCCGCCCGCGGCAATCCGGACGGTGCTCGACGCGGGGCCGGGCGTCACACCCGCATCGGCATCAGGACGTAGAGCGCGGATGCGTCCTGGCCGTCCTGGACTAGGGTCGGGGAACCGGCATCGGCCATGGCGAAGCGTGCGTCGTCGCCTTCGATCTGCTGCAGGATATCCAGGAGATAGCGCGCGTTGAAGCCGATTTCGAGCGGCGTCGAGGAGTAGGTGGCCTCCACCTCCTCCTGGGCCGTGCCGGTATCGGCGCTGGTCGCGGACAGGACCAGGCCCTTGGGGTCGACATGCAGCTTGACCGCGCGCGCCTTGTCCGAGGTGATCGTCGAGACCCGGTCCACCGCCTCGAAGAAGGACTGGCGCGGCACGTCCATGATCTTGTCGTTCTGGGCGGGGATGACCCGCTCATATTCGGGAAAGCTGCCGTCGATCAGCTTGGAGGTGAGGGTGGCGCCCTCGAAGGAGAAGCGGATCTTCGCCTCGGACACGCCGATGCTGATGGGCTCGCCCACCTCCTCGATCAGCTTGCGCAGCTCGTTCACGGTCTTGCGCGGCACGATCACGCCGGGCATGCCCTTGGCACCCTCCGGCAGCGGCATCTCCACCCGCGCCAGGCGGTGGCCGTCGGTGGCCACCGCGCGCAGCACCGGCACCTCGTTCGCCTCGGTCGCGTGCAGGTAGATGCCGTTCAGGTAGTAGCGCGTCTCCTCGGTCGAGATGGCGAAGCGCGTGCGGTCGACGAGGCGGCGCAGCGCGTCGGCGGCGACCGCGAAGCGGTGGGGCAGCTCGCCCCCGGATAGCGCGGGGAAATCCTCCGCCGGCAGGCTGGCGAGCGTGAAGGTCGACCGGCCCGAGCGCAGGGTCAGCGTGCCCTTGGTCCCGTCCGTCTCGAGCTGGACCTGCGAGCCGTCGCGCAGCTTGCGGACGATGTCGTAGAGGGTGTGCGCCGGCACGGTGGTGGTCCCTGCGCGCTGGATCTCGGCCGGCACCATCTCGACGATCTCGATGTCCATGTCCGTGGCGGCCAGGGAGATTTCCCCTTTTTCCCCACGCATCAACAGGTTGGAGAGAATCGGTATGGTGTTCCGGCGCTCCACCACGCTCTGCACATGGGCCAGGGCGCGAAGCAGGGCGGCGCGTTCGATCGTGAGCTTCATGGCCGGCGTCGTCCGTTCCGGAAGGTGTTCCTGTCGAGATGGCCTAGCGACCCGGCCCCCGCTTCGGGCCCGTGCCCCGGCCCCCAACAGGCAAGACGCCCCGGCTGGGGCGTCTTTACGGGGGCGCACTATACCATGGATCGCGCGCGCGGGAGTAGCTCTGCGCGCATTGGTCAAGTCTTTGTTCCTGAATAAAGAAAACCGCCCGACGCAGGACGCCGGGCGGTTTCGATTCGGGCCCCGGGGGCCGGATCGGCTATTCGCGCCGCCCGCCGAAGAGCTGGAGCAGAAGCACGAACAGGTTGATGAAGTCGAGGTAGAGGGTGAGCGCGCCCATGAGCGCCTTCTTGCCCATCGTGTCGCGATCGTCGGTGTCGATGTAGACTTCCTTGATCCGCTGCGTGTCGTAGGCGGTGAGGCCGACGAACAGCAGCACGCCGATCACCGAAATGGCGAATTGCAGCGCGGACGAGGCGAGGAAGATGTTCACCACGCTCGCCAGGATGATGCCGATCAGGCCCATCATCAGGAACGAGCCGAAGCGCGACAGGTCGGTCTTCGTCGTATAGCCATAGAGGCTCATCGCGGCGAAGGTGCCGGCGCTGATGAAGAACACCCGGGCGATGCTGGCGCCGGTGTAGCGCAGGAAGATGTAGCTGAGCGACAGGCCCATCAGCACCGAGAACACCCAGAACGCCGCCTGCGCCGTGAAGAACGACATCGTCTGGATGCGGAAGCTCAGGAAGAACACCGCCCCCAACGGTGCCAGCATGACCAGCCAGACGAACGGCGTCTGTGCGATCGAAGCATAGAACCCGGTCGACGCGCCGAGATAGGCGACGATCCCGGTCAGCGCCAACCCCGACGCCATGTAGTTGTAGACCTGAAGCATGTATTGGCGCAGGCCGACGTCGATCTGCGCCGCCTCTGCCTGGGCGCGCGTCATGTAACGTCTGTCTTGCCCGTATGCCATTTGAAACCTCCGTAAACCGCGATGGCCTCTCCCGCGCGTCAATATAAGGAAAGCCGCTGGCCGATCAATGCGTGCGTACGGGGAGGGCGTCGGTTATTGCCGCGATTTCACGTTTTCCGTTGGCCGGAATCGACTACGGATTGCGTAGCAGGGGGGCGGCCTTCCGGCCGAGCGCCCGCCAGGTCCCGGCGAACCCCATGGCCAGCGTGACCAGCACGGCGATGGCAGCCGTCGCCAGGATCGGGCCGGGCAGGAAGCTCCAGGGCGCCCGCATCACCCCGGTCAGCACGAACCAACCGGCGAGCGTGCCGAAGGCCGCTGCGATGATGGCGGTGGCGAGGCCGAGCAGCCCGTATTCGGCGAGATAGGCGACCAGCACATGGCGCCGGGTGGCGCCCAGCACCTTCAGCACGACGGCGTCGCGGACGCGCCGCTGATGGCCGGCCGCGAAGGCACCCGCCAGGACGAGCAGCCCCGCCGCCAGCGTTACCGCCGCGGTGGCCCTGGTCGCCGTCGCGATGTTGCCCAGCACGCCCGACACCGCGTCCAGCGCGTCGCGCACCCGGATGGCCGAGACGTTGACGAAGCGGTCGGTTACCGCCGCCAGCAGGGCCGCCTCCTGGTCGGGGGTCACCCGGGCGGTGGCGATGTGGGTCTGGGGGGCGCCCTCCAACGTGCCGGGGGCGAAGACGATGGTGAAGTTGATGGCGAGGCTGGTCCAGCGGATGCGCCGCAGGTTGGCGATCCGCGCCGTCACCTCGCGCCCCAGGACGTTGATCGTCATGGTGTCGCCGACCCCGAGGCCGAGCCCCTTGGCGACCTCGGCATCGAAGGAGATCAGGGGGGCGCCGCGATAGTCGGCCGGCCACCACCGGCCGGCCACGACCTCCGCGCCCTCGGGCATGGTGGCGGCGTAGGTCAGCCCGCGCTCATTGCGCAGCGCCCACTCCGCCTCCGGTGCCACCTTCGCCTGGTCGACGGGAACGCCGTTGATGCGGGTGATGCGGCCACGCAGCGACGCCACCCGGTCATGGCGCTCGACCCCGGGATGGGCGGCGATCAGCGCGTCGAAGTCACCGACCTGGTCCGGCTGGATGTCGATGAAGAAGAAGGTCGGGGCGGCCGCCGGCATCGCGTCGGTCACCTGGCGGTCCATGTTGGCCTGCACCAGCGCCACCGCCACCAGGGTCGAGAGGCCGAGGCCGAGCGAAAGCACGACCGAGGGAGCGGGCGAGCCTGGCCGGTGGATGTTGGCGATGGCGAGCCGCAGGGCCGGCCGGCCGACATGCGGGGCCAGGCGCGCCACCGCCATCACCGCCCAGGCGGCCGCCCGGAACAGGATCAGCGCGCCGGCCACGCCGACCACATACCACATCGCCAGCCGCCGGTCGGGGGCATTCCAGACCGCCAGCAGGGCCAGGCCCGCCGCCGATGCCGCGGTCCCCGCCAGCAGCGCCGGGCCGGGCCTGGTCGCCACCGGCTGGATCGTGTCCCGGAACAGGCGGGCCGCCGGGATGGCGCGGGCGCGACCGAGCGGCCACAGCGAAAAGGCCAGCGTCGTCAGCACCCCGAAGGCGGCTGCGGCGGCCAGGGGGCCGGGATAGATGGCGATCCGGGCCGCCACCGGAAGCTGGTCGCCGACGGCGGCCGCCAGCACCCAGGGCAAGGCGGCGCCGACGACCAGGCCGACCGCGATGCCGACGGCGGCCATCGCCGCAACCTGGAGGAAATAGGCGGCGATCACCGTGCCGCCGGGCGCACCCAGGCATTTCAAGGTGGCGATGGTCGCCTGCTTGCGCTCCAGGAATGCCTGCACGGCATTGGCGATCCCGACCCCGCCGACCAGCAGCGCGGTCAGCCCGACCAGGGTCAGATAGAGCCGCAGGCGCTCGATGAAGGACACCAGCCCCGGCGCGGCATTGTCCACGGTGCGGATGCGCCAGCCTGAATCCGGATGACGGGCCTCCAGGCCCGCCGCCACGGCCCTGGCGTCCCCGCCCGGCGGCAGTACCAGGCGATAGCGCCAGGCCACCAGGCTGCCCGGCTGGACCAGCCCGGTCGCCGCCAGGTCGGCCATGCGGATGAGGGCGGGGGGGCCGAAGGAGATGGCGCTGGTCCCCTTGTCCGGCTCGCGGACGATGGCACCGCGGACGGTGAACTCCGCCTCGCCGATGCGGACCTTGTCGCCGACGGCGACCTTGAGGCGGCCGAGCAGGCTCGCGTCCAGCAGCACGCCGCGCCCTGCCGGCCGGCGCAGCAGCCGGTCGATGCCGTCGGCCGGGTCGGTCTCGACCGCGCCCACCAGCGGATGGGCCTCGTCCACCGCCTTCAGCTCGACCAGCGTCCGGCGGCTTTCGGCGCCACTGCCGACGGCGACGGCCATGGCGCGCATCTCGGCCACCTCGGAGATGGTGCCGAGGGTCGCCAGCTCGTCGCGGGTGGCCGCGTCGAGCGCGCGATGGATGACCCGCAACTCGATGTCGCCGCCGAGCAGGCGGCGGGCGTCGGTGTCGAGGCCGGATACCACGGCCGTGGCGAAGGAGCCGACGGCGGCGATGGCGGCCACGCCCAGCGCCAGGCAGGCGACGAACAGGCGAAAGCCGGCAATGCCGGCGCGCAGCTCGCGCCGGGCGACGCGGAAAGCGAAGGGCATGGGCCGCCTAGCCGGCCGCGCGCAGCGGCGGGCGCCGCTCGTCGGCGACGATGCGACCGTCGCCGAGCTGGATCACCCGGTCGGTGCGGGCTGCCAATGCGGGATCATGGGTGATGAGGATGAGGGTGGTGCCGTGCCGGCGACGCAGGTCGAACATCAGGTCGATCACCTGCTCGCCGGTGGCGCCGTCGAGGTTGCCGGTCGGCTCGTCGGCCAGTAGCAGGCGCGGGCCGGTGACGAAGGCGCGCGCCAGGGCCACGCGCTGCTGCTCGCCGCCGGAAAGCTGCCCCGGATAATGATGGGTACGCTGCCCGAGCCCAACCGCCTCCAGCCCCACACGGGCGCGCTCGAAGGCGTCGCGCCGACCCGCCAGCTCCAGCGGAATGGCGACATTCTCCAGCGCCGACATGGTCTGGATGAGGTGGAAGGACTGGAAGACGATGCCGACATGGTCGCGCCGGAAGCGCGCCAGCCCGTCCTCGTCGAGGCCGGCCAGGTCGATCCCCGCCACCTCGACGCGCCCGGCCGTCGCACGCTCCAGGCCGGCGGTCACCATCAGCAGGGTCGACTTGCCGGACCCGGACGGGCCGATGATGCCCACCGTCTCGCCCTCGGCCACGACCAGGTCGATCCCGCGCAGGATGTTGACGATGCCGGCAGCGCTCGCCAGCTTCACTTCGACGGACGACAGCGACACCAGCGGGGAGGGAAGCGACATGAACCATCCGGAAACGGTGGCCCCCGGAACGCGGGGCGGGGCGGGCGGCGGACGGTTGGGCAGCGATTCTGGGTCGGCGGCCCACCGGTTTCCGTTCCGCTCATATGGAGCGATCCGGCAGCTCTTCAACGCGGGCTTCCTGTCGCTGGCCCTTCTCGCGGCCGGCCTGGTGCCGGTTCACGGCGCACCGCAACGGCTGCTGGCCCTCGGCGACAGCCTCACCGCCGGCTATGGGCTGCCGGCGAAGGAGGGCTTCACCGCAAAGCTGGAGGCGGCCTTGCGCGCCGGCGGCCGCGATGTCCGGGTCATCAATGCCGGTGTCTCGGGGGATACCTCGGCCGGCGGGCTGGCGCGCATCGACTGGGCGCTGGCGGACCGGCCGGATGCGGCCCTGGTCGCGCTCGGCGCCAACGACGCGCTGCGTGCGCTCGATCCGGCCGAGGCGGAACGCAATCTCGACCGGATACTGACCCGCCTCCAGCGCGCCGGCGTGCGGACCCTCCTGGTGGGGATGCTGGCGCCACCCAATCTCGGCCGCGACTATGCC
This sequence comes from uncultured Rhizobiaceae bacterium, assembly GCA_964594715.1. Lineage (GTDB taxonomy): Bacteria > Pseudomonadota > Alphaproteobacteria > ATCC43930 > Allostellaceae > Allostella. Next base: position 24,380 of record CAZQOA010000053.1, on the reverse strand, counting down.
AATGCCTTCAACGGCCTCTATGGCCGGCTGGCCGAGAAACACCGGGTCGCGCTCTACCCCTTCTTCCTGGACGGGGTCGCGGCCGAGGCCTCCCTGATCCAGCAGGATGGCCTCCATCCCAACGCCCGGGGCGTGGCGGTGATGGTGGAGCGCATCCTGCCGGCGGTTGAGAAATTGCTGGATGATCGAAAGAGTTAAGTCGCCCAGGATATCACTGTTGCAGTAATCAGAAGTACGGCAGCGTTGGCGAAGATGATAAAGGCGATCTCCATGGCATGGCTCCAGCGGATATTGTGCCATGGAGAACTGCCGTATACCCTTCCAGTTCCAGCGCCTTGAAAAGGCCTTTCTGCCGTAATTCAGACTTTATTTTGCGGCGATCATTTTCTCTTTCAATCGCCGGCCATTCGGCGGCGGCCCTGGCGCTGTTTCACCTCTTCGCGGATTTCCGCCGAGTGCTGGCCCAGCATCGGCGCCGGCCGGCGCACCGAGCCCGGCGTTTCCGACATCTTCACGGCGACTCCCAGGTTGCCGGTGCGGCCGGCGGCGGGGTGGTCGACCTCCACGACCATCTCGCGCTGCACGAATTGCGGGTCCGCGAACAGCTGGTCGTGGGTCATGACCGGGCCGGCCGGGATGCCCGCCGCCTCCAGCGCCGCCATCCAATGGGCGGTCGGGCGGGCCTTCAATGCCTCCTGGATCAGGGCCACCAGCACGTCATTGTGGGCGACGCGGTCGGCATTGGTGCGGAAGCGCGGGTCGTCGACCAACTCCGGCCGATCGATGATGGCGCAGAAGCGGATGAAGAAATTCTGCTGCCCCGCCCCCAGGGTCATCCAGCCGTCGGCCGTCTGGAAGACCTGGTAGGGTGAGCTGCCGCGATGCGCCTGGCCGATCCGGGACGGCTTGTCGCCGGTGGCGAAGAAATGCGCCGCCTCATAGACGCCGAGCGAGGCCGCGGCTTCGAAGAGCGAGGTCTCGACCCACTGCCCCCGGCCCGTCCGCTCCCGCCGCCACAGCGCGGACAGCAGGCCCACGGCCAGGAACAGCCCGGCCGACACGTCGGAGATGGCGATCGGCAGGCGATGCGGCGGCCCGTCGGCGGGCCCGTTCACCGCCATCAGCCCGGACATGGCCTGGGTCATCAGGTCGAACCCGCCACGCGCCGCATAGGGGCCGGTCTGCCCGAAGCCGGAAATCGACGCCAGGATCAGGCGTGGGTTGCGGGCATGCAGGGCGCTCCAGCCGAGCCCGAGCCGGTCCAGGGCCCCTGGCCGCAAATTCTCGATGACGACGTCGGCGTCGTCGGCCATCGCCAGGAAGAGGTCGCGGTCGGCCGCGTCCTTCAGGTCGAGGCAGATGCTGCGCTTGTTGCGGTTCCAGACCATGAAGGGGGCGCTCTCGCCGCCGACGAAGGGCGGCATCCGGCGCGCGGCGTCCCCTTCGCCCGGCGGCTCCACCTTGACGACGTCGGCGCCGTGGTCGGCCAGCAGCATGGCGCAGTAGGGACCGGACAGGTGGCTGGTGACGTCGAGGACGCGCAGGCCTTCGAGCGCACCGGCTGGCTTTGCGCGGCCATCGTGGGCGGGGCCGTCTGGGGCGGGACCGGGCATGGTGATTCCTTCCTGTGCGGGAATTGCTTGGCGGGGGCGTCCGGACTCTAGACCAAGCCGCCGGCCTGGACGATGCTCGCGCACGCGGATCACGCACGATGACGAGCCGGTGAGCGCTGCTGTCCGAAGGGTGGCAGAGTGCCTACATTAAGTGCCAATTCGATGATTGGAGATTCCCGATGAGCCTGGGCAAGCTGTTCGGCCGATCCCACGGGGCGCCGTCGAGTGCGTTTCCCGTGGCCAAGAGCGAGGAGGAATGGCGCCGGTCGCTGCCGCCCGCGGCCTTCCAGGTGCTGCGCGGGCACGGCACCGAACGCGCCGGCAGCAGCCCCCTCAACACGGAGCACCGGCCGGGCCAGTTCGTCTGCGCCGGCTGCGGCCAGCCGCTGTTCGAGGCGGACGCGAAGTTCGAGAGCGGGACCGGCTGGCCCAGCTTCTGGCAGCCGATCGAAGGGGCGGTGGGCTCCACCGTCGACCGCTCGTTCTTCATGACGCGGACCGAGATTCATTGCGCCAACTGCGGCGGGCATCTGGGGCATGTATTCGATGACGGGCCACCGCCCACGGGGATGCGCTACTGCATGAACGGTGCGGCGATGGAGTTCGCGGCTGCCGAGAAGGGGGCGGACGAGGCTGCCGCGCCGGCGGCGACACCGGGCCGTGCGGTCGCGACCTTCGGTGCCGGCTGCTTCTGGGGCGTCGAGCAGGCCTTCCGCGACGTCGACGGCGTGCTGGAGACGGCCGTCGGCTATGCCGGCGGCCAGGTGTCCAATCCGACCTACGAGCAGGTGTGCAGCGACCGCACCGGGCACGCCGAAGTGGTCGAGGTCGCCTACGACCCGGCCCGGGTCACCTACGGCCAGTTGCTCGACCTCTTCTTCGAGCTGCACGACCCGACCCAGAAGGATCGCCAGGGGCCGGATGTCGGAACCCAGTACCGCTCGGTCGTCTTCGTCAACGATGCCGCCGAGAAGGCGGCCGCGGAGGCGGCGATCGCCCGCAACCAGGGCCGCTTCCGCCGCCCGATCGTAACCGAGGTCGCCGACGCCCGCCCCTTCTGGAAGGCGGAGGACTATCACCAGCAATATCTCGAGAAGCGCGGCCAGGCCTCGTGCCAACTCCGTTGAGGCGGGCTGCTGCGGCGGCGGATGAAGACGCGACAGGGGCCGACCTCGGCCCCTGTCCGCTGTGCGACCGGCCGATGGTGGCGGGACCGAGCGTCAATCTCCACCACCTCGTCCCGCGCCGCTTCAAGGGCCGGGATGCGGTGAGCGTGCATCGCGTCTGCCACGACAAGATTCATGCGGTCCTGTCCGACCGGGAACTGCGCGACACCTACAATTCGATGGCGGCACTCCGCGACCATCCGGAGATCGCGGCCTTCCGCCAGTGGGTGGCGCGCAAGCCCCCGACCTTCGTCGACGACCACCACACGCCCGGCAAGCGCCGCTGACATGGCGGGGGGCTCACGAGGACTAAAGTTGAGGATGTGAGTATGCCGAGAATGTCCAAGACATCCAGCGTCGCCTCGAAAATCCTTGAAGGTTTGAACGAGGTGCTGGAGCACTGCGAAGGACGCCGCGAACTGCGGGCGGTCGAAGTTCCTGTTTCCGAAGTGACTGCGGCACGGCAGGCCATGCGGCGGACTCAAGCCGAGTTCTCGAATTTGTTGAACATTCCGCTTCCGACAGTTCGGAAGTGAGAGCGGGGGGCGGCCCCGTCCGGGGCGGCCGCCGCCCTGCTCAAGGTTATCAAGAAGAACCCGGAAGCGGTCCGCGAAGCATTGATGGCTTGAGAGGCCGCCTCCTCTCATCTGCCGGGCCGTCGCCGCATACCCGGCACGCTGCCAAGGTCGCATGGCGCTGTGCCGGCACCCGCGTGAGCGGGAGCGCCGGCATCCTCGACGACCGCTACACCGGCACCAGGGGGTGGTGCGGCAGGGGTGGGAGCTCGATGCCGATCGGGTCGTGCGGGCATACTTCGCCGCCGGCGATCACGGTCGCCATCACGCCCGCCTTGCGCACCAGGTTGCCGTCGGTGTCGCGGCCCAGCGTGGCGGCCATCAGGCCGTCCTGCAAGCCGTTCAACTGGATGCAGGGGTTGCGCAGGCCGGTGACCTCCACCACGGCGGTCGCCCCCAGATGCAGGCGCGTCCCAGTCGGCAGGCCGAGCAGGTCGATGTCCCGGGTGGTGACGTTCTCGCCCATCCGGCCGGGCTCCAGGGCGAACCCGGCGGCGCGCAACTCGTCGAACAGTTCCGCATGGACGAGATGGACCTGGCGCAGGTTGGGCTGGGTCGGGTCGCGCGCCACCCGGGACCGGTGCTTCACGGTCTTGCCCAGATGCGCGTCGTCTTCCACGCCGAGACCGGCCAGCAGGCGGATCGAGGTGCGGGTGGGCTTGCTCATGGTATGGCCGGGGCTGCTGCTGACGGCGATGATGGTGGCGCCCATCGATATTCTGTCCTCGTGGTCGAAGAAACGCCCGCGGCGTCGCTGGATGCCGCGGGCGCGCATGGATCGCGGGCGCGTGCCCGGACCGGTCGGCTGATCACCTGGCCGTACGCACCGACCGGGAGGAACCCCCTGTCCCGGCCTCGCGTGAAGGCGATAGCCGCCGCAGTCTAGCGGCGGCGGCCCACCGGTCCAGCCCCGATCGATGCGTCCCGAGGATGGCTCCCATGTGCCGCCGGCCCTGGCCAGGGCCGGCGGACCGGACTAGATTCGCTCGCAACCGGCGATCGTCCGCCCGATTCCAGAACCCCACGCAGGCCTAGAGCCCCGAGCAGGATCCGAATTCATGGATGCGAGCAGCACCCTCGCGCCGGCACCGGCGCGCCGCGACCTCTCGGTCATCGGCCTGATCTGTGCCGCCCATTTCGTCAGCCACGTCCATATCTTCATCCTGCCGCCGCTCTTCCCGTTCCTGAAGGATGCGCTGTCGGTCAGCTATGTCGAGCTTGGGCTGATCCTGACCGTGTTCAACGTGGCGACCGCCGTCACCCAGACGCCGGCCGGCTTCCTGGTCGATCGCATCGGGCCGTTCCGCCTGCTGGTCGGGGGCCTGATCCTGGGCAGCCTGTCCCTGGCGGCGGCCGGCATCGCGGGGTCCTATACGGCGCTGCTGGTGGCGTTCCTGTTCGCGGGGCTGGCCAATTCCGTCTATCATCCGGCCGACTATTCGATCCTGTCCTCGACCGTGCAGGACAGCCGGATCGGCCGCGCCTTCTCGTTCCACACCTTCTCGGGCTATCTCGGCACGGCGGCGTCGCCGGCGCTCATGCTGGGGCTGGCGCTCACCATCGGCTGGCGAGGGGGGCTGGTGGTGGCGGGCGCCATCGGCTTTGCGGTCGCAATCCTGCTGCTGGTCCGCTCGGCCGACCTCGCCCACGCGCAGCCGCGCCGCAAGGGGGGCAAGGGCGATCCGGACGCGCCGTCGGGGATCAAGCTGCTGTTCCAGCCGACCATCCTCGGCCTGATGTTCTTCTTCATGCTGATCACCATGTCGGCGTCCGGCATCACCTACTTCTCGGTGGTGGCGCTGAACAGCCTGTTCGGGACGCCGCTGGCGGTCGGGAACACGGCCCTGACGGGCTACCTGATCAGCGGCGCCGCCGGCGTCCTGCTCGGCGGCTGGATCGCCGACCGCACGCGCCATCACGCGCTGGTGGCGGCGGCCTGCTTCGCCAGCACCTCGCTGGTGGTGCTGCTGATCGGCTCGGTCGACCTGGGCTCGACGCTGCTGGTCGCGGTGATGACCCTGTCGGGCGTCGCCTACGGCATCATCATGCCGTCCCGCGACATGATGGTCCGCGCGGCCACCCCGGCCGGGTCGTTCGGCAAGGTGTTCGGCTTCGTCTCCACCGGCTTCAGTGTCGGCGGCATGATCGCGCCACCCTTCTACGGCTACATCATGGACCACGGCAATCCGTTCTGGATCTTCGCCTGCGCTGCCGCCTTCATGCTGATCGGCACCCTGACGGCGCTGACGCGAGCCCGTATCGTCACCCGCCAGCCGCCCCCCTCTTCATCGACGGGGGCCTGAAGGGTCAGACTTCCAGGCGCACCGGGTCGCCGGGCGCCACGGAGCCTGGCCGCACCACGGCGCAGAGCACGCCGAAGTCGGCGCGGTTGCCGCGGGCGACGGCGTCCAGCACCGCCGGGTCATGGTCGAGGCCCGGCTGGGCGATGGTGACGAAGGCGCAGCGCCGGCATGGCTCCAGGACGCGCAGGCGGGCGCCGCCGACCGTCACCTCCGTCCCGGGGGTCCATGCGGATTCCGGGAACGGCACCGACCGGTCGGGCCACTCCACCACCAGGTTGGGGCGAAAGCGCCGCGGGTCCGGCCGGCTGTCCGGCAGCATCGCCGCCAAGGTCGCCAGGGATGCGGTGGTGACGAGGTGGATGTCCCGCACGCGGTAGCGCGGCGCCACCGTCTCGATGCCGGGTGCCAAGTCGGGGGCGGGATGGCGCAACAGATTGACCGCGAAGCCGAAATGGGCGGCGAGTGCCGCCCTCGTCGCCGGGTCGTCGCCGGCCTGCCAAGTGCCGCCGGGCAACCGCAGCTCGACCGCATCGCCCCCTGCCGCATCGCTTTCAGCCAGGCGCGCCTCGACATGGGGCGTCGGATACCAGCGCGGCCGCTTGGGCGATGCGATCTCGCCGCCGGCGGCCTCCACCACCCCCCACCGGCGGTCGCCGCGGATGCCGGTCGGTCCGACATCCGCGTGGTCCAGCCGCTCCCCGCCCATCGAGCTGACGGGATAGCGCCAGATCGAATGGACGGCGGCGGCCATTCCGGTCAGACGATCGCTTCGATCAGGTAGGGGCCGGGCGTGGCGATGGCCCGGGCGAGCTGATCGTTGAACTCGTCGGCCGTGGTCGCCCGGCTGCCGGGCACGCCCATGCCGCGGGCCATGTCCACCCAGTTCAGGTCGGGCCGGTCGAGGCTCAGCATGTCGAGCGCCTTCCGCCCCGGATTGTGCGCGCCGACATTGTGCAGCTCGCCGCGCAGGATCGCGTAGGAGCGGTTCGAGAAGATCACGTTGACGACGTTCAGCCCCTCGCGGGCCATCGTCCACAGCGCCTGCACCGTGTACATGCCGCTGCCGTCGCCTTCGAGGCAGAGGACCTTGCGGTCGGGGCACGCGATCGCCGCCCCGGTCGCCAGCGGCAGGCCGAGGCCGATGGCGCCGCCGGTGATCTGCAGCCAGTCGTGCGGCGGCGACCCCTTGGTGAAGGGGAAGAGCCCGCGGCCGGAGGTGACCGCCTCGTCGGCGACGATGGCGTTCTCCGGCATCAGGGCCCCGATGGCGTTGGCGCAGGCGTCGATGGTCAGCTTGCCGGTCGAGAGACCGGGCCGCTGGGCCGGCTCGTAGGGCGGCTCGGTGCCCTTGGCGCCGACCTCGTCGGCCAGCCATTCCAGCGCGTTGACCAGATCCTGCTCGATGGTGGCGAGGCGGAAGATGTTGGCCCCGGGCGCGGTCATCACGCTGGGCTTGCCGGGATAGGCGAAGAAGCCGACCGGGCCCTTGGCGCCGACCAGGATCACCTGGCGGAAATCCTTCAGGCGGGCGATCGCCTGGTCGACCGGGTAGGGCACGCGGTCGACCGACACCCGGCCCGCGCCGCGCTCGGTGCGCCCGTTCGAGGTCTGGGCCAGGACCTGGCAGCCGGTCTTGGCGGCAATGCGGCCGGCGGCCGTGGTCCCGGCGACGCGGAGCGCCTGGCCGGTGATCAGGATCAGGGTGCCCTTGGCGTCCCGGCGCAGCAGCTCGGCCGCCTCGCGGATCGCCTCCTGGGTCACCTTCTCGCGCGGCGGCGGTGCCTGGACGGGGGCCGGGCCGGTACCATCGTTCCAGGCGGTGTCGGCCGGCAGGATCAGGGTCGCGATCTGGCCGGGCGAGGTGCGGGCGGCCAGGATCGCCGCGGCGCCGTCGGCGGCGATCATCTCGGCCGAGGGCGAGGTCTTCACCCACTGCGAGAAGGGCCGCGCGATGCCCTCGATGTCCGAGGTCAGCGGCGCGTCGTACTGGTGATGATAGACCGCGTGGTCGCCGACGATGTTGACCATCGGGGTGAAGGCGCGCCTGGCATTGTGCAGGTTGGCCCCGCCATTGGCGAGGCCCGGCCCCAGATGCAGCAGGGTTGCCGCCGGCTTGTCGGCCATGCGGGCATAGCCGTCGGCCGCCCCCGTGACCACGCCCTCGAACAGGCCGAGGACGCAGCGCATTCCGTCGACGCGGTCGAGCGCCGCCACGAAATGCATCTCGGAGGTCCCCGGGTTGGTGAAGCAGACATCGACGCCACCGCCGACCAGGGTCCGCACCAGGCTTTCCGCACCGTTCATTACCATCTTCTCCCCAAGGGCGCCGACCGCCGGCGCCCCTGCCGGTCGCGGGCGGCTGGGGACGGGGCACGTCATCGACGTCCGGATGTCGCGGGCGACCGGCCCGCCTGGAACTGCCGCGGGAATGTATCGGCCGTCACCGGGGGACACAAGCGGCCCGGGGCGGCGGCGCGATGCGGGTGAAGCAACCTAAGAGAGGAATTATTTACGGGATTTGTCCCCCATGCGTGCCTTCCGTCCCTATACGCTCTGCGGCGTGTTGGGGCCGGCGTCATGCCGCACCGGCAGCTTGGCGATCTCCGGGCCGGCCTTTTCTTCCGCCAGGCGGATATCGTAGGCGCTCTGGAGGTTGAGCCAGAACTGCGCCGACGTACCGAACCAGTGGCCGAGGCGAAGCGCGGTGTCGCCGGTGATGCCGCGCCGGCCATGAATGATCTGCGTCACACGGTTGGGCGGGACGTTGATGAGGCGCGAAAGCTCGGTCGGCGAAACGCCAAGCTCCTGGAGTTCGTCGGCGAGAATCTCGCCGGGATGGATGGCAGGCCGGGGCATGCGTCACCTCCTAGTGATAGTCGACTATTTCGACGTTCGACGGGCCGGGGGCGTCCTTGGGCCATTCAAAACAAATCCGCCATTGCATGTTGATGCGGATGCTGAACTGGCCGATCCGGTCGCCTTTCAGGGCTTCAAGGCGATTGCCCGGCAAAGCGCGCAACTCCTCGAGGCCGGTGGCGGCGTCCAGAATCTCAAGGCGTTTCCACGCCTGCCTGTCGAAAGCCTGAAACTCCCGGACGAACGTGCCGTTGGCAAAGGCTTCGGCCCGTTTGTCGCGGTAACTCAGAATCATACGCTCAGAATAGCCGGTCTTGATGATTTACGTCAAACGTAAATACCTCGTGCCGAGACAGGCAATCGGCCGTCACCGGGGGACACAAGCGGCCCCCGGTGACGGCGCGATGCGGGCGCACCCCTAGTCGCTGGCCTCCATCTGGGCCTTCCGCCTGCTGCGGCGGGTTGCCCAGAGGTTGAGCGATTCCACCATCACCGAGAAGCCCATGGCGGCATAGATGTAGCCCTTGGGGATGTGGAAGCCGAAGCCGTCGGCCACCAGCACCATGCCGATCAGCAGCAGGAAGCTGAGGGCCAGCATCTTCACGGTCGGGTGGTTCGAGACGAAATCGCCGAGCGGCCCCGCCGCTGCGACCATGATGATGACGGCCACCACGACCGCGGTCACCATCACCCACAGCTCCTCGGCCATGCCGACCGCGGTGATGACGCTGTCCAGCGAGAAGACGATGTCGAGCAGGATGATCTGGAAGATCACGCCCTGGAAGGTGACCCGGGCGAGGGTGACGCCCACCGCCTCGTCATGGCCTTCGACCCGCTCATGGATTTCGCGCGTGCCCTTGTAGACGAGGAAGAGCCCGCCGCTGACCAGGATGATATCGCGCCACGAGAAGGGATGGTCGGCGACCTCGAAGACGGTGGTGGTCAACCCCGCGATCCAGCTGATCGATGCCAGCAGGGCCAGACGCATGATCAGCGCCAGCGCCAGGCCGACCTTGCGGGCGCGGTTGCGCTGCGCCTCGGGCAGCTTGTTCGCCAGGATCGCGATGAAGACCAGATTGTCGATCCCGAGCACGATCTCGAGGGCGGTCAGGGTCGCCAGACTGGCCCAGATTTGTGGGTCGTTCAGCCATTCCATGTTCTAGATGCCCCAGGGTGATTTGGATTCTGCCGTCTTTGTCGTGCGCGCCGCCTAGTGTGGTGTGCGCATCCTGGCCAGGATCGACGCGGCCAGGCCGAGCAGGGTCGCCAGCAGCGGGGCCAGGACGACGAGCACCGCCTCGGCCACCAGGAGGCCGCCGAGCGCGCTGGACGCGACGACGAAGATCCCGTGCAGGATCCCGGGCGTCCCCAGCGCTTCGAGAAGGCCGATTGCGGCCGCGACGGCGGCGGTGGCGCCACGCACCGACCAGCGGCTGCGGACGATGAACGACAGGATGATGGCGCTGGCCGCTGTGGCCGGATGGATGACCGCTGCAAGCAGCGGCACCAGCAGGTCGGCAGGATCGGCGGGCAGGTCCATGAGCGGGATCGATACTACAATTCCGTCCGGCCGCCGAATTGCAATTGAACCACCCGCCCTCGTACACCCGCGACCCGCCGGTACATCTGCGGCCATGACCGGGTATAAGACCCGGAAGTCCTTCCGGCCCATCGCGGGCCGTTCCGTTCGGGAGACCGCCAGATGCGCGCCCATATCCTCGGGATCGACCATGTCATCGTCCTCGTCCGCGATCTCGACACGGCCGCCGCCGACTATGGGCGGCTCGGCTTCACCATCTCGCCGCGTGGCACCCACAGCGCCCACATGGGCACCGGCAACCACACCATCATGCTGGAGCGCGACTATTTCGAGCTGATGGGGGTGGTGGCGCCGACCGACGCCAATGCCCGCTGGCGGGAGCTCCTGGCCCGGCGCGAAGGCATGAGCGGTGTCGCGCTCAAGACCGACAGCGCCGCCCGGGCGGCGGCCGAGATGCGCGCGGCCGGCATTGCGGCCGCCGACCCGGTGCATTTCTCGCGGCCGGTGCCGATGCCCGACGGCAGCACCGCCGAGGCGGCGTTCGACACCACCCAATTCCCGCCTGAGGCCACGCCAGGCGCCCGCATGTTCTGCTGCCAGCATCTGACCCCGCACGCGGCGTGGGTGCCCTCGCTGCTGCGCCACGCCAACGGCGCCTTCGGCCTGGCCGAGGTGATGCTGGCGACCGACGATCCTGCCGCTGCCGGCACGGCCTATGCCAAGCTGTTCGACCGCGGGTCGGTCGCGGTTCCGGGTGGTGTCGCCGTCGCCACCGGCAATACGCCGCTGACACTGCTGACCCCGGCCGCGCTGAAGGCCCGCTACCCGGGGGCCGACCTGTCGTCGCTACCGACCCCGGGGCTGGCCGGTTTCGTCGTCCAGGTGCGCGACCGCGCCGCCGCCCGGGCAGCACTGGCCGCCGGCGGTGCGGGTTTCACCGAGGAGGGCGCCTCGCTGGTGGTGGCGCCGCAGGATGCGCGCGGCGTGGTGATCGAGTTCCGGCCGGTCTGATCCGGCGGCGGCACCGCCTGCCATGGCGGCGATCGTGCTGGCCGACGACGGCCTCGTGTTCGATGGGGCGATGATCGACGAGCGCCCGCTCGGCGGCGCGGAGACGGCGTTCGCGGCCCTGGCCGCGGCCCTGGCGGCCCGCGGGCACCAGGTGCAGGCGTTTGCCCGCGGCGCCCGGCGGCTCGTGCATCAGGGGGTCCGCTGGGCGCCGACCGAGGACGGCGTCGCCGACCATGCCGACCTCTATGTCGCCAATCGCGGCCATCGCGTGCTCGGCTTCTGCCGGGGTGCCCGGCGAATGGCCTTCTGGATCCACAACCCGGCCGCCTACCTGCTGAAATGGCGCTATCAGGTGCCGCTCCTGCGCCGGCGGCCGGTACTCGTCTTCGCCGGCCGCTATCACGCCGGCACCTACCCCGCCTGGGGAATGGGCGGCGAGCGGCGGATCGTGCCGCTCGGCGTGTCGGCGGCGTTCCTCGGCTGGCCCGAACGGCCGCCGCCCGCAGCACCGATCGCCGTCTTCACCTCGAACCCGCTGCGCGGGCTCGACCGGCTGGCCGACCTGTGGTCGGCGCGGGTGCTGCCGCAGGTCCCGCGGGCGCGCCTGCTGGTCTTCGCCGGGGCTGCGGTCTATGGCGACCCACGCCTGGCAGCCCGGATGGCGCCGGTGCTGGCCCATGCCCGGGCGGCGGGGGCGGAGCTGCTGGACCCCCTGCCCAAGCCGGCGCTGGCCGCGGCCCTGGCCGCCGCCCGTGTCTTCGTCTATGGCGGAGATCGGGAGGAAACCTTCTGCCTGGCCGCGGCGGAGGCCCAGGCGATGGGCCTGCCGGCGGTGGTCGGCGGGGCCGGTTCGCTGCCGGAACGGGTGCGCCATGGGGAAACCGGCTTCGTCGCCGACACGCCGGCGGCGTTCGCCGCCGCGACCGTGCGCCTGTTGTCGGACGACGGGCTGTGGCAGAAGCAGCATCGGGCGGCCCTGGCCGGCCAGGACGGCTGCGGCTGGGACCGGCCGGCCGCCCGGTTCGAGGCGTTGATCGCTTAGGCGGTGGCGGCCGGGGGTGAATGAAATTGGAGGGGAGGGCAGCGATGCGTGCGTCTTGGATCGTCGCCGGGCTGATGGCGGGCCTCGGGGCTGCCGCCTGCGCCGGCGATTCCGATCTCATCACCGAGCGCAAGGGCAACGAGCTGACGGTGCGCCTGGACGAGGCCAACCCGGCCGCCTCCCACCGCGCGGCGCGCGACGCCTGCGCGCTGGAGCGCAAGCGTGCGACGATCGCCGCCGTCGGGTCGAACAGCCTGAAATTCGTCTGCCAGCCGTTCTGAACGCCGCCTCCTGAACGCCACCTCGGCCGTAGCGCCCGTCGAGGGCCGGCGTCAGCCGGCTTGGCCGCGCCGTGCCAGCACGCGCTTGCGGGCGGCCCCGCGGTCATGGTCGGCGACGTGGACCAGTCCGGCGATTCGCCGGACCAGCGCATCCTCCTGCGGGTCCAGCCTGCCGTCGGCATAGGCGACCTCCCACAGCATCTCGATCAGCTCGATCCGCTCCTGGGCGTCGTAGCCGTCGGTGATCCGGCGGATGTGGCGATACATCCCGACCGAGCGGTCATGGGCCAGCTCGGCCGCGGCCAGCAGGCGGGCCGTCTCGTCGCCGGACAGGTGGAACCGGTCGGCCAGCAGGTCGCCGATGGTCCGGCGCTCGGACGGGTCGAAGCCGTCATCCATGCAGGCCGCCTCGACCAGCAGGGTGGCCACCGCCACCTGGAGGTCGCCGGCCTCGTCGGCCCGCGAAAGCGGTGCCGCGCCCGTGAATATCTCAAGAAGTCTGTCGAACATTCATCGTCCTATGGCGTACCGGCGCGAAGCCATGAGCGTGGTGGTAGGGGCAAAGATGGGGTTTCGCCCGCCAGAGGGAGTGCCCGCCCCAAGAATGCCTTTTTGTGGTCGGCTTTCCATCGGATTTCCCGGTCCCAATGGCAATGCGTCATCCAGGGCGCAATCAGGCGAAGACAATCAGACGAGGAGGTGAGGCGAAAGCTGCCGTAAGGACGAACACGACGGATCGGAATCGCGTTTCCTGCGTTGCCTACATGGCAGAAACTGCGTGCAGCATCCGACACCTTTCCCGCGGACGGTTCCCGGGCTTGGCGCGTGATCGATCCGAGACGGGGGCCCGACGGTGGCGAATGACAGGAAGCGGCGGCGAGAGGGGGCGGGCGGAGACCCAGTTGGGAGCCGTCCAGCGAGCCGGACGGCTCGATCTTCCCAGCCGAGCTTCTTCGACGAGTGGGTCGATCGTCGCCTGAAGACCATGCACGACGCAGTACTCGACGAGAAAATTCCCGACGACATGCTGCAGATGCTGCTCGAAGACGCTCCGCCCGGAGCCGACGAACCAAGAGCGCAAGACAAAACCAAAGCGAGGGACGAGCGATGATGCGAACCGACCCCGGCCAGAAGGCAAGCCAGCCCCGGAACTCCACCCGCGCGCTGTCTGCCGGCACCGTAGGCCCGTCCGTCACCTCCTATCGCGGCGACTTCCGCAACGGCCTCCTGCTCTGCCTGCCGCAACTTCGTGCCTTTGCCCGGGTGCTGACCGGCGCCAGGGACCGCGCCGACGACCTGGTCCAGGATGCGCTGACCCGGGCGCTCGCGGCCGAGCACCGGTTCGAGCAAGGCACCAACGTCCGCGCCTGGCTCATGACCATCCTGCGCAATCAGTGGATCAGCGACCTGCGCGCGTCGCGCCGCCATCGCAGCGAGGAGCTGACGCCCGAACTGGCGACCCTGCCGGCAGCCCAGCTTCCGACCGTGGCGCTGGCCGAGCTCGGCCGGGCCATGGAGAAGCTCTCCGCCTCCCATCGCGAGGTGCTGATGCTGGTGGCGGCGTCTGGCCTCGACCATGAGGAGGCGGCCCAGATCTGTGGTTGTGCCGTGGGCACCATCAAGAGCCGCCTGAACCGCGCCCGCACCCATCTCCACCAGCTCCTGGACGGCCCCGAGGCCGTCGAAGGCGGGGATGCCGCCGAGGCGGAGCGCCGCCCCGGCCGGCGCGCCGCACGACGCAGCGCCGTGGTCGAGGTCCGCGCCGCCTGAGCCGCCCCCACCAGACAGGCCCCGAACGAGGGCGCCGGCGATCCCGCCGGCGCCCTTTTTCTTTGGCCGGCGCCTTTCCCGCCCCCACGGCGCCGGTGGAATCGGGCGCGGCAAGCGGCTATTAGAGCGCCCGCAACCGCCCGGAAGGATGATGAGGCTGCCATGAGCGCGATCGCCGAACTCTCCACCCCCGATCTCGACCAGCGGCTGGAGCAGGCGCGCCAGGAATACCGCGCCTTCCAGGCGCGCGGACTGAAGCTCGACATGACGCGCGGCAAGCCGTCGCCGGAGCAGCTCGAGCTGGCCAACGGCATGCTGGCGCTGCCGGGCAACCGCGACCACTTCACCGAAGCCGGCGAGGACGGGCGCAACTATGGCGGGCTGCAGGGGCTGCCGGAGGCACGGGCGCTGTTCTCGACCATGATGGGGGCGCCGGCCGACCGCGTCGTGATCGGCGACAATTCCAGCCTGGCCCTGATGCACGACACCCTGGTCTGGGCCCTGCTGAAGGGCGTGCCGGGCTCGGCGCAGCCCTGGTCGAAGGAGCCGGCGCCGGCCTTCATCTGCCCGGTACCCGGCTATGACCGCCATTTCGCGATCTGCGAGGAGTTCGGCATCCGCATGCTGCCGGTGCCGCTGACCGGCGCGGGTCCGGACATGGATGCGGTCGAGGCCCTGGCCCTGGACCCGTCGGTCAAGGGCATGTGGTGCGTGCCGAAATACGCCAACCCCAGCGGCGAGGTCTATTCCGAGGCCACCATCGCCCGTCTGGCCGCCATGCCCACGGGCGCCCCCGACTTCCGCCTCTTCTGGGACAACGCCTATGCCGTCCACCACCTGACGGAAGAGCGGCGCGAGATCGCCAACGTCCTGGATCGCTGCGAGGCCGCCGGTCATGCCGACCGCGCCTTCGTCTTCGCTTCCACCTCGAAGATCACGCTGGCGGGCGCCGGGCTGGCGCTCTTCGCCGCCTCGGCCGCCAATGTGCGCTGGTACCTGGCGCGGGCGAACAAGCGGACGATCGGGCCCGACAAGCTGAACCAGCTGCGCCATGTCCGCTTCCTGCGCGACGACGCCGGGCTGCATCGCCACATGGATGCCCATCGGCGCCTGCTGAAGCCGAAGTTCGATGCCGTGGCGAAGGCGTTGGACAACCGGCTGGCCGCTACCGGCGTGGCGCGGTGGGGCAGGCCCGATGGCGGCTACTTCGTGACCGTCGACGCGGTCGACGGCACCGCCGGGCGGATCGTCGAGTTGGCGAGGGAGGCCGGCATGGCCCTGACGCCGGCCGGTGCCACCTGGCCCCATGGCCGCGACCCGCATGACCGGACGCTCCGCCTGGCGCCGACCTTCCCGTCGCTGGACGAGGTCCGCGTGGCATCGGAGGGCATCGCGCTCTGCATCCTCCTGGCGGCGCTGGAGAAGCGGAAGGCCCCCATCTCCTGAAATGCGCCTCCTGAAATGCGGGCAACAGAAGGGCGCCGGCATCGCTGCCGGCGCCCACTTTCCGTGACGGCCGAAGCCTAACCCTTGAACTCGGGCTGCTGCTCCAGTTGCTGCTTGGTCACGTTGTAGGTGACCGTGCGGTCGCTGCCGAAGGTCAGCTCGCTCCATGGCACCGCCACCTTGCGGTCACCCATGCCGAGGAAGCCGCCGACGGACAGCACCGCCATCACCACCTGGTCTTTCTCGCGGACCACGAGATCATCGATGGTGCCGACATTCTCGCCGGCGCTGTTCTTCACCTTGCTGCCGATGATCTTGCTCACCCGCATCCCGGTGATCGGATTGCCGACATCCTGCCTGGGTGCGGCGGGGGCGCGGGCGGCGGGCGGCGTCATCGGCACGGGCGAAATCGTGGCCGGCCGATCGGTCGGGGCCGGCATGGTGCTCTGGGCCATCGCGGGCGCCGTCGCAAGGGCGCCGACGGTGGCAAGGATGGCAATCATGGACGTACGCATGGAATTTTCCTCCGTGGGATGAATGGCGTGAGATGAATGGCGAATCCGGCCAGCTCAAGATCAGAGGGGCCGAGGATCAGCCCTTCTGGCCCGGATCGCGCCTGGCGTCCTCGGGCCGGGGGCGTTGCTCGCGCTCGGTTTCGGACGGATGCCGCGGCCGCTCGCGGCCGGGCGGTCCCTGGTCCTGCTGCGGTTGCCGCTGCGGATCGGGATTGGGGTTTCCCGGGTTCCCCGGACCTTGGCCCTGCTGGCGCTGGCCGGGACCCTGCTTCTGCTGGTTCATGGCGCCTCCTTGCATTCTCGTGGTCGTCCCTGGATCGCCTGCTCGCGCATCGACGATCAGGTTCGACCGGCTGATGACAGGGCGGTGAAGGCTCCTTCCCGCCATGCCAGGAGAACTAGCCTGACCGGCGGATGGTTCCGGCCCCGGCGCCACCACGGAATGGTTGCAGCGGCCCGGAACCGACACTCCCCGAAGGCGTTCTCTAGCGCGACACGAACCCCGGAAAGGAACCCCCCCATGGCCGCATCCGCCACATCCGATCGTGAGGTCGGAAGGTTGAAATCGAGTGTTCGATCCCTGCAGAGCGCCCTCTCGGCCATCGCCGGCGACATCGAACGGATCGGTGCCTCCGGCGGCACCGCCGGCCTGGAGCAGGCGAAAGCCAAGCTCGACGACCTGCGCGAGCAGATCGGCGACCTCGTCACCGACCAGATCGAGCGGGCCGAGGAGATGGGCGAGCAGGTGAAGAAAACGGTGGCGGACAACCCCTTCACCGCCATCGCCGCCGCCTTCGCCGCCGGCATTGCCGCTGCGTTGCTGCTGCGGCGCTGATGAACGCGCTCCTCCGCCTGCTGGTGGTGGGGCGCTTCGCCGCGTCGATCCGGAACCAGGCGAAAATCGCCTGTATCCGGGCCGCCGTCGGTGCGGCGCTCGTCGTCCTGCTGCTGGTCGGCGCCGGCTTCCTGGTGGCGGCTGGCTACCAGGTATTGAGCTGGCGCTATTCCGGCCCGGTCGCGGCGACCGTGATCGGCGGCGGCTTCATCCTGCTGGCGGCGATCGTCGGCCTGGTCGGCCATCTGGTCGTCCGGCGGCGGACGCGGCCCGCACCCGCCTCGGCTGCCGCCGCGGCCGATCCGGTGTCGGCCGGCATCGGTGCCTTGCTGACGAACGTCCCGCCGTCGGTCCTGATCGCGGCGGTCGCGGGCTTGCTCTACGGTTTGCGCGGAAAAGGCCGCTGAGCCGCGGGCCCGCCGGGGCGCATCGCCGTTCGGGCGGCGGCGCCCCGGCCCAGCCCACGTCCGGCCCAGCCCACGTCCGGCCCAGGCTATGTCCGGTAGGGGCTACGTCCAGTAGGGCGGAACCCGGTAATAGTCATGGACCTTCTGGCCCCAGGCCTGGTCATCGAAGTCGGGTGCATCGTCGTTGCCGTAGGAAGGCCCTTCGACGAGCGCGCTCTTGTCGATGTCGACCACATAGCCGCCCTGGCCGCGGTGGTAGGTCAACATGCCCCATGGCAGCGGATGGTATTTCTCGCCGATGCCGAGGAAACCGCCGAACGACATGATGGCGTAGACGACCTTGCCGCTGCTCTTGTCGATCATGATGGTCTTGATTGAACCCAGATGGTCGCCACTGCGGTTGTAGACGGCCGTCCCTGCGACCCGATCGGCGGAGATCAGCGAGCCGGCCTCGGTGGCGTCGAGTGCCTCATCGCGCATGCTGGTGCCCTTTCCAACTCCATGCCGCCGCATCAGCGGTCGGCCGTCGGGTGGGAAACGGATTTTCCGCATCCCGGGTTCCCGTGGCTCGCCAACGGCAGCGGGCGGCAGAGGCGGCCTCCCTTGACCGGGAACCGGCAGCCCGGTGAAGCGTTCTATTGCCATGCCGAACATGAACCCCACTCCCGAGGAGCAGCGGGCGGGCGACGGCCACGACCTGACCGCGGACGAGGCGCGGCAGGGCATCGAGCTGCACCGCATGCGGCACGTGCTCTGGCTGTCACTGACCGCGACGGTGGTCGCGTTGGGCGTCTGCGTCGCCTTGTTCGTCTTCTAGCCCGTTCGTCTTCTGGCCGGGCGGCCGCCCGAGCGGCAGACTTGCGAACGGCGCCAAGACCCGGTCCTGGCGCCGTTTTCGCGAGGTTGATCTCAGGTGAAGAGCCAGATCAGCAAGATGATCGGCAGCGGGATCCCCAAAAGCCAAAGAAGTGCCAGCCGCATCCAAGTCCTCCGATCTCCGTCGCAGGAAAAGCGTCGGGTTCGAGGACTTGAACTCAGTTGTGGCGATCCGGGTTCCTCGGCGCTGATGGGGAAGGTCGGGCGGGGACGTCCTCCTCCTCGAACAGGATTCTTGCGGCAGCCCCGTCGAGGTCGTCGTACTGGCCGCTCTTCAACGACCAGAGGAAGGCCACGAGGCCGATGACCCCGAGGACCAGCGCAATCGGGATCAGATAGAAGAAGTCCATCATTTCGCGGCCTCCAGCGCGAACGGTACCGCCGCGCCGCGGCCCGCCCGCGCCGTCCCGTCGCCAAGTCCGGCGCCGCGCAGGCGCAGCGCGTTCGCCACGACCACCAGCGACGACAACGACATCGCCACCGCAGCCAGGAGCGGCGTCACGAACCCAAGGACGGCGATCGGTATCGCGATCGCGTTGTAGGCGACCGCGAGCCCCAGATTCTGGCGCACCAGCCGCCCGGCCTCGCGCGAAACCGCAATCGCCTGGGACACGGCCGAGACATCGTCGCGCAGGAACACCAGGTCCGCGGCATTGCGGCCGACATCGGCCGCCGAGGCGGGTGCCATCGAGGCGTGCGCGGCGGCCAGCGCCGGTGCGTCGTTCAGCCCGTCACCGACCATCAGCACCTTGCGGCCCGATGCGGCGAGGGATGCGACGTGGGCGGCCTTGCCGCCCGGCAGGACGCGGGCAACGTGGGGAATGCCGAGGGCGGCCGCGAGCTGGCCCACCGGCTCCTCGCGGTCCCCCGAAACCAGCTCGACCTGGAGCCCGGCGGCGACCAGATCGGCAATTGTCGCGTGGACACCAGGACGCAGGCGGTCGTCGAAGCGGAATTCCGCCAGCTGTCGCCCGTCCTGCGACAGGACGACGCCGCTCTCGTCGGAGCCGGGCCGCGGCCCGTTTCCATGGGCAAGCGCCCATTCCGCGCGTCCCAGGCGATAGACGGCCTCGCCGGCACGGGCTTCCAGGCCCGAACCCGGAAATTCGGCGACGGCGTCGAGTTGGACCGGAACCGACGGCGCCATCCTGCCGGCCGTGGCCAGCGCTTGCGAATAGGGATGGCGCGAATGGCTGGCGATTGCGGCCGCCAGCGCCAGGGTGGCGGGGGCGACCGCCTGGTCCGGCACCAGACGCGGGTCGCCGAAGGTCAAGGTGCCGGTCTTGTCGAAGATCACGGTGTCGATTTCAGCCAGCCGCTCCATCGCGCCGCCATCCTTCACCATGATGCCCTTCTCGAACAGCCGGCGGGCGGCGACCACCTGGACCATCGGCACGGCAAGGCCGAGCGCGCAGGGGCAGGTGATGATGAGGACGGCGATGGCGACCGTGACGGCGCGGTGGAGGTCGCCCGTGCTGATGACCCAGCCAATGAAGGTCAATAGCGCGGTCAGATGAACGAACGGGGCGTAAAGCCGGGCGGCGCGGTCGGCGATCCGCCGATGGACCGAGCGGCCGGCCTCCGCCGCCTCCATCATCCGGATCATCTCGGCCAGGAACGAATCACTGGCCGCGGCGGTCGCGACGATCGTGAGCGGGCCGGTGAGATTGAGGGTGCCCGCCCGCAGGACGGACCCAGGCTCGGCGGTCTGCGGCCGGCTTTCCCCCGAGACGAGGGAGCAGTCGAGATCCGACGCCCCCTTCATGACGCGGGCATCCACCGGCACACGCTCGCCGGCCGCCAGCAGGATGGTCATGCCCGGCCGGATCTCCGCCACCGGAAGGTAGGCCGACGAGCCGTCCTCCCGCAGCGCTAGGGCGCCGCGCGCGGCCAGCCGGGCCAATCCCTTCACCGCCTGGCGCGCGCGTTCGCGCATCATGTGGTCGAGGGTGCGGCCGATCAGCAGGAAGAACAGCAGCGAAACGGAGGCATCGAAATAGGCGTGCGGGCCGTGGTGCAGCGTTTCGTAGAAGCTCATGCCGAAGGCAAGGAGGACACCCAGCGAGATCGGCACGTCCATGTTGGTCTGGCCATGGCGCAGGCTTTGCCAGGCGGAGCGGAAGAATATGCGTCCGGAATAGGCCAGCGTGGGAAGCGCGATCAGGGCGGAGATCCAGTGGAACAGGTCGCGCGTCGCCGGGTCGGCCCCCGACCAGATCGAAACCGACAGCAGCATGATGTTGCCCGAGGCGAAGCCGGCCACGGCCAGCGCACGCACCAACTCGGGCAGGGCCTGGTCCTTGTCGTCGACGCCGACATCATGAAGGTGCGCCTCGTAGCCGATCTCGCGCAGCGCGGCGACGAAGGGGGGCGGTGCCCCGCCATGCCAAAGGATCGTCGCGCGCCTGGTCGAAAGGTTGACGCGCGCCTGTCCGACCCCCGGCAGCCCCTGGAGCGCCTTCTCCACCCGCTGGATGCAGCCGCCGCAATGGATGGCCGGGATCGAGAGGTCGGTCCGACGAACGCCGTCGCCGACCATGCGGCTCGCCAGCAGGACCTCTTCGCCGGCGGTCCTGGAAGCCGGCAGCTCCGTGCTGGACGGGTGGCCGCTCATGGAGCCCTACCCGTGGGCGCCGGGCCGGATGGCGCGGTAGGCGTGCCACGAGCCGTGTCCCAGCACCGGAAATACGATGATCAGCCCGACCAGGCCGGTGGCGAGGCTGACGAGGAACAGGCCGCACACGATCGCGCCCCAGGTGAGCATCACCGGCAGGTTGTTCCAGATGAGCGCGGTGCTGGTGCCCATCGCCGTCAGCGCGTCGGTCCGCTCCTCCAGCAGCATCGGGATCGAGAATGCGCTGATGGCGAACGAGAAGGCCGCGAAGAGGCCGCCTACCGCGCCGCCGACCGCCAGCATCGCCCAGCCGGTCGGGGTGGTGAACAGCATGGCCGTGATGTGATCCAGCCCGGGAAACGGTCGCAGGCCGAAGAACAGCGCGTAGATGATGACCGCCGCCCGCATCCACAGCAGCATCAGCAGGCACAGGAGGAGGCCGGTGAAGAGGATCTGGCCCGCCGACCTGGGCTTGGCCAGGATCATGCGTATCAGGTCGACCGGTTCGCCGGCCGCGATCCGCCGGCTCTTCTCGTAGAGCCCGATGGCCACGACCGGACCGACCACCATGAAGCCGGCCAGCGCCGGGAACAGGATGTAGTCCAACCCGAACGCGAACAGGCCGAAGGCGATGGTGATCGATACCAGGAAGACCAGGAACCCGTAGCTCAGGCTTGCGGCCGGGTGGACGGTGAGGTCGCGCCAGCCCGCGGCCAGCCACGAGAAGGCGACCGCCGGGCCAAGGCGGCGATTCCATGTCGTCGCCGGCGGCAGGGGGGGAACTACGGCTGGGATTCTCGTCATCGTCGGCCTCGCTTGCGCGGGATTACCTGCGGCTGTCGTTCACTAGGGCGAGCAGGCGGAGCGGGCGGCGCTGAACTGGCCCGGCCCGGCGTCGCCCGGTCGGACATGCGCCACACAGTCCGGCTGCGAGGTCACGGCGACATGGACGAGATGCCAGTTTGCGACCACCAGGAGCGCCAATCCCGCCCCGATCAGCAGCCACCAGACGGCCCTTGTCCGGCCAATCCGCATGATGGTCGCGGCCTCGTTCATCGCTTCCCGGCCCGCAGGTCCGCGAGATAGAGCGCCAGGATCTTGCGCTCGACCGGCGACAGCCGTCCCTCCCAGGTCGGCATGTGCCCTTGCCGCCCGGCCCAGACCGACGTGAAGACCGACTGGAGATCGCCGCCATAGATCCAGGACCCATCCGTCAGGTCCGGCGCGCCGACATCGATCTTTCCCTTCCCGTCGTCACCATGGCAGGCGGCGCAGTTGGCGGCGAAAACGGCCTTCCCGGCTTCGATCCTGGCCGGCGGGACGGACCCGGGGCCCTTCAGATCGGACAGCGTGCGGACGTAGTGCACGACATCGTCGATCTCGCCGCGCGGCAACACCTCGTCATGGCCGAAGGCCATCATCTGCGCCACCCTGGTTTCCGGGTGCGTCGAGTTGATGCCGACCCGGATCGTCTCGGCGATCGCCTCCGGGCTGTCGCCCCACAACGGCGATGCGGACACCAGCGCGGGGTAGCCCTTCCCGCCCTGTGCCTGGTGGCCGTGGCAGGCCGCGCAATTGTCGCCGAACAACGTCTGCCCCGTGTGGCGCACCACCGTCATCAGGCCGGGATCGGCCTGGATGGCGGCGAAATCCTCGGCCTCGACGCGCCCGGTCCAGGCACTGCGGTCGAGCGCGGCCTGCTTCAGGCTCTCCGCAACCGTGGCGCGCTGGTCGATGCCGAGGAGACCCTTCGTGTAGGTGACGCCGATCGGCCAGGCGGGCATCAACACCCAGTAGACGATGGAGAAGAGGACGGTGGAGATGAGGAACAGGTACACCGGCCGTGGCACCGGCGTATTCAGCTCCTTGATACCGTTCCATTCATGGCCCGTGGTCATGTGCCCGGTAAGGGGGTCGCGCTCCTTCACCGACATGGCCGGTCCTCGTCGTGCAGGATGGACTTCGCGGCGGCGTCGAAACGCTTCTTGTTCGACGGCCAGTACACATACGCGACGATGCCGATCGACAGCGCGATCAGGTAGAACAGGCCGAAGGACTTCGCGAACCAGACCGTGGTGTCGTGATCGATGCCCATGGTCAATCTCCCGCCGTGGCGACCGGCTGGTGCGCCGCCTCGGTCAGCCGCCCGAGTATCTGCAGATACGCGACCAGCGCGTCCATCTCGGTCAGCCGGCCGGGCGTGCCACCGAAGGCGCGCACCTGGGTTGCTGCCCCGTAGCGCTCCTTCACCCCTTCCGCCGCCGGCGTGTCGGGGGACACCTGGGCGAAGGCGTCCGCCTTTGCGTTGGCGATCATCTCGTCGGTGTAGGGAACGCCCACCTTGCGCAGCGCCGCCAGATGCAGGCTGAGGTCGTCGACCCGGAGCGCGGTCTGCTTCAGCCAGCGATAGGCCGGCATCACCGATTCCGGCACCACCGCCTGCGGGTGATCGAGATGTTCGACATGCCATTCGTCGGAATATTTGCCGCCGATCCGGGCGAGGTCCGGCCCGGTGCGCTTCGACCCCCACAGCATCGGGTGGTCGTACTTGGATTCGACCGCCAGCGAATAGGGACCATAGCGCTCCACCTCGTCGCGCAAGGTGCGGATCATCTGCGAGTGGCAGGCGTAGCAGCCCTCCCGGATGTAGATGTTGCGCCCCGCCTGTTCGAGCGGCGTGTAGACGCGCATGTCGGGCGCCTCCTCGACCGTCTGGTCGATGGTGAAGAGCGGCACGATCTCGACGATCCCGCCGACGCTGCCGACCGCGATGATCGCCAGCACGAGGCCCATCGCCTTGCGTTCCAGCCAATAGTGCAGACCGAACATGGGGCCTACTCCCCGGCCTGAAGGGCGGCGGCGCCTGCCGGCACGGCCGCGGGAAGGTCGGCCGCCGGTTCGCGGGCCGCTGCCGGCGAAGTCCGGATGGTCAGCCAGATATTGTAGCAGCCAACCATGGCGCCGATCAGGAAGAACAGGCCGCCGACGGCGCGCGCGACATAGTACGGATGCATCGCGACCAGGGAATCGACGAAGGAGTAGGCGAGCGTGCCGCCGTCATTGTAGGTCCGCCACATCAGCCCCTGGATGATGCCGGAATTCCACATCGCGAAGACGTAGATGACGGTGCCCACCAGGGCGAGCCAGAAATGGACCTCCACCAGCTTCGACGAATACATCCCCTCGCGCTTCCAGAGCCAGGGGACCGAAGCGTAGATCGACCCGAAGGTGATCATCGCCACCCAGCCGAGCGCACCCGCATGGACATGTCCGACCGTCCAGTCCGTGTAGTGCGACAGTGAATTCACGGAACGGATCGCCATGAACGACCCCTCGAAGGTGGACAGGCCGTAGAAGACCGCGGCCACCATCATGAAGCGCAGCGTCGCGTCGTAGCGGACCTTGTGCCACGCCCCGTTCAAGGTCAGCAGGGCGTTGCCGGCCGAGGCCCAGGACGGGACCAGCAGCATGACCGAGAACGTCACTCCCAGGGTCTGCACCCAGTGCGGCAGGGCCGTGTAGTGCAGGTG
>CAZQOA010000052.1:0-33337 GCA_964594715.1 uncultured Rhizobiaceae bacterium | reverse complement strand
GCGTGAACATGCAGACCTCGTTCATGCACCCGCCGTTCGGCTTCGCGCTGTTCTATCTGCGCGGCATCGCGCCCGCCAGCGTGCGCAGCCGCGACATCTACTGGGGGGCGGTGCCGTGGCTGCTGCTGCAGCTGGTGCTGGTGGTGATGGTCATCTTCTGGCCCGAGGCGGTGACCTATTGGATCAGCGCCGGGCCGACCGTCGATCCCAATTCCATCAAGATCGAGTTGCAGGCGCCGGAGGTCGGCACCGAAGCCCCCCCGATCATCTTCAAGTGAGACGATCGGGGGGATGCCAGTGAACGGTCAGGCGGTCAGCGGCTCGATTGGGCCGCGGTGAAGGCGAAGTTCTCGTAGCTGTTCTCCGACACGCGGAACCACAGGAACTGGTCGTCGCGGAACTTCCGCCAGGGCTCGTAGACCTTCTTGAAGTTCGGGTTCTTGTCGGCGATCTCGTCATAGAGCTCGTGGGCAACCTTGTAGCAGGCGGCCATGATCTCGCGCGAGAAGGGGCGGAGCTGGGCGCCCGCCGCCACCAGCCGGCGCAGCGCGGCCGGGTTCACGGCATCGCACTTGGCCAGCATGTCGACATAGGCCTCGCCGAAGGCCGCCTGGAGCGCCGCCTTGTACTGGTCCGGCAGCTTGGCCCAGGCGTTCACGTTGATGTAGGCCGAGAGCTGTGCCTGACCTTCCCACCAGCCGGGATAGTAGTAGTAGGGCGCCACCTTGTAGAGGCCGAGCTTCTCGTCGTCGTAGGGGCCGACCCATTCCGCGGCGTCGATCGTGCCCTTCTCCAGCGACGGATAGATGTCGCCGCCGGCGAGCTGCTGCGGCACCACGCCCAGCTTCGCCAGTATCATGCCGGTGATGCCGGCGATGCGGAACTTCAGGCCCTTCAGGTCCTCGACGGTCTTGATCTCCTTGCGGTACCAGCCGCCCATCTGGGCGCCGGTATTGCCGATCGGGAAATTGATGACGTTGTACTGCTTGAAGAACTCGCGCATCAGCTCGAGGCCGCCGCCATGATGCATCCAGGCGCTCTGCTGGCGTGCATTGGGGCCGAACGGCAATGTGGTGTCGAAGGCGAAGGTCGGGTCCTTGCCGACATAGTAGTAGCTGGCGGTGTGCGCCATCTCGACCGTTTCGGCCTGCACCGCGTCCAGGGCCTGCAAGCCCGGTACGATCTCGCCGGCGGCGAATACCCGGATCTGGAACTTGTTCTCGGTCAGGGACGCCACCCGCTTGGCGATCAGGTCGGCATTGCCATAGAGGGTGTCGAGATTCTTGGGGAAGCTGGAGGTCATGCGCCAGCGGATTTCCGGCGTCGATGATTGCGCGATGGCGGGCGCCGCGAGGGTCGTCCCGATCGCCGTCGCCGCGCCGGCCGCGGTTCCGCGCAGAAAGCTACGCCTTTCCATGCTCTTGGTTCTCCAAAATGCGTTCGTTCGCTGGGGCATCGACCACGTTCCTCCCGATACCGCCTGACGCGGGTAAATTGTCATCGGGCCGCGCGGGAAGCAAGCCGCCGGCAACGGGGGCTGCGGGGGCGTTGGCCACGGGCCCGTCCCGGCTCCGGCAAGGCCACCGCCGACTATCCCGTCCGATAGCACCCGTCCTCGGACACGACGACCTGATAGCCTCGGGATAGCGGGTGTGTGGCTCGGTCGCGGGCGAGGGCGGCCGTGGCGAGGACGCCGTTGGCGCGCTCCAGGCAGAAGCCGAGCGTGCGCCCCTGGTAGCCCTCCCGCGGGATGTGGCCGCCGCGGCAGAAGGCTTCGGCCGCCAGCTCCAGGCGTCGGAAGGTCGCGATGAAGTGGGCCGCCGGGTAGGCGCCGACGCCGGGCGCCACCATCAGGTGGCGGGCCGACATCAGGGCCCAGGCCTCGCCATGGGTCAGCGCATCGGCGTCGATCGCGTCGGCCAGGAAGCGCAGCAGGTCGCGGCCGACATGGGCGTGGCGATAATATTCGGCGCTGGTGACCTGGAGCGGCACGGGGGCCGCCATCAGCCAGGACTGGCCGGTGCGCGGCAGCAACTGGGCCAGCGGGATGCCGGCCGCCGCCGCGGCGGATATCATATGGACACGATCCATGTTGGCGGCCGGCTGCCCCAGTTGCGTGCGGGCGACGAGGCGGCGGTATTGCGTCACCACCACCGTCCCCTCGAACCCCTTGCGCTCCAGGCGGCGGCGGATCGCGAACAGGGCCGGGTACTCCGACGTCTGCCCCGCGAACGCCAGGTCGGGGAACTCCTCCAGGTAGTTCCATGCCCCGGGCACGCCGCAGTCCCGGCCGCAAACGAAGGTGAACCCCGGCCACAGGGGAATCGCCGGCGGCCGGTGGCCGATGCAGAATCCCCGGAACTTGCGCAGTTGACGGGGCTCCTCGGCGGTCTCCATCGGTGGAGGATGAAGTGAATATCGCCACCGTCAAGCCGGCCACCGCAACGAGGGGCCGCAGTCCGGCGTTACCCCTCTTTACCGGAGGATGAACCCCATGGCTGAACTCGTCGTCGTCGCGTTCGACGATCCCAACGAAGCGGACCGGGCCCTGACCGAGCTGGGGCGCCTGCAGAAGGAATACCTCATCGACCTGGAGGACGCGGTCGTCGCCATCCGCGGCCCCGACGGGACGACGCGCCTGAAGCAGAGCGTCAACCTGGTGGGGGTCGCGGCGGCTTCCGGGGGCCTGTGGGGTGGCTTGTGGGGTTCGCTGGTCGGCCTGTTGTTCCTCAATCCCCTGATCGGTTTCGCCACGGGCGCGGCACTCGGGGCCGGTGCCGGGGCCTTGTCGGGGCGGCTCGCGGACTATGGGATCGACGACGGTTTCATCCGATCGATCGCCGAGACGCTGCAGCCCGACTGCTCGGCCCTGTTCGTCCTGGTGCGCAAGGTGCAGCCGGAAAAGGTGCTGGCGGAACTGTCCCGTTTCCGCGGGCGCGTGCTTCGATCCTCGCTTTCCCCGGAGCAGGAGGCCCGGCTCCAGGCGGCGCTGCAGGGGTCGGCGGCGGCGATGCCAGGCAGTGCGGCAGCCGCTCCAAGCACGTCGGCGGAGGGCCGCGCGTGACCCGCGAGGCGCAATTGGGCGATCGCTTACATGCGGGCTGAACGTGTAAAGGAATCCGCGAATTTTTTGCACATGACGCCGCGTATGTTAAGGGGGACCTAACACCCTATCCCCGCCATGGGTCTGCGCGACGGTCCTCGGCACCGGCGGCCGCAGCGGCTCATCCTGGCAGACCAGCAGGTTGTCAGGGGTGCCGGCTTTTCACCAGCGGGATCTCCGTCACGATGCAGGGTGGCGGAGGTTCCGGCGTCTGGCAGCGTTCAAGGAACCGATCGAGCGCAGCACACCGATCAAAGAGCGCTGTGGCGGCATCCTCGTCGGGCCGCTGAGGGGCGTGGGTCACGTGCCATCCGCCGTCATTATTTAGTAGCGAAACGCTACCTTTCAGTTTGCGTAATTCGTAGCGATTTGCCACATTGCTGACATGACGACGATCGTTTGGAAGAGACTCGCCCTGAAGACCCTCCGGTCGATCCCAACCAACGTCTCCAAGGTGATCCGCGGGAAGATCGAGGGTTACGCCGCTGCGCCGGCCGACTTCGCCAACGTCGTCATTGCGATGAAGGGCGCGGAACACAAGGGCGAAGTCCGGATGCGGGTCGGCGACTGGCGCGTGCTGATGCAATGGGATGGCGATACGCTGGAGGTCGTCGATATCGGCCAGCGTGGCGAGATTTATCGGTAGGAGAGGCATCATGCCCGACGACGTTCAGTTCATCATCACCCCAGCAGGGCGCTTCGCCGTTCTGCCCGAGGTGGAGTATCGGCGCCTCGTCGACGCGGCGGAGGATGCGCACGACGCCGCGGTGTTCGAGCGGCACCGGCGCGACAAGGCCGCCGGCGAGGAAATGATCCCGCACGAGGTAGCGACCCGCATCCTGGACGGCGAGAACGCCGTGCGGGTCTACCGCGAGTGGCGGGAGATAACGACGAAGCAGCTTGCCGAGAAGGCCGGCCTGTCCCGCGCCTACGTTACCCAGATCGAGATTGGGAAGCGGGAAGGGTCGGTTGCAGCGCTAAAGGCTATCGCCGATGCGCTGAAGCTGACCGTGGATGACCTTGTGCCCTGATGCCGTTGCGCCCACCTTGGACGGTTCCGTGATGGTCGGCAGCGCGCCTACGAAGATCGTCCGCAAGGTCGCCCGGTGGATCGCGACCGACCGCTCCGAGCTCCTGGCCATGTGGGAAGAGTTCAAGGGGTGATGGATATGAGCGACATGACGACGATCGCGAGGATTGCGACGGAGCCGGGCTTCATCCTGGTCGCCACGTTCAGTGGCGAAGAAACCCCACGGCGAGCCGACCTCACCGGGCTGATCGCCAGGAGCCGGTGGTTCCGCCCGCTGGCCGACCAGCCCGAGGCCTTCGCCAAGGTGAAGATCATCAACCGAGGTGGAGGGCTTGAATGGCCGGTGGAAACCGAGTTCGGCAACCTTGACCTGTCCGCGGATACGGTGCTTCGCATCGCCCAGGAACAGGAACCGATGACGGGTGAGGACTTCGCGACCTGGCGCGCCGACCTCGGCTGTCCCATGCGGTCGCAGCGGCGACCCTGGGCCTCAGCCGGCGGACCATCATCGACTACGAGAAGCGGGATTTCCTGCCGACCGTGATCGCCATCGCTTGCCGCACGCTGGCGGCGGATCGAACCGCGCTGGCTGCCCACTACCACCCACCGATGCCGAAGGGTCGACCGAAGAAAGCGGCCTGAATGCGGTCGGGCAAGGAGGCGGCGGACGAGGACGAAAACGGGAACTGATTGTCCGACCTTTCGGCAGGGTGTGAGGATGATGGGACAATAAGATCGAAAATGGCAATGATTTCAATGGGTCTTGGCCGGGGTGGTGGCCCCTGCCGGAATCGAACCGGCATGCCCGAGGGCCCGCGATTTTAAGTCGCGTGCGTCTACCAGTTCCGCCAAGGGGCCACGCGCCTACCGGTGTAGCGCCCGGCCATCGCCGGGGCAACGACCGGTGGCTGGGCTACCGCGTCGCCGGTCGGCCGTTGCTGATCGGCGGGAAGCCCAGGGTCACGCGCAGCCCGGGCTGGTTGTTCTCCAGCGAAAGGTTGCCGCCATGCATGCGGGCCACGGCCTGGACCAGGCTGAGGCCCAGGCCGTTGCCGGGGGTAGAGCGGCTCTGCTCCAGTCGGACGAAGCGCTTCAGCACCTCCTCGCGGGATTCGGGGGGGATGCCGGGGCCGCTGTCGGCGACGATGATCCTTGCCCCATGCGGGCCGCCGTCGGTGCGGACGGAGACGTGGCCGCCGGCCGGGGTGTATTTGATCGCGTTGTCCAGCAGGTTGGCGATCGCCTGCGACAGCAGGTGGCGGTCGGCCCGCGCGATGGCGGTGCCGGCATGCTCGACCGTCAGCGACAGGCCCTTCTCCTCGGCCAGCGGCTCGTAGAGTTCCGCCACCTGGTCGATCAGCGGCGCCAGCTCGGTGCGGGCCAGGCTTTCGGCCTTGGAGCCGGCCTCCGCCTCGGCGATCGAGAGCATGGCGTTGAAGGTGGCGATGATGTGGTCGGCCTCGTCGATGGTTTCCTGGATGGTCTCGCGGTAGCGGGCCTCGTCCGGCTTCTCGATCAGGGTGAGCTCGAGGCGCGCGCGCAGCCGGTTGAGGGGCGTACGCATGTCATGCGCGATGTTGGCGGTGACCTGCCGCATGCCCGCCATCAGCCGCTCGATCTGGTCCAGCATGGCGTTGAGATTGAGGGCGAGCTGGTCGAACTCGTCGCCCTTGCCGGTCACCGCCACCCGCTGCCGCAGGTCGCCGGCGCGAATCTCGCCGCTGGTGCGGTTGATCGCGTCGACCCGGCGCATCAGGTGCCGGCTGACCCAGTAGCCGCCGACCAGGCCGAACGCCAGCGTCAGGGCCAGCGACCAGGCGATGGCGCCGACCACCCGGTCGCGGAACTCGCTCCGCTCCTTCATGTCGCGGCCGACCAGAAGGCGGAAGCCGTTGGGCAGGTCGTAGGTGATGGCCATGGTCTGGCGCTGGTCTTCCCGGTCACCCTGCTTGCGCGTCAGGGGAAACTCGACCAGGCCGCGCCGGTCGCGCAGCTCCGCCGGCCAGCCGTTCAGGTTGCCGGCGATGCGGTCATAGCGCGGGCCGGCAACCAGGTAGCGCATCTCGTCGGCACGGTCGCCCTTGGATCGCTCCTCGATCACGCGGACCAGCCCGACGATGCCCCATTGGCTGTATTGCTCGCGCAGGCCGATCACCTCGGCCTCGATGATCTGCTCGCTCTCCCGGTCGATGGCACCGGAGGTCGCCCAATAGATGAAGCCCAGCAGGGTGGCCGATGACGCGACGAAGATCGCGAGATAGGCAAGCGCCAGCCGGAAGGTCGTCGTGCGTAGGGCGTTACGCGGGCTCACGCAGGCAATATCCGGCGCCGCGGACGGTGTGCAGAAGCGGCTTGTCGAAGCCCTTGTCGATCTTCTGCCGCAGCCGGCTCACATGCACGTCGATGACGTTGGTCTGTGGGTCGAAGTGATAGTCCCAGACCTTCTCCAGCAGCATGGTCCGGGTCACGACCTGGCCGGCATGGCGCATCAGGCACTCCAGCAGGCGGAACTCGCGCGGCAGCAGGTCAATCGGGCGGTCGCGCCGTTTCACGGTGCGCGCCAGCAGGTCCATCTCCAGGTCGCCGACCGTGAGGCGGGTGGTCGGCTGGCCCGACTGGCCGCGGCGCAGCACCGCCTCCAGGCGGGCCAGAAGCTCGGCGAAGGCATAGGGTTTGGCGAGATAGTCGTCGCCGCCCGATTTCAGGCCCATCACCCGGTCGTCGACCTCGCCCATGGCGGAAAGGATGAGCACCGGCATGGTATTCCCCTGCCGGCGCAGGGTTTCGACGATGGCGAGCCCGTCCATGCCCGGCAGCATGCGATCGACGATGAGCGCGTCATAGGGTTGCGAGGAGGCGAGGAACAGCCCGTCATTGCCGGTCGCGGCATGATCGACCACATAGCCCGATTCCTCGAGCCCCTTGACCAGGTAGGCGGCCGCTTCGCGGTCGTCCTCGATGACGAGAATCTTCATTCCGACGCTGATGTCCGGACGGGTGGCGACAGCTACCATAGCGCGATTCCCCAGCATTCGGCGTTGATTGCGCTCAATTCCGCGCGGGCGGCGACGGGATCACCGCCGGCTCCTGCGGAACTTCGGTGGCGGTGCCCTCGATCACCGGGCCGCCCGCTCGCGATCGGACCTCGGGGCGCCGGAAGATCCGGCCCAGCAAGGCGATCAGCGTCAGGGTGAACAGCAGCGAGACCAGCAGCATCGCGCCGATGATCAGGAGCGGCAGAAGATGGCGGAGGAGGTGCGGCATTCGGACCTGCCTTGCGGGTGGGGCGGCGGCGCTCGAAAAGGAGCGGCCGGAAATGGAGAGGACGCCGGCATCCCGAGGGATAAGATGCCGGCGTCCGGGCCAGGCCCGAAACCAGGGCCTGGCTTTGGGCGGGTTCTAGCCGCGGGGCGTCACGCCTGGCCCAGCGGAAGGGCGACGAAGCGCTCGCTGCCCTGGCGATTGATCAGCAGGAGGATGCTCTTGCGGCCTTCGCCCTGGGCGGCCGCGAGGCGCTCGTTCACGTCGTCGGGGTTGGCGACGTTGCGCCCGCCGACCTTCACGATCACGTCTCCGCGGCGGACGCCCTTCTCGGCGGCGGGGCTGTCGGGCGCTACCGAGACGATGAGGACGCCCTTCACCGAGGCCGGGATGCCGATGTCGCGGCGGGTCTCGCGGTCGAGGGGGGCCAGCGCCAGGCCGAGCTTGCCCTGCTGGTCCTCGGCCGGCTCGTCGGCCGTGGCCGCCTTGTCGGTGTCGAGCTTGGCGATCGCGGCGGTCAGCCGGACCTCCTTGCCGTCACGCCACACCGCCACGTCGGTCCGGCTGCCGGCGTTGGTGTTGGCCACGCCCTGGGTCAGGTCGCGGACCTTGTCGATCGGACGGCCATTGAAGCCGACGATGACGTCGCCCTGGCGAAGGCCGGCTCGCATGGCGGGGCTGTCCGGCTGCACGGCGCTGACCAGGGCGCCGCGGGCGCGGTCGAGCCCGACGCTGTCGGCGATATCGCCCGTGACCGGCTGGATCTGGACGCCGAGCCAGCCGCGCTCCACCCGGCCGGTGGCCTTCAACTGCTCGATGACCGGCTTGGCAAGGTTCGCCGGCACGGCGAAGCCGATGCCGACGCTGCCGCCGCCGTTGGGCGAATAGATGGCGGTGTTGATGCCGATCACCTCGCCCGCGAGGTTGAAGGTCGGGCCGCCGGAATTGCCGCGGTTGATCGAGGCGTCGATCTGCAGATAGTCGTCGAACGGACCGGAACGGAGGTCGCGACCGCGCGCCGACAGGACGCCGACCGTGACCGTGCCGCCGAGCCCGAAGGGGTTGCCGACCGCGACCACCCAGTCGCCGACCCGGGCGCGATCGGAATCGGCCCAGGCGAGGTAGGCGAGGGGCTTTCCGGCCTCGACCTTGAGCAGGGCCAGGTCGGTCTTGGCGTCGCGGCCGATCAGCTTGGCCTTGAGCTCGGTGCCGTCCTGCATCGTCACGTCGATGTCGGTGGCGCCGTCCACCACATGGTTGTTGGTGACGATATAGCCGGCGGGGTCGACGATGAAGCCGGAGCCGAGCGACTTGGCCCGCCGCCGGGGCGCGGCGGGGCCGCCATCACGGCCGGGGCCCTGCTCGAAATAGCGCTTGAAGAATTCGTTGAAGGGCGAACCCTCGGGGAACTGCGGTATCCCCATGTCCTGGCCGCCCCGTTCCACCGCGCGCTGGGTGGAGACGTTCACCACCGCGGGGGTCACCCGCTGGGCGAGGTCGGCGAAGCCGGGCAGGGTTGCGGCCAGCCCCGCGGGTGCGGCGATGGGCGGTGGGGTCTGGGCGGTTGCGTATGGCACCACCGACAGCGTGGCGGCGACGAGGGCGGCGCCGACGACGGGGCCGGCCGCAACGCGGGAAATCCGGCGTAGTGTCTTGGCGCCGGGCAGCGGGACGATCGAGGACATGCTTGGGGTCTCCGGTTGCCGAAATCCGTGATCGGTGCAGGGGAATGTGGGGGCTGCCGGCTTTCCGCAGCGTTAAGCCCGGATTAATTCGCCTTCATCCTTGAGTTGCAGTCGTCGCGGTTGGCGCCGCCGCGGAAGGCTGCTACCGAATCCGCCATGGAACCCTCCGTCCTGCTGACCGTCGCCGAGGCCGTGGCCGAGGTGACCTTGAACCGTCCCGCGGTCCTCAACGCCCTCGACGACGCGATGGCGGCCGAGCTGGTGGAAACCCTCGACCGGATCGAACATGATCGCAGCGTGCGGGTGGTCGTGCTGAAGGGGGCCGGCGCGGGCTTCATGGCCGGCGGCGACGTGAAGCTCTTCGCCGGGCTGGCGGACCGTCCCCCGGCGGAGCGGCGGCGGCGGCTGGGGGCGCTGATCCATGCCTTCCATCCCGCCATCATCGCCATGCGCCGGATGCCCCAGCCGGTGATCGCCTCGGTCCATGGCGTGGTCGCCGGCGCCGGGGTCAGCCTGATGGCCGCGACCGACCTTGCCATCGCGGCGGCATCCACCAGCTTCACCCTGGCCTATGCGCGGATCGGCGCCAGCCCCGACGGCGGGTCGACCTGGTTCCTGCCGCGCCTGGTCGGGCAGCGCCGGGCAATGGAACTGGCCCTGCTGCCGGACCGCTTCGATGCGGCAAGGGCGGAAGCGATCGGCCTCGTCAACCGCGTCGTCCCCGACGATCGGCTGGGGGAGGAGACACGCGCGATGGCGCTGCGCCTGGCGGCCGGCCCGCGGCAGGCGCTGGCCAACACCAAGCGCCTGATCCACCAGTCGCTCGAATCCGGCTTCGAGGAACAGCTCCGGGCCGAGCAGGAAAGCTTCGCCGATCTGGCCGCGACCGACGATTTCGCCGAAGGGGTCCGGGCCTTCGCCGGGAAGCGGCCGGCGAAGTTCGCTCCGTGATCGGGCGATTTGCCCGTCAGCGCGTGCGGACGCGGCGGACGGCATCCTGCCACCCGGCATAGCGCCGCTGGCGCTCTGGCGCCTCCATCCGCGGCTCGAACCGCCGGTCGAGCCGCCAGAAGCGCTCCAGCGCGTCGAGACCGGGGATGATGCCGGCCGCGATGCCGGCCAGCGCCGCGGCCCCGAGTGCCGTCGTTTCCGTCACCGCCGGGCGCTCGACCGGGACCGTCAGCATGTCGGCCAGGAACTGCATCGCCCAGTCGTTGGCGGTCATGCCGCCATCGACCCGGAGGTTGGTCGGCTCGGCCGCACCGTCGGCCGTCATCGCTTCCAGCAGGTCGCGGGTCTGGAAGCAGACGGCTTCCAGCGCCGCCCGCACGATGTCGGCGATGCCGGTATCGCGGGTGAGGCCGAGGATGGCGCCGCGGGCGTCGGCGTCCCAGTAGGGCGCACCCAGGCCGGTGAAGGCGGGCACCAGGTAGACGCTGCGCTCGGGGGCGGCGGCATCGGCCAGCCGCGCGGTCTCGCCGGCCGATGCGATCAGGCGCAGCCCGTCGCGCAGCCACTGCACCGCGGCGCCCGCCACGAAGATGCTGCCCTCCAGCGCATAGGTCGTCTTGCCGTCGAGGCGGTAGGCGATGGTGGTGAGCAGGCGGTTGCGCGACACCACCGGCCGGTCGCCGGTATTGAGCAGCATGAAGCAGCCGGTGCCGTAGGTGCTCTTGATCATGCCGGGCCGGACGCAGGCCTGGCCGATCGTTGCCGCCTGCTGGTCGCCGGCCATGCCGCGGACGGCGATGGGCGCGCCGAACAGCGACGCGTCGGTCGTGCCGAATTCATGGGCGCAGTCATGCACCTCGGGCAGGAGGGCCCGCGGGACACCGAACAGGCGCAGCAACTCGTCGTCCCACTGGTTGCGATGGATGTCGAACAGCAGCGTGCGCGCGGCGTTGGTGGCGTCGGTGGCATGGACGCGCCCACCGGTCAGGCGCCACAACAGGAAACAATCGATGGTGCCGAAGGCGATCTCGCCATTTTCGGCGCGCGCCCGCAAACCGTCGACCTGGTCCAGCAGCCAGGCGATCTTGGTGGCTGAGAAATAGGGGTCGAGCAGCAGGCCGGTCCGGTCCTGCACCATTGCCGCCGCGCCGTCGGCGGCCAGTTGCAGGCAGCGGTCGGCGGTACGGCGATCCTGCCAGACGATGGCGTTGGCGACCGGCCGGCCCGTCGTCCGGTCCCACAGCACCGTCGTCTCGCGCTGGTTGGTGATGCCGATCCCGGCGATGCCGGCAGCGCCGACGCCGGCCCGCTCGATTGCCGCGCGGGTGACCGCCAGGGTGGCGGCCCAGATCTCCTCCGGATCGTGCTCGACCCAGCCGGGCGCGGGATAGTGCTGGGTCAGCTCCTCCTGGGCGCGGGCGCGCTCATGCCCGCCGGCGTCGAAGAGGATGGCCCGCGTGCTCGTGGTGCCCTGGTCGATCGCGAGCACATGGTCCGCCATTTCCGGCTTCCTCCCCCAAATCCCGGGCGGGATCGTGACCATCGGGGCGGCCCCGGTCAATGCGGCGCCGCAGGTCGCGGCAGGGAACGTATTCGGCTATGGTGCGTTGGCGAGCGGAATCACGAATCGGAGAAGGGCGATGCGCCGTACCTTGATCGAACGAACCCTGGCGGCCGGGTCCTTGGCGCTCGGAATGGCGTGGGCCGGTGGCGCAGCGGCGCAGCAGGTGATCGTCGATCCGCAACACATTGCCCAGTGCCTGTGCCTGGAGCAGACGCTGGCCCAGCGGGCGAGCGAGATGAATGCCCGCCGCGGCGCCTATGACCAGCTGGTGGCGCAGCTCGACCAGCTCGACCAGCGCATCGCCCGGGATCGCCCGATGGTGAACGAAACCGACCCGTTGCAGGTCGCCCGCTTCCGCGACGTGCTCGACCAGCGCGACCGCATGGCGGCCGACCTCGATCGCGGTGTCATCGGGGACCTGCAGATGTCGGTCGGCCGCTACAACGAGACGGTAGCCCAGCACCGCGCCTCGTGCGGCAGCCGCTTCTACGAGCAGAACATCCTCGAGCGCGTGCGCATGACCCTGGTCTGCCCACGCGGGTGAGCCCACTCGCCCAGGCCCGGCCGTCCGTGCCCGGGCGAGGGGCCGGCATCAGCGGACCTTGACCTCCGTTCGCACCGGCTCGCTCACCGGCTTTCCGTCCCGGGCATAGGTGATCTCCGCGCGGTAGGTTCCGGCCGGCCAGGCGGACCCGGGCCGCTTGATCCCGGCGGAGCGGAAGACGCGCGCCTGGTCCTTCTCGATCTTCTGCGCCCGCTCCATCATCGTCTTGCCATCGGGCGCCAGCAGGCGCAGCGACAGGGTGTCGCCGGTGACGACGTTGTAGACCTCCGCCCAGACGATCAGCGCCTCGGCGTCGGTCGCGACCGTGTCGCCGTTCAGGTCGCCGGCCCGCGCCTTCTTGATGTCGGGCTTGCCGCCGACGATGCCGGCGATGTGGATGGCGCCCGCCTTGTAGGGCAGGGCCGCCACCACCTCGGGCCTCCACAGCGGCGCATTGCCGAGGCGGCAGCTCCCGCTGCCCTCGTTGCCGACGAAGGGGTCGATCACCTTGCCCTCGTGGCGGACGGTGATGTGGACATGGGGGAATTCGGTCTTGCCGGACATGCCGACCAGGCCGATCGGCTGGCCGGCGGTCACCTTGTCCCGGGGCTTCACGCGGATGCTGCCGCGGCGCATGTGGCAATACTGGGTTTGCCAGCCACTGCCATGCTCGATGACGACGCCATTGCCGCATTCGCGCTTGGCGATCGCGTCGGCCGGGAGGTCGCGGAAGTTCGCGTCGTCCATCTCGTCGCGGGTGGCGCGGACGACGCCGGCGGCGGCGGCCAGGACCGGCACGCCGGCCGCCATCGCCTTCAGGTCGCGGATGGCGATGTCGGTCCCATTGTGCTTGTCGTAGGACATGACCCCGCAATGATAGTCGCGCCGCCCGGGGCCGGGGTCGAGGTCGACATAATTCACCACCCAGCAATCCTGGCCGGGCTTGCAGTCGATGGGCATTCCCAGCCGGACCGCCTGGCCGGATGCGGGGAAGGACGCCAGCGCCCCCAGGCCGCCCAGTAGCAGGCCTGTCGCCAGGCGCCGACCGGCAGATGGTTGCCCGACGCGCACCCTCTTTGCTCTACTCGGCACCCCAGCTCGCGGAAAGACGCCCGGAATGAACATCGCTCGCTACCTCCATCGTACCGCCGCGGTGTGGCCCGACTTGCCGGCGGTGGCGTCGGGCGGCCGGGTCGTGGCGACCTATCGCACGCTGCAGCGTCGCGTCGCCGAACTGGCCGGCGGGATGGTCGGCACGCTCGGCCTGCAATCGGGCGATCGTGTGGCGCTGATCATGCGCAACGGCCCGAGCTATGTCGAAGTGTTCCACGCCGCATGGCATGGCGGGCTGACGGCGGTGCCGATCAACGCCAAGCTCCATCCCCGCGAGTTCGCCTATATCCTGGAGAATTCCGGCGCCCGCCTGGTCTTCGTCAGCGACGACCTGGTCGATGCGGTGGTCGACGCCGTCGCCGGTATGGCGGTTCCGCCGCGTCTCGTCGTCGTCGATTCGCCGGAGTACGAGGCGCTGCACCGCGACCCCGTGCCGATGGCGGCCTCGGCGCCGGGGGACACCGCCTGGATCTTCTACACCAGCGGCACCACCGGCCGGCCGAAGGGCGCGATGCTGAGCCATCGGGTGCTGCACGCCTTCACGCTGTCCTACTTCGCCGACGTCGACATGATGGAGCCGGGGGACAGCGTCATCCACTGGTCGCCGATGTCGCACGGCTCCGGCATCAACATGCTGCCCAACATCGCCCGGGGTGCGGTGCAGGTGATTCCCGAAGGCGGGCACGGCGACCCGGCCGGCGTCTTCGACCTGATCGGGCGCTGGCGCGGGGCGTCGCTGTTCGCCGCGCCGACCATGGTCTGGCGCCTCGTCGACCATGCCGAGCGGGTGGCGGTCGACACCACCAACCTGCGCACCATCATCTATGGCGGCGGGCCGATGTACCTCGCCGACTGCAAGCGTGCGCTGGCCGCCTTCGGCAACAAGCTGGCGCAGATCTATGGCCAGGGCGAGAGCCCGATGACCATCACCGCGCTGTCGCGGGCGATGCATGCCGATACCGGCCACCCCCGCTACGAGGCGCGGCTGGCCTCGGCCGGCGTCGCCCAGTCGGTGGTCGAGGTGCGGGTTTGCGATCCCGACGACCGCGACGTGGCGGTCGGCGAGATCGGCGAGATCCTGGTGCGGGGCGATGTCGTGATGACCGGCTATTGGCGCAACCCCGAGGCGACCGCGGCGACCTTGCGCGGCGGCTGGCTGCACACCGGCGACATGGGGGCGCTCGACGCCGACGGGTTCCTGACGCTGAAGGACCGCTCGAAGGACATGATCATCTCCGGCGGCAGCAACATCTACCCGCGCGAGGTGGAGGAGGTGCTGCTGCGCCATGCCGACGTGGCCGAGGCGTCGGTGATCGGCCGCCCGCACCCGGAGTGGGGTGAGGTGGTGGTGGCATTCGTGGTAGCGCGGCCGGGCAGCACCCCCGACGCGGCGGCCCTCGACCGTCTCTGCCTCGACCATATTGCGCGTTTCAAGCGGCCGAAGGAGTATCGCTTCGTGGACGCGCTGCCGAAGAACAACTATGGCAAGGTCCTGAAGACGGCGTTGCGGGAAACCTTGAGCGACGCTGCCACCGGATGACGGGAAGAGAGGGCCGCATGTTCGATACCGACCGCTTCATCGAGGATTGCAGGGCGGCGGTCGCCGCCGATCCGACCCACAAGGCCGCGCGCGAGGTGATGGCCCGCGCCATGGCGGACCCGGCCGCGGTGGTGAAGGGGCTGGGCCAGCCGACGCGGGCCGCGGTCATCGTCCTCCACCGCGCGCCGGACCTGACCATCCTCAACCTCGTCTGGGGCCCGAAGATGACCATCCAGCCGCACAATCATCGCATGTGGGCGGTGATCGGCATCTATGGCGGCCGCGAGGACAACATCTTCTGGCGCCAGGTGCCCGGCAGCGGTGGCCGCCAGCTCGAGGCCGCGGGGGCGGAGGCGCTCTGCGTCGGCGACGTGGCGCCGCTCGGTCGCGACATCGTCCACTCGGTCACCAACCCGATCCCGCGGCTGACCGGCGCGCTCCATGTCTATGGCGGCGACTTCTTTGCCCCCGGCCGCAGCCAATGGGACCCGGAATCCCTGCGCGAGGAACCCTATGATTCCGTCAGGCAGATGAAGCTGTTCGACGATTCCAACGCGGCGCTGGAGCGGGCGTAGGCGAGGGCCGCTTCATCCACGGCAGGCTACACCTCGTAGAAGGCGAAGTGGCTCGCCTGGAGTTGTCCCGGCGCGATGCCGACGATCGTCACCGTGTCGCCGGCGCCGAGGTCGAGGAGGGTGTCGTCGCCCGATGCCGACAGCCGGGCCTGGATGGCGGAAAATGGCGCGCCTTCGACCAGGTCGGTGCCGTTGATCCCGCTCTCGAGCAGGATGGTATCGTCGGCAAGGGCGAAGTCGTTGATCCGGTCGTCGCCGCCGTCGGTGCCGAAGAAGAAGCTGTCGAATCCGTCGCCGCCTTCGAGCGTGTCGTTGCCGTCCTCGCCCAGCAGGGAATCGCGGCCGAGATTGCCCAGCAGGTAGTCGTTGCCGCCGAAGCTGGAGCGATCGCCGTAATCCCCGAACAGCAGGTCCGCGTTCTGGCCGCCGAACACGGTGTCGCTGCCGCCGTCGCCATAGACCGTGTCGTTGCCGATATTGCCGTTGACGTGCCAGTCGTCGCCATTGCCGCCGCGCACCAGGTCGTCGTCGCGGCCGCCGCGGACGAAGTCGCGGCCATTGCCGCCCGACACGGTGTCGGCCCCGACATTGCCGTTGACGTCGTCGGCGCCCGGTCCCCCGTCGATCTCGTCATTGCCGTCGAAGCCGACCAGCCGGTCGGGGCCGTCGCTGCCGAAGATCTGGTCGTCGCCGTTGAGGGCGAGGAAGACCAGGCTGAAGGAATCGCCGTCATTGGCGAAGCTGGCGACGGTCGCGTAGTCGAGATGGAACCCGGAGCCGGAATAGAGCAGGCCGGTCGCCGGGGATTCCTCGCCGATCGAGGTCACCGTCCCGCCGACCGGCTCACCCTGCGTCCCCAGGACGAAGCTGCCGCCGAGGAAGACCTGCGTCCCGTCCGGCTCCACCAGGGCGACCTCGGTGGCGCTGGCGGGCGCGCTCGCCGCCGAGCCCGCGATCCCCGGGAAGAAGGTCGGAGAAAGCAGGTCGAGCGGCTGGGCGGCGACGACGGTGGCCATGGGGTTCCCTGTGTGCAGACGGACGGGCGCTCAGAGGAAGAACTGGAACATGTCCTGGGATAGCATCGACGGTGCCACCCGCTCGACGATCACGGCATTGCCGTCGCCGAGATCGATGACGGACCCGCCCAGCCCGTCGCCGGAGATATGCGGCTGCAACGCCGCGAAATTCCCGATGCCGGTGCCGTTGATGTCGATCTCGATCGCGATCAGGTCGCCTTCGCCCGGCTGGAAGTCGCGGATCCGGTCGACGCCCTCGCCGGTGAAGAAGAAGAAGCGGTCGGCGCCGAGGCCGCCGGTCAGGGTATCGTTGCCGAAGTCGCCATAGAGATCGTCGTCGCCGCGGTCGCCGAACAGCACGTCGTTGCCGCCATTGCCGCTGCCGTCGCCATCGTCGCCCACCAGCGTGTCGGCGCCCTGGCCGCCAAAGATGGTGTCGTCGCCGAGATTGCCGAAGACGAAGTCGTCGCCGAGATTGCCGTTGATGAAGGGGTCGTTGCCCGGCCCGCCCAGGACGGTGTCGGCATCCTGCCCGCCCAGCAGCCAGTCGGCGCCGCTGCCGCCGATCACCCGGTCCGCGCCCTTGTTGCCAAAGACGAGGTCGTCGCCGGGATTGCCGTTCAGCGTGTCGGGGCCGTCGAAACCGGCCAGCGTGTCGGCGCCGGAGCTGCCGAACAGCGTGTCGGCGCCGCGCAGCACATAGGCGGCAAGGCCCGCCACGTCGCCGTCGGCGCGGAACCCCAGGAAGGTCTCGACATCGATGTCGCCGCCGGTCAGGTCGAAATGCTTGGTGCCGTCCGCGAAGCTGACCGAATAGTCGACGATCGTGCCGTCCGTCGGCTCCACCCGGACCGCACCCGCGGGGTAGGTGAAGGTGCCGGTGATGGCGACGCTGTCGGCATCCGGCTGGCGCGCGACGACCGAGGCCGGCGTCGAGAGCAGGATTGCCGACCCCTCGGGCAGGGGAACGATCTGGTCGGAAAAGATGTTCAGCGAATTCGTCGCGGCGATGAACGCCATGCCCCTTGCCTCCTGTGGAAAGCCCCCCGGCCTGGCGCCGCATCCGCCCACGGGCGCCCGGCGGCAAAACTAGACCGCCGCCGCCGTCGACCGCAACCATTCGTCCCGATCGAGGCCATCCGAGGCTACCCGGCCGCTTGCGTCGGCGGGCGGCTGGACAGAGTATGCCGGCCGCCTTTCCAACAGCCCGGCATACCGGGCGGACGTCTCGAGGATAATCGGATGAAGCTCCTGTCCTTCACCTTCGCCGGCCGCGACAGCTATGGCGCGGTCGTCGGCGACGGCGTCGTCGATCTGGGCGCGCGGCTCGGCCTGCGCCTGCCGACCTTGCGCCGGCTCATCGCCGCCGACGCATTCGCCGAGGCGGCGGCCATCGTCGCGCGCGGCAAGGCCGACCATGCCCTGGCCGACATCCGCTTCCTGCCGGTCATTCCCGACCCGGGCAAGATCGTCTGTATCGGCCTCAACTATCGCGACCATGTCGCCGAGGGGGGCCGCGACGTGACCGAGAAGCCGGTCATCTTCGCCCGCTTCGCCGACAGCCAGATGGGCCATGGCGAGCCGATG
Organism: uncultured Rhizobiaceae bacterium; assembly: GCA_964594715.1. Classification (GTDB taxonomy): domain Bacteria; phylum Pseudomonadota; class Alphaproteobacteria; order ATCC43930; family Allostellaceae; genus Allostella. The sequence goes on along the minus strand of CAZQOA010000052.1, from coordinate 15,368 downwards.
GTGCGGCCGCGCGTGTCGGACCGCCTCGACTATGAGGGCGAACTGGCGATCATCATCGGCAAGCCCGGCCGGCACATCGCCGAGGCCGAGGCGATGGCCCATGTCGCGGGCTATGCCTGCTACAATGATGGCTCGGTGCGGGACTGGCAGCGCCATACCCACCAGTTCACGCCGGGCAAGAACTTCGCCTCGACCGGCGCCTTCGGCCCGTGGATGGTGACCGCCGACGAGATCGCCGACCCGACCCGGCTCCACCTGACGACGCGGCTGAACGGCCAGGTCCGGCAGGACACCACGACCGACATGATGATCTTCTCCATGGCCGAGCAGATCGCCTACATCTCCACCTTCACGCCGCTCCGGCCGGGCGATGTCATTGTCACCGGCACGCCGGGCGGCGTCGGCTCGCGCCGCAACCCGCCCGAATACATGCAGGCAGGCGACGTGATCGAGGTGGAGATCTCGGGCGTGGGCCTGCTCCGCAACCCGGTGGTGGCGGAAGCCTGATCGCCGACGGTAATGTACGCGCACGAATCTGGGGGGTGGGCAGATGGTGGATTTCAGCGGTCCGACGACGGTCAATGGCGGCATCATCCTGGGTGCCGGCTTCGACGATGATGTACTGAACGGGTCGGGGGCGGCGGATTCCATCCGCGGTGGCGCCGGCGACGATACGATCTACGGCTTCGGCGGCAATGATCGGCTGTTCGGCGACAATCACGACGACTTCATGAACGGCAACACCGGCGACGACGAGCTGCGCGGCGGCGACGGCGACGACAGCGTGCTGGGCGGCCAGGGCAACGACTTCGTCTATGGCGACTTCGGCGGCGACTGGCTGGCCGGCAACCTCGGCAACGACAATCTGTTCGGCAGTGCCGGCAGCGACACCGCCTATGGCGGCCAGGGCACCGACTTCATCTTCACCGGCTCGGACGACGACTTCCTGTCCGGCGACCGCGGCAACGACACGTTGCAGGGTGGCATCGGCGCCGACCGCTTCTTCTTCGGCCAGGCCTGCGGCATCGACCGCATCGACGACTTCCAGCCCGGCCAGGACCGCATCCAGGTCGATGTCGAGGAGGGGGCCATCAACGGCACGCCGGTCGCCTCGATCGAGGAGCTGATCCAGCGCGTCGTCGACACCGACAACGGCGCCTTCGTCCCGCTGGGCGAGAGCGGCGAGGGGGTGTTCCTGGTCGGCATCGTGAAGAGCCAGCTTACCGTCACCGACTTCGAGCTGGTCTGACCTGCTGGATGGAGGGCTGCCGTCGACGGACGAACCATGCGTTCGCCCGGGCTCCGTCCCGTCGATGGGTTGCTACTCATCCGCCGATTCATTTTCGCGCGAGAACGATTCCGGTTTGACCCGGCGCGCCGCCATGACGCACGATCACGGAAATAGGTGCGATCACAGAAATCGAAGGGCGGGGTAGCTCGCGGGTCGGTGTCGAGCGCGGGGTACCCAGCCAAAAATGCAGAGTCCGGGAGGACATCATTCCATGAACCGATTGGCGAAGGCGGCCGCTCAGGCCGCGCTGACGACCCTTGTTGCCCTTCCGGCCGCTGCGGCCGTCGACGGCCCGAAGGTGGCCTGGGACCTGTCCGTGTGGGGGCCGCCACGGGCCTTCACGGCCGGCATCGAGGCCCTGGCGAAGCACGTCTCGTCCGAAACCGGCGGCAAGTTCACCATCAAGATCCATTACGGCGATGCCCTCTCCAAGGGCCCCGACAATCTCGACAACATCAAGCTCGGCGCCTTCGAGATGGCGCAGATCTGCACCGGCTACCATCCGGGCAAGAATCCGGCCATCACCGTGCTCGACCTGCCGGGCCTGCCGCTGGTCGACCCGGACGTGCATGCGCGGGTCCATGACGTGGTCTACAAGCACCCGGCCATCGTGGCCGAGTTCAAGAAGTGGAATGCCGTCCTGCTGATGTCGGTGCTGCAGCCCCAGTCGGAGCTGATGGGCACGGGCGAGGCGCCGGTGAAGATGGAACTCTTCAAGGGCATGCGCGTGCGCGCCCTCGGCGGCACCGGCGATGCGTTGCGCAACCTGGGCGCGGTGCCGACCTCGGTGCCGGCGCCGGAGGTCTACAACTCGCTGGAGCGCGGCGTCTTCCAGGCGGCGGCCTTCCCCTACACCTATGCCTTCGCATCTTACAAGATCAACGAGATCGCGAAGTGGTACACGACCAACCTCGGCCCCGGCGCCAACAACTGCCCGACCATCGTCAATGAGACGGCGCTGAACAAGCTGCCGCCGCAGTACCGGGCGCTGATGGATTCCGGTCACCCGATCGCCTACGAGGCGCTGAAGGCGGCCCAGAAGACGACCGACGAGAAGAACCTGGCCGCCTGGCACAAGCAGGGCCTGACCGCGATCGTCTATTCCGACGAGGAGCTGAAGAAGTTCGCGGACCTGGGCGCGCGCCCCGTCTGGGATGCGTGGGTCAAGGAAATGTCGGCCAAGAACATCCCCGCCAAGGAACTGCTCGACCTCGTGATGGCGGAGGCGGAGAAGGCGAAGAAGGCGCTCGGCCGCTAGGGCCGGCGCCGTCGATCGGCTCGGGCGATGACCGGGGTGCCGCAGTCGCGCGGTCCGGGGGCGAGGGCGCTTGCCCTCGCGGACCGGATCCTCCAGCGAGTGGAATGGGTGACGGTGGCGGTGGCGGGGATCGTCATCTTCATCGTCATGTGGATCGGCATGGCGGAGATCGTGCTCCGCAAGGTCTTCAACTCGCCGCTCTACGGCCAGCTCGACCTGATCGAGCAGACCATGGTGCTCTACACCATCCTGCCCATCTCCTATTGCTGGCGCCTCGCCGGGCATATCCGGGTCGACCTGGTCATCGATTTCTTCCACGGCCGCGCGCGGTGGGTGGTCGAGCTGCTGACCACCGTCGCCGCCTTCGCCCTGATTGCCGCCCTTCTACCGGGGATCCTGCATTTCTTCGAGAATGCGTGGGAGATCGGCGATTCCACCATGAACACGCGATGGCCGACCTGGCCGTCGAAGGCGGTGCCGGTCTTCGCGTTCTCGGTCCTCTTCGTGCGGCTGGGGCTGGAGGTGCTGGGCTATCTCCGGCTCGTCATCGACCCGCTGGCCGAGCGGATCGCAATTCCAAAGCATCCCGACCCGGTGAAGGAGGTGCTGGAGGAAGTCGGCGTCTCCGACCCGCCCTCCCGCACCTGACCGCCGGGCCGACAGGACATGGAACCGATCCACTACGGCATCATCGGCATGATCGCGCTGGTGGTGCTCATCGCGCTCGGCGTGCGCATCTTCGTCGCTTCGGGAATCGTCGGCTTCTGCGGGCTGTGGGCCCTGCGCGGCTTCGACAAGGCGGTCGGGATCTCCGGGCACATCCCCTATTCGGACACGACGAACTACGCCCTGTCGGTGCTGCCGCTCTTCATCCTGATCGGCCACCTGGCGCACCATGCCGGGATCGTCCAGGGCGCCTATCGCTGCGCCCGGGCCTGGCTCGGCTGGCTGCCGGGCGGCCTCGGCATCGCCACCATCTTCGCCGCGGCCGGCTTCGCCGCGGTGTCGGGGGCGAGCACCGCGACCGCGGCCGTGTTCAGCCGCATCGCGCTGCCGGAGCTGCTGAAGGCGAAGTACCATCCGAGCATCGCCTCGGCATTGGTGGCGGCGGGCGGCACCCTGGCCTCGCTCATCCCACCCTCGGCGATCATGGTCGTCTACGGCATCATCACCGAGACCTCGATCGGCGGGCTGCTGCTCGCCGGATTCATTCCCGGCGTGATCTCGGCCATCGTCTATGCATCGGCGATCCTCATCCGCTTCATGGTCAATCCGGCCCTGGGCGAGGCCAGCCCCGATGCCGGCTGGAAGGAGCGGGTGGAGACCCTGCCCGAGATCGTGCCCATCGTCTTCGTCATCGGCGCGGTTCTGGGCGGCATGTATACCGGCTGGGCGACGCCGACCGAGGTCGGCGCACTCGGCGCCTTCATCATCTTCGCCATGGCCATGGCGCGCCGCATGCTGTCCGGCCGGGCGCTGCTGGAATCGCTGATCGACACGGCGAAGCTGTCGGTGATGATCTTCTCGATCATCTGGGGCGTGCTGATCTTCGTGCGCTTCCTGGCCTTCGCCGGGGTGTCGTCATCCTTTGCCTCATGGATCACGGCGCTGGGCGTCTCGCCCTATGTCGTGCTGTTCTCGGTGCTGGCGCTCTACATCCTGCTCGGCATGTTCATGGACGGGATCGGCATGCTGCTGCTGACCCTGCCGGTGATCTCGCCGGTGATGACCAGCCTCGGCTTCGACCCGATCTGGTTCGGCATCATCGTCGTGAAGATGGTGGAGATCGGCCTGCTGACGCCGCCGGTCGGGCTCAACTGCTATGTTGTCGCCGGCGTGCGGCCGGACATACCATTGCAGCAGATCTTCCGCGGCGTCTGGCCGTTCGTCATCGCCGACCTGGCCTGCGTCGGGCTCTTCATCGCCTTTCCGGGCATCGTCACCTTCCTGCCGAGCTTGGTGATGGCCGGCGGCTGACCCAAGGAGCTTTCACCCATGTCCGTCGTCCTCGGCAGCGGCCTGCACCGCTACCGCGTCAATCCCACCTGGGGAAAGCTGCCCGACGGCTGGTCGTTCCAGGATGTCGCCGGCGTGGCGGTCGACACCGACGACCAGGTCTATGTCTTCAATCGCGGCGACCACCCGATGATCGTCTTCGACCGCGAGGGCAACTTCCTGCGGTCGTGGGGCGAGGGCGTGTTCGCCCGCGCCCACGGCGTCCATTTCGGCCCCGACGGCATGCTGTACTGCACCGACGACGGCGACCACACGGTGCGCAAATGCACCACCGACGGCCGGGTGCTGCTGGAGATCGGCGTGCCCGGCAAGCCGTCGCCCTTCATGAGCGGCAACCCCTTCCACCGCTGCACCCACACCTGCCTGTCGCCGCGGGGCGACATCTACGTCGCCGACGGCTACGGCAATGCGCGGGTCCACAAGTACGACCCGAACGGCAAGCTGCTGCGGTCCTGGGGCGAGCCGGGGACCGAGAACGGGCAGTTCAACATCGTCCACAACATCGTCGCCGACGATGATGGCTGGGTCTATGTCGCCGACCGCGAGAACCACCGCGTCCAGGTCTTCGACGGCGACGGCAAGTACGAGACGCAGTGGAACAACCTGCACCGCCCATGTGGCCTGTTCATGGCGCCCGGCCCGGACAGCCTGTGCGTGATCGGCGAGCTCGGCCCCGGCCTGCCGGTGAACCGGCGGGTGCCGAACCTCGGCCCCCGCATCAGCCTGGTCACCAACAAGGGCGAGCTGGTGGCCCGCCTCGGCGGGCAGGACGGCGCGGGCCAGGCGGTCGGCCAGTTCCAGGCCCCGCACGGCATCGCCGTGGACTCCCGCGGCGACATCTATGTGGGCGAGGTGTCCTACACCAACTGGCGCACCACCTTCCTCAACGAGCCGGTCCCGGAGTACATGCGGACCTTGCAGAAGCTGGAAAAACTGAGCTGATCCGGGCGGCGAGGCGCTGGCCGTCGCCGCCTGACGCTCAGCTCAATACCGAGAGGTCGAGCGTCGCAGGCTGGCCCAGCCAGATGGCCCGGTCGCGGTGGTCGGCCACGGCGTCGCCGGTGTTGGGATGGACGAAGACCGTCAGGTCGCCGCGGTTGAGGGCGAGCCAGGGTACGATCTCGGCGAAGCGGTCGGGGGTGAAGGCGACCTGGTAGCTCCAGCACGGATGCGGCCCGACGGGACGCTCGTGGAAGCGTCCCATCGCCATCGTCCCGGCGAAGCGCGCCTCGATCCGGCTGCGCAGTGCTGCCGCCGGCCCGGTCGAATCCTGGCCGAAATAGACGTGGGCGTGCCAGTCGGCGATGCGGTCGATGTCCATCGGTCTGCCCCTTATTCAGCCTCGTAGACCCGCTCCATGGAATCCCCCAGGGCCTCCAGGCGCAATGGCCGGAAGGTGAATACCACCTCGTGCGTCCCGGCCGGAACCGCGACCGCGCGGAACAGCCGGTTGGCACGGCGGACCGGGGCCGGCTGCCCGTCGATCGTCGCCTCCCAGGCGGGGTGGAAGGCGTCGTTCAGGACCAGATGCGCCCGCCGGGCGAGGTCGACCGCGACGCGGATTTCCTCGCGCCGGTAGGAGGTGATCTGCGCCCGGCCGGCCGGCCCCTGTTCTCCGGTTGCTGCGGTCAACCCCTGAATCTGCACCACGGCGCCGGGGTCGGGCGGCAGCGGCCCACCCAGGTCGGGTTCGGCCCGCGGCACGATCATGACGCGGGGCAGTGGGCCTGCATTCTCATAGATGTAGGCGCCGTTGCCGGACTGCACGAGGCGAAGGCTCGACCGGGCGGTGGCCGGCAGGATGGTCTCGATGGGCTCGCCCGTGACCACCAGGCGGATGCCGAGCAGGCGCGCCAGCGGGCTGTCATAGCCGGTGAAGAGCGGCGTCAGCATCCGCTCCGGCCGGTGGCTGTTCTGCCCGGCGCCGACGGTGCTGGTGTAGAGCGCATCGAGCAGCGGATCGTAGCCCAGGGTCTGCTCGATGCCATAGGCCATGGCCGCGTTCTGCCAGGACCCGCCCCAGTCGCCGCCCGGGACGCGGTCGAGGCCGAAGATCTCAACCCGGTTGCGGTCCGGATTGGCCCCCAGATGGGCCTGGATGTCGGCCGCGAGCTGGCGGCCCTCGGGCCGATAGGCGGCGATGTGGTCGGCGGGGATGGCGTTCAGGGTCGGCCCGACGCCGTGGAAACGGAGGTCGACCACGGTCGCCGCGACCAGCAGGAACGGCCACAGCGCATGCATCCCGGCCGGCCGGCGCGCCACCAGGAGGACGGCTGCAATGTAGAGCGGCAGCGCCAGGGCAAGGGCCCGCGCCATGTCGCCGCGATGATCGAAATAGGTGCCGAGTGCCAGGCCGACGATGAGGGCCAGGATGGCCGGCACCGCGGCGGCCAGGATCGTCGGCCGCCAGCCCGGGCGGGTGGCGGCCGGTGCCATCAGGCGGTTGGCGGCAGTACCCACCAGCAGGGCCAGCATCGCGTTGAACAGGAACGCGGCGTCGTTCGGGCGGCGGTAGAGGTCGACCCCGGGCAGCAGCTCGTAGATGGCGCAGTAGGCCGGGGTGTAGGCGCCCAGCAGGTAGAGGAACGCGAAGACGAACCCGGCCGTGAACACCGGCTGGTCGCGCAGCAGCCCGCCCGGCGCCCGCGCCAGGGCGATGGCGAGGACGGCCAGCGGGACGACCCCGATATAGAGATGGCTGGTGGTCGGGTCGTTCCAGTCGAAACCCAGCGCCGACAGCGCCATCCAGGGCAGGGTGCCGGACCCCCAGTACCCGTCCGGCCGCAGCGCGCCGAAGGCGTCGGGCGCGATCAGGGTCAGGAGCGAGGCCGGGTGCAGCGAGGCATATCCGGCGATGCGGAACTCGATCTCGGGCCGGGTGCTGGACAGGAGGGCGTCCAGCGTCAGCAGGGCGGGCAGGGCCAGCAGCAGGGTGCCGGCGACGGCCGCCGGAAGCAGGTCGCGCAGGCGGCCCGGCAGTGTGGAAATGCCGTCGCGGCGCAGCGCCTCGGCCAGCCACCAGCAGGCGGCACCGACCAGGAAGAGGCAGTTCAGGAACGCCACCTGGTCGCGGCCGATGGCCATGAGGCCCGCCACCAGGCCGAACCCGCACGCGGCCGTCGCGCGCCGCCCGGGGCTGCCGGCCGTATATGCCAGGCGCAGCAGCAGGATCGCCCAGGGTAGGTGGGCATAGCTGACGATCATGATCGAGTGCTGCAGCCGGGCGGCCGCGACCCCGCCGAACATGAAGACCAGTGCCGCCAGGACCGCGGCCAGCGGCTGCCAGCCAAGGCGGCGGCCGAGCGCCAGTACCCCCAACCCTGCCGCCAGCAGGTGCAGCAGCTGAACCGCATCCATCAAATTCATCGACGGCCGCGCGACCAGTTCCGCCAGCAGCCGGAAGGTGGGCGTGAACAGCCAGCTCTGCGGGTCGCTGATCGCTGCCCGCCCGCTATAGAGGAAGGGGTTCCAGAAGCCGGCATCGCCCGCCGCGCGGGCCGACGCCAGCGCGCGCAGCACCGGATAGTAGAAATCCTTGGCGTCCCATGGGATCACCATCCCCCCGAAGAGCCAGGGCGACGCGAAGACGAGCCAGGCCAGGGCGGTGCAGGCCACCGCGATCGACCAGCGGGGGCGTCGGGCGCCGCTATGCGGGCTGGGGGCAAGCGTGCGGGTCGGATCGGTGCCTGTCACCAGAGCGACACTACAGGTGGGGCCGTCCCGGGCCAACGCGCCGCCGCGACCCGCCGCCTAGCGGCCATGCATTCTTTGGGGTTGCGGCGACCCCCATGGCGGATCGACGATCCATCAACCCCCTTCATGCGGAGTCGACGATGACGGCGATACCCACCGAGACGATCGAGTTGAGCGGCCTGGACGGCGAGGTCGAGATTCTGGTCGATCGGTGGGGGGTGCCGCACATCTATGCCACGACCGAGGCGGGGGCCTTCTTCGCCCAGGGCTTCAATGCCGGCCGCGACCGGCTGTGGCAGATCGACATGTGGCGCAAGCGCGGCCTGGGCCTGACGGCGGGCGACCTCGGCCCCGACTATGTGGAACGCGACCGCGCCTCCCGCCTGCTGCTCTATCGCGGCGACATGGCGGCGGAATGGGCCAGCTACGGCGCCGACGCGAAGGCCTGGACCACGGCCTTCGTCGCCGGCATCAACGCCTATGTCGACCTGGTCGAGCGCGAGCCGGCGCGACTGCCGGTGGAGTTCCGCCTGCTCGGGACCCGGCCGCAGAAATGGGCGCCGGAGGATGTCGTCCGCTGTCGCACCCATGCCCGCGTGCGCAACCTCGATTCCGAGGTGACGCGGACCAACATCGTCGCTCGTTTCGGCCTCGATGCCGACCGTCTGCACAAGAAGATCCAGCCGGAATGGCGGGTGGCGGTGCCCGAGGGGCTGGAGCCGCACCCGATCCCGCCGGAGGTGATGCGCACATACCTGCTGGCGACCGAGCCGAACGCGGTCGGCACGGCGACGCCGGCCGAGCCGCTCGACGTCGCATCGGCCGACAGCTTCGGCAGCAACAACTGGGCCCTGGCGCCGTCGCGCACCTCGACCGGGCGGGCCATCCTGGCGAGCGATCCGCACCGCGTCCACGAGCTGCCGTCGCTGCGCTACATCGCCCATCTGGTGGCGCCCGGCCTCGACGTGATCGGGGCGGGCGAGGCGTCGGTGCCGGGCGTCAGCCTCGGGCACAATGACCGCATCGCCTTCTCGCTGACGATCCACCCGTCGGACCAGGAGGATCTCTACGTCTACGAGCTCGACCCGGCCGATCCCGACCTCTACCGCTATGGCGACGGGTGGGAACGCATGCGCACCCTGTCGGAGGAGATTCCCGTGCGCGGCGGTGCCGCGGTGGCGCGCGAGCTGAAGTTCACCCGCCACGGCCCGGTGCTGCATGTCGACCGCGCCACCAACCGCGCCTATGCGCTGCGCAGCGTGTGGATGGAGCCCGGCACGGCCGCCTATCTGGCCAGCCTCGGCTACATCAAGGCACGCAACTGGCAGGACTATGTGCAGGCGCTGGAAGGGTGGGGGGCGCCCTCGGCCAACCATGTCGTGGCCGACATCGACGGCAATATCGGTTGGGCCGCGGCCGCCATGGTGCCGCGGCGCCCGAACTGGGACGGGCTGATGCCGGTGCCGGGCGACGGGCGCTACGAATGGGCCGGCCTGACCCGGTCTTCGGGCCTGCCGCGCAGCTACAACCCGGCCGGCGGCTGGCTCGGCAGCGCCAACCAGATGAACCTGCCGGCCGACTACGACTACCGGACCATGAAGACCGGCTTCGAATGGACCGACGGCGCGCGCTACGATCGCCTGTCGGAGGCGCTGGAGGCGAGGTCCGACTGGTCGGTCGCCGACACCAAGGGATTGCAGACCGATTTCGGCAGCGTCCCGGCCCGCCGCCTGTGCCGCCTCCTGGATGGGCTCCAGGCAGCCGACCCGGCGGCTGGCAAGGCACTGAAGCTGCTGGCCGGGTGGGACCATCGCCTGGGTGCCGACAGCGGGCCGGCCGCGCTGTTCGAGGTGTGGTTCATGAAGCACCTGGTGCCGGGCGTGATGGCCCGGCTCGGCCCCGAGGGCTTGGCGGCGATGGTGGCGGTGCCGGACACGGCCCTCATCCTCGACCTGGTGGAGCAGGCGGATGCCGGCTTCGGCGCCGACGCCCGGGCCGGCCGCGACCGGCTGCTGCTGGAGACGCTGGCGACGGCCTGGGCGGAGACGGTGGCGCATCTCGGCGCCGACCCGGCCGGCTGGGCCTGGGGCAAGCTGCACCGGGCGCAATTCCACCATCCCCTGGCGCGCCTGGCGCCCCCGGCGCTGAAGGAGAAGCTGAATGTCGGGCCGGCGCCCAAGGGGGGCTCGAACCTGACGATCAACAACAACGGCTATCGCACCAGCGACTTCCAGGTCGTCTCCGGCGTTTCCTGGCGCATGGTGGTCGATGTCGGCAATTGGGACGCGAGCTGGACCATCAACAGCCCCGGCCAGTCGGGCGACCCGTCCAGCCCACACTACCGCGACCTGTTCCCGATCTGGGCCAAGGAGGAATATGTGCCGATGGTCTACAGCCGGGCCGCCGTCGAGGCCGCGGCCGAGCAGCGCATCCGCCTGGTCGGGAAGGGGTAGGCGGTATCACCTTTCTCTGCCCCGCCCGAATGGGGCATCATCGTTGACCTGATCATTTGCCAAGCGGGAGTGGATCGATGGCGGACGGAAGCCGGGGTGACGCCGAGCGGGCGTTGGTGGAGACGGCGCACCGGGTGCTGCCGGCGGGCAATTTCGGCAACTTCGCGTCGGATATCGTCATCCGCGAGGGGCGTGGCGGGCGCGTCTGGGACGTGGCCGGCAACGAGTATGTCGATTTCCTGCTGGGGTCGGGGCCGATGTTCGTCGGCCATTCCCACCCCGAGGTGGTCGAGGCGGTGATGAAGCAGGTGCCACTCGGCACCACCTTCTTCGCCAACAACGAGCCCGGCATTCGCCTGGCGGCCGAGATCGTCGACGCCATGCCCTGTGCCGAGCAGGTGCGGTTCATGTCGAGCGGGACCGAGGCCGACATGTATGCGATGCGCGTCGCGCGCGCCTTCCGCGGCCGCGACAAGATCCTGAAGTTCGAGGGCGGCTATCACGGCATGAGCGACTGGAGCCTGATGTCGCTGGCGCCGAAGATGCCCGGCAACTTCCCGCAGGCCGTGCCGGATTCCGCCGGCATCCCGAAGAGCGTGACGGACGAGGTGATCGTCGCCCCCTTCAACGACCTCGACGCGGCCGTAGCCCTGATCGAGGCCCACCAGGACGAGCTGGGCGGCGTCATCGTGGAGCCGTTCCAGCGCCTGATCCCGCCCAAGCCCGGCTTCCTCGAGGGCCTGCGGGCGATCACCGCCGAGCTCGGCATCCCGCTGATCTTCGACGAGGTGGTGACCGGCTTCCGCTTCGCCTATGGCGGCGCCCAGTCCTACTATGGCGTGACGCCCGACCTGTGCACGCTGGGCAAGATCATCGGCGGCGGCTTCCCGCTGTCGGCGGTCGCCGGCCGGGCCGACATCATGGCGCATTTCGATCGCGCCAAGGTCGGCGATGACGGGTTCCTGGTGAATATCGGGACCCTCTCCGGCAACCCGGTGGCGTCGGTCGCGGGCCTCGCCACCATGGCGATCCTGAAGCGGCCGGGCGCCTACGAGAAGGTCTACGCCACCGGCCAGGTGCTGATGGACGGCTTTTCCGCCGCCATCCGCGAGGCCGGCCTGCCGGCCCAGGTGGTCGGCGTGCCGCCGCTGTTCGACGTCGTCTGGGCCGACGGCGACATCAAGGACTATCGCGCCACCCTGCGCGCCGATGCGGCCTTGCAGAAGCGGGTGAACACGCGCCTGCGCGAGGCCGGCCTGCTGAAGGGCGACAGCAAGTTCTACATCTCGCTCGCCCATGACGACGCCGACGTGGCCCAGACCCTGGAGGCCTTCTCGGCCGCGGTGAAGGCCGAAGCGAAAGGTTGACGCGTCGGCACGCCGGAGCGATCGCGCAACGCCGGTGACCGGTCGGGCGGTCGCGGCATGAGGAATGGACGTTCGAGGGGGGCGGCCGCCGACCAAGGCGGCCGCGACCGCCAGGTGCTGCTCGGCATCCTCTTCATGTGCGCGTCGGCGATGATCTTCCCGATGATGAACGGGCTGGTTCAGGTGCTGAGCCGCGACTACCCGTCCGAGCAGATCATCTGGGCCAGGACCGCCTCGCACCTGCTGGTGGCGCTGCTGGTGCTGGTGCCGCGGCACGGGGTGGGGGCGCTGCGCAGCCGGCAGCCGGCGGTCCAGCTCGGCTGCTCGATCATGCTGCTGATGTCGACCGCCATGTTCTTCTTCGCGGTGAAGAACATCCCGCTCGCCAAGGCGGCCTCGATCAGCTTCACCGCACCCTTCTTCGTCGCCCTGATGGCCTGGCCGCTGCTGGGCGAGCAGATCCGCGCCGCCCGCCTGATCGCGGTCCTGGTCGGCTTCGCCGGCGTGCTGGTGGTGATCCGCCCGGGGGCGGAGGTGTTCCAATGGTCGGCGGTGCTGATCGTCGCCAGCGCCGCCTGCTACGCGCTCTACCAGGTGCTGACGCGCCGGCTGGCGGGGTTCGACCGGCCGGAGACGTCAGTCATGTACAGCGCGCTGGTCGGCACCATCGTCATGTCGATGGTGGCCCCCTTCGTCTGGGTGGCGCCCAAGGACGCGCTGGACGGCGTGCTGATGCTGGGCCTGGGCGTGCTGGGCGCCGCCGGCCACTATTGCGTGGTGCGGGCGCTGATGCATGCCGAGGCGAACATCGTCTCGCCCTTCCAGTACGCCCAGATCGTGGGGTCGGTCATCATCGGCTGGATGATCACCGGCCTGCTGCCCGACCTCTACACCTGGATCGGCGCCGCCATCATCGTGGCGGCGGGCATCTACATCGCCATCACCCAGACCCGCCGTACGCCAGCGGCGTCGGCGGTATTCACCGAGCGGCCGATCCGGCCCCTCGACCCGTCAGGTCCGCCATCGCCCGGCGGATGATAGGGGAAGGGCGCGGCGGCCAGCTACGGATGGGCCGTCTGCTCGGCCGCGATCGCCTGCTGCACCACGGCTTCAAGCCGCGCAACCTCATCGTCGCTCAGCTCGGCGAACTGCGGACGCTTCGCCGCCGAGAGGCGTCCGCCGTTCTGCAGGCAGAGACGAACGAAGAGCGCGGCCCGGCGGTCGGGCATGTCGATGATTTCGCGCACGCCGAGGAAGGCACCGTCGAAGATCGCGACGAATCCCAGCTCCTCTCGCAAGTCGCGACGAACCGTGTCGGCCACCCGGTCATAGAGATACTCGGCAAAGATCGTGGCGTCGAAGTACCTGTAGAGATCGCCCGTGTCGTTCGTGACCTCGACCTCCTGCGCCGGTGTCCAATGCCAATCGGAAAATTCCAGGATCGGCCGCGAGAAGGTCTCCAGCACATCATCGTAGCTGCGGCGATCCCGCAGGATCGCGGCCGATACCGGAAAGATGATCCCATCGGGGCCATAGCCGCGCTTGGCGAGCACGTGGTGCATGAGGAAGCGATGGATGCGGCCGTTTCCGTCTTGGAATGGATGGATGAAGACGAAGGCAAATGCGGTAACGGCGGCGGCTATGACGGGGTCGGTGGTGCCGTTCACTATCCGCCCGGCCAATATGCCCCAGGCTCGCATCAGGCCGGCGACGTCCTGGGGGCGCGGGCAGATGAAGTTGACCTCCTCCCGGTAGCCGCCGACGGTTTGCCCGACGAAATTCTGAAAGTCGCGCCAGTCGGTCGCCGCGTAGCGCGGATCGACGATGTCGCCCTGGAGGCGGATCAAGGACGGCTTGTCGAGAACGAAGCCGGGCGCCGCCTTGAGGGCGGCGACGAAGCGGTCGGTTCTGTTGGAGCTCGGCGTCTCGCCTTCAATGGCGAAGGAGGATCGCGTTTCCTTGGTGAAGAGATAGTTGACGGCGCGCGCGAGGGTGAGCGGATCGTAGGTTTCGATCAGCGCGCGGGCCTCCTCGTCGACGTGCAACTCCATCTGCTCGATGAGGCGCGCCGTGCGGCGGACAACGGGACAGAGGCCCGGCCCGCCCAGGAGATTGTCGATGACGCGGTGACGGGGGCTGTTGCGGCGATCGCCCACTATGTGGCGACCTGGATCGAGAGCCGGGACGTAGTTGCCCATGCGCGCATCGTCGAGATCGAGCCGCCGGCCGGTGAAGGTCTCATAGAAGAACCAGACGCGACGGCTGAAGGCGCTCGTGGGCTGGGAGCGCACCCAGGCCTCTATTTCGGACGGTTGGGTGGCCTTGAGCGTCGCAACCAGAACGCCGATATCGACGGGCTCGTACCGAAGCGCGAACCGCAGATGCGATGTGATCGTGCTGTCGACCGCATACTGGCGAGGGTAGAATTCGACGCTGCGTCGCCCGTGGACTTCGGTACGGCGCGCACCCTGGATGACATGGCTTTCGACCGCAGGGGCGGGGACAGCCAGGCCCAGCGTCTGGCGCAGCCAAGCGTAGCCGATCGGGACTGGCCCCTCGTTATTGCTGATGCCGGACATCGAGAATCGATTATCGGCGTTTAGAAGCGATTATAATACGCCGATTTCGTTTGGAATCGATTACACCGATTGCGGTGGTGAACCCGCTTCCCGGATCACCCCGTCAGGTCGGCCATCGCTCGGTCGATGATCTCCAGCCCGAGGTCGAGTTCGGCCCGACTGACCGTCAAGGGCGGGGCCAGCTTCCAGACCGAGCCGCTGGCCGGGTCGCGGGCCGCACCCGACTGGGTGGTTTGCAGGCCCAGCTCGTAGCAGCGGCGGACCAGGGCGGCCCCGAGCTGGGTCGCCGGCTTCTTGGACGCGCGGTCCTCGACCAGCTCCACGCCGACCAGCAGGCCCAGGCCACGCACGTCGCCGATCGCCTCGTAGCGCTGTTGGAGCGAGCGCAGCCCGTCCATGAAGTACTGGCCGTCGGCCTTGGCCTTGTCGACCAGCTTCTCCGCCTCGATCAGGCGCAGGATCGAGAGCGCGACCCGAGCCGGGAAGGGGTCGGAGACGTGCGAGGTGTAGAAATGGAAGCCCTTGGCGTGGACCTCCTCCTCGATCTCCGCACTGGTCACCGTGGCGGCCAGCGGCAGGCCGCCGCCCAGCGACTTCGACAGGGTGAGGATATCGGGCACGACCCCCTGCTGCTCGAAGACGAAGCGCGAGCCGAGGCGGCCGAAGGCGGTCTGCGCCTCGTCGAAGATCAGCAGCAGGCCGCGGCGGTCG
>CAZQOA010000051.1:0-34140 GCA_964594715.1 uncultured Rhizobiaceae bacterium | reverse complement strand
CGATAGGATTGCGTCCGGACCACACCGCGACGCTTGACGGACGGCGGCGGCGGCCCTAGCCCCATCGCTCAGATGGCGTTCTTCCTGCTTCGACGATTCGTCACCCTGATCGGCACCTTGCTGGCGGCATCGCTGGTCGTGTTCCTCGTGCTCGAGGTGCTGCCCGGCGATCCGGCCCAGGTGATGCTGGGCGTCGACGCGCAGCCCGACACGGTGGAGGCGCTGCGCCGCAAGCTCGGCCTCGACCGGCCGCCGGTGGAGCGCTATGTCGCCTGGCTGGTCGGCCTCGTCACCGGCGACCTCGGCATCAGTTACACCTATTCGGTCCCGGTGTCGGAGCTGATCGGCGAGCGGCTGGTGCTGACGGTGCCGCTCGCCCTCATCGCCATGGCGCTGACGGTGGCGATCGCGCTGGCGCTCGGCCTCTATGCCGCCAGCCACCATGGCAGGCCCGGCGACTGGGGGGTGATGACGTTCGGCCAGCTCGGCATCGCCATCCCGAACTTCTGGTTCGCCATCCTCCTCATCCTCTTCTTCTCGGTCCATCTCGGCTGGTTCTCGGCCGGCGGCTTTCCCGGCTGGGAGGCCGGCATCCTGCCTGCCCTGCAGTCGCTGGTGCTGCCGGCGATCTCGCTCGCCCTCGTCCAGGCCGCGATCCTGGCCCGTGTCACCCGCTCGGCGGTGCTGGAGGTGCTGCGCGAGGATTTCGTGCGCACGGCCCGCGCCAAGGGACTGAACCGGCGCCAGGCGCTGTGGCGGCATGTGCTGCGCAACGCGCTCATCCCCGTGGTCACCATCATGGGGCTGCAGTTCGCCAACCTTCTGACCGGCACCATCATCATCGAGAACGTCTTCTACCTGCCCGGCGTCGGGCGCCTCGTCTTCCAGGCCATCAGCCAGCGCGACCTGATCGTGGTGAAGGACGTGGTGGTGCTGATCGCGGCCCTGGTGGTGATCGTCAATTTCCTGGTCGACGTGCTCTACGCCGTGATCGACCCGCGCCTGCGGACCCAGCGATGACCGCCCCGGCCGTGACCGCGCCCGGCTTCATCGCCCGTGCCTTCCGGCACCGCAGCTTCGCCATCGGTGCTGCCCTGACCGGCCTGGTGATCGCGGCCGCCTTCATCTCGCTCGTCTGGACGCCCTATTCCGCGATCGAGCTGGCCGTCCCGCGCAAGCTGCGGGGGCCGTCGGCCGACCACCTGTTCGGGACCGACCATTTCGGCCGCGACATCCTGTCGATGATCATGGTGGGCGCGCGCAACTCGATCGTGGTCGGGCTGGTCGCGGTCGCCATCGGCTGCACCATCGGCACCGCCCTGGGCCTGCTGGCCGCCGCCCGGCGCGGCTGGGTCGAGGAGCTGGTGATGCGCTTCTCGGACTTCACCTTCGCCTTCCCGGCCATCCTGTCGGCGATCATGATCACGGCGCTCCTCGGCCCCGGCACCGTCAACTCGATCCTCGCCATCGGCATCTTCAACATCCCGGTGTTCGCCCGCCTCGCCCGCGGCGCCGCCAGCTCGATCTGGGCCCGCGACTTCATTCTGGCGGCGCGGGCGGCCGGCAAGGGCACGACCCGGATCACGGTCGAGCATGTCCTGCCCAACATCCTCAGCATCCTCATCGTCCAGGCGACGATCGCGTTCGCGCTCGCGATCCTGGCCGAGGCCGGCCTCTCCTATCTCGGCCTCGGCACCCAGCCGCCCTTCCCGAGCTGGGGGCGGATGCTGAACGACGCCCAGACCTTCATGTACGACGCGCCCTACCTGGCGATCTTTCCCGGCGTCGCCATCGCCATCGCGGTCCTCGGCCTCAACCTCCTGGGCGACGGGCTGCGCGACCTGATCGACCCGCGCCTGGCGCGCAAGCGATGACCCTGCTCGTCGTCGAGGACCTGACCGTGGCGCTGCCGACCCAGCGCGGCTGGGCGCGCGCGGTGCGCGACGTCTCCTTCACGCTGGATCGCGGGCAGACCCTGGGGCTGGTCGGCGAATCCGGCTGCGGCAAGTCGATGACGGCGCTGGCCCTGATGGGCCTGCTGCCCGAAGGCGCCCGCGCCTCCGGCCGGGTGGCGTTCGACGGCGAGGACCTGCTCGGCCTCGACGAGGCCCTGCTATGCCGCATCCGCGGCAACCGCATGGCGATGATCTTCCAGGAGCCGATGACCGCGCTCAACCCGTTGCAGCCGATCGGGCGCCAGGTGGCGGAGCCGCTTCGCCTGCATCGCGGCACCGGGCGGGCGGAGGCCGAGCGCGAGGCGGTCCGCCTGCTCGACCGGGTCGGCCTGCCGAATGCCGGCCAGCGCGCGGGCGCCTATCCCCACGCCCTGTCCGGCGGGCAGCGGCAGCGCGCGATGATCGCCATGGCGCTGGCCTGCGGGCCGGACCTCTTGGTCGCGGACGAGCCGACCACCGCACTCGACGCCACCATCCAGGGACAGATCCTCGACCTCATCATCGACCTGGTGGACGAGCGCGGCATGGGGCTCATCCTCATCACCCACAATCTGGGCGTGGTCGCGGAGACGGTCGACCGGGTCGTGGTCATGTATGGCGGTGCAGCCGTGGAAGAAGCGCCGACCGAGGCCCTGTTCGACTATCGCGCCCACCCCTACAGCCAGGGGCTGTTCGCGGCCCTGCCGCGGATCGGGCTGGCGCGGGGCACGCGGCTGGAGCCGATCCCCGGGACCGTTCCCGAACTGACGGCGCTGCCGGATTCCTGTACCTTCGTCGATCGTTGCCCGATCGCGGTCGGCGCCTGCCGCGCGGCCCCGCCGCCGCCGCTTCCCGTCGGGCCGGACCACCGGGCCCGCTGCATCCGCCTGGACGAAGCGCGCAAGCGGAGCATCCGATGATGCCCATCCCCGACCCGGTCGACATCCCAGTCCTGGAGGCGCGCGGCGTCCATCGCCGCTATCGCCTGCCGCGGAGCGGGCTGTTCGGCGGCCGCGAGAGCGTCCATGCGGTGAATGGCGTCGACCTCGTCATCCGCGAGCGGACCAGCCTTGGCATCGTCGGCGAGTCCGGTTGCGGGAAGTCGACGCTGGCCCGCCTCGCCATGGGGCTGGAGCCGCCCAACGAAGGGTCGGTGCTGATCCACGGCGAGGATCTGGCGACCACCGACCGCGACACCCTGAAGCGGCTGCGCCGCAGCTTCCAGATGGTGTTCCAGGACCCCTACGGGTCGCTCAACCCGCGCCACAAGGTGGGGCGCATCGTGGCCGAGCCGCTGGATGCGCTGGAGCAGGCGCCGGACCGGCCGCAGCGGGTCGAGGAGGTGCTGCGCGCGGTCGGCCTGCGCCCCGCCGACATCGACCAGTACCCGCATGAATTCTCGGGCGGGCAGCGCCAGCGCATCGCCATCGCCCGCGCGCTCGTCACCCGCCCGGCCCTGATCGTGCTGGACGAGCCGGTCTCCGCGCTGGACGTGTCGGTGCAGGCCCAGGTCCTGAACCTGCTGAAGGACCTGCAGCAGGAATACGGCCTCGCCTACATGCTGATCAGCCACGACCTGGCCGTGGTCGACTATGTCTGCCACGAGGTCGCGGTCATGTATCTCGGCCGCATCGTCGAGCAGGGCCCGGCGTCGCTGCTGTTCGAACGCCCGGCCCACCCCTACACCCAGGCGCTGCGCGCGGCGGTGCCCGACGCGGTCAAGGCCAGCCGGCGCCGCAGCCGCGCCCGCCTGCCCGGCGGGGTGCCGAGCCAGACCCAGCTGCCCCCCGGCTGCGCCTTCGCCGACCGCTGCCCGATCGCCGAGGCGCGCTGCCGGGTGCAACGCCCGCTGCTGCGCGAGATCGCGCCGGGGCAGCAGGCGGCCTGCCATCTGGCGTAAAGCACGAGGGACCGGGGTTATCGGTTGCGACGGTTCGCCCGTGTCGCGACCATCTCGCCCAGGACGATGACAAAGGTGCAGATCGCCACCAGGACGATGGAGATGGCAGCCGCGCTCGGCAGGTCGGTGCCGGTTTCGGAGATCTTGCTGTAGAGCACCAGCGGCAGGATGTTCACCTGCGTGCCGACCAGGGCCAGCGCCGTGCCGTAGGCGCCCATGGCCACGGCGGCCGTCAGGCAATAGGCCGCCACCAGGCTGGGCAGGATCTGCGGCAGCATGATCTCCACCACCGTGCGCACCGCCCCCGCCCCCAGCGACCGCGACGCGGCGAGCTGGGCCGCATCGAAGTTGCGCAACGCCGGCAGGACGATCAGCACCACGCGCGGGATGAGGTAGTAGGAATAGGCGAGGCCGAGGCCGAGCGGGGTGAAGATCAGGCCGCCGACGACCGCAGGATCGAAGCCCGCCATGGCCAGAAGCTGGGTGACGAACCCGGCCCGACCCAGCACCAGGATGAAGCCGTAGGCGACGATCAGCCCCGAGAAGGTGAGCGGCAGCGAGATCGCGAACAGTGCCGCCGTGCGCACCTGCGGTCGCATCCTCGCCAGGGTAACGGCCAGCAGGAACCCCACCACCAGCGAGAAGGCCGGGGCCGCGGTTCCCAGCACGAGGCTGCCACGCAGCCCGTTCCAGAAGACCGGATCATCGATCAGCCGCGAGAAGGCGGCGCCGCCGTCGGCAGCGGCATCGGCCAGGATGACGGACAGCGGCAGCAGGAAAAAGAGCGCGAACAGGAGGGTGCCCGGCAAGGCGAAGCCGAGGAGGACGCCCCTGGGTGGGCCACCGGTCATGGCAGGTCGTGTCGCTTCGGGGTCATGGCCGACGGCGCGGTCCCACGCAAATCGCGGGACCGCGCCTCGCCTTCGTCGGCGATTTGGGGGCTCAGCGGCCGAGGACGGCCTTGGCCCAGCCGGCGTCGATTTCCGCCTTCTTCGCCGTCGCCTTGGCGATGTCGATGGGGCGGAGCTGCGGTGCGGGCGGCAGCTTGTCGGCGACGCTGGCCGGCAGCGTCACGCCGGGTACCGCCGGTCGCACGAAGCCCTCGGCGAAGATGCCCTGGCCCTTCTCGGTCATGATGAAGTTGAGCCAGAGCTTGCCGGAATTGGGGTTGCGCGCGCCCTTGACCAGGCTGATGGCGTAGGGCGCGGCGGCCGAGGCCTCCTTGGGCATGACCACGGCGATGGCATCGCCCATCCCGTCGATCAGCTTGGCCTTCAGCCCGTCATTCTCGTAGCCGATCCAGATCGGAATCTCGCCTTTCAGGAACTGGGCATAGGGCGTGGTCCCCACCGTCCGCAGCACGTTGCCGGCATGGGTCAGCTTGCCCAGATAGTCGATACCCGGCGCCACATTGTCCATGTCGCCGCCGTTGGCGAAGGCCGCGGCGAAGGCCACCACCTGCCCCTGCCCCGTGGAGCGCGGGTCCTGGTAGACGATGGCGTTCTTGTAGTCGGGCTTCAGTAGGTCGGCCCAGGTCGAGGGCACGGTCTTCACCAGCTTGGTGTTCACCAGGAAGGCGACGTTGAGGGTGTGGATGGTGAACCATTGCCCTTCGTCATGGCGCAAGGTCGCCGGCAGCTTCTCGAAATTCACCGGCTTGAAGTCGGCGACCAGCCCTTTCTTGGCGGCGTCGAGGGCCGACGCGGCGAAGTAGTAGGCGGTATCGGCCTGTGGTCGGTTGCGCGCCTTCTCCAGCGCCACCACCGTCGCCGCCGAGCCGAGGTCGTTGTAGACCATCTCGATCCCCGGATAGCGGGCCTGGAACGCCTTGAACTGGGCGGCCCAGTTGGCCCAGGTCGGGCCGGTGTCGAAGGAGACGACGATCCCCTCCTTCTGCGCCGCCTCATAGAGCGCGCGCTCGCCCTGATAGAGTTCCGCGCCGTCGAAGGCCCGGGCTGCGGGCGACAGGGCCCCCGCCGATACGGCCAGCGTTGCAGCCAGGGCGGTTCCAAGCATCCATCTGGTCATGATCACTTGCCTGCTCCGAGAGTAGGGGTTTCCACGGGCAACAGCCGGACGGCGGCCCTGGGTATCGAGGCCGCCGCGACGACATCCTGAGAATGGGTTTCGAGCTGGATCATGCCGCCCTCGACCGCGAGGTCGATGCGGCGGACGGGCCCGAGAAAGCGGTCGCTGACGACCCGGCCCCGGAAGCTGTTCTCCGCTGCCGGCTCGGCATGTGGCAGCACCCGCTCCGGGCGCACCAGCACCGTGACCGGCGTGCCCGGCGGGTGCCCGCCGGCGTCGCAGGCGACGTCGCCGAAAGCGACCCGGACCATGCCGCCATTCACCACCGTCCCCGGCCACAGGTTCGACTGGCCGACGAAGGCCGCCACCTCGGCGTCGGCCGGGCGGTCATAGAGGTCGCGGGGGGTGGCGATCTGAATGAGGCGCCCCTCGCGCATGACGCAGACCCGGTCGGCGATCGAGAGGGCCTCTTCCTGGTCGTGAGTGACGAGAAGCGTGGCGATGCCGGCGTCCCGCTGCACCCGCAGGATCTCGTCGCGCATGCCGATGCGGAGGCCCGGATCAAGCGCGGACAGCGGCTCGTCGAGCAGCAGCCCGTGCGGGCGGAACACCAGCGCGCGTGCCAGCGCGACCCGCTGCTGCTGGCCTCCGGACAGCTTGGCCGGCAGATGGTCCACCCGGTCGGCCAGCCCGACGCGGGCCAGGGCCTCCACCGCCGCCGCCCGCCGCTCGGCCTTGGACGCCCCGCGGACCTTGAGCGGATAGGCGACGTTCTGGGCCGCCGTCATGTGCGGGAAGAGCGCATAGGACTGGAACACGACGCCCAGCCTGCGCGCCTCGGGCGACAGGTGCGTCACGTCGGCACCATTGATCAGGATGCGGCCATGGTCCGGGCGCACGAACCCGGCCAGGAGCTTCAGCAAGGTGGTCTTGCCCGACCCGGAGGCGCCGATCACCGCCACCAGTTCCCCCTGCCCGATCTCCAGCTCGATATCGAACACGCCCGCATCGGCCCCGGGATAGCGGTACCCGACGCCGGAATAATGCAGGGTCGCGGGCGCGGCGGTCATGCGGCCCGCGCCAGACGTGCCGTGGTGCTGCTGAACATCGAGGCCATCACCGCCAGCACCAGCAGAACCACGGTGGCGGCGCACGCCATCCCGGTCGCACCATAGAAGGCCTGGAGCAGGACCACCGGATAGGTGCGCGAGAGGAAGCCCGCGATCAGGTTGGAAAGCTGGAACTCGCCGATCGACAGGGCGGCCACGGTCAGCAGGGCCGAGAGCAGGCTGGTGGCGACCATCGGCAGCACGACATCGCGGAAGCGCGCGGCGAACGGGGCGCCGAGCGTGGCGGCGGCCTGCTCGAACTCCGCCAGCCGCAACTGCTGCATGTCGGCCGACAGCGTGTTCACCGTGTAGGGCAAGGTCAGCACGACATGGCCCGCCACCAGCAGCCAGAAACTGCCGAGCCAGGGAAGCGCATCCGACGAGAAGACCAGGATGAAGCCGAAGGCCAGCACCAGGTCGGGCACCGCGACCGGCATCAGGATCAGCAGGCGGGCGGCGATGCGCACCCCGCTGCGGGCCGCCGCCTGGATGGCATAGGCGAGTGGCAGCCCGATCAGGACGTTGAGCACGCAGGTGAGGGCCACGACCTGCAGGCTGGTGAAGAAGGCGCGGCGGAAGCTGGGATCGCCCGCGACCTCCAGGTACCAGCGGAAGGTGAAGCCCGACGGCAGGAGGCTGTTGCTCCACGATTCGCCGAACGACCCCACCACGAGCAGGGCGATGGGGGCGAACAGGAACAGGAGATAGAGAATGGTGACGAACGCCATTGCCCTCTACCACCAGCGGGCTGTGATCAGGGACGTCTCATAGTGACCGAAACCGACCATAGAACATAGCAATGATAGTTTAGTGACATGCCTCTGCTCAACCGATCCGCAGCAGGTGGGCAGCGATCCGGTCCATGGCGTCGCCGACCGTGGCGCAGGCAACCGCGCCCGGCACCTTCGGGGCGTCGTCCAGCGTCAGCACGAGGCGGTCGAAATGCAGCCCGAGCGCCATCTCGGAGAGGGTGCCATAGCCGCCGCCGACCGCCACCAGCACCAGGCAGGCGCGGGCAATGATGGCGTTGCGGGCCTGGCCGATGCCGGTCGCGATGGGGATGGCGACATAGGGGTTGGCGGCGTCCCATTCCGTATCGGGCAGCAGGCCGATCGGGCTGCCGCCGGCCTCGAGGGCACCCTTGCAGGCGGCTTCCATGACACCGCCCTTGCCGCCGCACAGGAGTTGCAGGCCCGACTCCGCCAAAGCGCGGCCCAGGACTTCGGCCAACTGCAACTGGCCGGCCGTGGCCTCGCGCGGGCCGATGACGCCGATCGGGACGCGGCGGGCGCGGCCTCCGAAGAGGCGCGCCAACGCCACCAGCGGCGTCACCGCCTCTCCTGCGCCCTGGCCGGCCACCCCTTCGCTGCCGGCCGTCCAGGCCATCGCCCAGGGATCGAAGCGCTCCGTCCCGGAATAGAGCGCCAGGTCCTGCGCCGACCAATGCAGTGGTCTCGCCATGCAGAGGTGCTCCTTCGGTTGTCCCCGGCCATGATTGGCATGTAAACTAACTTACATTCATGCGAACCAGAAGCCTCGCCACCGCCCCTCCCGACGATGACGTCCTGCGCCGCCGCCTGGCGATCCTGACCATCGTGCGCGAGCAGGGCTACGCCACCATCGAGGCGCTGGCCCGCCGGTTCGCGCTGTCGGCGCAGACGGTGCGGCGGGACATCGTGCAGCTCGATGCCCAGGGGCTTTTGCAGCGTTTCCATGGCGGGGCCGGCATCCGCGAGGGCCATGTCCGGCTGGGCTATGCCGAGAAGCGCATCATCGCCGCCGACGCCAAGGAGCGGATCGGGCGCGCGACCGCCGCCCTGATCCCGGAGGGCGCGGCCGTGTTCCTCGACGTCGGCACCACCGTCGAGGCGGTGGCAAGGGCGCTCCGCGGCCGCCGGAACCTGCGGATCTTCACCTGCTCGCTCGCGGCGGCGACCCTGCTGGCGGGCGAGGCCGACCTGGAACTGGTCGTGCTCGGCGGTCAGGTGCTGGGTGCGGACGGCTCCCTTGCCGGCGCCATGACCACGGCCGCCATCCAGCGCTTCCGCTTCGACCTCGCCGTCATCGGCTTCTCCGGCTTCGAGCCGGACGGCACCTTCATGGATTTCGACCTCCAGAAGGTCGCGGTCAAGCAGGCGGCGATGGCGCGGTCGCGGGCCGCGATCGCCATCGGCACGGCCAGCAAGTTCACCCGCTCGGCGATCGTCGCCATCGCCGCGACCGACGCCTTCACCCACCTGGTGACCGACCGCAAGCCGGCGCCGGGCGTGATCGACGCGCTGGAGCGTGGCGGGATCGAACTGATCACCGCGTAAGGGGCGAGGTTATTTCCGGTGCCGGCGACCTCGCCCGCTGGACACCCGCCTCAGTGGGCCGTCTTGTACTTGGACAGCGTGCCGCCCTTCATGACCTTGCCCGGCAGGTCGTGGCCGACGAAGCCCTCGGCCATGCGCGCGACCTCGACCATGGCGTCGAGGTCGATGCCGGTCTCGATGCCCATCTCCTCGCACGAGAACACCAGGTCCTCGGTGGCGACGTTACCGGCCGCGCCCTTGTGGCCGGCGAAGGGGCAGCCGCCGAGGCCGCCGACCGAGGCGTCGAAATGGCTGACCCCCATCTCCATCGCCGCCACCGCGTTCGCCACCGCCTGACCGCGGGTGTCGTGGAGATGCAGCTTCAGGCGCAGGTCCGGCCAGCGCTCGCGCACCGCGCCCACCAGGCGCTTCACCTGCAGGGGCGATGCCCAGCCCATGGTGTCGGCCAGGTTGAGGGTCTGCAGGGTGCAGCCATGCCGGGCCATCACCGCCTCGGCGCGGGCGATCAGGTCGATCACCTTGGCTTCGGGGATGTAGCCCTCGAAATTGCAGCCGAAGGCCGCCATCAGCCCCAGCGTGCGAACCTCGACGCCGGCCGCCTTGTAGCGCGCGATCCATTCCGGCATCTCGGCCAGGGTATCGTCGATGCTGCGGTTGGTGTTGCGGCGGATGAAGGTCTCGCTGGCCGTCAGGGTCAGCTTGCCGTTGATGTCGACATGGCCGTTGGCGATGGCGCGCTCCAGCCCCTTGGCGTTGAGCCACAGCGCACGGTAGGAGACCCCCTCCTTCTTGCGGATGCCGGCGAAGACCTCGTCGCCGTCGGCCATCTGCGGCACCGCGCGCGGATTGACGAAGGACCCGGCCTCAATCTCCGGCACGCCGGCATCGGCCAGGGCCTCGATCATGCGGATCTTGTCCGGCGTGGGCACGAATTTCGGCTCGATCTGCAACCCGTCGCGCGGGCCAGTATCCAGGATGTGGACGAATTTCGGCAGGTCGGACATGGCTAACCTCTTGGGGGGCTTACCTCTGAGAACACGCCTAGGGTGGCCTAGGAAGCAACGAGGGCGACGCGACGGCGACGGCGCAGCTCGAACGCGACGGCGGCGACGACCATGAGGATGGTCGAGACATGCAGGCCGATCGACAGCGGGCTCGCCAGCAGGATCGACCAGTCGCCGCCGCTCGCCTGCATGGCGCGGCGCAGGTTCTGCTCCATCGGGCCGCCCAGCAGCATCCCCAGAATCAGCGGGATCATCGAGAAACCCATCATGCGCATGGCGAAGCCGAGGACGCCGAAGGCGGTCATCAGGAGCAGGTCGAAGGCGCTGTTGCTGATCGAATAGACCCCGACATAGCTGATCACGACGACGACGGGCATCAAGTAACGCGGCGGGATGGTGAGCAGCCGGGCGAAGATGCCGACCAGCGGGATGTTCAGGACCAGCAGGATGAAGTTGCTGACATAGAGCGCGGCCACCAGCCCCCAGATGAGGTCCGGCTGGCGCTCGAACAGCAGCGGCCCCGGCTGGATGTTCAGCGTCACCAGCATGCCCAGCATGATCGCGGTGGCGCCGCTGCCGGGGATGCCCAGCGTCAGCATCGGCACCAGGTTGCCGCCGGCTGCGGCATTGTCGGCGGCCTCGGGCGCGGCCACGCCGCGCGGGTCGCCCTTGCCGAAGGTGCCGTCGCGGTCGGAGATCTTCTTCTCCAGCGTATAGCCGAGGAAGCTGGCCATGGTCGCCCCCGCCCCCGGCAGCACGCCGATGAAGAATCCGAGGGCGCTGGCACGCAGCGTGGCCGCCGGGAAGATCAGGTCCCGCAAGGGCGATCGGATGTGGCCGACCGGCAGGCGCTTGGCCGCGCCGATGTCCTTATCCGCCAGGAAGAAGAGGAACTCGCTGATGGCGAAGAGGCCGATGGCGGCGACCACGAAATCGATGCCGTCATAGAGCTCGAAGCTGTCGAAGGTGAAGCGCGGCACGCTGCTCGCCGGGTCGATCCCGACGGTCGAGATGGCAAGCCCGATGAGGCCCGCCAGCAGCGTCTTGACCGCGTTGCCGGAGCCGACGCCGCCGACCGCGACCACGGCCATCACGAAGAGGGCGAAGTATTCGGGCGGCCCGAAATAGATCGCGGCCTTGGCCAGCAGGGGCGCGCAGATGGTGAGCCCGATGGTGGCCAGCGTGCCGCCGATGAAGGACGAGATGGCGGAGATGGCGAGCGCGTCCGCGGCTTTGCCCTTCTGGGCCATGGGATAGCCGTCGAGGCAGGTCATCACGGCCGGCGCGTCGCCCGGGATGTTCAGCAGGATGCTCGAGATGCGGCCGCCGAACATGGTGCCGTAATAGACGCTGGTCAGCAGGATCATCGCCTCGACCGGCGCCAGCTTGAGGCTGAATGCGAGCGGGATGAGGATGGCGATGCCGTTGACCGGGCCGATTCCCGGCAGGGCGCCGATGACCGTGCCGAGGAAGCAGCCGATCAGCGCCAGAAGCAGGTTGAGCGGCTCGAGTGCGACCCCGAAGCCGCCGCCGAGCGAGGTCAGGAGTTCCATTGCCGGGTCATCCCCCCGCGAACAGCGTGCCAGTCGGCAGCGACAGCTCGAGCAATTCGGTGAAGAGCAGATAGGTGCCGACGCTGACGGCCGCGCCGGAGGCGGCCGCCGGCAGCGGCCGCGCCCCCAGCATCGCCGCCAGCAAGGCGGCCAGCACGGCGGTCGCGAGAAGGAACCCGACCGGCACGATCAGCAGGGCATAGGCCAGCATCAGTGCCACCGACACCGACTGGACCACCAGCGTCATGCCGCCGGACCAGTCGGGTTCGGGATCGGGACGGAACACCAGCCAGAGGCCGAGCGCCGCGATCAGCGGCGCCAGCATCCGGGGAAAGGCCGATGGCCCGAGCGGATCGGCGAAGTCGGCCTGGTAGTCGCCGGCCGTCCAGCCGTACCAGGCCGCCAGGAGCGCCAGCCCGAGGCCGACGATCCGGTCGCTCACTTTATGACACCGATGTCCTGCGACAGGCTGCGCAGGTCGGCGATCGACTTGCGGACATAGTCCTCGAAGGGCTTGCCGCCGCTCCAGGTCGGGGTCAGGCCGCTCTTCTGCGCCGTCGTCTTCCACTCCTCGCTGTCGTAGAGGCGCTTCAGGCCCACCACCATCTTGTCGTAGTCGGCGTCGCTCACCTTGCCGCCGGTGTAGAACCCGCGCCAATTGAGCCCGACCACGTCGATGCCCTGCTCGCGGGCGGTCGGCAATGCCGCGAAGGGCGGGCCCAGGCGATCCTGCGACAGCGCGGCCAGGACGCGCACCTGCCCGGATTCGACGAAGCCCGCGATCTCACCGAGGTCGGTCGCCACCACGCCGATATGGCCGCCCAGCATCTGCGTCACCGCAGCACTGCCGCCATCGAACTGCACCCAGCGGATCTTGCGCAGGTCGGGGCCGGGGATGCCGGCCGCGCGCGCGACCAGCAGCAGCCGCAGGTGATCATAGCCGCCGGCGCCGCTGGATCCGCCGGTGACGGCGGCCGTCGGGTTGGCCTTCAGCGCCTTGAGCAGGTCGTCCAGCGTCTTGTAGGGCGAATCCGCCTTCACCAGCACGACGCCGGTATCGGCGCCCAGCATGCCCACCCACCGCATCTGGTCGGCGTCGCCGGGATAGCGCCGCTGGGCGATCTGGGTCATGCCGACGCTGCTGGCCGCGACGATGAGGTTGCCGTCCTTCGCCCGGTTCTCCGCCACATAGGCGAAGGCGACCGCGCCGATGGCACCCGGCATGTTGGTGACCTGGACCGGCCGGTCGACGATCTTCAGCTCATAGAGCAGGCGGCCGACGGTGCGGCAGGTGAAGTCCCAGCCGCCGCCCGGGGCCGCTGGCGCGATGCATTCCGGCTTGCTGCCCGCGAAGCCCGACACCGCGATCGCAGCCGCCAGGACGAGCGCCGCCCGCGTACCCGCCTTTATCCGCCAATTGGTCATTTCTGTTCCTCCCACTCTCGTTGTCGGCCGTTCGCATGCCATGGCCCGGGTCGACCTCGCCCGGGCCTTGCCAAAACTAAACATCAATCCGCGCCGCCGCGCGACCCCGCGGACAGCGCCGCCCCGGCGCCGGCCCGATCGGTCGCGCCGAGGTCGACTACTCCGGCTGCTCCCAGCCGGTCGATCTCCGCCGCCGCGAGGCCGGCCGCGGCCAGCACGTCGCGGGTGTCGGCACCGGCCGCCGGCGGCTGGCGGCGCAATCCCAGGCGCTGGCCATCCATCTCGATCGGCAGGGCCGGCAGGCGGGCCCGCACCGCCTCGGTCAACGCCACCTCCACCAGGCCGCCCGCGGCGTTCAGCTGCGGGTCGTCGAACAGCTGGTCCGGCCGCGCCACCGGGGCGCAGGGAATGAGCGCGGCGCGACAGCGGGCCAGGATCTCCGCCACCGGCATCGCCTGGAACAGGCCGCGCAGGCGCTCGACCAGGCGCGGGCGCTCGCGCACGCGGTCGTCATGGGAGGCGAGGTCGGGGTCGTCGCGCAGGTCATCGATCGGAAAGGCGGTGCAGAAGCGGCCCCAATGGGCCTCGCTGGTGACGCCGATGAATACCGGATCGTCGGCCGTCTCGAAGATATCGTAGACGCACCAGGCGGCCCCCCGGCGCCCCGGCATCGGCGGCACCGGCCCGCCGACCAGGGCCGAGGCGGCCATGTGCTGGGTGACCAGGAAGGCGGTCGATTCGAAGAGCGAGCTGCGCACGAGCTGGCCCCGCCCGGTATGGTCGCGTTCGCGCAGGGCAGCCAGGATGGCGACGACCCCGAAGATGCCGCCGACCAGGTCGATGACGGAGGCGCCGGCGCGGAGCGGCCGTCCCGGCGGACCGGTCATGTAGGCGAGGCCGGCCTGCATCTGCACCACCTCGTCCAGCGCCGGCAGATGCTCGTAGGGGCCGGGCAGGTAGCCCTTCAGCGCGCAATAGACGAGGCGGTCGTTGCAGGCGCGGGCATCCTCCCAGCCGAGGCCGAGGCGGTCCATGACGCCGGGTGCGAAATTCTCGATCAGCACGTCGGTGTCGGCGAGCAGGTGCCGGACGAGGTCGCGGCCTTCCGGGTTCTTCAGGTCGATGCAGACGCTGCGCTTGTTGCGGTTGAAGCTGCCGAAGAAACCGACGGCGAAGCCCGGCAGGCGGCGGGTGCGGTCGCCGCCCGGCGGCTCGATGCGCACCACGTCGGCACCCAGGTCGCCCAACACCAGCCCACAGCTGGGGCCCATGACGGTGTGCCCGAAATCGAGCACCCGGATGCCGTCGAGCGGCAGCGCGCCCTCGGTCGTCATCGACGCCTCTCCCGCCGGATGCGCCTGACGGCCCCCGACTTGATTGTTGATGGGTGTTCTGTTAGGCAGAACACCAGTTCTGTTACCGATAAGTTTGTCCGCCGATGCTGAACGCTGTCAAGCCGCCAACTGCCGGCACGGGACCCGCACCGGGGCGTCGGCGCGAGGCGGACGGGGCCGCCTCCGTCGACCGGGCCTTGCAGGCCCTGCTGGCGTTCCGCGAGGGCGACCTGGGCCTGACCCTGGGCGAGATCGCGCGCCGCACCGGGCTCTACAAGAGCACCCTGCTGCGCCTGCTGGCATCCCTGGAGAAGCAGCGCTTCGTGGTCCGTCTGCCCGACGGCCGCTACAGCCTGGGGCCCACCCTCTTCCGCCTGGGCGCGCTCTACGAGCGCTCGCTCGACCTCCGCGCGGCGGTGGAGCCGGTGCTGGCCCGGCTGGCGGCGGAAACCGGCGAAAGCGCCTCGCTCTATGTCCGCGAGCGCGACCACCGCCTGTGCCTGATGCGCGTCAACAGCCGGCAGAACGTCCGCGACCACATCACGGTCGGCGCCCTGCTGCCGACCGACCGCGGCGCCGCCGGCCGGGTGCTGACGCGCTACGAGGGCGGCCCCGGCGGCGACCGCGGGGCGGCCCTGATGGCGGCGACGATGGGCGAACGCGACCCGGAACTGGCGGCGGTGGCAGCCCCCCTCTTCGACCGCGACGGCCGCCTGATCGGTGCGATCTGCGTGTCCGGTACCGCCACCAGGTTCCGCGACCCAGCCCTGATGGCCCGCACCCGCGCGGCCGTGCTGGACCGCGCGCGCGAACTCACCGCCATGCTGGGCGGGCCGGCGGAGCTGTTTGTGGAAGAATGAGAACCGCCCGATAGTGCGGCCCTGGTCCCAGTCTCGCCTGCGGAGGAACCGCCATGGCCAAGCCGTCGGGATTCGACCCGCTGTCGCTGCCGGAAAGCAACTCCACCAGCTATCCGGAACCCTATCGCGACGGCAACCTGCAACGCTGGTACCGCAGGTTGGGCGACCATGCCGGCCTGCGGAACTTCGGCGTCAACCTGACCCGCATCGTGCCGGGCGGCCAGTCCTCGCACCGCCACTGGCACATGCGACAGGACGAGTTCGTCTATGTCCTGGAGGGCCGGGCGACGCTGGTGACCGACGCCGGCGAGGAGGTCCTGGAGGCCGGGATGTGCGCGGGCTTCCCCGCCGGCAGCCGGAACGGCCATCACTTCCTCAACCGCTCGCCGGCGGACGTGCTGCTGCTCGTGGTCGGCGACCGCTCATCCGGCGAGGAGGTCGGCTATCCCGACATCGACATGCACGGCCGGACCGGCGAAGACGGGCGCTTCCGCTTCGTCCGCAAGGACGGCACGCCCTACTGAGCCAGAGCTTCCCTGAGCCAGCGCCTTCGGACTATGCCGGCGCGCCCTCCGCCAGGATCGCTGCAAGATAGTCGATCCTGCCCTCCGACAGGCAGAAGACGCCGTCCTGGGGTTGCGGCAGGTCGAGGGCCGCCACCGGATCGAGCCCGCCATAGAGGCCGCGCAGCACGCGGCCGGCAAAGCCGTGGGAGACCGCGACCGTCGGCCCCTCGATCTCGCTGAGCCAGCCGCCCAGCCGCTGGATCAGGTCGGCATGGCGCTCGCCGCCGGGCGGGCGGAAGAAGCGCTCGTGTGGGGTGGCGCCATCCAGCGACCCCGGAAACGCCGCCTCGATCTCGTCCCAGGTCATGCCCTCCCAGGCACCGAGCCCGATCTCGGCGATGCGCGGGTCATACTCGACCGGCAGGTCGAGGGCGGCCGCGATCGGGGCGACGGTGGCGCGGGTGCGGCCGAGCGGGCTCGACACCAGGCGCAGCGGCGCGCCGCCGGGCGCCTGGCGCCCAAGCGTGCGGCCGAGGAGGTCGGCGATGGCCAGGGCCTGCTGCCGGCCACGCGCGGTCAGCGGCGAATCCTGTTGGCCCTGCAACCGCCGGGCGGCGTTCCATTCCGTCTCGCCATGGCGCACCAGCCAGAGCACGGTGCCCGGCCGCGTCTCGATCCGGGTCACGGAAACCTGTCCGGGCACACCGACTGCCCCGGTTACGGAAACTTGCATCGATCCACCGTCACATTCACGAAACCGCGCGCGCCG
Organism: uncultured Rhizobiaceae bacterium; assembly: GCA_964594715.1. GTDB lineage: Bacteria > Pseudomonadota > Alphaproteobacteria > ATCC43930 > Allostellaceae > Allostella. The sequence goes on along the minus strand of CAZQOA010000051.1, from coordinate 17,403 downwards.
CGCGCCATACGGACCCGCCACTCGGAGCCGGCACCGACGATCGTCTGCTCCAGGGGCAATACGCCCTGCACCTGGCGCTCGCTGTCGCCGGCCACCATGGTCACCTGGACCGGCTTCTCGGGGTCGTAGGCCGAGGTCGGAGCACTGTTGCGCGGGTTGAGGGCGGCCTCGCCGCCGCCGCCGACCCGCAGCAATCCGCCGAAGATCGCCTCCGTCCCGCCACCGCGATACAGCGGCACCTTCACGTAGAAGCGACGATTGTCCGGCGCCTCGCAGGTGCGCTTGGCCTCCAGCATGGCGACGACGGCGCCGATGCGCTGCGGGCTGATACCTTCCTCCAGCTTGATCTGGACCAGCCGCTGGATCTCCTGGGCCGGGCCCTTCGGCACCTCGCGGACGTAGCGCTGCTCGAGCTGCTGGAAGGCAGCCCGCACCTGGGTCACCGCCGCTTCGGCCTCGCCCTTGGTCTTGGCCAGGCGGTCGCTGGTGTCGGTCAGCTCGAAGATGCGGGCGTTCAATGCCTCGACCTGGCCGGCCGCATGCTCGCCACCGAGATAGAAGGCAGCACCCAGCGTCGCCGACACGACCACGATCGCGACCAGGACGCGCAACCCCCGCGCGCGGCCGCGCCGCCGATACCTGCCCTCGCGGAAACTCAAACTCATCGCTCGCTTACCACCCCCCCAAGTCGGGCCGCCCCCCCGGGAGGGGGCCGCCGTCCCGCCTTGCGGCGGAACGGCGATCGGGCTGAACGTCCGATATCAGACCCTGGAGACCGGGTCCAGGAAAGCGGCAGTGCCGTCAGACGGTGAGACCGCCATCGACCACCAGCGTGTGGCCGGTCACCATCGGCCCGCAGGCGCACAGGAACAGCATCGCCTCGGCGATGTCCTCCGGCCGGCAGGCGCGCTTCATCGGCGTCTTCTCGATGGTTTCCTGCTTGCGGTCGTCGGGCCAGGCCTTGGTCCAGGGCGAATCGACGAAGCCCGGGGCGACGGCGTTCACGCGGACGTCCGGCGCCAGGGCCTTGGCCAGCGACCGGGTCATGTTGATGAGGGCGGCCTTGCCCGCGGCATAGGGCAGGCTCGATCCCGATGCTGCGATGCCGGCGATGGATGCGGTGCTGACCACCGCCCCGCCGGCCGCACGCAGGGCCGGTGCCGCCGCCTTGGTGCAGCGGAACGGCCCCAGCAGGTTGATGGTGAGGATGCTGGCCCAGAACTCGTCGGTCTGGGCGTCGAGGTCGGCGAACGGGATCGGCGTCGTGGTCGCCGGCGTGCCGGCATTGTTGATGAGGAAGTCGAGCCGCCCCAGCCCGTCCACCGCGCCCGCCACCATCGCCCGGATCTGGTCGGGGTCGCCGACGTCGCCGGGCGCGGCCAGCACGTCCAGCCCGTCGGCCTTCAGCCGGGCTACCGCGTCGGCCCCGCGCGGATCGTCGGGCAGGTGGTTGAGGGCGACCCTGGCCCCCATGCGGGCGAACAGGGTGACCGCGGCCAGGCCGATGCCGGACGCGCCACCGGTCACCAGCGCGGTGCGGCCGGAGAGATCGGCCGCGATCATGCGTGGTTCCTCAGTTTCAGCATCTGGCGGGCATCCTGCGGCGTCGCCGTCTCATGGCCCATCAGGTTGATGATCTTGATCGCCTTCTCGACCAGCTGAGCGTTGCTGCCGAACACGCCCTTCTCGAGATAGATGTTGTCCTCCAGCCCGACCCGGACATGGCCGCCCAGCAGCACCGCCTGGGCCACCATGGGGAACTGCATGCGCGAGATGCCGAAGCCCGCCCACTCCGCCCCCGCCGGCAGCAGGTCGCGCATGTAGGCCATGGCGGCCGGCGTCGCCGGCTGGCCCCAGGAGATGCCGAGGCAGAGCTGGTAGAGCGGCGTCCCCTCGATGATGCCGCTTTCCACGAAATGGTTGGCCAGGCGGACATGGCCGCTGTCGAACACCTCCAGCTCCGGCTTCACGCCGGCGGCCTGGATCGCCTTGGCCATCTGGGCCAGATGGGCCGGCGTGTTCATGAAGACGTGCGGGCCGAAATTCATCGTGCCCATGTCCAGGCTGCAGATTTCCGGGCGCAGTTCCTCGACATGGGCGACGCGCTCGGCCGGGGTCGAGAGGTTGGTGCCCTTGCCCGCCTCCGCCGGCTTCACGTCGCCCGGCACGAAGCGACCGCCCGCCCCGGTCGTCAGGTTGATGACCAGGTCGGTGCCGCTGTCGCGGATGCGTGCCACCACCTCGCGATAGAGGGCCGGGTCCATGCTGGGCTTGCCGGTTTCCGGATTGCGCACATGGATGTGGCAGATGGTGGCCCCGGCCTTCGCCGCCTCGACGCAGGCCGAGGCGATCTGCTCCGGCGTCACCGGGATCGCCGGATGCTTGCCGACCGTGTCCCCCCCGCCGGTGACGGCGCAGGTGACGATGACCTTTCTGTCCATGGGGCTTCCTCGAGGATTGGCAGGTTGGAGCATTGCTCGAAGCGAAGCCTACGGGCGGACGCGCCGGACGGGAAGGGCCCTCGGGCGACGGGCTTGCCACGGGCGGACGATCATTCCCGGATGCCCAGGGCCTGCGCGGCGGCCGCGATGCCGCTCAGGTAGGCGCCGTGGGCAGTCGAGAAATCATGGGCCGAGCATGCCTCGCCCGCGAAGAAGATGCGCCCGTCGACCGGTGCCGCCAGCGCCCGGCGCGCGCCGGCCCGGCCCGGCAGGGCATAGGAGTAGGAGCCGCGGGCCAGCGGATCGCGGTCCCAGGCGGTGGACAGGATCGGACGGAGGTGCCGGCGGATGTCGTGGCCGAACAGCCCGGCCAGCTCGTCGGTCGCATGGGCGAAGAAGTCCGCGGTGCCGCCACGTTCCAGTCCGCGGGCGATGGCACCGCCGAAATAGCCTTCGACATAGGACCGCCCGAACGGGCGAAGGTGGTAGGCGGCGGTGTCGGTGCGGTCGATCCGGCCGCAGACATGGCCCTCTTCCGGCACCAGTTGCGGCCGGTCGAGCGCCATGTAGAGCTTGTCCGCGAGGCCAAGCGGCAGCCCCTCGGCCGCCGCCAGCTTGTCCGGCAGCTCGGGCCGGAAGCGCAGGACGCCACCCAGCAGCAGGGTCGGCGGCACGGTGACGATGACGCGGCCGGCCCGCACCGTGCCCTGCGGCGTCTCCAGCCGCAGCCGGGCCTCCGAATGGTCGATCCGCGACACCGGGCAATCGAGGATGATCGGCAGGCCGTTGGCATGGCCGGCGACGAGCGCGCCATAGCCGGCCGGCATCCGCCAGTTGACGCCGCTGTCGTCGTAGTTCCAGTGATCGAGCGACGACAGCCGGTCCAGCTCCACCCCGTTGGCCCAGGTGCTGCCTGCGGATATCAGCGGGGTCCAGCGCGACGCCGGGTCGATGAATTCGATGGCGGGGCGGTCCCCGCCCGCCTCGGCGGCGGCATGGACACGGTCCCAGAAGGCTTCGCGCGCGGTCCGGAAAAGCTGCTGCTCGCCGGCCGGGAAGCGGAGATTGCCGGACTGATGGCCCCAGGGCGGCGGGCTGCGGTCGATGGCGATGCCCCGTTCCTCGGCCACCGCCACCCAGGGATTGCGGTCGGCCGAATGCAGCCAATGGCAGCCGAGATCGAGGGGGCCAAGGTCGATCGAGCCGGGGCCGCCACCGGCAACCGTCCAGGCCCGCCCGCCGACCCGCGGGCGCGCTTCCAGCACCAGGAAAGACCGCCCGCTGGCCGCCAGCCGCCGGCCGGCGCCGACGCCGGCGGCACCTGCCCCGACGATCGCGACCTCCACCTCGCCCGAAATCCCTGCCACGCGCGCCTGCCCCGGTTCGGTCCGCCGCACCTTCGATGGCGCGGCGGACCGGCCCCGGTCAAGGGCCGGTCAAGGGATAGCGGCGATGGGCCGGCCTCGCGACAGGCGGATGATGAGGATGGCGGGGATCACGCAGGCGACCGCGATCAGGAACAGGGCGCCGTGGTCGATGCCGATGGCGGGGCCGCCGGGCAGCGCCAGGGCGAAGCCCCCCGCCAGCAGCAGCACCCGCCCGAGAGCCCCGGGAAGGCCGCGAAGCGCGCCGACGCCCAGCAAGTAGCCCTGGAGGGCCGCCGCGATGAGGGCGATGCCGATCGCCGCGGTGGCGGTGACGATCAGGATCTCCTGGATCGGCCCGCGCATGATCAGGGCCGGGTTGAGGACGAAGAAGAATGGCAGGAAGTAGATGACGCTGCCCAGCCGCATCGCCTCGAACCCGACGGAGAAGGCGCTGGTGCGCGCGATCGAGGCCGCGGCGAAGGCGCCCAGCGCCACCGGCGGCGTGATGAACGAGACCATGCCCCAGTACATGATGAAGAGATGGACCGCCAAGGGGTCGAGCCCGGCCTTCACCAGGGCCGGCGCCAGCGTGATCGCAAGGAAGATGTAGCAGGCGGTGACCGTCATCCCCATGCCGAAGATGAAGCTCGTGACCGCCCCCATGACGAGCAGCATCGCGATCGAGCCGCCCGCCAGGAAGACGAGGTCGTTGACCAGCGTGCCCGCCAGCCCGGTCACCGCGAAGGCGCCGATGATGAGGCCGACCCCGAGCAGGATCGCCACCAGCTCGGCCAGCGCGCGGCCGGTGGCGGCGAAGAAGTCGAGCCAGCCGGCGCGGTCCATGCGGTGGCGCGGATGGAGCTGGTTCAGGACCAGGAGCACGGCGGTCGCGATGAAGGGTCCCATCGCCTCCTGGTTGTCGCGCACCATGGCGACGACCAGGACGACGAAGACGATGATGTAGATCCAGCCTTCGCGGATGACGGCGCCGGCACGCGGCAGCTCGCTCTTGGGCAGGCCCTTCAGCCCGCGGCGGACGGCATAGGCATCGACCTGGACCATCAGCCCGAAATAGTAGAGCAGTGCCGGGATGGTGGCCGCGAGCGCGATCTCGACGTAGGGGATGTTGAGGAACGACGCCATGACGAAGGCGGTCGAGCCCATCACCGGCGGCATCAGCACCCCACCGGTCGACGCCACCGCCTCCACCCCGCCGGCATAGCGGGCGGAGAAGCCGGTGCGCTTCATCGCCGGGATGGTGACCACCCCCGACGAGATGACGTTGGAGATGACGCTGCCGGAGATCGAGCCTTGCAGGCCGCTGGAGATGACGCCGACCTGGGCGGCGCCGCCGCGCCAGCCGCCGACCAGCGCAAAGGCGAGGTCGTTGAAGAACTTGCCGCCGCCGGTGTGGTTGAGGGCGACGCCGAAGACGATGAAGCCGACCACCAGCTCGCCGAAGGCCCGCATCGGAATACCGAAGGAGCTTTCCCCCGACAGGACGTGATAGGCCAGGGTGTCGGGCAGGCTCTGCGGCAGGCCGGCGATCGGCCCCGGCATGATGTCCGCCACCACCGGGTAGAGCGAGAAGAGGCCGACAATGATGGCGATCACGAGCCCGCCCGTGCGCCGCGTCGCCTCGACGATGACGACCCACAGCCCAGCACTGACCCACATCGCCCAGTTCGGTGCCGCGAACTCCCAGCCCTCGGTGATGACGCGCTCGGCGTTCCAGGCCAGGACCCCGCCCGCCACCAGCGCCGCCAGCGCCAGCAGCCAGTCCCACCAGGGCACCGCCGCGGTGACGCCCTTCACCCGCCATGGGTAGGCGAGGAAGACCAGGGCCAGGAACAGCCCGCCCAACGCGTAGAGGTAGCGGTTGTCCAGGAGGACGAAGCCAAGGAAGAAGCCGAAATTGAAGACCTGGTTGACGGCCAGGACCACTCCCGCCGCCGACAGCGCCGCGAAGAGCCAGAGCACGCGCCCGCGGAGCGGCCGGTAGGCCAGCTCCTCCACCATCATGTCGCCGGGCTTACCGCCCGGCCGGACGGGCACGGCCTCCGCTGCTGTCATCGGTCCGCCGACGCCGGCGCCTGCCGGCCGCCTATTGCCAATAGGGATCGAAGCCCGCCTTGGTCAGCCCCGCCGCCCGGACCTTGACCCATTCCGCCTTGAAGGCGTCGTCGGCCAGGCCCTTCTTGCCTTCCATCTCCTTCCACGCGGCCGCCAGCGCCTTCTGCCGGGCAACCAGCTTGTCGTTGTGGGCCTGGTGCGCCGGCTTCCAGACGCCCTGCTCCTGGAAGACCCGGACGGCCGCCTCGTGGTAGGGCACCACCCAGTCGAAGATCTGCCGGTCGAGGGCCCAGCCGTCGGCCCCAGGCGCGCCATCCTTGTAGTCGGGATAGAGATCGACCATCGCCTTCGTCATCGCGTGGACCAGGCCCGCATCCTGGCCGACATAGGCGGTGAGGATGGGATAGGGATAGGTCGCGCCCTCGTGCGGGTTCGTCTTGGAAAGGCCGGCACCCAGCGTGGCGACGTGCGGCGCGAAGAACGGCCCGAACTTCCGCAGCCGCTCCCATCCCGCCGTGTCGGCGTGCGGAACCGGCGGCCAGAAGATGCCGCGCGACGAGGATTCGAGTTGGAAGGCCGGCCCCGACGTGGTCTGCGCCCAGGCCGCATCCGCCTGGCCGTTCACCAGCCCCTGCCAGGACTGACCGAAGCCGGGGAACTCCACCTTGGTCACGTCGCCCCAGCCGAGGCCGGCAAAGGCCAGCATGGCCGTCAGGTTCTCGTTCAGCGCCGGCGCCCCCAGCACCCAGGCCAGCCGCTTGCCTTTCAGGTCCTGCAAGGTGCGGATATTGGCATCCTTGGCAGTGCCCAGCGCCAGGTTGGAATCGGCGTTCGCGGTCAGCAGGACGCGCGTCTCCTGCGGGCCCCATTCCCTGGCGCCGAACTCGTACACCCCCTCCATCGCAAAGAAGGCCGCGAGCCCGGTCGCCGAGAACTGCACCTTCGCCTCGCGCAGCGGCACCATGCGCGAGATGTCATTCTTGCCGGGAACGACGCGCAGGCTGACGCCCATCTTGTTCTTCAGCGCATTGCCGATGGCAACGGCGCTGTTGTAGCCGGACGAGCCGACATCGTAGGCGGTCCAGGAGAGTGTGGCCGGCAGCTTGTCGGCATGGGCGGGCACCGCCGCCAGCACCAGCGACCCGACGGCCGCGGCGAGTATCCGCTTCATTCGACGTTCCTCCCCGATGTTCTTGTCGCCGCGCTTCGCCCGGCGGATTGGCTACAACTTTAGGGTGCCGATCGGAGGGCTGTAAACCACGGCGCACGACCGAGGGTAAATGTGGCGAAAACCAGCACGAGTATGCTTGAGGGATTACCTAGAATTCGCTATTATTTTGCTAGCCTTGGGGGTGGAACGATGCCTCGCCGGGCTTTGCGGGAGCACTGGCATGGCGGGATGGCGGGCGTCAATCGGCGCTTGTGGGCTGATCGTGGTGTCGACCACGGCCGCCGTCGCCGGCTCGCCCATCGCCGAACTGGAGAAGCTCCTGCAGCAGGAGCAGGCCTCCGCCGCCAGCATATCCAGGTTCCAGCCCGCCCGCAGGGTCGCAGCGGCCCCGACGGCGGCCGAAGGGAAGACGGCGCTTCCCTGGAGCTACGCCACGATGGAACGCGACCGGCGCGTACGCAACGCGGCCGTCGATTCGCGGGCCGCCACCGTGGCCGCGCCGCCCGCGGAAACCTCGTCCGAACTCAGCAACAGCATCGGCTGCGTCGTCGGCGGTACCCTGGGGGCGACCATCGCCGCGGCGGCCGGCGGCACGAATACCATCAACCTGATCGGTGGCGGCGTGGTTTCGGCGATCAACCCCGTCACGCTCTATGTCAGCATGATCGGGGTCGTCTTCGTGTCGTTCTGCCAATTGGGATCGGCGCTGGCCCCGCTCTACGTCCACCTGACGACGCCGACGCCAACGCCGGAGCCGGTGGTCGGCCCGCCCGAGACGGCTCCCCCGCAACGGCAGCCGCCCCCGCACCTGGATGACCTGCCGAACTTCCGTCGCGGCGTGCCCTACCAGTCGCGCGAGAGCGTCCCGCTGGTCCGCGCCGCCGACCGCCCGACCGAGTGGGGCCCGGCAGAGTGGATTCCGGCCGAACGCGTCATCGAGCAACAGCCTTGCGTGCAGGACCGCCGCTCGATCCGCCGCGCCATGTCGACCCTGATCCATGGCGAGGTGATCCCGCCGCGCTGCGCCGGCTCCCCCATCTGAGCGCGTGTGAGACACGGCATTTCGGCCGTTGCGTCCCTCGACCGCTTCGCGTTGGCGATGAAGCATCTCTTTGATTGCACAAAGGAATGCGCTTCATCCTGCGCGCGCAGCGTAGCGAGGCGATCGAAGGACGCAACGCCGCTCGCTTCAAAGCTCCACTTCGTCCACCGACCTGCCTGCTCAGTTCGGCGTCGCGGCCGGCAGGTTGAGCGCGGCACGCCGGCGCAGCCACTGGCTCGGGCGGTAGCGGTCGTCGCCGGTCGCCGCCTGCAGCGCCTGCATGATGGCGTGAACGTTGGCGACCCCCATCTGGTCGGTCATGGCGAGCGGCCCTTGCGGATAGTTGAGGCCGAGCTGCATCGCGGTGTCGATGTCGGCCGGTGCCGCGATGCCGATCTGCGCCATCTCGCAGCCGAGGTTGGCGATCATGGCGCGGATGCGCTGCTGGATGAAGCCGGGCGAATCCTGGATCGCCGTCACCGCCCGGCCGTTCGCTTCGATGCGGGCGGCGACCGCCCCCAGCATCGCCGGATCCGCTCCCGGCGCCGTCATCAGCGTCACCCGCTTGGAGGTATCGCAGAGCAGGTCGACCGCGACCAGGCGCCGGTGGTCGACCCCCAGCCGGACGGCGGCCATGGTGCAGTCCTCGCCCACGGGGGCCACCAGCAACGGGCTCTCGCCGTCGTCATGGGCGATCTGGTCGGCACCGGCCAGCAATTCCGACAGGGCGGTCGACACGTCGAGCAGCACCACGCGCCCGGCCGCCGCCGCGCCGGGCAGGTCGCGCACGGGACCCGGGGTCCGCACGCCCTTCTCGTCATAGGTGAAATGACCCTGGGACGTCTTGCGGCCGAGGCGGCCGGCCTCGCGCAGGGAGCGGTGATAGGGCGTCGTGCGCAGGCGCGGGTCGTTGTAGTAGCCCTGCCAGACGATCTCCGACACCGGATGGTTCACGTCGATGCCGGTCAGGTCCATCAGTTCGAACGGGCCCATGCGGAAGTGGCAGCAGTCCCGCATCACCTGGTCGACCTGCTCCGGCGTCGCCACGCCTTCATGGATGATGGCGAGCCCTTCGGTGGTGAAGGACCGGCCGCCGAAATTGACCAGGAAGCCGGGTGCGTCCTTGACCTTCACCGGCACCCGCCCGAAGCGCTCGCCCAGGACCGCCAGGGTATCCGCCACCGCCGGGTCGGTGTCGGGGCCGCTGATGATCTCCACCAGGCGCATCACCGGCACCGGGTTGAAGAAATGCATGCCCGCGACCCGGCCCTTGTGCCGGAGCGCCTGGGCGATGCGCGCGATCGGGATGGACGAGGTGTTGCTGGCCAGGATGGCGTCGGGCGCGCAATGGGCCTCCAGCGTGGTGAAGACGGCGTGCTTCACCGCCAGGTCCTCCACCACCGCCTCGATCACGACGGCGCAGGGCGCCATCCCGGCCAGGTCGTCGACCACCTGCAGGCGCGCCTTGGCGGCGGCGGCCGCGTCGGCGGAAAGCGTGCCCTTCTCGGCCAGGCGATCGATCCTGGCGGCGATCCCCAGCTTCGATTTTTCGGCGAAGCCGGGCGCGGCGTCGTAGAGGCGCACCGGGCATCCGCCGGTCACCGCCACCTGGGCAATGCCCGCTCCCATCGTGCCCGCCCCGACCACGCCGACCATTTTCGCGTCGCTCATCCACAATTCTCCGTCCTGGGATGGGCGCAATCTGGCACGGAGCGGGCGGGAAGGAAAACGCCTCTCAACGTCCGCGCATCGCCGCCGGAGTATGAGCCGGCCTTCGAGAAGGCTGGTATGATGAGGGTTCTCATGGCGGCGGCGGATTGCGGTAGGTCGCACGGTAGGCCGCAAGGGGCAATTTATCGATGACGAACCGGGGTCGCGGCCATCTGCGGTCGCCGCAGGATTTTGCCGCAGGGCTGTTCCTGATCGCCCTTGGCGGCCTCGCCCTGTGGCAGAGCGCGGACCTGCCGGCCGGCAGCGTCGGGCAGATGGGCCCCGGCATGCTGCCACGGGTCCTCTCCCTCCTGACCGGCCTGTGTGGCCTCGGCATCGCGCTGGGCGCGCTCCGCCTGGGCGGCAACTCGCCGGATGGGGCGGGGCTGGAGCGCTGGTCGCTGCGCGGTCCCCTCTTTATCCTGGGTGCCATCACCATCTTCGGCCTCGCCGTCCGGCCGCTCGGCCTTGCCGCCGCCGGCCCGCTGGCGCTCCTGGTCGCCGCGTTCGCCAGCAACGAGACGCGGCCGCTGGAAGCGATCCTCTTCGCGGCTGTCCTGACCCTCTTCTGCCTCGGCCTGTTCGTCTGGATGCTGGGTTTGCCAATCCCCATCGCACCATGGCTGATCGACCGCTAGGGAAGGGCCCGCGATGGAAAACCTCTTCGGCAATCTGGCACTCGGCTTCTCGACGGCGCTTTCACTGCAGAACCTGGCACTCTGCTTCAGCGGCTGCCTGATCGGTACGCTGATCGGCGTGCTGCCAGGGGTGGGGCCGATCGCGACCATCGCCATGCTGCTGCCGCTCACCTTCAAGGTCGACCCCACGGGCGCCCTCATCATGCTGGCCGGCATCTATTACGGTGCCCAGTATGGCGGCTCGACGACCGCGATCCTGGTCAACATCCCGGGTGAGGCGACCTCTGTCGTCACCACCCTCGACGGCCATCAGATGGCGCGCCAGGGCCGTGCCGGGGTCGCGCTCGGGACCGCCGCCATCGCCTCCTTCATCGCGGGCACGGTGGCGACCTTCGTCATCGCGGCCCTGGGCGCGCCCCTGACCCGACTGGCCCTGTTGTTCGGCCCGGCCGAATATTTCTCCCTGATGGCGATGGGCCTGGCCTTCGCCGTGGTCCTTGCCCGCGGGTCCGTGCCGAAGGCCATCGCCATGATCATCGTGGGGCTCCTGCTGTCCACGACCGGCACCGATCTGGAAACCGGCGAGGAGCGGCTGACCTTCGGCCTGACGGCACTGTCCGACGGGGTCGACTTCGCGGTGCTGGCGATGGGCGTCTTCGGCTTTGCGGAGATCCTGCGAAACCTGGACAACCCACAGGCGCGCGACGTGGTGCACACCGCCATCGGCCGGCTGCTGCCATCGCGGGACGATCTGCGCCAGGCGGCGGCACCGATCCTGCGCGGCACCGCGCTGGGTGCGATGCTGGGCATCCTGCCGGGCAACGGGGCCGTGCTGGGTCCCTTCGCCTCCTATTCGATCGAGAAGAAGATCGCCCGCAACCCGTCGCGCTTCGGCCGCGGTGCCATCGAGGGGGTGGCGGGGCCCGAGGCCGCCAACAATGCAGGCGCGCAGACCGCCTTCATCCCGCTGTTGACCCTGGGCATCCCGCCCAATGCCGTGATGGCACTGATGGTCGGCGCCATGACCATCCACGGCATCATCCCGGGGCCCCAGGTGATGACCAAGAATCCCAGCCTGTTCTGGGGCATGGTCGCCAGCATGTGGATCGGCAACCTGATGCTGCTGATCATCAACCTGCCGCTGATCGGGCTCTGGGTGCGCCTGTTGAAGGTGCCCTACCGGCTGATGTTTCCGGCGATCCTGCTGTTCTGCTCCATCGGCATCTATTCGATCAACAACAACCCCGACGACGTGATCTTCGCCGCCTTCTTCGGCCTCTTCGGGTATGCGCTGATCAAGCTTGGCTTTGAACCGGCGCCGTTGCTGCTCGGCTTCGTGCTCGGTCGATTGATGGAAGAGAAGCTGCGGCAGGCCCTGGTGCTGTCGCGCGGAAGCTTCCTTACCTTTGTGGAACGTCCCGTGTCCGCCGGCCTGCTGCTGGTGGCGGTGGTCATATTGGTGATCGCGGTACTGCCCGCCGTGCAACGGCGCCGCGACGAAGTGTTCGAAGAATGACGGCAGGATGAAAGGATCCCCTCCATGAAACGCGCAATTCTCGCGGTCGTGGCGGCGGTCGGCCTGGCGGCCGGTCCCGCATCGGCACAGACGTACCCCACCCGCCCGATCGTCATGATCGTGCCCTTCGCCGCCGGCGGCCCGACCGACGTCATCGCCCGCATCGTCGGCGAGCAGATGTCGCGGACGCTGGGCCAGCAGGTCGTCATCGAGAACGTCGCCGGCGCCGGCGGCACCACCGGCATCACCCGCGGCGCCCAGGCTGCCCCGGACGGCTACACCATCATGATGGGCCATATGGGGACCCATGGCGCAGCCCCCGCCCTCTACCCCAAGCTGCGCTACGACCCGACGAAGGATTTCGAACCGATCGGCATGGCGGCCGGAACGCCGATCCTGATCGTCGCCAAGAAGGACTTCCCGCCCAAGACGCTGGCGGAGTTCGTGACCTACGTTAAGGCGAACGCGACCACGGTGAACGAGGCCCATGCCGGCGTCGGCTCGGTCTCGTACACGACCTGCACGCTGCTGAATTCCCAGTTGGGCATCAAGCCGACGCAGGTTGCCTATCGCGGCACCGGCCCCGCCCTTAACGACCTCGTTGGCGGGCAGGTCGATTTCATGTGCGACCAGATCGTCAACCTGGTGGAGCAGGTGAAGGCCGGCGCCATCAAGGCCTATGCGATCGCCACCCCGGCCAGGTCGCCGGCCCTGCCCGAACTGCCGACCACCGCCGAAGCGGGGCTGCCGGACTATCAGGTCAGCGCCTGGAATGCGGTCTTCGCCCCCAAGGGTACGCCGAAGCCGATCGTCACCAAGCTCAACGACGCCCTGTCGAAGGCGCTCAGCGACGAGAACGCGCGCAAGCGCCTGCTCGACCTGGGCGGCGTTATCCCCGAGGGCAAGGAGCGCTCGCCGGAAGCGCTGGGCGAGTTCGTGAAGGCCGAGGTGGCGCGCTGGACGCCGATTCTGAAAGCGGCCGGCGCGGTCGCCAATTGAACATGACGGACGATATCATCACGGCGGCCGGGATCGACCCGGCCGCCATCCTCGACTTCTGGTTCGGCCCCCCCGGCAGCGAGAGCCGCGGACGCGACCGGCCGCAATGGTTCACCCGGGACGCCGCGTTCGACACCGCCATCCGTGCCCGCTTCGCCCCCCTGGTGGAGCAGGCCCTCGCCGGCGGCTTGCGGCAGTGGGAGGAGACGTCGGACGGCGCGCTCGCCCTCCTCATCCTGCTCGACCAGTTCCCGCGCAACCTGTTCCGCGGCCAGGCGAAGGCGTTCGCCGGCGACGCGGCCGCCCGCGGCGTCGCCGACCGGGCGATCGCGCGCGGCTTCGACCAGGGCCGCCCGGCCTGCGAGCGCATCTTCTTCTACCTGCCGTTCGAGCACAGCGAGGAGATCGCCGACCAGGATCGCTCCTGCGCCCTGTTCGGAACCCTGGCCGGTGCGGAGCGGGGCGCGGTCTATATCGACTTCGCCGAGCGCCACCGCGCCGTCATCCGGCGCTTCGGCCGCTTCCCGCACCGCAACGCCGCGCTGGGGCGCGCCGGGACGGACGCCGAGCTGGCCTTCCTGAAGGAGCCGGATTCGTCCTTCTAACGTCAGCCTTCGGCGAATCGCACCACCGAGACCGGCGGCAGCCGGGCGTCGGGCGCGGTCCAGGAATCGCCGCCATCCTCGGAGATCCAGAGGCCGCCGCTGGTGGAGCCGAAGGCCAGGCGCTCGCCGGTCGCGTCGACCGCCAGCCCGTGGCGCCACACCAGGTCGTAGGCGTGGCGCTGCGGCAGGCCCCGGTCCAGCACCTCGAAGCTGCGGCCGCCGTCGCGGGTGCGGGCGACCACGACCCGGCCGTCGACCGGGATGCGCCGCTCGTCCTTGGTTGCCGGCACGAACCAGGCGGTGCCGGGGTCGCGTGGATGGGCGGCCACGGCGAAGCCGAACTTGGACGGGCGGATCGCCGTCAGTTCGTGCCAGGTGGCGCCCGCATCCTCCGACCGGAAGACGCCGTTATGGTGCTGGCACCACAGGACGTCCGGGTGCGCCCGGCAGCGCGCCAGCTGGTGGATGTCCTGGGCGATCGGGTCCTCGCGCTGGTCGGGCGGCATGTATTCGTTGTACATGCCGCGATTGATGATGCGCCACGACGCGCCCTCGTCGGTGCTGGCCCATACGCCCGCGATCGAGACGCCGACGCGGATGTCGGCCGGGTTGCGCGGGTCGACGAAGAGGGTGCTGATGCCGGGCTGCTCGCCGCCCGCCACCCCCATCCACTGCCGGCGCTCCGGCATCCGCCACAGGGCGTCGTTCAGCGTCCAGGAGGCGCCGTCATCGTCGGACCGGAAGAGGCCGCCCGGCATGGTGCCGGCCCACAGCCGACCCGCGACGCCACCCGGCTCCAGCGCCCAGATCCGGCCGAGCGACCAGGGGTGCGGGTCGTCGGCGGCATCGTCGGGCTTGGGCGGGAAGACCGGCACCGCCAATTCCCGCCACGCGCCGTCGGTATCGCCGCGCCACAGCTTCGCCCCGAAATGGCCGAGGTCGAGGGCGGCCGTCACCGTGCCGTCGGGGCCGGCCAGGACCGCCGACACCGGGTCGCCCAGGAACCGCGCATCGACGATGTCCCAGGCGCCGTTGCGGCGCGCGAACTCGAACAGGCCCTTGCGGGTGCCGACATGAAGGCGTTCTGCCATCCTGATCTCCGTTAGCCGCCCGCCCCCTTAACCACCAGACAGGGCCTGGAAGACATAGACCTCGTCCGCCGGGCCGACCGGGTCGGTCAGCCGGGCGCGATCGCTGAGTGGCCGGCCGTTGATGTAGACGACGACATGGCGGCGCAGGCTGCCCTGGTCGTCCAGCACATAGCCGCGCAGGACCGGCCGCGACGCGAACACCTGGTTCAGTGCGTCCGCCAGCGTGGCGCCTTCGACCTCGACGGTCGGCACCGGCAGGAAGCGCTCCAGGGCGCGCGTGAAGGAGATGGTCGGCATGGCCCGGCGTGATCCCTGACGTTCCACTTGCTTTTTCGGTTGATATCAACATTATTCGTCCATGTCAAAACCCGATCCGCTGCCCTTCGCCGTCACCCTCCAGGTCCGCGACGCCTGCCTCTGCCTGCATGTGCAGCGCGCGGCACGGGCCCTGGCGCGACGCTTCGACGAGGCGCTGCGGCCGGTCGGCCTGACCAACGGCCAGTTCTCCCTGATGATGTCGCTCAACCGCCCGGCGCCGCCGACCATGGGCCAGGTCTCGACCCTGTTGGCCATGGACCGAACGACCCTGACAGCCAGCCTGAAACCCCTTCAGCGACGCGACCTGGTGACGGTGACGGTCGACGAAGCCGACCGCCGCAGCCGCCGCATGGCCCTGACCCCAGCCGGCCGGGCGCTGCTCGCCGCCGCCGTTCCGCTGTGGCAGCAGGCGCACGCGGCGACCGAGCAGCTGCTCGCCGGCTCCGGCCCGGACCAGCTGCGGTCTGACCTCCGCGCGCTTTCCTGATACCTAACGGCCCTCGTCCACCAGCGGCAGGAACAGGTCCGTCTCCCATTCCGCCGGCGGCAGGGCGCGGCAGTCGTTGAGGTATTCCTCGAAGCAGGGCCGGTCGGCCGGCTCCTGCCCGCTTGCGGGCAGCCAGTCCTGGTAGAGGCGGCGATAGGTGTCCTCCAGCTCGGCATAGGGGCCGGTGTGGCGCAGCACCGCGTGGCGGCCGCCGGCGATCTCCAGCATCCGGATGCCGTCGGGCGGCACCGTCCCTTCGGGCACGGTGATGCACGCCTCCGACCGCAACGCGGCCTTGGGGACCGATTGCGGGTCGTCGTAATAGATGCCGAAGAAGCGGGTGCCGGGGCCGATCAGGCCGCTGCTGCCGGCCCAGGCCTGCAAGCGCTCGAAGGCGTGGCCGATCTCCTGGTAGTCGCCGGCATGGGCGATGGCGGCGACGCGGACGGGGCTGGTGACGCGGATGGCGGCGTCGGGCATGGCGGTCGCTCCTGGCTGGATGGGCATGGCGGCAACGGCAATCGGCCGGCGCTGGCGAAAGGCCGCCGGCGGCGTGCCGTAGCTGGCGGAAAAGGCGCGGGTGAACGCGGCCGCACCCGAATAGCCCGCGCGGCGTGCGATGCGCGGGATCGGCAGCAACCCCTCCACCAGCTCCGCCGCGGCCCGGTGCAGGCGGCGCCGGCGCACCGTCTCCGCGACGGTCTCGCCCATCACCGCGCGGTAGATGCGATGGAAGTGGCAGGGCGAGAAGCAGGCGACGTCGGCCAGCCGCGCCAGGTCCAGGGTCTCGTCCAGATGGTCGCCGATATGGGCCACCACCCGTTCGATCCGCCGCCGCAGCCGGGCCGCCGCGTCGTTACCGGCGTTTCGGTTGGTCATGGGCTTGCTGGTCATGAAATGGAGGATAGCCAGCCCCGGCTTTGCCGCGCTTGCGGAAAGCGTCTTGACGCCGCGCCCGGCCTTGCGATCCCCTGCCCGCCCCGTCGCCGTTCGGCGCCGCGGTCGAGAAATCAGGAAGGAACGCCCGCCATGCAGTCGCTACAAGGAAAGATCGCCTGGGTCACCGGCGCCGGCTCCGGCATCGGCGAGGCGACCGCGGAAGCGCTGGCGGCGGCCGGGATGACGGTCGTCCTGTCCGGCCGCCGCGAGGCGCCGCTGGCCGCCGCCGCCGCCCGCATCCAGGCCGCCGGCGGCAAGGCCGAGGTGGCGCCGCTGGACGTGGTCGACGGCGACGCCTGCGAGGCGGTGGCCAACGGCATCGTCCAGCGCCACGGCCGCATCGACCTCCTGTTCGCCAATGCCGGCGTCAACGTCACCGACCGCACCATGGACGTCCTCAGCCGCAAGGACTTCAAGCTGCTCGTCGACGTCAACCTGACCGGTGCCTACAACACGGTCTCGGCAGTGCTGCCGGCCATGCGCAAGCAGCAGGACGGGCTGATCGTCAACCTCGCCTCCTGGGCCGGGCGCTATGTCGGCAAGGGTGCCGGCGTCGCCTACTGCGCCTCCAAGCACGGCATGCTGGTGCTGAACGAATCGATCAACCAGGAGGAATGCGGCAACGGCATCCGCGCCACCGCCATCTGCCCGGCGGACGTGGACACGCCCATCCTCGACCGCCGCCCGGTGAAGGTGAGCCAGGCCACCCGCGACGTCATCCTGAAGCCCCAGGACCTGGCCGACGCCGTCCTCTACGTCGCCCGCCTGCCGCCACGGGTCTGCATCAACGAGATCCTGATCAGCCCGACCAAGAACAAGACCTACCTGCCGAACCTGCCCTGACATAGGGGGCGACGCTCAACCGCCAGAGTTGTGCGTCGCCCGCCCGACATAGGATCGCAGCCCTTCCCAGATAGAAACTACCTCGGCGCTGGCCGGTTTGATTGGGGCAAGCGACGGAGCGGCTGCCGATCGGTTGTTTCCATCGCTATGCCACACACCCTCA
>CAZQOA010000050.1:0-34722 GCA_964594715.1 uncultured Rhizobiaceae bacterium | reverse complement strand
CTCGCAGATGGCGCGGACCGGGCCCGGCCGGGCAACGCACCCGGCCGGGGTCGATCGACGCCTAGGCCGGGCTGTGCGCGAGCGGACCGGTGCCCGACGGGCGCGCCGGGTCGGTCGGCTTCTCGGCAATTTTTTCGTCCAGCTTCGGCTTCTCTTCCGCCTTCGGCTTCTCGGCCGGCTCGTCGACCGCCGCCTTCTTCTCGGCGTCGGCGGCCTTCTCGTCGGGCTTCGCCGCGGCGGGCGCCTTGACCGGGCGGATCAGCGGCGTGTCCGGGCCCGGCAGCTCGACATTGACCTCGAGGTAGGAGATGTCCTTGCCGCGCTCGAGCTTGACCATGACCTTTTCCTGGTCGATCACGAGGTACTTGGCGACGACCTCCAGGATCTCCTTCTGCAAGGCCGGCAGGAATTCCGATCGGGCGCCGCGATCGGCCCGTTCGTGGGACAGCAGAATCTGGAGCCGCTCCTTGGCGACCGATGCTGCGGGGGGTACTGCCGGCGCCGTCGGCGGCGCGGGGCGGCGGGAACGGAAGAAGTCGAAGAGACCCATCACGCTGCTCCTCCGAACAGCCGGGCGAAGAATCCGCGCGGCCGCGGCTCGGCCGGGAAACGATGCTCCAGCTGCTCGCCCAGCAGGCGGGACACGGCGTCGGCATAGGCCGTGCCGGCCGGGCTCTCGCCGTCGAGGATGACCGGATTGCCGGTATTGGACGCCCGCAGCACCGCCTCGCTCTCGGGGATGATGCCGAGCAGCGGGATCGACAGGATCTCCAGGATGTCGTCGACCTTCAGCATCTCGCCGCGCGTGACCCGCCCGACGTCGTAGCGGGTCAGCAGCAGATGCTGCTTCACCGGCTCCAGGTCCTTCTCGGCGCGCAGCGTCTTGCTGCCCAGGAGGCCCAGGATGCGGTCGCTGTCGCGCACGCTCGACACTTCCGGGTTGGTCACGATGATCGCCTCGTCGGCGCAGTACATCGCGAGCTGGGAGCCCTTCTCGATGCCGGCCGGGCTGTCGCAGATGACATAGTCGAACTGCTCGCGCAGCTGGTCGACCACCCGGACGACGCCCTCCTTGCTGAGCGCGTCCTTGTCGCGGGTCTGCGAGGCGGCCAGCACGTAGAGGTTCTCGAACCGCTTGTCGCGGATCAGCGCCTGGCTCAGCTTCGCTTCCTCGTTCACGACATTGACGAAGTCGTAAACCACCCGACGCTCGCACCCCATGATGAGGTCGAGGTTGCGCAACCCGACGTCGAAATCGACGACGACGGTCTTCTCGCCGCGCATGGCGAGGCCGGTACCGATGGCGGCGGTGGAGGTCGTCTTGCCGACACCGCCCTTGCCGGAGGTCATGACAATAACTTTAGCCACGGGAGCGTCTCCTTTCCCTTGGGTGCTATGACAACCGATCGAAGGCGAGCGCGTCGTCCGCGATGCGGACCCCGACGCGCTGGCCGATGAGGTCGGGTTCGATCTGGTCCGCGACGCGGAACAGCCCTGCGATCGAAACGAGCTCCGGGTCGAAGCGCTGGCAGAACAGCCGTGCCTCCTTGTCGCCGGCGGCCCCGGCGATCGCCTTGCCGCGCAGCGCGCCGTAGATGTGGACGTTGCCGTCGGCCAGGACCTCGCCGCCGGCATTCACGGTGCCCAGCACGATCAGGTCGCCGTCGCGGGCATAGACCTGCTGGCCGGACCGGACCGGCTCCGTCACCACGCGCGCACGGGCCTTCACCACCACCCGCTGGGGCGTCGCCTGCGGCGCCGTCTGGGCCGCGGGCTGGGGGGCCGGCTCCGCGCGGGCCGGGGCGGGCGGCGGGGCCACTGCGGGCTCGGCGTCCGGCTCGCGCGCGGCGTTGGTGCGGGTGGAGGCGCGCGCGGCCGGAAAGGCGGCCAGGCCCGCGCGACGGGCGGCCTCGGTCAGGTGCGGAGTGCCGTTCTGGACGCCGACGCAGACCAGGCCGGCGGCGGCGATCATCCCGCGCAGCGCGGCGAAATCGACGTTCGGCGGCGCCGGCCAGCGCGCCAGCGTCTCCAGGTCGAGCAGCACCGGCGCATCGCGGTAGAAATCCGGCGCCTGGCCCACCTTGGCGGCAAGCTCCTGGGCGAAATCCGCGCGCGCAGGGTCGATCAGCCGCAGTACCATGACCATGGCGTTGCCGCCGCGGAGCTGGAAGGGCGCGCTCTTCAACCCGGTCGCCGCCTGTTGAGTCGTAGCTGGAGCCAAGAATGCCACCCTATGGGGCGCTGAAATCATGACAACTCTTACATCTTGTGGCCAAAACCGCAAGAGTCTCTATATGTAGTAGTTTATCCACAGATTTTGCCAATGCGCGTATCCCTTGTCCGAAACCCCGGAAGGAGGGATCATGCGGCCATACCCCGCCTTCGTCCATTCCCACATGCCGGAGCCAACGATGCCCGACGACCAGTCCCGCACGAATTCCGAGATCGTGTCCCGTTATCGCGAAAAGACGCCGAAATCCGAAGCGCTCTTCGCCGAGGCGAAGGCGATCTTCCCCAGCGGCGTCACCCATGACGGCCGCCATCTCGATCCCTACGGCATCTATGTCGACCGTGCCGAGGGGCCGTACAAATGGGACGTGGACGGCAACAAGTATATCGATTTCTACGGCGGCCACGGCGCCCTGCTGCTCGGCCACAATCATCCGGCCGTGATGGCGGCGGTGGAGCCGGCGCTGGCCAAGGGCACTCATTTCGGCGCCAACCATGCGCTGGAAGTGCAGTGGGCCCAGGCCGTGCAGAAGCTGTTCCCGGTGGCCGAGCGGGTGCGCTTCACCTCGTCCGGGACCGAGGCGACCCTGATGGGCCTGCGCCTTGCCCGCACCTTCACCGGCCGCCACAAGCTGGTCCGCTTCAAGACCCATTTCCACGGCTGGCACGACCATATGACGGGCGGCTACGCCAATCATTTCGATGGCACCTCGCCGGTCGGCGTGCTCGACGGGATCAGCGATTCCGTGGTGCTGGTGGCGCCGAACGACAAGGAAGGCGTGCGCGAGGCCCTGAAGGGCGGTGACGTCGCGGCCGTCATCCTGGAGCCGACCGGCTCGTCGACCGGCATGGTCCCGACTGCGCCCGGCTTCCTCGAGTTCCTGCGCGAAGAGACGGCCCGGCACGGCACCATCCTCATCTTCGACGAGGTCGTGACCGGCTTCCGCGTCGCCCCCGGCGGTGCCCAGGAAGCCTACGGCATCAAGCCCGACATGACCTCGCTCGCCAAGATCCTGGCCGGCGGACTGCCGGGCGGCGCCATCGTCGGCCGCAAGGACCTGTTCGATTCCCTCGACTACGCGGCGACCGCGGCATCGGGCAAGGAGAAGATCCAGCATCCCGGCACCTATAACGCCAACCCGGTCTCGGCCGCGGCCGGCATCGCGGCGCTGGATCATATCCGCACCACCGACGCCTGCGCGGTGGCCAACGCGCTGGGCGACCGCGCGCGCGAGAAGATCAACGACGTCTTCGTGAAGGAAGGGGTCGACTGGGCCTGCTACGGCACCTTCTCCAGCTTCCACACCTTCCTCAACCCGCAGCGCCGGAAGATCGACCCGCACAAGTTCGATGCGCTGGCGATCGGCTATGAGGAGCTGAAGGCCAAGCCGAAGGCACTGTCCCACCGCATCCGCGTGGCGATGCTGGTGAACGGGGTCGACCTCAATGGCTGGCCCGGCGGCAACATCTCCTGCACCCATTCGGCAGCGGACATCGACGCCACCGCCGAGGCCTTCGGGGAAACCATCCGGATGCTGCGCAAGGAGGGCGAAATCTGATCCGGCTGCCCGTTCCGGCAGCATGAACAGCCTTTCGGGTCCGGCGGCGCCAGCGCCGCCGGACCCGCGCCACTTTCTCCTCCCGCTCCTCGCCCCGGCGAAGGGGCTGATCGGCATGCCGGTGCTCGCGACCGGCGCCCTCTTTCGTCCCCAAACCATGATCGATCCAAGCGTCGGAGGCTGATCCCCGCCCGTGCCCGATCCCGTCCTCTTCCAGCCGCTCCGCTTGCGGTCGCTGACCGCCCATAACCGCATCGTGCTGGCGCCGATGGCGCAATATTCGGGCGTCGACGGCGTGCCGCAGGACTGGCACCTGGCGAACCTCGCGGCGCGCGCCGTCGGTGGGGCCGGCATCGTCTTCACCGAGGTCGCCTATATCGCGTCCGACGCGCGGATCTCGTCGGGCTGCCTCGGCCTGTGGAACGACGCCCAGGAGGCGGCCTTCGCCCGCATCACGCGCTTCATCGAATCCCAGGGGTCGCTGCCGGCGATCCAGGTCGGCCATGCCGGGCGCAAGGGCTCCACCACCAAGGCGTGGGAGGGCGGCCGGCCCCTGTCGGCGGCCGAGGGCGGCTTCCCGGTGATGGCGCCCACCGACCGGCCCTGGTCGGAACGCCATCCGGTGCCGCGGGCGATGGATGCGGCGATGATCGCGGCTGCCGTCGCGGGCTTTGCCGATGCCGCCCGACGGGCGCTGCGCGCCGGCTTCAAGATTTTCGAAATCCATGCGGCCCACGGCTATCTGATCAACGAATTCCTCTCGCCCCTCGTCAACACCCGCGACGACGCCTATGGCGGCGACGCCGAACGCCGGTCCCGCTTCCTGATGGAGGTGATCGACGCGGTGCGCGGCGAATGGCCGGCCGACCTGCCGGTCTTCATCCGCCTGTCCTGCGTCGACTGGGTGCCGGGCGGCATCACCATCGAGGACACGGTCGAGCTGTGCCGGCGCATCCGCGCGCGCGGCGATGTCGACCTCATCGACTGCTCGTCGGGCGGGGTGGACCCGCGCCAGCAGGTCGCCTTCTTCCCCGGCTACCAGGTGCCCTTCGCCGATGCGATCCGCAACCAGGCCGGCATCGCCACCGGCGCCGTCGGCCTCATCCAATCACCCCACCAGGCGGAGGAGGTGCTGGCGAATGGCCGCGCCGATCTCATCTTCATGGGCCGCACCCTGCTGGCCGATCCACACTGGCCGCTGAAGGCGGCCCGCGCGCTGGGCGTGGACGTGCCTTGGCCGAACCAGTACGCCCGCGCCCGCACCTTCTGAGGCGGCCGCCCTTCCGATCCGATTCCGAGGTTCCCGACCGTGCCCGATCCCAATCTCTTCAAGCCGATCACGCTGCGTTCCGTCACCGCGCGCAACCGCATCGTGGTCTCACCGATGTGCCAGTACTCCGCGATCGACGGCGTGCCGCAGGACTGGCATCTGGCGAACCTGGCGGCGCGCGCCGTCGGCGGGGCCGGCATCGTCTTCACCGAGGTCGCACATCTGGAGGCGCGCGGCCGCATCACCCCCTGGTGCCTCGGCCTGTGGAACGACGCGCAGGAGGCGGCGCTGGCGCCGATCGCGCGCTTCATCGCGGGGCAGGGGGCGGTGCCGGCGATCCAGGTCGGCCATGCCGGCCGCAAGGGCTCGACCGGCAAGCCGTGGGAGGGCTCCAAGCCGCTGCCGGTGGCGGCCGGCGGGTTCGACGTGATCGGCCCGACCGACCAGCCCTGGACCGAAGGCTACCCCGTGCCGAAGGCGATGGACGACGCCATGATCGGCGCGGTGCTGACCGCCTTCGCCGATGCCGCCCGACGGGCGCGGCGCGCCGGCTTCAAGGTCTTCGAGATCCACGGCGCGCACGGCTACCTGATCCACGAGTTCCTGTCGCCACTCGTCAACACCCGCACCGACGGCTATGGCGGCGATGCGGACAAGCGCTCGCGCTTCCTGATGGAGGCGATCGACGCGGTGCGCGGCGAGTGGCCGGCCGACCTGCCGCTCTTCGTCCGGCTCTCCTGCGTCGACCATGTCGCGGGCGGCCTCACCATCGACGACACGGTGGAGCTCTGCCGGCGCATCCGGGCGCGCGGCGACGTCGACCTCATCGACTGCTCCTCGGGCGGCGCCGACCCGCGCCAGCAGATCGCGTTCTTTCCCGGCTACCAGGTGCCGTATGCCGACGCGATCCGCAACCGGGCGGGCATCGCGACCGGTGCGGTCGGCCTCATCCATGCGCCCCACCAGGCCGAAGAGGTGCTGGCCAATGGCCGCGCCGATCTCGTCTTCATGGGCCGCACCCTGCTGGCCGACCCGCACTGGCCGCTGAAGGCCGCCAGGTCCCTCGGCGCCGAGGTGAAATGGCCGAACCAGTACGCCCGCGCCAGCATGTTCTGAGGGTTCGGACCGGCGACGCTGCATCCTCACTGCCGCACTTGACCACGGACGCTTCGCCACCGCCCAATCGCTGCAATCAATTAAGGAGGAAATCACCATGGATCAGGACCGCTACGACAAGGGGCTTGCCGTTCGCCGCGAGGTGCTGGGTTCGGAATATGTCGACAAGGCCATCCAGGGGGCGGACGACTTCACCCGGCCGTTGCAGGAATATGTGACGGAGGCGGCCTGGGGCGCGATCTGGACGCGGCCGGGGCTGCCGCGCAAGACCCGCTCGCTGCTCAATCTCGGCATGCTGACCGCCCTCAACCGGCCGCACGAGATCAAGCTGCATATCAACGGCGCGCTGAACAACGGCGTGACCAAGGACGAGATCATGGAGGTCTTCCTCCAGGCGGCGGTCTATTGCGGGGTGCCGGCGGCGATCGACAGCTTCCGCATCGCCCGCGAGGTCTTCAAGGAACGGGGGATCGCCTGATGGCAGCGGACCAGGAGGGACCGGTCGGGTTCGTCGGCCTCGGCATGATGGGGGTGCCGATGGTGAAGCGCCTGCTCGGCGCCGGCCATCAGGTGGCGCTGGCCGATGCCGACCCGGCCAAGCTGGCGGCCTTCGCCGGGACCCCGGGTACCAGCCAGCCGGCGACCCTGGCCGACCTCGGCAGCCGGTGCCCGGTGGTCGTCACCATGCTGCCCAACGGCCGGATCGTGGCCGACGTGGTGTTCGGCCGTGCCGGCGCCAATGACGGGCTGGTCGCCGGGCTGGCGGCGGGCTCGGTGGTGGTCGACATGAGCTCGTCGTCGCCGGTCGGCACGAGGGAGCTCGGGCAGCGGCTGGCCGAGCGCGGCATCCGGCTCGTCGATGCGCCGGTGTCGGGCGGGGTCAAGCGCGCGATCGACGGCTCGCTCGCCATCATGGCCGGCGGCGAGGCCGCCGATGTCGACCGGCTGCGGCCGATCTTCGCGGCCATGGGCCGGCAGGTGTTCCACACCGGCCCGGTCGGCACCGGCCATGCCATGAAGGCCCTCAACAACTACCTCTCGGCGGCCGGCCTGCTGGCGGCGGGCGAGGCGATGCTGATGGGCCAGAAGTTCGGCCTGGCGGCGGAGACGATGGTCGATGTCTGGAACGCCTCGACCGGCCGCAACAACGCGACCGAGGTGAAGTTCAAGCCCTTCATCATCCCCCGCACCTGGGCCGCGGGCTTCAGCATGGGGCTGATGGTGAAGGACCTGCGCACCGCGCTCGAGCTGGGCGAGGCGACCGGCGAGCCGGCGGACTTCGCCCGGCGCTGCACGGAGATCTGGGCCGAGGCGGAGAGCAGGCTCGGGTCCGGCGTCGACCACACGGAGATCGTGCGCTACCTGGAGGAGATCGCCACGTCGGCGCCGGATTGATCCGACGCGGCCTCGCTTGATTCAGAATGGGAACGGCAGAAAAGCGAGGGATCCGGGCAATGCACCCGGATCCCCGGGTGGAGGAGTTGAGCATGACCGAGCCGCATGTCCACGAGGTCTATGCGATCAAGTACGCGGCGATGCCGGACCGCCAGCCATGGATGAACTTCATCGGCATCGACCCGCATGAGGGCCCGCTCGGGCTCGATTTCTACGTCTGGCTGATCCAGGGCGGCGGGCGCACCTGGGTGATCGACATCGGCTTCGACAAGCCGGTCGCCGACAAGCGCGGCCGCACCATGATCCGCAACCCGGTCGACGGCCTGAAGCTGATGGGGGTGGATGCCGACGCGGTCGAGGACGTCGTCATCACCCATCTCCACTGGGACCATGTCGGCAATGTCGGGCGCTTCCCCAACGCGCGCATCCACATCCAGGACAAGGAGATGCAGTACGTCACCGGACGGTACATGCAGTACCCGGCCTTCCGCGCGGCCTATGAGCTGGACGACGTGCTGGAGATGGTGAAGGCGGTCTATGGCGACCGGGTGACCTTCCATGACGGCGACCAGGAGCTGGCGCCGGGCCTGTCGGTCCACCATGTCGGCGGGCACACCATGGGCCTGCAATCGGTCCGGGTATGGACGCGCCGCGGCTGGGTCGTGCTCGCCTCCGACGCCAGCCACCTTTATCCCAACATGGAGCTGTCGCGGCCCTTCCCGATCGTCTTCCATGTCGGCGAGATGCTGGAAGGGCACAAGAAGCTGCAGCGCCTCGCCAGCTCACCGCGCCATGTCATCCCCGGTCACGACCCCGACGTCATGCGCCGCTATCCGGCACCGCGGCCGGAGCTGGAAGGGATCGTGGTTCGGCTGGACGTGGAGCCGACGGCGTAGCGGTGCAGTCGGCATTCGCCTGCCAGCAAGCGTCCCAGGGCGGCTCGCCGCGGAAGCGCTCGGCCAGGAAGTCGACGAACAGGCGCACCTTGGCGGCGAGGTGGCGGTTGACCGGGTAGACGGCATGGATCGTCAGCTGCGGCAGCTGCCAGTCCGGCATCAGCACCTTCAGCGCGCCGTCGGCGATCTCGGTGCCGACGAAGAAGGTGGGCAGGACGATGATCCCCTGGCCGGCCAGGGCGGCCGCCAGCAGGGCGTCGCCGTTGTTGGCCATCAGGTTGCCGGACAGGTGGGTCGTCACCCGGCGCCCGTCCGCGGCGATCAGGGTCACATCGTCGCGCGTCGAGGCATAGGCGTAGCTGAGGAAGTTGTGCGCCGGCAGCTCGTCGGGATGGGCGGGCGTGCCGCGCGCGGCCAGGTAGGCCGGCGAGGCGCACAGCACCAGGCGCGATGGTGCCAGCCGCCGGGCGATCAGGGAGGAATCCTGCAGGTTGCCGATGCGGATGACCAGGTCGAACCCGTCCTCGACGATGTCGACCAGCCGGTCGGAGAGGTTGAGGTCGACCTGCAGTTCCGGATATTGCGTCTGGAAGGCGGCCAGGGCCGGCGCCAGATAGCGCACCCCGAAGCCGGTGGAGCAGTTGACGCGCAGGGTGCCGCGCGGCGCCGACTGCAGGGCCGATGCGGTTTCCTCCGCCTCCGCGAGCTGCGCCAGGATTTCGCGCGACCGGTCGAAATAGGCACGCCCGACCTCGGTCAGGTTGAGCCGCCGGGTGGTGCGGTGGAGCAGCCGCACGCCAAGGTGGTTCTCGAGCGCGGCCACATGCTTCGACACCATGGCGCGCGACATGCCGAGCACGCCGGCGGCGCGGGCGAAGCTGCCCTGCTCCACCACCTTCACGAACGCCTCCATGCTTTGCAGTCGATCCATGAATTCGATCCGATTGTTTCCGCTGATGAGCGAATGTGTTGCCCAGTGGAGATATTATCAATAGGCGGGCCCGGACCTATCTCTCATGTATCAGAGCGGCGGCAAGCGCCCCGCCCCGAGAAATCAGGAGACCGACCATGAACCAGATCCGCACGATTGCCGTCGCTTCGATCCTTGCTCTCGCCGCCGCTGTCGCCCCGGCCATCGCCGGTGGGCTCGATGAAGGCAAGTACGGTGCGCACCTCGACGAGGGCAAGTACGGCCAGAGCATCGACGAGGGCAAGTACGGGCAGAACGCCGACGAGGGCAAGTACGGCAGCAACGTCGATGAAGGCAAGTACGGCCAGAATGACGACGAAGGCAAGTACGGGCGCAACCTCGACGACGGCAAGAACGGCGCCAACAGCGTGGATCCGCGCTAACCGGCCCCGCTAACCGGGCGGTCGGCATCAGCATGGCCGGGGCAGCGCCGATCGCGGCGCTTCCCCGGCGATGACGCGATAGGTCGAAGGGTCGGGGGAAGGGAGGTTGTCGTGACTGCCATTCCACCACTGTTCGTGTCGCACGGCGCGCCCGAGCTCATCCTGGGTCGGTCTGCCGCCCGCAAGTTCCTGCAAGACCTGCCCAAGGCGATGCCACGGCCGAGCGCCATCGTCGTCGCCAGCGCCCATTGGGAGACCGGCCGGCCACGGGTCGGCGGCGCTGCACAGCCCCGGACGATGTACGATCTCTGCGCCGGGTCGCGTGGCCTGGCCATGATCCGCTATCCCGCACGAGGCGACCCGCATCTGGCCGGCCGCATCGCGGACCTGCTGCGGGACGAGGGCTTCCCGGCGCTGGTCGACCTGGAGCGCGGGTTGGATCACGGTGCCTGGACGCCGCTCCATCTCATGTTCCCCGCCGCCGATATCCCGGTCGTACCGCTATCGATCCAGCCGGCCCAGGGTCCGGGCCATCACCTGGCGCTCGGGCGTTGCCTCGCGCCCTTGGTGGAAGAAGGGGTGCTGGTGATCGGGTCGGGTGGCGTCACCAACAACGTCCATGCCTGCCACGGCCGGGCGGAGGACGCGCCGGCACCGCCCTGGGTGACCCGGTTCCAGGCCTGGCTGGCCCAGCGCATCCAGGCGGGCGGGGCGGAATCCCTGATCACCGCCCTCGACCGCGCGCCGGCGCGACGCGAGAACCACCCGACGCCGGAGCATCTGCTGCCGCTGTTCGTGGCCCTGGGCGCCGCCGGGCCGGGTGCCGTGGCGAAGCGGCTGCACGCCAGCATCACCCATGGCGCGTTCGCCATGGATGCCTATTCCTTCACGCCGGCCGGCGCTCGCATGGGGGCCGACCAGGATGGGCGCCAACGCGCACCGATGCCGACGATGTCGGCAAGGTGATTGGCGGGTAGCCCAGCGCCGTAGATCCTAGATGCGGTCGCCGCTCGCTGCGTCGAACAGGTAGACGCGGTCGCCGGCCAGGGTGACGGGCAGGGTCTCGCCCGAGCGGATCGGCACCGCGCCGTCGATGCGCGCCAGCAGCTGCGCCCCCCCATCATTGCCGATCCGGCCGTGGACGATGGTGTCCGCGCCCAAGAGCTCGACCAGCTCGACCTGCAAGGTCAAGGTCGCCGGGACGCCATTGGCCATGCCCAGATGCTCGGGCCGGATACCGACGGTGACGGCGCGGCCGGCCGCCTTGGCATGGGCCTCCGCCAGGGGGGCGGAGACGCCGCCCGGCAACGCCACCGAGCGGCCGTCGGCGGCCACGGTCCCGGACAGGAAATTCATCGCCGGGGAGCCGAGGAAGCCCGCGACGAAGAGGGTCGCCGGCTCCTCGTAAAGGGTGATCGGGGTCCCGATCTGCTCCACCCGACCGGCATTCATCACGATCAGCCGGTCGGCCAGCGTCATCGCCTCGACCTGGTCGTGGGTGACATAGATCGAGGTGGTGCGCAGCGTCTGGTGCAGCTTGCGGATCTCGACCCGCATCTGGACGCGCAGCTTGGCGTCGAGATTGGACAGGGGCTCGTCGAACAGGAAGACGGCCGGGTCGCGGACGATGGCCCGCCCCATGGCGACGCGCTGGCGCTGGCCGCCGGAAAGCTGGCGCGGCCGGCGTTCGAGCAGCGCCTCGATCTGCAGGATGGCCGCGGCGCGGTCGACGCGCTGCTTGATGTCGGGCTTGGGGATGCCGCGGATCTTCAACCCGTAGGCCATGTTCTCGTAGACGGACATGTGCGGGTAGAGCGCGTAGTTCTGGAACACCATGGCGATGTTCCGGTCCTTGGGCTCGACCTGGTTGACCACCCGGCCGTCGATCGCGACCTCGCCGGCGCTGACCTCCTCCAGTCCCGCGATCATCCGCAGCAGGGTCGACTTGCCGCAGCCCGACGGACCGACGATGACGATGAAGTCGCCGTCCGCGATCTCGCAGTCCACCCCGTGGATGACCGGGACGGCGCCGAACTGCTTCTTCACGCCCCTGAGGCTGACGTCGGCCATCGGATCTCCTGATTGCTCGCCGGACTACGCCGTTATTTCTCGCTGTCGACCAGGCCTTTGACGAACCAGCGCTGCATGACGATGACCACGAACACGGGCGGGATCATCGCCAGCATGGTGGTGGCCATCACCACCGGCCATTCGATCTGGTCGTCGCCGGCGGCCAGCATCCGCCGGATGCCGATCACGATGGTGTCCATGTGGTGGTCGGTCGTGATCAGCAGCGGCCAGAGATACTGGTTCCAGCCATAGATGAAGAGGATGACGAAGAGGGCGGCGATGTTGGTGCGCGACAGGGGCAGCAGCACGTCGCGGAAGAAACGCATCGGCCCCGCGCCGTCGATCTTGGTCGCCTCGACCAGCTCGTCCGGGACGGTCATGAAGAATTGCCGGAACAGGAACGTCGCGGTGGCCGACGCGATCAGCGGCACCGTCAGGCCGGGAAAGCTGTTCAGCATCTCCAGGTCGGACACCACCTTGAAGGTCGGCAGGATGCGGACCTCCACCGGCAGCATCAGGGTGATGAAGATCATCCAGAAGAAGACCATGCGCAGCGGGAAGCGGAAATAGACCACCGCGAAGGCCGACAGGAGCGAGATGGCGATCTTTCCGGTCGCGATCACCAGCGCCATGATCAGGCTGTTCAGCAGCATCCCCGCGACCGGCGTCTGGTTCATCTTGGTGCCGGAGAAGAGGGCGGTGCGGTAATTCTCCAGCAGGTGTGGGCCGGGGACCAGCGTCATCGGCGAATCGAGCACGTCGCGCAGCGTCAGGGTGGAGGCGACGAAGGTGACGTAGATCGGAAAGGCGACGATCAGCACGCCCAGGATGAGGACGAGGTGGGTGGCCCAGGTTCCGACGCCCTTCTTCTCAACCATCAGTAATGCACCCGCCGCTCGACATAGCGGAACTGGACCACGGTCAGCGAGATGACGATCGCCATCAGGATCACCGACTGGGCCGCCGACCCGCCAAGGTCGAGCGCCTCGAAGGCGTCGTAATAGACCTTGTAGACCAGGATCTCGGTCGCCCGTGCCGGGCCGCCCGAGGTCACCGAATGGATGATGCCGAAGGTGTCGAAGAAGGCGTAGACGATGTTGACCACCATCAGGAAGAAGGCGGTCGGCGACAGCAGCGGCAGGATGATGGTCCAGAAGCGCCGGTTCGGTCCGGCGCCGTCGATCGCGGCCGCCTCGACGAGGGACCGCGGGATGGCCTGCAGGCCGGCCAGGAAGAAGATGAAGTTGTAGCTGATCTGCTTCCAGGTCGCGGCCAGCACCACCAGGATCATGGCCTGGTCGCCGTCGAGCAGGTGGTTCCAGTCGACGCCGAGCTTGCGCAGCGCGAACGCGACGCTGCCGATGGTCGGGTTGAAGAGGAACATCCAGAGGACGCCGGCCACCGCCGGCGCCACCGCATAGGGCCAGATCAGCAGCGTCTTGTAGGCGGTGGCGCCGCGGATGACGCGGTCGGCCGCGACCGCCAGCAGCAGGGCCAGGCCCAGCGCCAGCACCGCCACCGCGACGCTGAAGACGGCGGTGACATAGAGGGAATTGAGGTAGCCCGGGTCTTCCAGGATGGCCGTGAAGTTGTCCAGCCCGACGAAGCGGGTGCGCAGCCCGAACGGGTCCTGGCGCTGCACCGACTGGTAGAGGGCCTGGCTGGCCGGCCAGATGAAGAAGATCAGCGTGATGACGATCTGCGGCGCCACCAGGACGTATGGCAGCACCTTGTTGTTGTATCCGACGCGGACGCGCATGGGGATGGGGCTCCCCGCACCCCCGGCCCCTTTGCGGGGACCGGGGGAGGGGCGCCTCGGCTCCGCTTACTTGTTGTCGCGCTCGAACTGCCGCAGCAGGGCGTTGCCGCGCTGCACGGACGAGTCGAGTGCCGCCTTGGCCTCCTTCTTGCCGGCGAAGACGGCCTCCATTTCCTCTTCGATCACGTCGCGGATCTGCACCAGGTTGCCGAACCGGATGCCCTTGGAGTTGGGCGTCGGCGGGTTCAGCGTCATCTGCTTGTTGGCGATCTCGAAGCCGGGGTTCTTCTCGTAGAAGCCCTGCTTCTTGGTCAGCTCATAGGCCGCCATGGTGATCGGCAGGTAGCCGGTGCGCTGGTGCGAGGCCGCCTGGACGTCGGGCTTGGAGATGTAGGCGAAGAATTCCGCCACGCCCTTGTATTCGTCGGCCGTCTTGCCGCCCAGCACCCACAGGGTGGCGCCGCCGAGGATGGAGTTCTGCGGACCGCCGTTCGGCCCCTTCGTCAGGTCCGGCCAGTAGGGCATCATGCCGAAGCCGACCTCGAACTTGGCCGTCTTCAGGATGCTGGACAGGCCGGCCGACGACTGGATGTACATGCCGCATTCGCCGTTGGTGAACTTCACCTGGCTGTCGCCGCGCCGCCCGCCATAGTCGAATTCCTTCGACTTCTGCATCTCGGCGATGCGCTCCAGGTGGGTGACATGGGCCGGGCTGTTGAACTGGAAGACGGTGTCGAGGCCGCCGAAGCCATTCTCCTTGGTGCCCATGGGCAGGTTGTGCATGGCGCCGAAATTCTCGATCAGCACCCAGGACGGCCAGGCGGTGGAGATGCCGCAGGGCACGCCCGACGCCTGCAACTTCTTGGCGGCCGCGCGCACGTCGACCCAGGTGACGGGCGGCTTCTCGGTGTCGAGCCCGGCCTTCTTGAAGGCGTCCTTGTTGTAATAGAAGATTGGCGAAGAGCTGTTCAGCGGCATCGACAGCATGCGACCGTCAGTCGTCGTATAGTAGCCGGCGACTGCTGGCAGGTAGACCTTGGGGTCCCAGCCGATGCCGGCTGCTTCCATTATTTCATAGACCGGCTTCACCGCGCCCTTGGCGGCCATCATCGTCGCGGTACCGACTTCGAATACCTGGATGATGTGCGGTGCGCGGCCGGCGCGATAGGACGCGATGGCCCCGGTCATCACTTCGGTGTAGTTGCCCTTGTTGACGGCAACGACCTTGTATTTCTTCTGGCTATCATTGTAGCCGGCGGCGAGTCCGTCGACCCATTCGTTCAGCGCCCCGCCCATGGCGTGCCAGAACTGGATCTCGACGGGTTGCTGGGCGGCCGTCGGGCCTGCGGTCAGCGCCACCACGGCCGCGGCCGCGAGGAGGCTTCTACGAGACAGCATTGGGACCTTCCCTTTCTAAGTCGTTGAGCGGGCACGTTCTTCGCGGCCTTGGTAGAGACGCTAAGTTATACGGCAAATGTTGCTTTGATG
The DNA here is from genome assembly GCA_964594715.1 of uncultured Rhizobiaceae bacterium. Lineage (GTDB taxonomy): Bacteria > Pseudomonadota > Alphaproteobacteria > ATCC43930 > Allostellaceae > Allostella. Next base: position 19,587 of record CAZQOA010000050.1, on the reverse strand, counting down.
AACCTTTAATGACAAGCCCGTTCCGGCACCCACGTCCGATCTACCCCACTGGCGTGCGATCGGGCCTCCTGGTACGATGAGGCTTGTCCGATTCCGCCATGCGAAGTCTCCGTTTCGACGGTATGGAACTGCCCGTCAGGCTCAAGGTCCATCCGCGAGCCTGCAGGATAGTTCTTCGCGTGGACCCCCAGAATGCATCCATCGATCTCGTCGTGCCGCGCGGCGTCCGGCTGGCCGAGGCGGTGGAGTTCGCACGCAGCAAGGGCGAATGGATCCGCCGCCGGATCGAGGCCCTGCCGCCCCGCGTGCCCTTCGCCGACGGCAGCGTCATCCCGGTGCTGGGCCTGGACCGCCGCATCCGCCATCGCGGCCTGCGCTGCCGCGAGGCCCGCGGCGTGGTCTGGATGGAGCCGGGCGAGCTGCATGTGATCGGCGACGAGGTCCACCTGACGCGCCGGGTCGGCGACTGGCTGAAGCTCCACGCCAAGGAGGATTTCGCCCGCCGCGCCCGGCTGTTCGCGGGCGAGACGGGGCGCTCGCTGCGCCGCGTCGTGGTGCGCGATACCAAGAGCCGTTGGGGCAGCTGCGCCGTCGACGGCACGCTCTCCTTTTCCTGGCGCCTGATCCACGCGCCGCGCTTCGTGATCGACTATGTCGTCGCCCATGAGGTCGCCCATCTGACCGAGATGAACCATGGCCGGCGCTTCTGGGCGGTCGTCGAGCGCCTGGTCGAAGACACCGAACGCCCGCGCGCCTGGCTGCGCGACCAGGGCGGCGGCCTGCTGCGCTTCGGCTGATGCGCCCGGGGTGGGGCTGGCGATCGGAGAGATTTCATGGTTCGTCAGGCTCACCATGAAGAAAGGCTGGCGCGCCGGCCCTCATGGTGAGCCTGACGAACCATGAACTAAGGGGCCCTCCGCCGGCCGTCCGGCACCAACCTTGCCTCCATCCGCCCGGACCCTTTCCCCGTCACCGATCGGCATCCTATGCTGCGCCCCGGCTCGTCGTCCGCCCTCGTCCTGCTCGTGGCCCTGGCGACGATGACCTCGATCTCGATCGCCATCTACCTGCCGGCGATGCCGGCGCTGGCGGTGGACCTCGGCACCTCCATGGCCATGGTCCAGCTCACGGTCTCGGTGTTCCTGGTCGGGGTCGGCCTCGGCCAGCTCGTCTATGGGCCGGCATCCGACCGGTTCGGCCGACGCCCGGCGCTGCTGTTCGGCCTGGTCGTCTATGGCGCCGGCTCGGCGGTGTGCGCGCTGGCACCCACCATCGAGTCGCTGCTGGCTGGCCGCGCGCTCCAGGCGGCGGGCGCCTGCGCCGGCATGGCGTTGGTGCGCGCCATCATCCGCGACACCTACCCGCGTGAGCGCATGGCGAGCGCGCTCTCGACCGTCACCGGCGCCATGGCGATCTCGCCCGCGCTGGCACCGATCGTCGGCAGCCAGATCTACCTGGCGTTCGGCTGGCGGGCGGACTTCGCCTTTCTCGCCGGCTTCGCCGCCGTCCTGCTGGTGCTGGCGGGCACGATGCTGCCGGAAACCAACCACCACCGCGACCCGACCGCACTGGCGCCCTCGCGCCTGGTGGCCAACTACGGCGCGCTGCTCGGCAACCGGACCTTCATCGGCCATATGCTGTCCGGTGGCCTCACCTTGTCGGGTACCTTCGCCTATACCGTGGCGTCGCCCTTCATCCTGATCGAACGGCTGGGGGTGCGGCCGGACCGCTATGCGCTGCTGATGATCTCGACGACGCTGGCCTACGTCCTGGGCACCTGGATGGCGCCGCGCCTGGCGCGGCGCATCGGGCTGGAGCGGGCCTTGCGTGCCGGCGCCGGCATCTGCGCCGCGGCCGCCCTGGTGATGGTGGGCATCGCCCTGTCGGGCGCGGTGTCCGTCGTCACCGTGGTCGGCGGAATGACCCTCTATATGGTCGGCATGGGCGCCGCCCTGCCGCTCTCCATGGCCGGCGGCATCGGGCCGTTCCCGCGCATCGCCGGGGCCGCCTCGGCGCTGATCGGCGCCGGCCAGATGGTCACCGGCTCGCTTGCCAGCGCCGCCTCGGCCGCGCTCGCGGGCTGGGGCATGATGGGCCTGGCGATCGTCGTGACGGGCACCGGCGGTGGCGCGCTGGCGGCCTCGCTGTTCCTGGTCCGCGCACCCGATGACGTCGCCTGAGCCGTCGCCGATCGCCGCCGCGGCCGCTCCCCGGCGCGGGCTGGTTGTCCTGGTGACCGGGCTGGTGGCGCTGGGGCCGATCTCCACCGACCTCTATCTGCCGTCGCTGCCCGCCCTGACCCACGACCTCGGCAGCGACGTCGCCGCCGCCCAGCTGACCCTCAGCCTCTTCCTCGTCGCCTTCGCCTGCTGCCAGCTGATCTATGGCCCGCTGTCGGACCGCTACGGGCGCCGGCCGGTGGTGCTGGGCGGTACCGTCGTCTATCTGCTGGCGACCCTGGCCTGCATGGTGGCCCCGACCATGGAGGCCCTGATCGCCGCCCGTTTCGTGCAGGCCTTGGGCGCCTGCGCCGGGCCGGTGCTGGGCCGGGCCATCGTCCGCGACATCTATGGCCGCGACCAGGCGGCCCGGGTGCTGGCCTATGTCGGGGCGGCGATGGCGCTGGCGCCCGCGATCGGGCCGATCCTCGGCGGCTTCGTCGAGATCTGGGTCGGCTGGCGCGGCAACTTCGCCGTGCTGGCGCTGTTCGGCGCCGTCATCCTGGTCGCCGTGGCGGCGACCCTGGAGGAGAGCAACCGCCACCCGGACCCGGGCGCGCTGGCGCCCCGCCAGCTCGCGGCCAACTATCTGGGCTTCCTCGGCCACCGCCGCTATGTCGGCTATGCCGCGACGGTGGCGCTCGGCTATTGCGGCCTCTTCGCCTTCATCTCGGGCTCGTCGCACGTCCTGATCGAGGTGGTCGGGCTGTCGCCCGACCAGTACGGCTTCTGCTTCGCGGCCTTCGTCGTCGGCTATGCGGTCGGCACCACGCTGGCCGGGCGGTTGACCTTGCGCCTCGGCATCGACCGCATGATCGCGCTCGGCGGTGCCGTGGCTTGCGCGGGCGGCCTCGCGATGGCGGCCCTCGCCTGGGGACGGGTCGAGACGGTGGTGGCGATCGTCGGCCCCGCGGTCGTCTACATGGTCGGCGTCGGCATGGTCTTCCCCAACGCCCAGGCCGGCGCCATGGGGCCGTTCCCGACCAAGGCCGGGGCCGCCGCCGCCCTGGTCGGGTTCCTCCAGATGGCGGCGGCGGCGGCGGTCGGCATCGCCGTCGGCCATGCCTTCGACGGCACCGCGATCCCGATGGCGACGGCGATCGCGCTGGCCGGCATCGGGCTGGTGCTGGTCCGCGTCGCCTTCCTCGGCCGGCAAGGCATACCTTGACGGTCGTATCGCTCGCTTCCTACCATCGTGGCAATAAGCAGGTGCCGCGGCCGACGGGGAGACGGATGCGCATAAAAGAAAAACGGCGACCGCACACGGTCCGCCGGGGATGACCGTTTTCCTGGGCCGGCACTGGCGCCGGGCGACGCTCCATGCGGTCGTCGCGCTGGTCTATTTCTTCATGCTGACGCCGGTCATCTTCATCGCCTGGATCAGCTTCTTCAGCAACGAGATCATCTCGTTCCCGCCGGACGGCTACACGCTGCGCTGGTTCGGCAATGTGTGGGAGCAGCGGGTCTTCGCCCGCGGCTTCGTCATGAGCCTCCAGGTCGCGTTCATCGCCATGCTGATCGGCGTCTCGCTCGGCACCCTGGCGTCGATCGCGCTCGTGCGGTACCGGTTTCCGGGTCGCGAGACGATCAACATGCTGCTGCTGTCGCCGCTGATCGTGCCCGGGATCGTCGCCGGCACCGCGCTCTACATCTTCTATATCGAGATCGACAACTTCATGGAGTGGCGCCTGCAGGCGACGCTCGAGGGGCTGGTGCTGGCCCATGTCATGCTCACCATCCCCTGGACCGTGCGCCTCATCACCGCCAGCCTGGTCGGCATCGACCGCTCGGTCGAGGATGCGGCGATGAACCTCGGCGCGAACCGCTGGACCACCTTCCGCCGGGTGACCTTCCCGATGATGCGCGCCGGCCTGGTGGCGGCCGCCCTCTTCAGCTTCATCACCTCCTTCGAGAACCTGGAGCTGACGCTGCTCCTGGTCGGGCCGGGGCGGACAACGCTGCCGATCGCGATCCTGCAATACCTGGAATTCAAGGTCGACCCGACGATCGCCGCGGTCTCCTTCATCCAGATCATCCTGATCGGGGCCCTGATGCTGATCACCGATCGTTTCGTCAAGCTGAGCCGGGTGGTGTAGGCCATGTCGCAGGTATCGCTCCGCCGCCTCGCCAAGCGCTTCGGCACCGTCACCGCCGTCGACGACGTGACGCTCGACGTGCGCGATGGCGAGCTGGTGGCCCTGCTCGGGCCGTCGGGCTGCGGCAAGACCACGACGCTGCGCATGATCGCCGGCTTCATCACCGCCAGCGACGGCCAGATCCTGATCGGCGACCAGGACGTGACCCACCTGCCACCCTATCGCCGCAACACCGGCATGGTGTTCCAGGGCTACGCGCTCTTTCCGCACATGACGGTGTTCCAGAACGTCGCCTTCGGGCTGGAGATGCGCAAGGTCGCCAGGGCCGATATCGGCCCTCGGGTGGCAGAGGCGCTGAAGCTGGTCCAGCTCGGCGGCCTGGCGGAGCGGATGCCGCGCCAACTCTCGGGCGGGCAGCAGCAGCGGGTGGCACTCGCCCGCGCGCTCGTCATCCGGCCGGAACTGTTCCTGCTCGACGAACCGCTGTCCAACCTCGACGCCAAGCTGCGGCTCAGCGTCCGCATCGAGATCCGGCAGCTCCAGCAGTCGCTGGGATTGACCACCCTCTTCGTCACCCACGACCAGGAAGAGGCGCTGACGCTGGCCGACCGGCTGGTCGTGATGAGCCAGGGCAAGGTGCAGCAGATCGGCAGCCCGACCGAGCTCTATGAGCGGCCGGCCAACCATTTCGTCGCCGACTTCATCGGCCGCTCCAACTTCCTCGACGGCACGGTGACGGCACCCGGCCGCTTCCGCACCCGGGGCGGGCTGGACGTCGCCTTCGCGGATTCCGGCGCCGGGCCGCGCCATGCCGGCGTGCTGGCCGTGCGGCCGGAGAAGGCGAGCCTGGCGGCCGATACCGGCGATGGCAGCGGGGGCAATGGCAGCGACCCCAATCGGTTTCCGGGCACGGTTGCATTCGTGACCTATCTCGGCGCGTCGACCGAGGTCCGGGTGCGGCTGGCGTCGGGCGAGGAGGTCACGGTCACCCGGCCGAACGACACCCCGATGGGCCCGGCAGGGCAGGGCGCGCATCGCCATGGGCTGGCGATCGCCGAGGGCACGCCGGTAACGGTGGCCTGGCCACCGGCGGCGGCCCTGCTGCTGGAGCCGCCCGGCGCCTGAGGGGGCGGCCCCACCGATAAGACGGGGCCCATCGATAAGAACAGATAAACGGTGCAGAACGGGAGAGCGAGATGAGCAGGATCGAACGAGTGACGCAGATGCGGCTGACCCGGCGCGGCTTCCTGGCCGGGTCCGGCGCGGTCGCCGTCGCGGCGGGCTTCCCGATGCCGGCGCTGGCCAAGGGGTCGGTCGTGGTCGGCACCTGGGGCGGCGACTACCAGGAGCTGCTGACCGCCAATTTCGAGAAGCCGATCCTGGAGAAGAAGGGGATCGAGGTGCTGCACGACGTCGGCAACGCGCCGCCGCGCAAGACCAAGCTGCTGGCCGAGCGTGCCAGCCGGCGTGGCACCATGGACGTCGCCTGCCTCTCCGACATCGACATGTACGAGATGGCGCAGCAGAAGCTGTTCGACGATGTCGAGATGGACAAGGTCCCGAACGCCCGGAACATCATCAAGGCGCTGCAGAAGCCCTATGCCATCCCGCACATCTATAGCGGCAAGGTGATCGTCTATAACCCGTCGAAGATGAGCCCGACCTCCTTCGCCGACCTGGTCGACCCGAAATACAAGGGCCGGATCGGCTTCGCCAATGGGCTCTACATGCAGATCATCGAATCGGCGGCGCTGGTCAATGGCGGCAGCATGAGCAACTACGAGCCCGGCAAGGCCACCCTGATGGAGCTGAAGAAGCTCGACCCCAAGGTCTACCCCTCGAACGAGACGCTGGCCGCCGCCCTCAAGGGTGAGGAGGTGTGGGCGACGGTGATGTGGCGGGCCCGCGGCTTCATGTGGAAGAAGGCCGGCATCCCGCTCGCCACCATCGCGCCCAAGGAGGGAACGACGCCGATCATCTTCGACGCCGCGGTGGTGAAGAACGCCCAGAACAAGGCCAATGGCTGGGCCTATCTCGACGCCATGCTCGATCCCGCGGGCCAGGTGCTGTTCGCCGACCGCATGGGCTACATCCCGACCGTGACCAACGCAAAGCTGCCCGACGACATCGCCAAGGAGATCGGCTTCACCGAGGCCGAGCAGGAAAAGTTCAACATCCCGAATTACGACTACATCGCCAAGAACAACTCGCAACTCCTGGAGTGGTGGGACAAGAGCTTCAAGGGCTGATGGCGGCAGGCATGACGGGACGGAGGCCGAATTGAGCGTCGTCACCGAAGATACGGCCGGCGGGCGGCGGCGCTCCATCGCGCCGATGCTGGTCGGGCCGGCGACGATCCTGGTCGTCCTCGTCCTCGTCATCCCGATGGCGATCCTGTTCCGCTACAGCCTGAACAAGTTCGTTCCCGGCCAGTTCATGGTCGAGGCGGTGACGGTGGAGAACTACGTCAAGTTCTTCACCGACGCCTACTACCTGAACGTGCTGTGGACGACGATCAAGGTCGCCGTCGCCTGCACCATCGTCAGCCTGACCTTGGCCTTTCCGGTCGCCTACTTCCTGGCCCGCACCACCAGCCGGCACAAGAGCCTGCTGATCATCCTGGCGGTCTTTCCGTTGATGGTGGGCAATGTGGTGCGCGCCGCCGGATGGATGGTGGTGCTGGGCAATGACGGGGTGGTGAACGCGGTCCTGCAATGGTCGGGGCTGACCGCCGAACCGGTGAAGCTGCTCTACACGCCGGCCGCCGTCATCATCGGCATCATCGCGGTGGTGCTGCCCTACATGATCCTGACCCTGCAGAGCGTGCTCGAAGGCGTCGACTATTCGGTCGAGGAGGCGGCCCTCAACCTGGGCGCCAGCCCCTCCAGGACCTTCTTCCGCATCATCTTCCCGCTGGCCATGCCGGGGGTGCTGGCGGGAACGGTGCTGGTCTTCATCCTGTGCATGAACGCCTATGCGACGCCCGTCCTGCTGGGCGGCCCGCAGTTCAAGATGATGGCGCCCGCCCTCTACGACCAGATCGCGCGCTCGACCAACTGGCCCTTCGGCGCGGCGCTCGCATTCGTCCTGATGACGGCGACGCTGACCCTGACTATCGTATCGACGATCTTCCTGCAGCGGCGCATCCGCCGCTGACCTGTCCCCAGTCCCCCTGAGAGGCTTGTCCATGGAACGAGGCATGGTGGTCGCGCCGCAGAACGACGCGGCCGAGGTCGGCGCGCGCATTTTCCTGGCCGGCGGCAACGCCGTCGACGCGGCGGTCGCGACCGCGTTCGCCCAGGGGGTGATGGACCAGATGATGTGCGGCATCGCCGGCTTCGGGGCGGGCCATGTCTACCTGCCCAAGCTGGGCGTCCATGCCGTCATCAACTTCTTCTCGAAGGCGCCGCTGGCGGTGCGCCCCGACATGTGGCGCGACATCCTGGAATACGAGACGCGCGACGGCTTCGGCTTCGTCCTGAAAGGGCGGGTGAACGACCTCGGCTACCAGGCCGTCGCCGTGCCGGGCACGATCGCCGGCCTGCATGGCATGCACAGCCTCTATGGCCGGTTGCCGTGGGCCGAGGTGGTGCTGCCCGCCGCCCGCATCGCGGAGGAGGGCTACCGCATCACCCCGGCCGTCCATGGCTACTGGACCGCCGTCGAGAAGATGGGCCGGGTCGAGGCGATCGACCGGCTGCGCTTCACCAAGGAATACGCCCAGCTCTTCTTCCAGGCCGACGGCACGCCCCATACGGCCGGCACGAAAGTGACCAATCCCGACTATGGCATGAGCCTCCGGACGATCGCGGGCGAGGGGCCGGACACCTTCTACAAGGGTGCCATGGGCGATGCGATCGCGAAGGACTTCGCGGCCAGGGGCGGGCTCCTGTCGAAGGCCGACCTGGAGAGCTACGAGGCGGAATGGACGCCGCCAGTGTGGGGCAGCTACCGCGGCCTGCGCATCGCCTCCAACCCGCCGCCCGGCTGTGGCGCGATGCTGCTGCGGATGCTGCACATCCTGGAGCATTTCGACCTGAAGGCGCTGGGCTGCAACACGCCCGAATATATCCGCGTCGTCGCCGAGGCGATGAAGCGCGCCCAGGTCATCAAGGACCGCGACATCGGCGACCCGCACTTCGTCGACATCCCGGCCGAGCGCATCTTCGACCGCGACGACGCGCGCGCCGACGCCGAGGCGATCCGCCGCGGCGAGGTCCAGCGCGTGCCGCGCGCGACGACCAAGGAGGGCGCGGACACCACCCACCTCTGCACGCTCGACGTGGAGGGCAACGCCGTCAGCCTGACCCACACGCTGGGCATGCAGTCGGGCGTCATCACGCCCGGCCTCGGCTTCATGTACAACGGCGCCATGGCGATGTTCGACCCCAGGCCCGGCCGCTCCCAGTCGCTGGCGCCGAACAAGCGGCGGGTCAGCTCCATGTCGCCCAGCATCCTCTTCAAGGGCGACGACCCGTTCCTGATCCTGGGCGCCCCCGGCGGATCGAACATCCCGATGGGCGTGCTGCAGGTGATCCTGAACGTGGTCGACCACGGCATGTCGGTGGTGGAGGCGGTGAACCAGCCGCGCTTCTCGGCCACCGGCGACGCCATCGACGTCGCGTCCCGCATCCCGGCGCTCATCTGCGAGGCGCTGGGCGCCATGGGGTACGAGACGATCCGCAGCGTGCAGCCCTATATCTGCGCGCGCGTCCACGCGATCATGGTCGATGGCGGGCGGGTGACCGGCGGTGCCGACCCGTCGACCGGCGGGTCGATCCTCACCGTCTGATGCGTTGCCGCCGCACCTGGTGACCCACCGCGGATGAAGTACTGAGCCCGGGCGAACTCATGGTTCGTCAGGCTCACCATGAGGGTTAGCGCACGGACTTCTCCTCATGGTGAGCTTGTCGAACCATGACATCTCGCCGGCTGCTGGTGCTCGTTTCCATCCAGGGCGGCAGCTATTCCCGGGGCTTGCCCTCGGCCTCGTCGTAGGCGCGCTTGATCAGGCGGAAGATGTAGATGACCGCGCCGGCGGACATGGCCAGGCCCAGCGAGTAGAAGCCGGGTTGATGCACCGTGGCCGCTATGTGGAGGCCGATGAGGCCCACGATCCCGACAATTCCCCCCAACACCCAGCGACCGACCATTCCCGGCTCCTCTGCACTGCCCCGGTGCGCCCCGCGCATTTCGCCATGCGCCCTCGCGCATCGCCCGATGGGCTCCAGCCATTGATAGCGCAACTGTGCATGGCCGCCCATGGCCGTGATGGCAGTTCGCGGGCCCGTCACGCGGCCCGGCGCGCCGCCACTTCGGAGGCGGGAAGGCGGAGGCGGAAGGTGGTGCCACCGGCGTCGCTCTTCACCAGCACCGCGTCGCCGCCATGGGCGCGCATGAGCTCGCGGGCGATCGCCAGGCCAAGGCCGGTGCCGCCGCTGCGACCGGCGCCGGCGAAGGGCTGGAAGAGGTTCGCCAGCGCCTTGGGCGGCAGGCCTGGCCCGTCGTCGGCGACCGTGATCGCCAGCTCGTTGTCGCTGGATTCGGCCGAGATGGTGACCCGCGCCGCACCGGCCGCGGCGGCATTGTGGCCGAGGTTCGACAGCACCCGGAAGATGAGGTCGCGGTCGGCCTCCAGCTCGATCTCCGCCGGTACCCGGTTGTCCAGCGCGAACTCGCGGCCGGCGGGTGCGGCCAGGACCGGTTCCAGCTCGTCCACCAGGGCCGACAGGGTGAAGCGGCCGCGCTTCAGCAGCGGCCCATCCTCGCGCGCGAAGTCCAGGGTGCGCTGGCACAGCTGGACCGCCCGGTCGATCGCCGCCATCAGGGTCGGCGAGATGCGCCGCACCTCCGGATTGTCGCTCTGGCTCAGCCGGTCGGAGAGCAGGCTGACGGTGGTGAGGATGTTGCGCAGGTCATGGTTGATGCGGGTCACCGCCTCGCCCAGGGCGGCCAGCCGCGCCCGCTGGCGCAGCGCCTGGCGCACCGTCGCCTCCATGGAGGCGAGCTCGCGCCGCACCAGCCCGATCTCGTCGCTGCGCGCCGACGGTGCCTCCACCCGGCTGGCATCCTCCGGATTCTCCTTGAAGCGGATCATGCTGCGGGCGATCTCGCGCAACGGCCGCACGATCATCCAGCGCAGGGTGACGAAGATCAGGGCCGCGGTCAGGAACGAGATCAGCAGCGACAGGGCCAGGATGCGCCACGAGAAGGCGATCATCGCCCGGCGCATCGGCGCCTCGTCGATCAGGAGGTCGACCCGGCCGCCGGCCAGGTTGGGCGCGTTGGCCTTGATCCAGAGGACGCGGTCGCCGCCGTGGAGCAGCGTGCCCAGCGCATCGGAAATCAGCGTGAAGAAGGCGGGGTCGCGGATGTCGAGCGACACGTCCATCGCCGGCGGCATGTCGCGGAAGATGCCGCGCCGGACCGAATCGGCGGTGGGCGGCACGACCACCGCGTGGGCGCCGACCTGGTCGAGCAGCCGGTTGGCCAGCTCGACGCTGACCGCATGGTCCGGGGTCGCTTCCAGCGCGACGACGGTGAGCTGGGCCGCCGCCGCGCGCTGCTCCAGCCAGTCCAGCCGGAAGCGCGCCACCGACGGCGCATAGACGCACACCTCTACCAGCATGACGAAGAAGACCGTCATGATCAGCAGCCGGCCGGACAGGCCGGTGACCGGGCGCATTCGATTGGTTGCAGCTATTTTGGCCGTTGCAGCCATGCTTGAGGAAAGCCTCAGCCGAATCGTTGCAGAAGGCGGACGACGAACCGGGTCCGCCGGCCGAACAGGGTCGGCGTATAGTAGCTGCCGGCGGCGCGTTTGCCGGCCTCGCCCAGGGTCGGGTAGGGGGCGATCATCCCGGCCATGGCGCCGATGTGCAGTCGCCGGGTTACGGCCAGGATCCACGGCTGGATCAGTTCGCCGGCATGGGCGCCGACGATCCCGGCACCCAGGATGCGGCCGCGGCGGTCGGTCACGATCTTCACCATCCCGTCGGTTTCCCGTTCCGTCTGCGCACGGTCATTCTCGGCGAAGGATGCACGCAATATGCGCACTTGCCCGTATGCGGCCGTCGCCGCCTGTTCCGAAAGCCCGACCTGCGCCAGCTCCGGATCGGTGTAGGTGACCCATGGCACCGCCCGGTCGTCGACCCTGGCCGGCCAGCGGAAGAGCGCGTTGCGCAGCACGATCCCCGCTTGATACCCCGCCATGTGGGTGAATTGGTAGCCGCCGATGACATCGCCCAGCGCGAAGATGCGGCGATTGCTGGTGCGCAGGCGCCGGTCGACGACGATGCCGCGGGGGGCGCAGGCGATGCCTGCCTGCTCCAGGCCAAGGCCCTCCACCGTCGGCTGGCGGCCGGCCGCCACCAGGAGGTGGGTGCCGGTCACCTGGTCGGTGCCGAAATCCACCCGGACGCCGGGACCGTCGGCGGCCACGCCGGATATCCTGGCACCTTCCCGGATGGCGATCCCTTCGGCCAGCAGGCGCCGCCGCACCACCGCCACCAGTTCCGGGTCGTCCTTGGGCAGGATGGTCGCCGCCTCCAGGACGGTGACCTCGCTGCCGAGGCGGCGATGGGCCAGGGCCATCTCGAGCCCGATCGGGCCGCCGCCGACGACCACCAGGTGGCCGGGCAGGGTGCGGTTGTGGAAGACCGTCTCGTTGGTCAGGAACGGGACCCGGTCCAGGCCCGGGATCGGCGGGATCGCCGGGGTCGAGCCGGTGGCGACGGCAAAGCGTCGCGCCGTCACCGTGCGTCCGCCCGCCACTACCCGGCCGGGACCGGTGAAGCGCGCCGGCGCCTGGATCACGGTGACGCCGAGCCCGGTGAAGCGCTCGACCGAATCATGGGGGGCGATGGCCGCGATCACGCCCTGGACATGGTCCTGCACGCGGCCGAAATCGACCCGCGGCGGCCCCGCCTCGATGCCGAATCGGCCGGCGCCGCGGATGGCGGCGGCGGCCCGCGCGGCGGCCAGCAACGCCTTCGAGGGCACGCAGCCGAAGTTCAGGCAATCGCCGCCCATCGCGCCCTTTTCGATCAGCACCGTGCGCGCGCCCATCTGCGCCGCGCCGGCCGCGACGCTGAGGCCCGCGGAGCCGGCACCGATGACGCAGATGTCGGCCTCGATGCTGTCCATGCCCACGCTTTCCTTCCCCGGCCTCCCGGCGCCCGGGTCCGGCGCTTCTTCCATCCTGGCACCCCGCGGCGGTACCATCCTTGCCCGGGCGCCGCCATTCACCTTACCGTCATGGCGGCCGGCCCGCCGAATTAGTGGCAATCGCCCGCCACCTCCACGTTGACTTGCCCCGGACCGTCCCGTATAAGCCCGCACTCTCGAAAAACGTCGAATTTTCCTCGGAGTTCGTGCCGTGAAGCGCACCTATCAGCCGAGCCGTCTCGTCCGCAAGCGCCGCCACGGTTTCCGGGCTCGCATGGCGACAGTCGGCGGCAAGAAAGTCATCCAGAACCGCCGGTCCCAGGGGCGCAAGCGCCTGTCTGCCTGATGGCGTCGGCCGTAGGACGGCTGACGCAACGGTCGGAGTTCCTGCGCGTCGCCGCCGCACGGCGGAAATGGGCCGCCCCCGGGTTGGTCCTGCAAGCCTGTGAACGCATCGACGCGCCGACCGTAGGGCCGCCACGCGTCGGTTTCACTGCTACCCGCAAGGTCGGTAACGCGGTGGTGCGCAACCGCGCCCGCCGTCGCCTGCGCGCCGTGGCGGCCGCCCTGTTGCCCACGCTCGGCGTCCCGGGCTGGGACTATGTGCTGATCGCGCGCGACGGCACTATCCGGCGCCCCTTTCCAGCCCTCATGGGCGACCTGGAGACGGCACTTGGCCGGGTCGCCCGGCCCAGGCCGGCCGCCGCGCCCACCGCTTCGGTCCCCACCGCATGACCGCCACCCGGACATCCCCTGCGCTCCGGGCGTCGGTCGGCGCGCGGCTGCTGGTGGGCGGCGTCCGGGTCTACCAGTGGGTGCTGGCGCCCCTGTTTCCGCCCAGTTGCCGTTTCGAGCCGACCTGCTCGTGCTACGCCGTGGAGGCCGTCGGCCGTCATGGCGCCCTGCGGGGCGGTTGGCTTACCCTACGCCGATTAGCCCGTTGCAATCCGTGGGGCGGTGCCGGATACGACCCCGTACCGCCGCCCGCCACCTCGGTCGGTATCCCATCCTGCTGTGCCGGTCATCGCCGGTAAGCCTTTCGCGCGGACATTTCTGATGACCGACCAAAAGAACCTGATCTTCGCGATCGCGATCTCGATCGCCATCCTGCTCGGCTTCCAGTTCTTCGTGCAGAAGCCGCAGCAGGAGGCCACGCGACAGGCCCAGCAGCAGACCGATCCCGTGGCCCGGCCGTCGGGCGATGCCACGCCGCCATTGACCCCGGGCCTGCCGGCCGCGGCGCCCGGCGCGGCCCAGGCCGCGGCGGCGATGCCGCGCGACGTGGCGCTCGCCCGTTCGCCGCGGGTGCCGATCGACTCGCGCCGCCTGATCGGCTCGGTGTCGCTGCGCGGCGGCCGCGTCGACGACCTGACGATGAAGGACTATCGCGAGACCGTGGCGCCGAACAGCCCGCGGATCGACCTCCTGTCGCCGTCGGAGACGGCGCGTCCCTATTTCGTGCAGTTCGGCTGGGTCGCCGGTCCCGACAGCCGCGACGTGCCCATGCCCAAGGACGACACGCTGTGGCAGGCGGAAGGGGACGCGCTCACCTCCGACAAGCCGCTGACCCTGGTCTGGGACAATGGCCAGGGGCTGGTGTTCCGTCGGACCCTGGCGCTCGACGCCAACTTCCTGCTGACGGTGAAGGACCGGGTGGAGAATACCGGTACCACCCCGGTATCGCTGCTGCCCTATGCGCTGACCAAGCGCTGGCCGACGCCGCACACGGAGGGCTTCTACATCCTTCATGAAGGGCTGATCGGCGTCACCGACGGCGTGCTCCGCGAGATCAGCTACTCTTCGATCAAGGACCAGAAGAACGTCGCGCAGAAGACGACCGGCGGCTGGATCGGCTTCACCGACAAGTACTGGCTGGTCACCCTGATCCCGGACCAGGCGGACACGGTGGAAAGCCGCTTCACCTGGGAGCGCCGTGGCGCGGAGGACGCCTACCAGGCCGACTATCTGGGCGCCGTCCGCTCGCTCGCACCCGGGGCCTCATCCGAGACGACGCACCGGGTGTTCGCCGGCGCGAAGGAGGTCCACCTCCTCGACGACTATCGCGACCGCCTCGGCATCCAGCGCTTCGACCGCGCCATCGACTTCGGCTGGTTCTATTTCCTGACCAAGCCGATCTTCTACGTCATCGATTATTTCTATCGCTGGATCGGCAATTTCGGCCTGGCGATCCTGCTGCTGACCGTCCTCCTCAAGCTCGCCTTCTTCCCGCTCGCCAACAAATCCTACCGCTCGATGAGCAAGCTCAAGCTGCTCCAGCCGAAGATGATGGAGCTGCGCGAGAAGTACGGCGAGGACAAGCAGCGCCTGAACCAGGAGATGATGACGCTCTACCGCAAGGAGGGCGCCAACCCGGCATCCGGCTGCCTGCCCATCCTGCTGCAGATCCCGGTCTTCTTCGCGCTCTACAAGGTGCTGTTCGTCACCATCGAGATGCGCCACGCGCCCTTCTATGGCTGGATCCGCGACCTGTCGGCGCCCGACCCGACGACGATCTTCAACCTGTTCGGCCTCATTCCCTGGACGCCGCCGCACATCCTGATGATCGGCGCCTGGCCGCTCATCATGGGCGTCACGATGTTCCTCCAGCAGAAGCTGAACCCGCAGCCACCGGACCCGATCCAGGCCAAGGTATTCATGGTCCTGCCCTTCCTCTTCACCTACCTGCTGGCGGCCTTCCCGGCCGGGCTGGTGATCTATTGGGCCTGGAACAACCTGCTTTCGATCCTGCAGCAGTGGGTCATCATGCGCCGCGCCGGTGCCGCCTGACATGGACGAGATCCGCCCGAAGGTGCAGGTCGATCCCGATCTCGACGCCGCCGCGATCGAGGCCGGGCGCCTGCTCTTCGCGCAGGAATGCGGGTTCTTCTGGGCCTCGACCTCGGCCACCGACCTGCCGCCCTTCGACCTGCCGGAGATCGCCTTCCTCGGCCGCTCGAACGTCGGCAAGTCGAGCCTGGTCAACGCGCTGACCGGGCGGAACTCGCTGGCCCGCACCTCCAACACGCCGGGGCGCACGCGCCAGCTCAACTTCTTCCGCCTCGGCGACCGCCTCAACCTCGTCGACATGCCGGGTTACGGCTATGCCAAGGTCTCGCGGACCGAAGTCAGCAGCTGGGCGCGGCTGATCGACGCCTACCTGAAAGGCCGGCCGACGCTGCGCCGCCTGTGCCTGCTGGTCGACGGCCGCCACGGGCTGAAGGACAGCGACCGGAGCTGGATGCGGATGCTGGACGAGGCGGCGGTGTCCTACCAGATCGTCCTGACCAAGGCCGACGAGCCGTCGAAGGCCGAGCTGGAGGCGGTGCGGGCCAAGGTTGCCAAGGAGTGCGGGACCCATGTCGCCGCCCATCCCGTGGTCCTGCCGACCAGCGCCCGGGACGGCGTCGGCATCGCCGAGCTGCGGGCCATGCTGACGGCCCTGGCCGACCCGGCCTGACCCCCACTTTTTCGCTTTTCGCCGCTTCGGTGGCCTCTTTTTTGTCTTTCGCCGCTTTGGCGGCGGGGGCGTGATCGGATACAGTCCGCGGCCTTTTTGCCCTCCGCCTCCCCGGGGATCCGACGATGACTGCCGCAGACACTTCCCGCGACGCCTGGCTCGCCAAGGCCACCACGCTGTCCGAGGCGCTGCCTTACATGCGCCGCTATGCGGGCAAGACCGTGGTCGTGAAATATGGCGGCCACGCCATGGGCGACGAACGGGTGGCGGAGCTGTTCGCCCGCGACATCGTGCTGCTGCGCCAAGTCGGGATCAACCCGGTGGTGGTCCATGGCGGCGGCCCGCAGATCGGCGCCATGCTGGCCCGCCTGAAGATCAAGAGCGAGTTCATCGACGGCCTGCGCGTCACCGACCGCGAGACGGTCGAGGTGGTCGAGATGGTCCTGTCCGGGGCCATCAACAAGCAGCTGGCCGCCATGGTCAACGCCGCCGGCGGCGTCGCGATCGGCCTGTCGGGCAAGGATGGCGGCCTGATCCGGGCCGAGAAGCTGACCCGTACCCGGCGCGACCCGGACAGCAACATCGAGCGCGTGCTCGACCTCGGCTTCGTCGGCCAACCCCGTCATATCGACGTCTCGATCATCCGCGCGCTCGAGAAGTCGGGCATCATCCCGATCATCGCGCCGATCGGCCTCGGCCCCAATGGCGAGACCTTCAACATCAACGCCGACACGGTGGCGGGGGCGGTGGCGTCCGCCCTCAAGGCCGCCCGCCTGCTGCTGCTGACCGACGTCGCCGGGGTGAAGGGCAAGGATGGCCAGCTGATGCACGAGCTGACCGACGCCGACGTGCGCCGGCTGATCGGCGACGGCACCATCACCGGCGGCATGATCCCCAAGGTGGAAACCTGCCTGGAGGCGGTGGAAGGCGGGGCGGAGGCCGCCGTCATCCTCGACGGCCGCGTCTCCCATTCGGTGCTGCTGGAGATCTTCACCCAGCACGGCGTCGGCACGCTGATCCGCGGCGCGAAGCCTTGATAGTTAACCAAGTTTCGCCATCCGTCTGCTGGAAGTGGATCAAAACCAAGTCTTCCACTCTAGCTGCAGTTCCTCGGACGGATGGCGCCAGCGCGCCGGTATCTGGTCATAGGTGACAGCCACCCCGAGGTTCTCTCGCAAAGGGAGGCGTAAGAGCCGTTCCCGCTAGTTTGCGGGCGCATCACTCTTCGTCGCCTGGGCCATGGCGATCTTGCCGATTCCACCCTCTCTCGAAACGCTGAAGGATCGCGGCCGATCCGGCATCGACCCGGCCCGCGGCGAGAAGCTCTTGCGCTCGGGCTAGCAGCCGCTTGGCATCCAACAGCTCCCCCAGACTTCTCTTGCCTACCTGTGGAATGCCCTGCGCGACATGGTCGCCCAGCCCTTGGCGCCAAGTTGTCGAGGTAAAGGCACGGGCGAGCCGGACGGTGTCGTGATCGTTCTCCAGCATCCGGTCCGTCCATACGCGTACTTCGGCAGGCCCCTCTTCGGTGGTGGACTGAAAAAACCAGAGCGCTGCCGCCGGACTTGGAAGGTCGATCAGCTGTCCCTTGGCGCCCAGCGTCCGAATCCGTTCGACCGCGAGCGCGGTTAGCGCTCGGGCAGTGGGCTCGTTGACCAGTGCGGTGCCCTTAACTTCCTTCTCATCCTGGTAGGAACGTAGGCATCGCCGCGCCAGATCAATGAGCCAGCCGGTCGATGCCGTACGTGCTGCGTCGCGCAGAAGTCTCGAACGTTCTTCGATCGGGTAGCTATCAAGGAGCAAGCGGTTGATTAGCCAATGGAGGCGCCGGTAGTTGCTCGCAAGGCCGAATCCTCTTGGCTGATCTGCATCATTCTCAAGCTGGTCGGCGATGGCGAAGAGGGTCGTCACGAGCGGCGGCACGTCGGCGGGAGCGATCTGGGCGGCGACGATGTTGAGTTCGTCAAGGATCAGCGCTGCCCGTGTTCCGCCAGAGCGTATCTTGATAGCGAGACCGTCCAACAGGGTGTCGCCGATGAAAGCACCGTCGCTGGCCCGAGTGATGAGATCGGCGCGAAGAGTGTTTGACAGCGTGCCGTCGGCTAGGCCGTACTGGAAGTAAGTCGGAAAGTGCTTCGGGCTGCAGATGTAGCGAGCGAGATCCCAAGTGGCATCCCAGTCATCACCAAAATGTATGTTCGACCATGCCGCTTCGAGCCTTGGGAACAATCGCTGCAGCGCGGTCTTCGCGAACTCATGATGCTCCGCGCCCAGGTCGCGAAAGAGTGCCGCCTCCACCTTGGCCGCTCTGATGGGTTGAGCCTCATCTCGCATATGTCCCCGGATGATATCCGGATTCTGGCGAACATTCCTGTAGAGGGCCGGATGGAACAGGCGCAGCGTCTCGATCGCTAAGAAGTCGGCGGGATCGATCTCGCCGGCGACCGACGGCCAGGCGACGCGCAAGGCCCCGTTCAACCGAACCACCTGCCGCGGGCTCGTAAGGTTGGGCGCCACAATGTCGTAGAATATGTTCATGAAGCGCGTGGTGTCGGCCTCCTCGACGTCGAAGAGTTCACCGGCCTGATCCAACAACATCTGGCGGAGGACATCGGCGGGCGGGGGTGGCAGGTCAAACATGCCCTGCACGATCTTCTCAAGGTAGAGGCTCCCTTCGGTCGGGAAGCGCTCGGCGATTAACCGACCGATCAGAATTCGGTCGAAGGCGAGCAGATAGGTAATTCGTGGCAGGCGCCCAACCGACTTGACCAAGCCGAAGACGAGAAGGGCCTCCTCGGGGCTTAGCCGGTCGATGTCATCGATCACGACCACAAAGCGCTTCGGCTGGGCACGTATCGCGTCGGCCAGTTTGCGATGTTCCCCTTCGATGGACCGATCGCCAAAGGCGAGGCGTGCAAGTCCGCTGGCTATACCCGTACTCGCGGCTTTCGAGGCGACATCGGCGTAGGTGCTGAAACTGCCAAGGCGTTCAAAGAACTCGCCAAGGGCCTCGCGGCCCTCCTCCTTCAGGGTCCGGTTGAGCGCGGCGCCGATCGTCTGGAAGAAGGCGCTTGCAAGTGCGGCCGATCCACTGAACCACCACGGGTTGAAGTGAACGATCTCGGTGGTCTCACCCACGGCAGTGGCGAGATGATGCAAGGTGAGATTGACGACGCTGCTCTTTCCGCTGCCCCACGGGCCGTTGATGGCGATCACCGTACCTTCGGCATCTCGTTGCCCGGCGATGCTGCGGGCGACTATCGCCGCAAAAGGATCGACGCCGAATCGGTCTTCGTCCGGGATCCGTATCGGGCTGTCATGATCGATCAAGGAGGCGGCGCGTTCCTGAGTGTCCGGTTCGGAGCCCTTGCCGGGAATAGCGGCCGGATCTATGGCATTTCCCCTTTTGCTTGGTCGACCGGTGAACCTGTTCCACAGGCGGTGCCACCACGCTGGGTTGACGTCAAAGGATGCATGTTTGTTGCTCATCCGCATCCTTTGAAATGGGTGGCCCTCCGGGATGTCCCGCCCGCCGGATCGACCTCTTCGGAATCGACCGATCCGGGCGCGGGACCTGAAGATGACGGTCCTTCGCCTACAGCACGAAATAATCCTCGTTCAGCTGGTTGATGCCGGAGACGGTGAGCTC
>CAZQOA010000049.1:6138-35219 GCA_964594715.1 uncultured Rhizobiaceae bacterium | reverse complement strand
GCTTGGCAATCTGCAGGCGATGTTGCCCATTCTCGAAGCCGTCGTGCAAAGCGGCAAGCCGCTGCTGATCATTTCGGAGGATGTCGAGGGCGAAGCGCTGGCGACCCTGGTCGTCAACAAGCTGCGCGGCGGCCTCAAGGTCGCGGCCGTGAAGGCGCCGGGCTTCGGCGATCGCCGCAAGGCGATGCTCGAGGACATGGCGATCCTGACCGGCGGCACGCTGATCTCCGAAGATCTCGGGATCAAGCTGGAGTCGGTTTCCGTCGACATGCTGGGCAAGGCCAAGCGGGTTCTCATCACCAAGGAGAACACGACGGTCATCGACGGCTCGGGCAAGAAGAAGGACATCGAGGCCCGCTGCAACCAGATCCGCGCGCAGGTCGAAGAGACCACGTCGGACTATGATCGCGAGAAGCTGCAGGAGCGGCTGGCCAAGCTGGCCGGCGGCGTCGCGGTCATCCGCGTCGGCGGCGCGACCGAGGTCGAGGTGAAGGAGCGCAAGGATCGCGTCGACGATGCGATGCATGCGACCCGCGCAGCGGTCGAGGAAGGCATCGTGGCGGGCGGCGGCACGGCGCTGCTGTACGCGACCCGCGTGCTGGCCTCGCTGAAGCCGGCCAATGACGACCAGAAGGTCGGCATCGAGATCGTGCGTCGCGCGCTGCAGTCCCCGGTCCGTCAGATCGCCGAGAATGCCGGCTTCGACGGTGCGGTGGTCGCCGGCAAGCTGCTGGAGCAGAAGGACCCCAACTTCGGGTTCGACGCCCAGACGGGCGAGTATCGCGACCTGGTGAAGGCCGGCATCATCGACCCGACCAAGGTCGTGCGTACGGCACTCCAGGATGCGGCCTCGATCGCCGGCCTGCTCGTCACGACCGAAGCGATGGTCGCCGAGCGTCCGGAGAAGAAGGCGCCGCAGATGCCGGGCGGTGGCGGCGGCATGGGCGGCATGGGCGACATGGACTTCTGATCGTCCGTCCATATCGGCTTTGTTTCGGGAAAGGGCCGCGGGAAACCGCGGCCCTTTTCTTCATTCCGGCAGTTCTTTTTCGGGGCGTGATTGAGGGCGCCGCCGTCATCGGCTAGCCTCCCCGCCTGATTTTTCCTTGGGCCGATCTTGCGGCCCGATCGGAGGCGCCGATGGCCAAGCGGGACGACGCGTCCGACGATGGGGTGGAGGAGGCTGGCGGTGCCGGATTCCTGCTCTGGCAGGTCAGCAACCTGTGGCAGCGGCGGATGCGCCGCGCCCTGGCCGAACTTGGCCTGACCCATGTCCAGTTCGGCCTGCTGGCCGGGCTCGCCAATATGGAACGGACGCGGGACCGGCTGGTGACCCAGGCCGAGCTGGCGGCCTTCTGCCATGTCGATCCGATGATGACCTCGCAGGTGCTGCGCACGCTGGAGGCCGCCGGCCATGTCGCGCGCAAGCCCCACCCGACCGACACCCGGGCCAAGTGCCCGACCCTGACCGCCGCCGGCCACGCGCTGCTGGCGCGCGCGACGCCGCAGGTGCAATGGTCCGATCGGGCTTTCTTCGCGATGGCGGGAAAGCGGAGCGACCGGCTGGTTCGCAGCCTGCGCAAGCTGCGCCGGCGGGCCGAGGCGGCGATGGACAAGCAAGAGGAGGAGAAGAAATGAAGGGTTATGTGATCGCCAGCGTCGAGGTGCAGGACCCCGCCCTCTACGAGACCTATCGCGCCCAGGTGCTGGGGACGGTCGAGCGGCATGGCGGGCGCTTCCTCGTCCGCGGCGGCGAGACCGAGCAGAAGGAGGGCGCCTGGCGCCCCGGCCGCATCGTGGTGCTGGAGTTCCCTTCGCTGGCCGCGGCGCGCGCCTGGTACGGCTCGCCGGAATACCAGCCGCTGGCGGACTTGCGCGGCCGGGCGTCCCGCACCGACATCCTCGTGCTGACCGAGGGCGTGCCGTGAGCGGTAGCCGGCCTATCCCAGGCCGGCGTCCCGCGCAGAGCAGCCCTGCACCGCGTGGGGTTTTCTCGAAACCGGACAAAGTCTAGACAGGCGGCTCGGTCGTCCGGAACGGACGCGCATTCTGGGAGGGATGGATGGCAGCCTGGACCTATTTCGAAGGCACGTGGCACGAGGGCAATCCCAAGATCATGGGCCCGCTGACGCAGGCTGCCTGGTTGTGCTGCACCGTCTTCGACGGGGCGCGGGCATTCGAGGGCCGGGCACCGGACCTCGACCTGCATTGCCACCGCGTCATCCGCTCCGCCAAGACGCTCGGCATGAAGCCGATGCTGCCGGCCGCCGAGATCGAGGCCCTGGCCCGTGCCGGCATCGCACGCTTCCCGAGCGGCGCCGAGCTCTACATCCGGCCGATGTTCTGGGCCGAGAATGGCGGCGTCGAGCCCGACCCCGACAGTACCCAGTTCGCGCTCGCCGTCTATGAGTCGGCGATGCCCAAGCCGACCGGCTTCAGCGCCTGCCTGTCGCGCTTCCGCCGCCCGTCGCCGGAGGTCGCGCCGACGGATGCCAAGGCCGGTTGCCTCTATCCCAACAGCGCCCGCGCCCAGGCCGAGGCCCGCGGCCGCGGCTTCGATGCCGCGGTCATGCTCGACATGCATGGCAACGTCGCGGAGTTCGCCAGTTCCAACCTGTTCATCGCGCGCGGCGGCGAGGTCCATACGCCGGTCGTCAACGGCACCTTCCTGGCCGGCATCACGCGGGCGCGGGTGATCGAGCTGTTGCGCGGCGCCGGCGTCACGGTGCATGAGCGGACCATCACCTATCCCGAAGTGACGACCGCCGACGAGGTCTTCTCGACCGGCAACTACGCCAAGGTCGTGCCCGTCACCCGCATCGAGGAGCGCGCCTTGCAGCCCGGCCCCTTCTACCGCCAGGCCCGCGAGCTCTACTGGGACTACACCCACGAGGAAGCCAAGCCGCCGCAGCGCGCGGCCGGCTGAATTCGGCGGCCGATTTCGGCGCGGGCCCGGCGGCGTTCGTCCCGCTGGTCTAGCGGGCGAGCGCCGCCACCTGCGACAGGTCGTCGATGATCCGCTCGGCGCCGGCGGCCAGCAGTTGCTCGCCATGGCGCGGCCGGCAATGGCTGCCGCCGGTGAAGCCGACTGCCCACATCCCGGCCGCGACCGCGGCGGCCACGCCCGCGGGACTGTCCTCGATCACCAGGCAGGCGGCCGGCGCCACGCCCATGCGGCCGGCCGCGTGCAGGAACAGGTCGGGCGCGGGCTTGCCGCGGGCGACCTCGGTCGCGCTGAAGATCGCCGGCGCGAAGAGGCCGTGCAGCCCGGTCAGGGCCAAGGTCAGGCGCAGCCGGTCATGGTCACTGCTCGACGCGACGCAGACCGGCAGGGCGAGGCCGGCCACCGCCGCTTGGGCGCCCGGCATCGGCCGCAGCTCCGCCTCGAAGCGCTGGAAGAGCCGCGCCCGCTCGGTGGTGGAGAGTTCCGCCGGCAGCGGGCCGAAGCGCGCTTCCAGCATGGCGCGGATGTCGCGCGCGCTGCGCCCGACGAAGGCCAGGTACTCGTCGAGCGTGATGGCGAAGCCGAATTCCGCCAGCGTTTCCGCCGCCGTGCGGCAGGCCAGGACCTCGCTGTCGATCAGCACCCCGTCGCAGTCGAAGATGACGAGGCCGACCGGCGGGCGTTGCGCATGGCGCGCCGCGGGGGCTTCGGGCAATCTGTCATCCATCAGCGAAGGAGCTCCCCCAATGACTGCAGCAGCGACCCAAGCGGCCAAGGCTACCGTCTTCATCGACAATGACACGGTGCGCGTCACCGAATGGCGCTTCGCGCCGGGGGCGGCCACCGGCTGGCACCGGCACGAGTTCAAGTACGTCGTCGTGCCGGTGACCGACGGAACATTGCTGCTGCGCACGCCCGAGGGCGAGCGGCAGGCGCCACTGAAGCTGGGCGTGCCCTATTACCGCGATGCCGGGGTGGAGCATGACGTGGTCAATGGCGGGACGGCGGAGCTGGCCTTCATCGAGATCGAGATGAAGTGACGGGTCAGATGAAAGGCTCGTACAGGCTGCCGTTCCAAATCAACCGGTACCGTTGGTCGTCGCCGGAGAACGGTACGAGGTCGGCACCGACGTCATTTATGTTGAGAATGTCCGTCGCGTTCGGATCGAACGTGACGGCCCCGGTTCCTTCACCGAATCGGAGTGTGTAGGTCCCGTTGCCGTTGTCGGCCATCTCGATATCTTCGGGCGACAGGCGTTGATAGGGGCCCGGGCCGCCCCCCCAGTAGAGGGACAGGCCGTTGCCCTCGCCATCCTCGTTGGTGTCGATGATGGTGACCGGCCCGTCGCCGCGGCCGACATAGTAGGTGTCGAAGCCGCTGCCGCCGGTCATCGTCGTCCGCCCGGTGCCGGCGTAGAGGAAGTCCGCGCTGGCGTCGCCGAACAGCCGGTCGTCCCCGGCAATCGCCCAGATGGTATCGCTCCCGGCGCCGCCATAGGCCAGGTCGTCGCCGCCGCTGGCGATGATCTCGTCGTTTCCGGCGCCGCCCAGCAGGGTGTCGTTGCCGTCGCCCGGCCGGGGCGCCACCGAGAAGCTGTCTTCGTCGGGGTTGAACTGGTCGCCCCAGATCGTGTCGGCGCCGGCCTGGCCGATGACGAGGTCGCCGGCGGAACCGCCGATCAGCAGGTCGCCGCCATCTTCACCATCGATCGTGTCGGACTCGCCATTGCCGACGATGAAGTCGATGCCCTTGCCGCCACGCACGAGGTCGCGGCCCAGGCCACCGGTGAAATTGTCGTCGCCCTGGCCCAGCCACGCATAGGCGGTGCCATAGTCGCCGTCGATGTTGATGGTGTCATAGCCGGCGCTGCCATAGACGCCGTTGAAGATCGGCAGGCTGCCCGAGAAATCGTCATTGTCCCAGCCATCGGCAAAATGCAGGGTGATGCGGTCGTCGCCCATGCCGCCATCGACCAGCCCGGCGCCGTCGGTGTCGGTGATGACGTCGTCGCCCTCGCCGCCGACCAGCGTGTCGAGGAAGCCGGCATTGCCGTCGATGGTGTCGGCGCCAGCGCCGCCCAGGACGAAGTCGTCGCCGCCGTCGCCGCGGAGCAGGTCGTCGCCTTCGTCGCCATAAATGGTGTCGCGTTCGCCGCCGCCGCTGACGCTATCCGCGCCATCGCCACTGAGGATGAGGTCGTCGCCGCCGCCGCCGTCGATGTCATCGTCGCCCGCGCCGCCGAAGACGAGGTCGTTGTCGCGCCCGCCGCCCAGATTGTCGTCGCCGCCATTGCCGAAGATGGTGTCCCGGCCGTCGCCGCCCTGGACCTGGTCGGTGAAGTCGCCGCCTTCGAACAGGTCGTCGCCGCCGCCCAAGGGCGCGATGATCCGGCTATAGACGCCCCCGACGCTGATCCAGTCGTTGCCGCCGTCGGAGGGAAAGTCCGTCAGGTCGCCGCGGATCTCCATGGTCAGGCGGTCATTCAGCAGCACCGCCACGATGCGGTCGTCGCCGTCGCCGCCGATCAGGTCGGGGCCGCGATTGCCGCTGTCACCGCGCCAGTCGGGGGCGAGCGCGATGTCGATGGTGTCGCTCCCCGCGCCGCCGTCGGCCTTGGCCACGCCGTCGGGGTCGGTCAGGAAATCGTCGCCGTCGCCGCCCAGCAGCAGGTCGAGGAAGCCGGGGCCGCCATCGAGCGTGTCCCGGCCGCCTTCGCCCGAGATCACGTCGTTGCCGGCCGTCCCGAACAGCTCGTCGTCGAAAGCCGAACCCGTGAGGGTGACCATCGCCAGTCTCCTCGCCAACCCCCATCCATCGCGCCGGACCCTCCCCAGGGCCGGCGTTCCAGAAACCGCCGGACGCTAGGCGTCGCGGCAGTAAATGTCGTACAGCGTCTTCATTACTCGCTGCGAGGCCTCCCCGTCGAGGGAGTAATAGATGGTCTGGTGCGAGCGCCGGGTCTTGACCAGCCGCTCGCGGCGCAAGCGCGCCAGGTGCTGGGACAGGGCCGACTGGCCAAGCCCGATCAGCGCCCCCAACTCGCCCACCGAGCGCTCGCCGTCCGACAGGTGGCACAGCACCATCAGTCGGTGTGGGCTGCTCATCGCCTTCAGGAGGCCGGCCGCCCGGAGGACATTCCCCGCCATCGCGGCCGCGCCGGGCTGGCGTCCGTCGCCGGCGGGCGCCATCGGCTTCAGGCGGTGAGGAACCGGTCGGGGGCCAGGTCCTCGCGGGTCAGGCCCATGGCGGCAAGATCGGCCGGCAGGGACCCATCGACGACGCTGGCGGCGGTCACCCGGCCCATCGCATGCGAGGTCTGGATGCCGTAGCCGCCCTGGCCCGCGCACCAGAAGAAGCCGGGCGCATCAGGCGCCTCGCCGACCACCGGCGTCTTGTCGGCGACGAAGCTGCGCAGGCCCGCCCATTTATGGGTGATCCGGCGGACGCGGAGCGTCGTCGCCCGCTCGATGCGGTCGACGCAGACGGCGACGTCGTACTCGTCCGGCTGCGCGTCGCAGGGTTCGGACGGCGTCTCGTCGGCCGGGGAGGCCAGCACGCGCCCGGCCTCCGGCTTGAAGTAGAAGCTCTCCCCGATGTCGAGGCCCATCGGCCAGCCATGCACCGGCGTGTCGGGCGGGGCATCGAAGGTGATGGCGGTGCGGCGCTTGGGCACCAGCCCCACCGGGCGCACCCCGGCCGCGCGGGCGACCACGTCGGCCCAGGCGCCGGCGGCGTTGATGACGGCTGGCGCGCGGAAGGTGCCGTGGCGGGTCTCGACCTCCCACCCCTTGCCGGTCGGTCGGGCGATGGCGTCGCCGGTGCCGGTGATCACGGTGCCACCCTGGTCGCGCAGCCCCTTCAGGAACGCCTGGTGGATGCCATGGACGTCCATGTCGGTGGCGTCCGGCTCATGGATCGCGCGGGCGAAGAAGCTCGGCTCCAGCACCGGCAGCAGGCGCAGTGCCTCGGCCTTGGAGATTTCCTCGAAGGTCTGCGGGAAGGCGCGGCCCTCTTCCAGCGCGTGATCGATGGCGCCACTCTGTTCGGCGGTGCCGATGAAGATGACGCCGCGCGGCGACAGGAAGCCGTGCTGCGTGAAGAACGGCTTGCTCGCGATGGTGAGCATGCGGATCGCGCGGCTGCCGTAATTCTCGGTGTAGAGGGCCGCCGATCGGCCCGTGGTGTGGTAGCCCAGCGCCTCTTCGCGCTCCAGCAACACGACACGGCCATGGTTGGCCAGTTCGCAGGCGGCCGACGCTCCGGCCATGCCGCCACCGATGACGATGAAATCCGTTTCCATGGTCGTGGAGCCTAGCGGACCATTCCGGTGGCGGCTAGGCGGGGCCCCCGGACAATTCGGCGCAGGCCGCGACGATGGCGGGCATCGCCGGCGTGTGCTTGCCGCCGGCAACGACGCCGGCCGCCTTCTGGGCGCGCTGGGCCAGGTCGTCGTCGGTGAAGGCCGAGCGCAGGGCGGTCGCCATGGCATCGGCGGTCAGCCCCTGGCGCAGGCGCCCGCCGACGCGGTGGCGGAAGAGCACGTCGGAGGTGAGCTGCTGCTCGAAGCTGGTCGGGGCCAGGATCTGCGGGCGCCCGAAGGCCAGCATGTCCTGGCTGGTGCCGACGCCGCCATGGTGGACGACGCAGCGCGCCCGGGCCACCGCCTCGCGGAAGGCCGGCCGCGGCAAGACTTCGGAGAGCACGCGGATGCCGATACGCTCGAATGCGTCCCGCACCTTGCGCGAGGCGTTGCGGACATAGGCCTCGCCCTTGGCCTCGGCCTGGGCCAGTCCCTCGCCGATCTGCGTCAGCTTCTCGAACGACCCGCTCAGATAGAGGAAGACGTTGGGGCCGGGCGGTGGCGGCGGCAGCATTTCCGGAAGCGGCCGGAGCGGCCCGGCGGTGCGGCCGGGTGCGGCTTTCAGGTAGGGGTCGAATTCCGGCAGGATGCAGACGAATTCGCGGTCGCCGGCCACGATCGACGGCAGGTGCTCCGGCACGGTCCGGCCGCGCGCCTTCTGCACCTTCTGCACGACCTCGAGGATGGCCGCCTCCGGAAGCTGCGATTCCGCCTCCTCCCGCAGCGTGGGAAAGACCGGCGGGGTGCTGGGCGGCTGCGAGAAGCCGTCGCCGATGGCGACGATGGGGATGGAGCCGCGGGCCGCCAGCGTCACCGTCGGCGCGAAGTCGCAGACGATGAGGTCCGGCTTCACCGCCAGGAACAGCTGCTCCCAGGCGCGGACGAGCGGCGTCAGCAGGTCGGCGTTGCCGTAGCCGACGAAATAGAGGATGTCGGAAAAGCGGCCGACCTTGTACTTCGCGTCGTTGAGCGCGAGGTGGGGCAATGCCCGCGTCACCGGGGCCTGATGCACCGGCCACGGGCGCTGGCCCAGGATCGGAAAGGTCTCGCAGACGTCGCCGACGGCAAAGACCGGCCGGTAGCCCAGCGGCTCCAGGGCGTCGGCGACGGCGATCAGGCGGCTGACATGGCCGAACCCGTAGCCGAGCTCAGCGGTGAACAGGACGGTGCGCATGGATCCCGGGGCTGCTGGTGGCGGGGTGGGGGCGTCGTTGGACCATCGTCGCGCGGCGACTCCGACGCCACACTACTCCGCCGCGCGCCGCGGTGGGCAAGATCGGCTCAACTCGCCGCCGCCCAGCCCTCGGGGTCCTGGTGGATGATGACCTCGGCATGGGGGAAGTCGGCACGGATCGCGGCCTCCACGGCGTCGGCGATGTGGTGCGCCCGGCGCAGCGGCATGGTCCCGTCCAGCTCGACATGCAGCTGGACGAAGGCCTGCGGCCCGGCCGCCCGCGTGCGCAGGTCATGGACGCCGCGCACGTCGGGATGGGCCAGCGCGATCTCGCGGATGCGCCGGCGCTCCTCGTCGGGCAACTCGCGGTCCATCAGCTGGGTGATGGACAGCTGCACGATGCGCCACGCGCTCCACAGGATGAACCCGCCGATCGCCAGCGCGAACAGCGGGTCGAGCCAGGGCATCGCCAGGAAGCGGCTGGCGAGGAGCGACAGGATGACCGATCCGTTCAGCAGCAGGTCGCCCTGGTAGTGCAGGGAATCGGCGCTGATGGCGACCGACCCGGTGCGCCGCACGACGCTGCGCTGGTAGGTGACCAGGATGATGGTGGCGAGGATGCTGGCGACCATCACCGCGATGCCGACCCCGGTGTTGCTGACCGGCTCCGGTGCGGCCAGCCGGCGGGCGGCCTCGAATAGCAGCAGGACCGCCGACCCGGCGATGAAGGCGGCTTGCCCGAGGCCGGCCAGCGGCTCGGCCTTGCCATGGCCGAAGCGATGCTCGTCGTCGGCCGGCACCAGCGCGTGGCGGATGGCCAGGATATTGACCAGCGAGGCCGCCAGGTCGAGCAGCGAATCGATCAGGCTGGACAGCAGGCTGACCGAATCCGTCAGCACATAGGCCACCGCCTTGACCGCGATCAGGGCAACCGCGACCGTGACCGAGGCGTAGCCGGCGCGCCGCAGCAGGCGCCCGGCCAGGGCCGGGTCGCGGACCCTCGCTGCGGGTTGGGTCAGGGAAACAGGTGCTCCGTCCGCCATGCGTCGCCGTCGCGGTTGTAGACGAGCCGGTCATGCAGGCGGAAGGGCTTGTCCTGCCAGAATTCCAGGCGTGCCGGCCGGACCCGGAAGCCCGACCAGTGGGGTGGGCGTGGCACCGTGCCGATGGCGTAGCGCGCGGTATAGAGCGCGACCTGCTTCTCCAGGTGGAAGCGGCTCTCCAGCGGGCGCGATTGGGCCGAGGCCCAGGCACCGATCTGGCTCGCCCGGGCACGGCTGTGGAAATAGGCGTCGGCCTCCGCCGCGGAGACCGGTGCTACCGTCCCCTCGACCCGCACCTGCCGGCGCAGCGACTTCCAGTGGAACAGCAGGGCCACCCGCGGGTTGGCGGCCAGCTCGCCGCCCTTGCGGCTCTCGAGATTGGTGTAGAAGACGAAGCCCTCGCCGTCGGCATGCTTCAGCAGCACCATGCGGGCGGAGGGGTATCCGTCCGGCGTCGAGGTCGCGAGGGTCATTGCGTTGGCGTCGTTGGGCTCGGTCGCCTCGGCCTCGGCCAGCCAGCCGGCGAAGAGCAGGAACGGGTCTGTGGTGCGGGATTCGTCCATGGGGCTCCAGGGCAGCGCTGTTCCGTGCCAGAATATGGTGTTCCGCCGTTTTTTCCATCCCGTTGGTGCTGGATGGGGCGGCGGGCCGTACCCATCTGATATGGCGAATAAATCGGTGAATCCACCAAAGATGAGCGCAGCTTCGAGGGGATGGCGGTCCGGACGCGGTTGGCGGCGGGCGCTTCCCATGTGTCTGGTGCTCGGATGCCTGGCGCTCGCCGTCGCCGGCTGCAAGGGCGGCGAGAGATCGGCTGCCGCCGATGCGGCGCGCAAGGCGGCCCCGCCGGGTGCGGCGGCGGAAACCGGCCTGCTCGCCATGTTCGGCGGCGGCACCGCGGCTCCGGCCCTGACCGAGGTCGACCGCCGCCAGGTGCGGGCAGCGGAGCGCCGGGCCTACCAGGCCCAGGTCGGCCGGCCGGTTCATTGGCAGAACCCGCAATCCGGCACCTTCGGCGAGATCGTGCCGCTGGGGCCGGGGCGGGAGCAAGGCGGCCAGGTCTGCCGCGAGTTCCGCCACATGGTGCTGGTGGCGGGCCGCACCTTCCAGGCCAGCGGTCCGGCCTGCAACCAGGTGGGCCGCACGGTTGGTTCAGGCGCCGGCGAGCGGCCGGCCGTTCGGGGGAATGGCGCGGATGTGGACAAGCAGGGCTAGAATACCAGCATGAACGATCCCTATCAGGTCCTGGGCGTGGCGCGGACGGCGACCGCGGCGGAGGTCAAGCAGGCCTACCGCAAGCTCGCCAAGAAGCTGCATCCCGACATGCAGCAGGGCAAGGGCGGCAACGAGACGCGGTTCAAGGAGATCACCGCCGCCTACGACCTCCTGTCCGATACCGAGAAGCGGGCGCGCTTCGACCGCGGCGAGATCGATGCCTCGGGCGCGGAGCGGGCGCCCGGCTTCCGCTGGGGCAGCGAAGGGCCGCGCGCCCGCGGCGGTCGCGCCGGGGCCGGCCATCCGGGTGCCGGTCATCCGGGCGCGGGGCCGGGCGCCGGCGGCGGGCGGTTCAATTTCGAGTTCGCGGACGACATCTTCGCCGACCTCTTCGGGCGTGGCCGGCGTCCGCCGCCGCCACCGGAGGCGGACGGGCAGGATATCCGCCTGACCATGCGGGTGCCTTTCATCGACGCGGTGAAGGGGGCCAAGCGCCCGCTCCAGCTGCCCGATGGCCGCGTCGTCAACGTCACCATCCCGCCGGGGACCGAGGACGGGCAGCAGCTCCGCCTGCGCGGGCAGGCACCGCCCAGCCTGGGGGGCGGCGACGTCTATGTCGCGATCGAGGTCGAGCCGCACCCCGACTTCACCCGCTCCGGCAACGACATCCTGTCGACGGTGCCGGTGACGTTGGGCGAGGCGGTACTGGGGGCGACCATCCGCGTCGACACCGTGGACGGGCCGGTCGGCCTGAAGGTCCCGCCGGGGGCCAACAGCGGCCGGCGGATGCGCTTGCGCGGCAAGGGGCTGGCCCACGCCCAGGGGGGGCGGGGCGACCACTACGTCACCTTGTCCGTGACCCTGCCGGAGGTGCAGGATGAGGAGCTGCGCCGCTTCGTCGAGGGTTGGTCCGAGCGGCACCCCTACCGGGTGCGGCCCGAGGACGGCTCGGAATAGGCCTTCTCGCCGGCCGCCGGGGCCGGATGCGGGGCGGTGGGCTCGTCGAGCACCCGCCCGATCGGCACGTCGAGCGCGTTCTGCTCGGCCTTGGCCAGGTTGCGCATCATGGCGTTGAAGTGCGGCGTCCAGGCGGCGGTCGGGAATTCCGGCCCGAGTTCCCCCGCCCGGTGCATGCCCAGCGCATGCGCCAGCCGGTCGACCGTGGTGGTGTTGAGGTCGCGGGCGAGCAGCCAGCGCCCGCCGCCGGTGGGCGCGACGTAGCCGGCCTCGTAGAGCGCGTGCAGGCGGTCGTCGATCATGGTGGTGGCGAGGCCGAGCCGCCGGGCCAGTTCCCGCACGCGCCGCCCGCCCGGCACCCGCAGCCCGTCGAGGATGGCCAGGCTGAGGGCCAGCGCCAGCGTGTGGGTGCCCGAGGTCCGGCCGCCGAAGCGCTCCGCCCGCCATTCCGGCAAGGCCGCGGTCACCACCGCGCCGAACATGACGACCGCCCACATCAGGTACATCCACAACAGGAAGATCGGTAGCGCCGCGATGGCGCCATAGATCGCCTGATAGCTGACGAAGCGCGTGACGTAGTAGCCGAAGGTGAGCTGAATCAGCTGGAACAGCAGGGCCGCCACCAGCCCGCCGATGAAGCCGTCGGCCCAGCGCACCGTCCGGTTGGGGATGATGAGGTAGAGCGACGAGAAGGCGGCGACGCTGAGGAGGAACGGGAACACCCAGGCAACCCGCGCCAGAACCGCCCCCAGGCCAGCCTGATCCGCCAGCGCCAGCGCCCGGCTCGACAGGGACAGGCTGGCGCCCAGCAGCAGCGGACCCAGGGTCAGGATCGCCCAGTAGGCAAGGATGCGGCCGAGCCAGGGGCGCTCGGTCGGCACCCGCCAGATGAAGTTGAAGCGCCATTCGATGGTCGCCAGCAGCAGCACCGCGGTCACCGCCAGGCCGACCACGCCGACCGCGGTCAGCTGCACGGCGGCCCCGGCGAACTGCGAGACATAGGTGTCGACGACCTCGCCCACCTCCGGTACCAGGTTGCGCAGGATGAGGGCGGAGATCGCCTGGCGGGCGTCGGCATAGACCGGAAACGCGGTCAAGGCGGACAGGCCGACGGCGAATAGTGGCACGATCGCCAGCAGCGCCGTATAGCTGAGCGAGCCTGCCGCCTCCAGACACTGGTCGCGGTAGAAACGGCGCAGCGCGTAGAGCGAGAAGCCGCCCGTCAACCGCACGCGCAGCCCCATATTGCGCATCCAGCGGCGCAGGGCGGTTTCCCAATCGAATCGTTGGCCGTTCATGGAGGACATATAGCGCGCCTTGTGGCCGGCGGGCGCGTTGCTGGACGGATTCTATAGTGTAGGATGCCGGCCGTCTGCGGTTTTGGGTTGCGAGCGAGGCACGCATGCAGGAAGCACGGCCGCTGATGGCCGGCAAACGAGGTCTGATCATGGGCGTGGCCAACGACCGGTCGATCGCCTGGGGCGTTGCCCAGGCGGTGGCCGGGGCGGGAGCCAGCCTCGCATTCACCTTTCAAGGCGAAGCACTGGAGAAGCGGGTGCGGCCGTTGGCCGAGTCGGTCGGCTCGGATCTGGTCCTGCCCTGCGATGTCACCGACGAAGCCAGCCTCGACGCCGTCTTCGCCACCTTGCAGGAGCGCTGGGGCGGGCTCGATTTCCTGGTCCACGCGATCGCCTATTCGGACAAGGACGAGTTGAAGGGCCGCTACGTCGACACCAGCCGGGAGAACTTCCTGCAGTCGATGCTGGTGTCCTGCTATTCCTTCACGGACGTCTCGCGCCGGGCCGCCGCCATGATGTCGGCGGGCGGCAGCCTCCTGACCATGACCTACTACGGCGCCGAGAAGGTGATGCCGCACTACAACGTCATGGGCGTGGCCAAGGCGGCGCTGGAGGCCAGCGTGCGCTACATCGCGGCCGACCTCGGCGGCGACGGGATCCGCGTCAACGCCATCTCGGCCGGGCCGATCAAGACGCTGGCGGCATCCGGGATCGGCGATTTCCGCTATATCCTGAAGTGGAACCAGTACAACGCGCCCATGAAGCGCAACGTCACCATCGAGGATGTCGGCGGCTCCGGCCTCTATCTGCTGAGCGACCTGGCGTCGGGCGTGACCGGCGAGGTCCATCACGTCGATTGCGGCTACCATGTCGTCGGCATGAAGAACGCAAGCGCGCCCGACATCGCAACGGTCTGACCGCCACCTCATCCAATCCATCATGTCATTCAACACCTTCGGCCAATCCTTCCGATTCACCACCTGGGGCGAAAGCCACGGGCCGGCGCTGGGCGTCGTCATCGACGGGGTGCCGCCGCGGCTGCCCCTGGTGGAGGAGGACATCCAGGTCTGGCTCGACCGCCGCAAGCCGGGCCAGTCGCGCTTCACCACCCAGCGGCGCGAGCCGGACCGGGTCGAGATCCTGTCCGGGGTGTTCGAGGGGCTGACCACCGGCACCCCGGTCAGCCTGATGATCCGCAACGAGGACCAGCGCTCGAAGGATTATGCGGAGATCCAGGACAAGTTCCGCCCCGGTCATGCCGACTTCACCTATTGGGCCAAGTACGGCATCCGCGACTATCGCGGCGGCGGCCGGTCCTCGGCGCGCGAGACGGCGGCACGGGTGGCCGCCGGCGCGGTCGCGCGCAAGATCCTGGGCGAGGGCGTGCGGGTGCGCGGTGCCCTGGTCCAGATCGGCCCGCACGCGGTCGATCGTTCGCGCTGGGACTGGGATGCGGTCGAGGACAATCCCTTCTGGTGTCCCGACCGGGTCGCCGCCCAGAGCTGGGAAGGCTACCTGGACGGGGTGCGCAAGGCGGGCTCATCGGCGGGCGCGGTGATCGAGGTGGTGGCCGAGGGGGTTCCGGCCGGCCTCGGCGCGCCGATCTACGGCAAGCTCGATGCCGACCTCGCCGCCGCCCTGATGAGCATCAACGCCGTGAAGGGGGTGGAGATCGGGGCCGGCTTCGCGGCCGCCGCCCTGTCGGGTGAGGAGAATGCCGACGAGATGCGCATGGTCGACGGCCGGGCGCATTTCACGTCCAACCAGGCGGGCGGCATCCTGGGCGGCATCGCCACCGGCCAGCCGGTGGTGGCCCGCTTCGCGGTCAAGCCGACGAGTTCGATCCTGGCGCCGCGGCTGACCGTGACGGCAGGCGGCGAGGAGGCGGAGATCGTGACCAAGGGCCGCCATGATCCCTGCGTCGGCATCCGCGCGGTGCCGGTGGGCGAGGCGATGATGGCCTGCGTGCTGGCCGACCATCTGCTGCGCCACCGCGCACAGGTCGGCTGACCCCTCTCCGCGGGCGGTCCCGCCCGGATACGAAAAAGGAACCACGCGATGGATGACGGCGCGATCCGGGTTTCCCACAGCTCCCATTGGGGGGCCTTCACCGCCTGGCGGGATGGCGACCAGGTCCGCGTGGCGCCGCATCCGGCCGATCCCGATCCGTCGCCGCTGCTCGCCAATATTCCCGCCGCCGCCCGCCACCCGGCTCGCATCGCCCGGCCGATGGTGCGCCGCGGCTGGCTGGAGCAGGGGTCGGGCCCCGACCCGAGGCGCGGCCGCGACGAATTCGTCGCCGTCCCCTGGGACGAGGTCCTGGACCGGGTCGCGGCCGAGCTGACCCGCGTCTATGACGGCCCGGGGCCGGAGGCGGTGTTCGGCGGCTCCTACGGCTGGTCCAGCGCCGGTCGCTTCCACCATGCCCAGAGCCAGGTCCACCGCTTCCTCAACATGCTGGGCGGCTATGTCCGCTCGGTGAACAGCTACAGCGCCGGGGCGGCCACGGTGATCCTGCCGCGGGTGTTGGGCGAGATGGTCGAATATGCCCGGCGCAGCGTGTCCTGGGCGAAGCTGGAAACCCACACCGACCTGGTCGTCGCCTTCGGCGGCATGGCGATCAAGAACTCCACTGTCGGTAGCGGCGGCACCAGCCGCCACACCACGCGCGGACACATGGCGGCGGCCCGCCGGCGCGGCGCCCGGTTCGTCGTCGTCGGCCCGCTGCGCGACGACCTGCCGGAGGAGGCAGGGGCGGAGTGGCTGTCGATCGCCCCTGGCACCGACACCGCCCTGATGCTGGGCCTGGCCCACACGCTGGTGGCGGGCGGGCTGCACGACCGCGCCTTCCTCGACCGCTTCTGCGAAGGCTATCCGATCTTCGAGGACTACCTGACCGGCCGCTCCGACGGGGTGGCCAAGGATGCCGCCTGGGCCGCCGCCATCTGCGGCATGCCGGCCGACGACATCGCGGCACTGGCCCGGCGCATGGCCGGCCGGCGGACGCTGGTCGTGGTCAGCCAGTCCCTCCAGCGCGCCGAGCATGGCGAGCAGCCGGTGTGGATGGGGCTGACGCTGGCGGCGATGCTGGGGCAGGTCGGGCTGGAGGGCGGCGGCTTCAGCTATGCGCTGGGCTCGTTCTCCAATATCGGCAAGCCGGTGCTCGACGTGCCGACGCCGACCCTGTCCCAGGGGCAGAACCCGGTGCGCCCCTTCATCCCGGTCGCCCGCATCTCGGATATGCTGCTCAACCCGGGCCAGCCCTTCGACTATGACGGGCGCCGGATGCCCTATCCCGACATCCGCCTGGTCTATTGGGCGGGCGGCAACCCGTTCCACCATCACCAGGACATCGCCCGCCTGCGCCAGGCGTTCCAGCGTCCGGACACCATCATCGTCCATGATTCGGTGTGGACCGCCACCGCCCGCCATGCCGACGTGGTGCTGCCGGCGACGGTCACGCTGGAGCGCGACGATATCGGGGCTGCCGCCTTCGACGGCAACATGGTGGCGATGCAGCGCGTGCTGGAGCCGTTCGGCGAGGCGCGCGACGACTATGCCATCTTCTCCGCCCTCAGCCAGCGGCTCGGGGTCGGGCCGGCCTTCACCGAGGGCCGCAGCGCCGAGGAGTGGCTGCGCTTCATCTATGAGCCGACCCGCCGCGCCATCGTCGCCCGGACCGGCAGCGCACCCGACTTCGACCAGTTCTGGGAGGCGGGCGAACTGGCGCTGCCGACCGGGCCCGACGATGGCGGGCCGACCCGCGCCTTCCGCCTCGATCCCGAGGCGGCACCCCTGCCGACGCCGAGCGGCCGGATCGAGATCTTCTCGTCGACCATCGCCGGCTTCGGCTATCCCGACTGTCCCGGCCACCCGACCTGGATGGCGCCGACCGACGGCGCCGGCTCCGAGGCGCTGGGTCGCTGGCCCCTGCAGCTGGTCGCCAACCAGCCGGCCACCCGGCTGCACAGCCAGCTCGATTTCGGCGATTGCAGCCAGGATTCGAAGGTGCGTGGGCGCGAGCCGATGCGCATCCATCCCGACGACGCGGCCGCCCGCGGCATCGCCGACGGCGACGTGGTGCGCCTGTTCAACGCGCGGGGCGCCTGCCTGGCGGGTGCTGTGGTCAGCGGCGACGTCCGCCCCGGCGTCGTCCAGCTCGCCACCGGCGCC
The DNA here is from genome assembly GCA_964594715.1 of uncultured Rhizobiaceae bacterium. Lineage (GTDB taxonomy): Bacteria > Pseudomonadota > Alphaproteobacteria > ATCC43930 > Allostellaceae > Allostella. The sequence goes on along the minus strand of CAZQOA010000049.1, from coordinate 18,054 downwards.
TGGTACGACCCCGAGGAGGCTGCGGCGGACAACCCGCTGTGCGTCCACGGCAATCCCAACGTGCTGAGCCGTGATATCGGCACGTCCCGCCTGGCCCAGGGCTGCACCGGGCAGCTCACCTGCGTCGAGGTCGAGCGCTTCGCCGGCAACCTGCCGCCGATCCGCTGCTTCGAGCCGCCGGCGACGTAGGCACCTACCGGACGATCACGCCATCCCGAAACGGCGGGTGATGCCTTCGAGGCGCGCCCGCCACAGGGGGCTGTCCAGGACCGCGCGATTGACCAGCCCCTTCGGCGGCTGGCCGCGCTTCACCGCCAGCGCCGCCTGGACGTCGCCGGCGCCGATGCCGGCGAAGCATTCGTCCGTCCAGCACAGCGAATGCGGGGTGAAGATCACATTGTCGAGCCGCAGCAGCGGGTCGTCGGCCGGGCACGGCTCGACCTCGAAGACGTCGATGCCGGCGCCGGCGATCCATCCCTCCGTCAGGGCCTGGGTCAGGGCCGGCTGGTCGACGACCGGCCCGCGCGAGGTGTTGATGAGGTAGGCGGTGGGCTTCATCGTCCGCAGCCGCTCGGCATTCACGATGCGACGGGTCTCGGGGTTGAGCGGTACCGAGATCGACAGGAAGTCGGCCTGCCGGAAGATCTCCTCCAGGCCCACCATCTCGCAGCCGAGTGCGGCGGCCGCGGCGGGGTCGACATGGGGATCGTGGGCGATCAGGCGCATGCCGAAGGGTTGCAGCAGGCGCAGCGTCTCCATGCCGATATTGCCGATGCCGAGCTGACCGAAGGTCCGGCTGGTCAGGCCCAGCCCCATATGGTCGTTGCGCTGATTCCAGGTGGCGCTGCCGCCGCGGGCCAGCCGGTCCTTGACCATCAGCTTGCCGGCCAGCGCCAGCAGATAGGTCAGGATCGCGACCGCGACCGGTCGGCGGACACCGTCCGGCGTGATCGCGACGGCGATGCCGGCCCGGGTGCAGGCCTCGACATCGACGCTGTCATAGCCGACGCCGAACCGGGCCACGAGGGCAAGGCGGCCATCGTCCGGGATGCTGCCGGCATCGAAGCGCGGGACCAGCAGGATCAGGGCGTCGCAGCCGGCCAGCCGGTCGGCCGGCATGCGCCCGTCGACCGGCTCGACATGGACCAGCTCCACGTCGGGGTCGTCCAGCAGCGGGCCCAGGTCGAACATCGGATAGGCGGGATTGCCGTCGGGCTTGCGGAAATCGCCGCTGAGGGCGACGCGGAACCGGGGTCCACTCATGCTGGCGCCTCCCGAGGCTCAATCGACGATGCGTACCGCGTCGAACTTCAACAGATGGCCCAGCCAGCGATAGACCGCGGCGCGGCGCACCTCCGGCACGGCCGAGAGCAGGCCCTGGATCGGCTGCGGGCCGGCCGCCAGCCGATCGAGCACGGCCTTCTGCTCGGCCACGCGCAGGAAGTGGCGGTCGGCCAGGTTGTTGAGCGCGGACCTGGCGATGGCCGCGACCGCGATGCCTTCGCCGGCGGGGGGCATGGCGATCACCATGTCGCCGGACAGCTGGCGCGTCGCGAAATGGCCGTAGAGGCGGAACGGGTCCTCGACCCGCGGCTCGTGGGCATGGCCTTCGCGGCGTCCGGCATTCTCGCCGTCCTTGATCCGGCGCTCGGCCAGTTCCGCCCAGAGCTGGCGGTACTGGGTCATCACCACCGGCCAGTCGAACACCTCGCGGCCGCGCTGGGCGGCGTTGGCGGCCATCCGTCGCCGCACCTCGGCATTGGTGGCGAGTGTTCCGAACGCAGCCGCTGCGCGCGGGATGTCGACCGCGGTCATCAGGGCGGCCGAACCGACATAGCGCTGGAAGCTCTCGTTCAGCCCGGCATTGCCGAGCGGCAGCAGCCCGCCGCTGCCGGCCGGCGGGGCGATGGTGGCGATGCGGAACCCGTCCTCGCCATGGCGCACGGTGTCGCGATAGCCGTCCCAGTCGCTGACCACGACCGGCAGGCCGGCCGCCATCGCCTCGACCGGGGCCAGTCCGAACGTCTCCTGGATGTTGTCGACCAGCGACGCGAAGACGTCGGCCGCGTGCCAGATCTCGGTCTTCGCCGGCTCCGAGCGGGCATCGACGATGCTGAGGCCGATCGACGGCGCGTAGAGGCGGGCCGCCTCGCGGAACGCCGCCTCATGCTCCGGCATCGGGAACCAGCCGGCGAGGATGGCGTGGAACTTCCTGCCGGTCTCGCGCGCCGCCTGCTCCATCGCCATGAACATCGGCGTTGGATGGGCCTTCTCGACATAGGAGAGGCGGCCGAGATAGAGCGCGGCGGTGGTGTCGTCGGCGATGCCGAGCCGGGTCCGCCAGGCACGCCCCGCGGCCTCGCGCTCCGGCGTCTTGCGGAACTTCGCGACATCGACCCCGAGCGGCAGGATCGGCAGCTGCGGGACGGGCAGGCGGGTGGCGCCGAAACGGTCGGCCAGATAGGCGTGCCAGCGCTCGAACAGCAGCTCCACCGTCTTCTTCACCGCGCGCGACGTGCAAACCAGCGCGTCCCAGCTCTGCACCGGCCCGAACACGGTCTCCATGTGGGCGTCCAGGTTGAACGGCCCGGCCATGGTGTGGATCAGGCTGGCGATGCTGTAGGAGCGCTGGCCGATGCGCCGCCGGTCCCAGGCGTCGCGCGCCAGATGGGGGTCGAGATGCATCAGGCAACCTGGCTCGGACAGGCGCTGGATCTCGTTCAGCGACAGGAAGTGCGTGCGGAACTTGCGGTCCGTCACATTGGCCAGCACCTCCTTGTACTTCTCGGCCACGCCCGCGGTGGGTGCGTAGAGGTACAGATCCTCATGGGTCGTCGTCGCCAGGAAGGCACTGATGAAGGCGTTGTTCGCCATGTCCTTCCCGAACGGTCGGTCGGTCGGGATCTTGCCGGCGGCACGGGCGACGGAGAAGGCGGCGTTGGTCGTCATGAGGCGGATGGACCCAAGGAGGCGGGACCGCGACCTTAGGCAAAGCGGTGGAAAACCGCCACCAGCTCGACATGCGTCGACCACAGGAACTGGTCGACCGGCGTCACCCGCTCGAGGACCAGCCCACCCGCCACCAGCCGGGCCGCATCCCGGGCGAAGCTGGCCGGGTTGCAGGAGACATAGACGACGCGCGGCACGGTGGACCCGGCCAGCGCGTCGGCCTGGGCCGCGGCACCGGCCCGCGGCGGGTCGAGGATGGCGACGGTCCAGTCGCGCATGTCCTTCGCCGACAGGGGGCGGCGGTCGAGGTCGCGGCGTTCGGCCGTGACCTTGGCGCCGAGGCCGCCAGCGCGCGCACCGGCAACCAGCGCGTCCAGGGCCGGCCCGTCCTGGTCGAAGGCGCGCACCCGCCGCGCCTTCCCGGCGACCCGGAGCGCGAAGGTGCCGCACCCGGCATGGAGGTCGCCCACCACCGCGCCGTCCGGCACCGCGTCGGCGACCAGCCCCGCCAGCACGTCCTCCGCCGCCAGTCCCGCCTGGAGGAAGCCGCCCGGTGGCGGCACCACGGCCGCCTGGCCGAAGCGCACCACCGGCGGCCGGCGGATGGCGACCGGCTCCGGCAGGGACCGGTCGTCGCGGGCGATCGACAGGCGGGCCAGGTCGAGCTCGTCGGCCAGTGCGGCTAGCAGGGTGCGCGCCGCGGCAGTGAAGTCCGCGCGGACGATGAGGAGGACGTCGATCCCCCCTTCGGTCAGGGTCAGCGCCACGTCACCCTCGGCCCGGCGCGGCCAGACCGGCGCCAGGCCGCGCCGCAGCCGCGGGACGATCGCGGCCAGGGAGGCGGCGGCGATCGGGCACTCGACGATCTCGACGATGCGATGGCTGCCGGGCGCGTTCAGGCCGAGGACAAGGCGCCCACCCATCGGCCTGGCGGCGAGGCGCAGGCGCCGGCGATCGCCGGCCACCGTCGTTACCAGGGGGCCGACGACGCCGGCATCGAGGCCGGCCCGGCGCAGCGCCTCGGTCACCCGTTCATGCTTCCAGCGCTGGTAGGCCGGCTGGGCCAGGTGCTGCAGGGTGCAGCCGCCGCAGTCGGTGAAATGGCGGCAGGCGGGCTCCGCGCGATCCGGCCCGTCTTCCAGGCGCCGCACGATGCGCGCGCGCCAGCCGTCCCCGGCCTTGGCTTCGCGCGCCACCTCCAGCCGGTCGCCCGGCACGGCGAAGGGGATGAACAGCCGGTCGCCGCCGCGCATCGCCAGGCCGTCGCCACCGCCGCCGATCGCGGTGACGGTCACTTCCTCGGTCATGGGTCCTTCCGCGCGGCGATCAGGAACTCGACATTGCCGTCGGCACCATGGATCGGGCTCTGGGTCAGGCCCAGCGTGTGCCATCCGGGCTGGGTGTCGAGCCATGCCTGGATGCGCTCGCAGACCTCGCGATGCAGGTCGGGGTCGCGGACGATGCCGCCCTTGCCGACCCGTCCGCGCCCGACCTCGAACTGCGGCTTCACCAGCGCGACCAGCCAGGCCCCGGGGGCGGCCAGGGACAGCGGCGTCGGCAGCACGGTCTCCAGGCCGATGAAGCTGGCATCGCAGACCACGATGCCGATCGGCTCGGGTATCTCGGCAGCGGTCAGATGGCGGGCGTTCATCCGTTCGCGCACGACCACCCTGGGATCGGTCCGCAGCTTCCAGGCGAGCTGGCCGTGGCCGACATCGACGGCGTAGACCCGGGCCGCCCCCCGGGCCAGCAGGACGTCGGTGAAGCCGCCGGTGGAGGCACCGACATCGAGCGCCACCAGGCCCGCCGGGTCGATGGCGAAATGGTCGAGGGCGCCCACCAGCTTCAGCCCGCCGCGCGACACCCACGGCATGTCGCCACCGCGGACCTCCATCTCCAGGTCTATCGAAAGCCGTGTGCCGGGCTTGTCCAGCCGCCGTTCGCCGGCGAAGACCCGGCCGGCCAGGATCAGTGCCTGGGCGCGCTCGCGGCTTTCCGCCAGGCCGCGGGCGACGAGCAACAGGTCGAGCCGCTCGGTGGCTGCGCGCTGGGTCATGGCAGGTGAACTCGGGCTCCGTCGACCCCTTTCGGGGTCATTCCGCGTCGAGCAGGGCCCGTCCGCGCGGGGTGATGTGGACCCAGCTTTCGCCGGCCCGGCGCTCCATGCGGACAAGGTCGTCGCCGACCGCGTCCTCCCACACCGACAGGCGCGGGCAATGGCTGCGCCATGCGGCCATGGTGTCCTCGTAGCTGCGCGGCGCCTCAGCCAGCCATGCCAGGAATTGCAGCATCAGCGACCCGGCCGGGCCGGGCGGCGGGGCTGGTGCGGGGCGGGCGACCCCGCGGTCCGGCATGGCGACCATGGGCAACCCCGTCAGGCCCGCACCGGCAGCGACAGGTCGTTGCGGCCAAGCGCCGCCAGCGCCGTCGCCACGATGTGCGGGGCATTGAGCCCGGCCTCGTCATACTGCCTGGCCGGAGCCTCGTGGTCGATGAAGCGGTCGGGCAGCATCATCGGCCGGATCTTCAGGCCGTGGTCGAGCAACCCCTCGCGGGCGAGGAACTGGAGGACGTGCGACCCGAAGCCGCCGATCGACCCCTCCTCGATGGTGATCAGCACCTCATGCTCGGCGGCCAGCCGGCGGACCAGGCGGGTGTCGAGCGGCTTGGCGAAGCGCGCGTCGGCGACGGTCGCCGAAAGGCCGAAGGTCGCAAGCTCTTCCGCCGCCTTCAGGCACTCCTGCAGGCGGCCGCCGAAGCTGAGGATCGCCACGCTGGTGCCCTCGCGCAGCACCCGCCCGTGGCCCGGTTCCAGGGCCGTGCCGATGCCCGGGAGCTGCAGGCCGATGCCCTCGCCGCGGGGATAGCGCACGGCCGAGGGGCGGTCGTCGATCGCGACGCAGGTCGCCACCATGTGCATCAGCTCGACCTCGTCGGCCGCCGCCATGACCACGAAGTCGGGCAGGGTCGCCAGGTAGGCGACGTCGAAGGAGCCGGCATGGGTGGCGCCGTCGGCCCCCACCAGCCCGGCCCGGTCGATGGCGAAGCGCACCGGCAGGCGCTGGATCGCCACGTCATGCACGACCTGGTCGTAGGCGCGCTGGAGGAAGGTCGAATAGATCGCGGCGAAGGGCTTCATCCCCTCGGTGGCGAGGCCGGCGGCGAAGGTGACCGCGTGCTGCTCGGCGATGCCGACATCGAAGCTGCGCGTGGGGAAGCGCTCGGCGAAGCGGTCGATGCCGGTGCCCGACGGCATCGCCGCGGTGATGGCGACGATGCGGTCGTCCTTCTCGGCCTCGGCGATCAGCGCGTCGGCGAAGACGCGGGTATAGGCGGGTGCCGTCGTCTTCGGCTTGGCCTGGGTCCCGGTCACCACGTCGAAGCGGGCGACCCCGTGATACTTGTCGGCGGACCGTTCGGCCGGGGGATAGCCGTGCCCCTTCTCGGTGACGACATGAACCAGCACCGGGCCGCCATCCTCGGCGTCGCGCACGTTGCGCAGCACCGGGATCAGGTGGTCCAGGTTGTGCCCGTCGATCGGCCCGACATAGTAGAAGCCCAGCTCCTCGAACAGGGTGCCGCCGGTGACGAGGCCGCGGGCATATTCCTCGGCCTTGCGCGCCGCCTGCTCCAGCGGGCGGGGCAGGTGGCGGACCATGTCCTTGGCCAGGTCGCGCAGCGACCGGTAGGGCTTGGACGAGATGAGGCGCGACAGATAGGCGCTCATGCCGCCGACCGGCGGCGCGATCGACATGTCGTTGTCGTTGAGGATGACGATCAGGCGCGACTTCGACGAGCCGGCATTGTTCATCGCCTCGTAGGCCATGCCGGCGCTCATCGCCCCGTCGCCGATCACGGCGACGATGTTGCGGTCGTCGCCCTTGAGGTCGCGGGCGATCGCCATGCCGAGCCCGGCCGAGATCGAGGTGGAGCTGTGCGCCGCGCCGAACGGGTCGTATTCGCTCTCCGTCCGGCGGGTGAAGCCGGACAGCCCGCCACCCTGGCGCAGCGTGCGGATGCGATCGCGCCGCCCGGTCAGGATCTTGTGCGGATAGGCCTGGTGGCCGACATCCCAGATCAAGCGGTCGCGCGGCGTGTCGAACAGGTAGTGCAGCGCCACCGTCAGTTCGACGACGCCGAGCCCGGCGCCGAGATGGCCGCCGGTGATGGAGACGGCATCGATGGTTTCCCGGCGAAGTTCGTCGGCGACTTGGCGAAGCGCCGATTCTGGTAGCTTGCGGAGGTCGGCCGGCGTCCGGACGCCATCGAGAAGCGGTGTCTTGCTGGTCGGGTCCAAGATGCGGTTTCCCACCTCCGGAATAGCGGCCACTGCCGCCCCCCGTGAGGGGGGCAGGCCGGCTGCGCTGGAACAGGCCTGATCGGCCGGGCAAATCGACCCGACAATGCGCCCTGGGGTGCCGTCGGGGCAACCCCGGGGCAACCGCGGGTCAAGATCGGCCCAGGGTCAGGATCGGGTACGGGGTCAGGATCGCCGGTTTACCACGAAACGCGCGACCTCCCTCAGCAGGTCCGCATTGCCGTCGAACAATTCAAGATGGCTCATCGCCTGTTCCGACAGCATGGTCGCCTGGGCGCGGGCGCGCTCGATGCCCAGGATCGAGACGAAGGTGGCCTTGCCGCGCTCCGCGTCGCGCCCGACCGACTTGCCGGTCTCCGCCTCGCTGCCCTCGGCGTCGAGCAGGTCGTCGGCGATCTGGAAGGCGAGGCCAAGGTCGTGGGCATAGGCCTTCAGCGCATGGCGCGGCTCCGCTGCGGCCTTGCCGAGGATGGCGCCGGCCTCGCAGGCAAAGGCGATCATGTCGCCGGTCTTCATCCGCTGCAGCCGGGTGATGGCGCCGATGTCGAGCTGGCGCCTCTCGGCGACGAGGTCGATCATCTGGCCGCCGACCATGCCGCGGCTGCCGGCCGCGTCGGCCGCCGCGCGCACCAGCTCGCAGCGCACGGCGGGGTCGGAATGGGTGGCCTCGTCCGCCAGCGCACCGAAGGCCAGGGTCAGCAGCCCGTCGCCGGCCAGGATCGCGGTCGCCTCGTCGAATGCCTTGTGGACCGCCGGCTGACCGCGGCGCAGGTCGGCATCGTCCATCGCCGGCAGGTCGTCATGGACCAGGGAGTAGGCGTGGATCATCTCGACCGCGGCTGCCACCCGCAAGGCGGGGACCCGGCCGACCGTGAACAGGCTGGACGAGACCACGGCCAGGAATGGCCGCAGCCGCTTGCCGCCGCCGAGTGCGGCATAGCGCATGGCATCGACCACCGGCGCCTCCAGCCCCGGCGCCGGCGGCAGCAGCCGGTCCAGCATGTCGTCGACCGCGCGCGCGACCTCCCGCAGGGCGCCGTCGAGGTCGTGGCCGCGCAGCAGGGAATCAAGCAAGTGTCACTGGCTCCCGAGCTTCATCGGCTCCGCGGTGACGCTGCCGTCCGGGCCGATCGCGATCTGCTCGATCTTCGCCTGGGCCTCGGCCAGCTTGCGCTCGCAATGACGCTTCAGCAGCACGCCGCGCTGATAGGCGTCGATCGCCTGCTCAAGCCCTCCCTGGCCGCCTTCGATCTGGCGGACGATCTTCTCCAGTTCCGCCAGCGCCTCCTCGAAGCTGAGGCGGGCGATGTCGGCATCGGGCGTAGCAACCGGGGCGGGCGTGGCGATGGGGGCGGGGTCTTTGGCCATGGGCGCCTTTCTATCCCCGGGGCGGATGCTGCGGCAAGGCTGCCATCCGCCGCGGGCAGGGGGTTATCCCGGCAGTGCCGGAATGCCGAGCAGGATCGGGTGCAGGGTCACCACCAGCCCCCAGGCGAGGATCGCGAGCAGCAGGCGCCAGCCCGCGATCTCCCGCCACGCCAGCCGGTTGCGGCGGCGGAGGATGGCGGCGAAGGGGATGATCGAGGTGACGGCGGCGTAGGCGGCCCATTCCCGCGGTGCGGCCCGCGCCCGCTTGCGGTCGATCGACCACATCCCGGCCAGCGCCGACAGCAGGATCGACCCGAAGAACAGGACCCCGGCATCGCTGCCGCGCATCACCAGATGCGAGCCGGACCAGATCGCGAAGGCCCACAGCATCGGGTGCCGCGTCACGCGGAAGATGCCGCGGGCGAGGTCCGCCTGGCCCAGGAGCCGCTCGCCGCCCACCGCGCCGGGGTTGGCGTCGGTGACCGACCCGACGAAGAGGATCATGGCCGGTAGCATCAGGAAGAGGGTGACCCAGGCCGCCGCCGGGCCCGCCTCCCAGAGCGGGGTCTCCGCCGCCGACCGCCAGGCCAGGACAAGGGCGGCCAGGCCGAGCAGCGAGAGCAGCGCGAAGAGCCCGCGATAGGCCTTGATGCCCAGCCCCGCCACCAGCCGCCCGCGCAGCGGCGATCCGGCCACGCCCAGATGCAGGACGAGCCAGAAGATCGCGGCCGCGGTGAGCGGCCCTGTGGGGATGGCGGTCACGCGCGCATCAGGGCCTGGACATGGGCCGCGGCCGATCGGGCCAGCGCCTCCAGGTCGTAGCCGCCCTCCAGCACCGACACCACCCGGCCCGCGCAATGGCGGGCCGCCAGCGCGGTCAGCTTGTCGGTCACCCAGGCGAAGTCTTCCTCGAACAGGTTGAGCCCGGCCAGGGGGTCCCGGCTGTGGGCGTCGAACCCGGCGGAGATGAACAGGAAGTCCGGCCGGAATTCCTCCAGCGCCGGCAGTACGAACTCGGCCACCACGGCGCGGAAGTCGGCGGAGCCGGCATTGGTGCCAAGGGGCGCGTTGACGATGTTGCCGGCGACCCCGCGCTCGTCGCGGGCGCCGGTGCCGGGGTAGAGCGGGTACTGGTGGGTCGAGGCGTAGAAGAGGTGCGGGTCATCGGCGAACATGGCCTGGGTGCCGTTGCCGTGATGCACGTCGAAGTCGATCACGGCCACCCGCTCGCAGCCATGGACCTGGTGGGCGCGCAAGGCCCCGACCGCGACGTTGTTGAAGAGGCAGAAGCCCATGGCGCGATCGGGTTCGGCATGGTGACCGGGGGGGCGAACCGCGCAGAAGGCGTTGGCGGCCTCGCCCGCCATCACCGCGTCGACCGCCGCCGTCGTGGCACCGGCGGCGCGCAAGGCCGCCTCCCACGAACCGGGCGAGAGGACGGTGTCGGGGTCGATGCCGCGCCGGCCGCTCTCGGGGACGGCGGCCCGCACGCGATCGATATGGGCCTGCGGATGCACGCGCAGCAGGTCCGCCATTTCCGCCGCCGGCGCCTGGCGCCGGTCGAGGGCGGCGAACTCCGGCGCCTCCAGGGCGGCCAGGACGGCGCGCAGCCGGTCGGGCCGTTCCGGATGATACTCGCCCGGATCATGTTCCAGGCAGGCCGGGTGGCTGTAGAGCAGGGTGGTCATGGTGCGCCCTGGCCACGCCGCCGGGCGACCGCGTCGGCCAGCACGCACAGGATCTCGAACATCATCGTCGCGCCTACGATCGCGGTGTTGCCGCTCGGGTCGAAGGGCGGCGACACCTCGACGACATCGCCGCCGACCAGGTCGAGGCCTTGCAGGCCGCGCAGCATGCGCTGCGCCTCGTGGGTGGAAAAGCCGCCGACCTCCGGCGTGCCGGTGCCGGGCGCATAGACCGGGTCGAGACCGTCGACGTCGAAGCTGACATAGGTCGGCCCGTCGCCGACGACGCGTCGCGCCTCCTCGATCACCCGGGCGACGCCGAGGTCGAAATATTCCTCGATCGCGATGACGCGGATGCCCTGCTCGTAGGCCCAGTCCATGTCGTCGGCGCGGTAGAGCGAGCCGCGGATGCCGATCTGCACGGTGCGCTTCGGGTCCAGCAGACCCTCCTCGACGGCGCGGCGGAAGGGCGTGCCGTGGGTGAATTTGTGGCCGCCGAAATAGGTGTCCCAGGTGTCCGAATGGGCATCGAAATGCACCATGCCGACCGGCCGCTTCCTGGCGATCGCGCGCATGATCGGCAGCGTGATCAGGTGGTCGCCGCCGGCCGAGAGCGGGATGGCGCCGGCCGCATGGACGCGGGCGAAGAACCGCTCCACCCGGTCCAGCGTGTCCATCAGGTCGACCGGGTTGACGGGCACGTCGCCATGGTCGCCGACGCGGGCCAGCTGGTAGGGCTGGATGCCGCTCACCGGATGGATCTTGCGCATCAAGGACGACATGTTGCGGATTTCGCGCGGGCCATGGCGGGCGCCGGCGCGGTTGGTGGTGCCGCCGTCCCAGGGCACGCCGATCAGCGCGATGTCGAGCCGGGCGGCGTCGCGCTCGACCGGCAGCCGCATGAAGGTCGGGATGTCGGCAAAGCGCGGCATGACCGTGCCTTCGACCGGTTGGGGAAAGGCCTCGGGCTCGGGAACGGTGCTCGGATCGCGCGGCTCGGCCATGCGTTCGCCTCTCGGACAGGATTTGGCGTGTAGGTTTGAGTATGAAAAGAGGGTACGAGGAGCCGATGGCGGGTGCAAACACCGAAGGCCCGGGTGCGCCCGGCACCGCCCCGGACGAGCAGGCGGAGGTCGTGCGGATGCTGGCCGACCCGGCCAGCTATGGTGGGCACGAGGTCAGCCGCATCGCCACGCACGGGGCTTACATCTTCCTCGCCGGCGACCGCGCCTGGAAGCTGAAGCGCGCCGTGCGCTTCCCCTACATGGACTTCTCCACCATCGAACGCCGGCGGGCGGCCTGCGAGGCGGAACTGCGCCTGAACCGCCGCACCGCGCCCGAGATCTATGACCGCGTCGTGCCGGTGACGCGCACGCCGGCCGGCGCGCTGGCGATCGACGGCGCGGGTACCGTCGTCGACTGGCTGGTGGCGATGCGGCGCTTTCCCGACGAGGCCGTGCTGGACCGCATGGCCGACCGGGGCCAGGTCGACCTGGTCCTGGTGGAGGCGCTGGCCGACCATGTCGCCAGCTTCCACGCCGCGGCCGAGCGCCGGCCGGACCGCGGCGGTGCCGTCGCCATGCGGGCGGTGATCGA
>CAZQOA010000049.1:0-6038 GCA_964594715.1 uncultured Rhizobiaceae bacterium | reverse complement strand
CTGGCCGATGGCGGGCCGGGGCTGGACGCGACCGCCGTCCGGACCCTGACCGGGGACAGCCGGCAGCTCCTCGGCGTGTTGGCGCCGCTGCTGGAGCGACGGCGGCGGGCAGGGTTCGTCCGTCTCGGCCATGGCGACCTTCATCTCGGCAATATCTGCCTGGTGGACGGGGCGCCGCGCCTGTTCGACGCGCTGGAGTTCGACGAGAACCTGGCCTGCCTCGACACCATATACGACGTGGCCTTCCTGGTGATGGACCTGTGGGTGCGCGGCCTGCGGCCGCACGCCAACCGCTTCCTGGAACGCTACACGGAACGCAGCGGCGACCTGGCGGGCCTGGCCCTGCTGCCACTGCTGCTGTCGATGCGGGCCGCGATCCGCGCCCATGTGTCGGTCGCGATGGCGTCGTCGACGGCGCCCGAGGGGCAGGCGGCGATGGCGCGCAAGGCCCGCCGCTATCTCGACCATGCCGGCCGGTTCCTGGCGGTCGTCCCGCCGCGGCTGGTGGCGGTGGGGGGCCTCTCGGGTTCAGGCAAGTCGACGTTGGCGCGCGCGGTGGCACCCTGGCTGGGGGCAGTGCCGGGTGCCCTGGTGCTGCGCAGCGACGTCACCCGCAAGCGGCTGGCCGGGGTCGACCCGATGGAGCGGGCGGGCCCGGACGCCTATGCGCCCGGAACCTCGGAGCAGGTCTATGCGGCCCTGCGCGCCGACGCCGCCATCGCGCTCGCGGCCGGACGCACGGTCATCGTCGATGCCGTCCACGCCCTGCCGGAAGAGCGGCGCGCGGTCGCGGCGGTGGCGGCGCGCATGGGCGTGCCCTTTGCCGGCATCTGGCTCGATGCCCCGGGCGAAACCCTGGTCGCGCGGGTCGATGCCCGCCGGACGGACGCGTCGGATGCCACCGCCGAGGTCGTTCGCCGGCAGCTCGGCTACGACCTGGGCGACGTGGAATGGCAGCCGGTCGCGGCCGGTGCCGCGGCCGGGCAGGTGGGGCGTGCGGTCGCAGCCGTCCTTGGCGTCGAAGGGGATACGATGCCCGGGGCGGTCTGAAGGTACCCGGCTGCGAGGGGTGATGGCCGCGATGGAGGATGACATGGCGATCCGCACGATCCTGGCACCCCTGAACGGCCTTCCCGGCGGCGAGATCCCGCTGGATGCGGCACTGCTGGTCGGGCGCCGGATGGGCGCCCATGTGGAGGTGCTGCATGTCCGGATCGACGGGCGCGACGCAGCACCGTTCCTGGGCGAGGGTGCCACCGCCGGCATGATCGAGGAGCTGATGGAGTCCACCGAGCGCGACGCCCGCCGCAATGCCGTGCATGCGCGGGCGGCCTTCGATGCCCGGGTCGCCGCGGGTGGGGTGTGGAACGTCCAGGGCCGCCCCTCCGCCAGCGAGATCGGCGAGGGGCGGACGTCCGTCGCCTGGCGGGAAGTGGTCGGGCGCGAGGACGAGGTGGTGGCGCGCCGCGGCCGCCTGTTCGACCTGGTGGTGGTCGGGCGTCCGGGCGGCGACGGCAACGCCTGCCCGGAAACCACCCTGGAGGCGGCCCTGATGGAAAGCGGCCGCCCGATCCTGGTGGCGCCCCCGGTCGCGGTTCCGGACATCGGCACCCGGATCGCCATCGCCTGGAACGGCAGCACCGCGGCGGCCCGCGCGGTGGCGGCGGCCGGCGCCTTCCTGTCGCGCGCGGAATATGTGACCATCCTGGAAGGCGACGGGGCGGCCGAGGACGGCGCGTCGGCCGACGAGCTGGCCGCCATACTCGGTTGGCATGGCGTCTTCGCCACGCTCCGCCGCTTCGATTCGCGGGCGACCGGGATCGGCACCGCCCTGCTGGCCGCGGCAGCGAAGGAGCGGGCGGACCTGCTGGTGATGGGCGGGTACGGCCACAGCCGGCTGCGGGAGATGCTCTTCGGCGGAGCCACCATCGATGCCATGTTCGAATCGAACCTGCCGCTCCTGATGACCCATTGAGGCCCTGCCATGCTTCGTCGCATCCGCCTGGAACTCGCCCGCACCAAGGACTTTCCGACCGGCAGCCACGCCCACGGGTACGAACTGGTGGCGCCCCTGACCGGCGATGGCCATCTCGACGCCGAGGCATGGAAGGCCAATCGCCAGATCGCGACCGTGCATCGCTTCTGGCCCGGCGAGGACGACCAGACCGGCCAGCTCATCCGCACCCGGGCCGGGCGCTGGGCCTTCTCCTACTCGCCCGGCACCGACGATGACGAGCCGATCCATCGGCTGGAGGACCACCGCTTCGTCGAGGGCGAGTATGTCTCGGTGCGCGAGGCGGACGGCGAAACCCACCCCTTCGTCGTCGTCCAGGTGCGGCCGGTGCCTGGCCTTAGCTGACCCTGGCCTTAGCTGACTCTGGCCTCAGCTGACCCCGGGCCCGTCAGGCGGGGCGCTCGACCAGCTCCAGCCGGTTGCCGCCGGGGTCGCGGACGAAAAGACGACGCTGCCCGGGTGCCGGGCGGGTATCGGGCAGGATCGGCGTGCCGGACCGGCGGATCGCCTGCTCGACGGCGGCAAGGTCGGTCACGGACAGCGCCACGTGCCGCCGGCTGGCGGTAACGTCCGCCGTATCCGCACGCAGGTGAAGCTCGGCCGCGCCGACCCGGTACCAGGCGCCCGGCTCCAGCGGCTCGCGCACCGGCTGCGGAATTTCGACGAGGCCGAGGACGCCGCCATAGAACGCCAGTGCCTCCGCCATCCGTTCGATCGCGACGGTGATCTGGACATGGTCGATGCCGGTGACGAAGGACATGGGGTCGATCCGTGGGCCTATGGTGCGCCGGCCGCTTCGAGGAGGGCCATGACGGCGGCCTGCCCGCGCATCCGCGCATGGGCCAGCGGCCGTACCCCCTGCCGGTCGGCGATGCCGGTGGACGCGCTATGGGCCAGCAGCAGGCGGACGATCTCCTGATGCCGGGGACCGCCATCGCCGAGGATCACCGCCTCCAGCAATGCCGTCCAGCCGAGGTCGTTGACATGGTCGACATCGATGCGGGACCGGGTCAGCAGCAGGGCGACCGTCTCGACATGGCCGCGTTCGCAGGCGGGGATGAGCGCGTTGCCGCCATAGCGGTTGCGCTTGGCGTAGTCGACCCGGCCGGTTTCCAGCATCCGCTCCAGCACCGCCGTCCGGCCGCGTGCGCCGGCCAGCAACCAGGGCGTATCGCGGTTGGCCGCGACCGCGTTGATGTCCGCGCCACCATCGATCAGGTGCAGGGCGATGGCGTCATGGCCGCCTGCCACCGCCAGCAGCAGGGCGGTGCGGCCGGCTTCGTCGCGGCCGTCGATATCGGCGCCGGCGGCGAGCGCGTGCTGCACCGCGGCCAGGTCGCCCTGTCCGGCCGCGACCAGAAGCGCCACCTGGCCGGAGGCGGAAGCGGTGCCCATCGGCATCCCCGCGATGATGGCGAACGTCCCGACCAGGACGGCACGCCGTGAAACCATGGTGCGTGGAAACATGATCGAATGGGGGCGCCCGGTGCGGTGTCCGCCCGGGCGCCCCTTCCTCGATCGGTCGCCTGCGGTCAGGCGACCTTGGCCAGGCCCTGGCCGGCCAGCCACTTCTCGGTGTCGCCGAGCGCGGTGTCGAAGCGCCGGAACATCTCGTCCAGCCCGTCCTCGCCGATGATGAGCGGCGGGCAGAAGCCGATGGCGTCGCCCATCGCCCGCACGATCAGGCCATGCTCCTGCGCCCGCTGGGCGAGGTAGTTGCCGACCCCCAGCTTGGCGTCGAACGGTGCCCGCGTCTTGCGGTCGGCCACCAGCTCGATGGCGCCGATCAGGCCGATGCCACGGCATTCGCCGACCAGCGGCCGGTCGGCGAAGCTGCGGATCAGCTTCTGCATCCGGGGTGCGACCGACTGGACGTGGCCGACGATGTCGCGCTCCTCATAGATCTTCAGCGTCTCCAGGGCGACCGCGCTCGACACGGGATGGCCCGAATAGGTGAAGCCGTGGGCGAAGACGCCGATCTTCTCGCTCTGGCGGACCAGCGCCTGGTAGATCTCCTCGGAGATCAGGACCGCCGAGATCGGCAGGTAGGCCGAGGACAGCGCCTTGGCGCAGACCAGGATGTCCGGCTTCATGCCATAGGTCTGGCTGCCCCACATGTTGCCGGTGCGGGCAAAGCCGCAGATCACCTCGTCGGCGATCAGCAGGATGTCGTACTTCTTCAGGATCGGCTGGATCTTGTCGAAGTAGGTGGCGGGCGGCAGGAGGACGCCGCCGGCGCCCATGATCGGCTCGGCGATGAAGGCGGCCACGGTATCCGGGCCCTCGGCCAGGATGCGCTTCTCCAGGTTCTCGGCCAGCCGGGTGGCGAAGGCCTCCTCGGATTCACCCTCTTCGCCGAAGCGATAGTGATGCGGGCAGTCGACATGCATGATGTTGGCGATCGGCAGGTCGAAGTCGCGGTGGTTGTTCGGCAGGCCGGTCAGGCTGGCCGATGCCACGGTGACGCCGTGATAGCCCTTGATGCGGGCCAGGATCTTCTTCTTCTGCGTCCGGCCGAGCGCGTTGTTGAAGTACCAGACGAGCTTGACGACGGAATCGTTCGCCTCGGAGCCGGAGTTGGCGAAGAACGCCTTCGACATCGGGACGGGCGCGATCGACAGCAGCCGCTCGGCCAGGTCGACGCCGACATCCGTCGTCTTATGTCCGAACGTATGGTAGTATGGCAGGCGGCGCAGCTCGCGGATCGCGGCCTCGACCAGGCGCTCCTCGCTGAAGCCCAGCGACGTACACCACAGGCCGGACATGCCCTCGATATATTCCTTGCCGCTCTCGTCGCTGACGAAGATGCCCTTGCCGCTGTTGATGACGAGCGGGCCTTCGGTCTCGTGCTTCTTCAGGTTGGTGTAGGAATGAAGGTAGGAGGCGATGTCGCGGGCGGCGGTGGAGTTGCCGGGCGGGCGCTGCATGGGGGAATCCTTTCCGGGGGTGCGGACTCACCCAATATCCGTCCCCGGCGTGGCCGAAGTCAAACCGCGCCGGCCTTCACATCGCATTGGTCGCGGGGTTGATAACGCGGTAGGCTTTTCCGCTCCTCGTGTGGGAGCAAGGGGGCTGACCTGGGAGAGAACCCGGCGCCCCGGCCATTCACGACGGGAGGATGCAACGTGAAAATCAGGTTTGCGCTCGTGGCGGCTGCGGCGCTGGCCGTGTTGGCGGCGCCAGTGGCGGCCAAGACCTTCAAGTATTCGACGACGGGTGACGTCATCGGCATGGACCCCCACATCAACAACGAGGGGCCCACCAATGCGATGAAGGACCACATCTATGAGGGGCTGGTCACCCGGCACTGGGACCTGACGGTCCGGGCGGCGCTGGCCACCGAATGGACCCAGGTCGACCCGACGACGACGCGCTTCAAGCTGCGGCCGGGGGTGACCTTCCATGACGGGTCGCCCTTCACGGCCGACGACGTCGTGTTCTCGTTCGACCGCATCCGCGGCGAACAGTCCGACATGAAGACCTACGTCACCGGCGTGAAGGAAGTCCGCAAGGTCGACGACCTCACCGTCGAGATCGTGACCGAGGCGCCGGACCCGGTGCTGGTCCAGAACCTGACGCTCTTCCACATCATGTCCAGGTCCTGGTCGCAGAAGCACAACACCATGCTGCCGCTGCGCGGCGCCAATGCGGAAAGCTTCGCCAACCGCAACACCAACGGCACCGGCCCCTTCCGGTTGGCCGAGCGGGTGCCGGACACGCGCACCGTGCTGGTACCGAACGAGAAATGGTGGGGGACGCCGGAGCATAACCTGACCCGGGTGGAGTTCCGGCCGATCGCCAACGCCGCGACCCGGGTCGCGGCGTTGCTGACCGGCGAGATCGACATGATGTTCCCGGTGCCGCTGCAGGATGTCCCTCGCCTGGAGCGGACGGCCGGCATCAAGGTGCTGCAGGGGCCGGAACTGCGCACCATCTTCCTCGGCTTCGACCAGTTCCGCGACGAGCTCCTGGACATGCCGGGCTCGGGCAAGAACCCCTTCAAGGATGTCCGCGTGCGGCGCGC
>CAZQOA010000048.1:27440-35411 GCA_964594715.1 uncultured Rhizobiaceae bacterium | reverse complement strand
GTGCTGCGCGGCGGCCTTATAGATATCCATCCGATGCGCGAAGTCCAGCCCGGCCCGGCCGGCCGGGCGTGGCCGAACCGGTCGGTGGCCGTTCCGATCGCGCCGTTCCCGGGCGATCGGCCGGGCCTGCCGGTCCTGCGCCTGGCGGATTCGCGCGCTCGCTGTCGGCGTGATCGGCGCCCAGCGGTTGCACCAGCATCTCCATGACGGCCGGCCAGTCATGCGGCCGCGGCGGGCGAAAGAGGCGAAGGGCGGGATACCAGGGGCTGTCCGGCCGCCACTCGAACCAGCGGCAATCCGCATCTGCCGCCAGGGGGGCGAGGAAGCCGGGCGGGCGCCGGCGGAGCCCCTTGGCGCCTACCTCGAATAGACGAGCACCCCGTCGGCCCGGCGCTCGCGCCGGATCCGGCCACGCTGGTGGAGGTAGGCCAGGTGCGCGATGGCCTCGCCGATCGCGAAGCCGATCTGATGCAGGTCGAGCTTGCGCCGGAACAGCACCGGCAGGATGTCGGCGGCCGTCCGCGGCTGGTCGAGCGCACCCACGACATCGGCCAGCCGGTCGTCATGATGGTCCTTCAGGGCCTGGACGCGAGCGTGCAGGCCGTGGAACGGCAGCCGGTGGGACGGCAGGACCAGCGTGTCGGCGGGCAGGCCAAAGAACTGGTCGAGACAGCCGAGATACTCGCCGAGCGGGTCCGCTTCCGGCTGCGAGGGCCAGACGCTGACGTTGGGCGTGATCTTGGGCAGCACGATGTCGCCGGAGATGAGGACGCCGGCATCCGCCGAATAGAGGCAGGCATGCTCCGGCGCGTGGCCGCGGCCGATCATCACCTCCCAGTCATGGCGCCCGATCCGGATGCGCTCGCCGGCCTGCATCCGCCGGAACACCGACGGCACCGGGGCGACGCGGGTGCGGTAGGGCTCGCCGCGGTCGGCGAACTGCGACAGCCAGTCCTCGTCCAGGCCGTGGGCGCGATAGAAATCGACGCGGCTGCCGTGGATGTGGTTGCGCTCGTCGACCGACAGCGCCTGGGCCATCAGCCACTCGGTCTGGGTCATCCACAGCTCGGCCCCCAGTTCCTGGCAGAGCCAGCCCGCCAGGCCGACATGGTCGGGATGGAAATGGGTGACGATCAGCCGCTTGGCGCCGCGGGGGCCCTTCAGCGCCTTGGCGTCGAAGTGCCGACCCCACAGCGCCTTGGTCTCGTCGCGCCCGATGCCGCAATCGACGATGGTCCAGCCGTCGCCGTCCTCGAGCAGCCACAGGTTGATGTGGTCCAGCGCGAACGGCAGCGGCATGCGCAGCCAATGGATGCCGGGGGCGACCTCGATGGTCGTGCCCCCCGCAGGTGCTTCATCGTGCGGGAAGATCAGGGGGGCGGAATCGGGCGCCATCAGGTCAAGCCTTGGGTCAGGTTGCGGACGAAGCGGGTCATGGCGGCCAGGACGTCGTCCGGCCGGTCGCGATGGGGGCTGTGCCCGCATTCGGGCAACATCATGGTCTCGACCGGGCCGTCCGCCATGCCGGCGATGGCATCGAGCTGGCGCATGGTGCCGTACTGGTCGCCCTCGCCCTGGATCACCAGGATCGGGCAGGCGATCCGGGGCAGCCGGTCGAGGCAGTTCCAGCCGCGGAACCGGGCCGTCTGCCAGGTATCGTGCCAGCCATGGAAGACGCCGTCGGTCTGGTCGCCATGGTGGCGCATCAGCCGCTCGCGCAGGCCCGACCGGTATGCCGGCAGCGCGTCGCGGATGCCGGCCAGGGTCTCCTCCTCGACGAAGACGTGCGGCGCCTCGGCGACCACGCCGAGCACGCCGCGGCCGCCCGGGCTGCCGGCATGCATGAGCGCGATGGTGGCGCCGTCGCTGTGCCCGACCAGGATCGGCCGGCCGATGCCGAGCGCGGCCAGGATGCCCGGCAGGGCCGTGTCCGCCTCGATGTCGAGATAGTCGGTCGGCAGCGGCAGCGGGCGCGGGTCCGATCCGCCGAAGCCGCGCCGGCTGTAGGCCATGGCCGGCAGCCCGGTCGCCTGCGACAGCCTGGCCGGGAAGTCGCGCCACAGGCCGGCCGAGCCCAGCGCCTCGTGCAGGAATACGAGAACCGGTCCCGTCAGGGTCCGCGGGCCGAACCAGCGATATTCGAGGCGATGGTCGTCGACCCGCACCGCCTCGGTCGGCGGGTCGATCAGGGTGGCGGTTGCCATGGGATCGGCGGGCAGACTACCCGGAAGGTGGGATCGGGTCCATCGCCGCAGTGCGGCATGGCGCGGGTGGAAACGGTCATGTGCGATGCGGCACTATGTGCAACCTTGCATCCATTGCCCCGGACAAGCATGATCCGCGGCCTTTCCGGACGGGCAGCAGGATGAGCAACGTCAACACCTATCGGGCAGGTCCCGACGAGCGTGGGCATTTTGGCCCCTATGGCGGCCGCTATGTCGCCGAGACGCTGATGCCGCTGATCCTGGAGGTCGAGCAGGCCTACAACGCCGCCAAGGCCGACCCGGCCTTCAAGGCCGAGATGGACCACTACCTGACCCATTATGTCGGCCGGCCGAGCCCGCTCTATTTCGCCGAGCGGCTGACCGACCATCTCGGCGGGGCCAAGATCTACTTCAAGCGCGACGAGCTGAATCACACCGGCGCGCACAAGATCAACAACTGCCTGGGCCAGGTGATGCTGGCCCGCCGGATGGGCAAGAAGCGCATCATCGCCGAGACCGGGGCCGGCCAGCACGGCGTCGCCACGGCGACGGTGGCAGCCCTCTTCGGGATGCCGTGCTCGGTCTATATGGGCGCCACCGACATCGAGCGGCAGAAGCCCAACGTGTTCCGCATGCGGCTGCTGGGCGCCAACGTCGTCCCCGTCACGTCCGGCGCCGGGACGCTGAAGGATTCGATGAACGACGCGCTCCGTGCCTGGGTCGCCAATGTCGAGGACACCTTCTACTGCATCGGCACCGTCGCCGGCCCCCACCCCTATCCCGCCATGGTCCGCGACTTCCAGTCGGTGATCGGCGAGGAGGTGCGGCAGCAGATCATGGCCGCCGAGGGGCGCCTGCCGGACACGCTGGTCGCCTGCATCGGCGGCGGCTCCAACGCCATGGGCCTGTTCTTCCCCTTCCTCGACGAGGCGGGGGTGGCGATGACCGCGGTGGAGGCGGCCGGGCACGGGATCGAGACCGGCCGGCACGCGGCCTCGCTGAGCGGCGGGCGCCTCGGCGTGCTGCACGGCAATGCCACCTACCTGCTCCAGGACGCCGACGGCCAGATTCAGGAGGCGCACTCGATCTCGGCCGGCCTCGACTATCCCGGCATCGGGCCGGAGCATTCGTGGCTCTACGACCAGAAGCGCGTGACCTATGTGTCCGCGACCGACGCGGAGGCGCTGGAGGCCTTCCAGCTCTGCGCCCGGCTGGAGGGGATCCTGCCGGCGCTGGAGCCGTCCCACGCGCTGGCCCAGGTGCGCAAGATGGCGCCGGGGCTGCCGAAGGATCACCTGCTGGTCATGAACATGTGCGGGCGCGGCGACAAGGATGTCTTCACCGTCGCGGCCGCGCTCGGCATGGACATCTGATGGCAAATTGAAGACACGGGGATGGAAAAGTTGAGCGAAGGTCGCATCGCCCGCCGATTCGCCGCACTCGCCCGCGAAGGGCGCGCGGGCCTCGTCGCGTTCGTCACCGCCGGCGACCCCGACGCCGCGACGGGGGCGGCGATCGTGGCCCGCCTGCCGGCGGCCGGGGCCGACATCATCGAGCTGGGCATGCCCTTCTCGGACCCCATGGCCGACGGCCCGGCGGTGCAGGCCGCCGGCCTGCGCGCCCTCAAGGCCGGCCAGACGATGGTCAAGACGCTGGCCCTGGTCCGCGATTTCCGGGTACTGGATGCGGATACGCCGATCGTCCTCATGGGCTACTTCAACCCGATCCTGCAATATGGCGTGGAGCGCTTCTGCGGCGATGCCACGGCCGCCGGCGTGGACGGGCTGATCATCGTCGACCTGCCCCCGGAAGAGGGCGACGCCCTGTCCGGCCCCGCGGCGGCCGCCGCCATCGACCTCATCCGGCTGGTCGCGCCGACGACGCCGGAGGCGCGGATGCCCAAGGTCGTGGCCGGCGCCAGCGGCTTCATCTACGCGGTCGCCATCACCGGCGTCACCGGTACCGCGTCGGCGGCGAAGGAGGCGGTGGCCGAGCTGGTGGCGCGCATCCGCCGCCACACCGACCTGCCGATCGTGGTCGGCTTTGGCATCAACACACCGGCCCAGGCCGCCGCCGCGGCCGAGGTGGCGGACGGGATCGCGGTCGGGTCGGCCATCGTGCGTCAGGTCGAGAACGCGATCGGCGATGACGGGGTGCCGGCCGCGGACGTGGCCGACCGCCTGGCGGCCTTCGTGGGAGAACTGGCGGCGGGCGTGCGCCAGGCCGCGCGACCGGCGCCGCGCCGGGCGGCCACCCCATGAACTGGCTGACCAACTTCGTCCGCCCGAAGATCCGGGCGCTGGTCCGCAAGGCGGACGTGCCCGACAATCTCTGGCACAAGTGCCCAGCCTGCGGGCAGATGATCTTCCACCGCGAGCTCGAAGCCAACCTCCACGTCTGCCACCATTGCGGCCATCATTTGCGGATCGGCGCCCGCCGCCGCTTCTCGATGCTGTTCGACGAGGGCGTCTTCCACGAGATCGAGCTGCCGAAGACCCCGGTCGACCCGCTGAAATTCCGCGACGTGAAGCGCTATTCCGACCGGCTGCGCGAGGCCCAGGGGCGCCACCAGGCCGATGACGCGGTGAAGGTCGCCCATGGCCGCATGGGCGGCTCCAACGCCGTCTTCGCCTGCTTCGAGTTCGACTTCATGGGTGGCTCGATGGGGGTCGCGGTCGGCGAGGGGCTGGTCGCCGCCGCCCGGCTGGCGGTCCTCCAGCAGGCGCCGCTGATCGTCGTCCCGGCCTCGGGCGGGGCCAGGATGCAGGAAGGCATCCTGTCCTTGATGCAGATGGCGCGCACCACCATCGCGATCGAGGAGGTGAAGTCGGCCGGCCTGCCCTACATCGTGGTACTGGCCGACCCGACCACCGGCGGCGTCACCGCGTCCTTCGCGATGCTGGGCGACATCACGGTCGCGGAGCCGGGGGCGGTGATCGGCTTTGCCGGCGCCCGCGTCATCGAGGAGACCATCCGCGAGAAGCTGCCGGAGGGGTTCCAGCGCGCGGAATACCTGCTGGAACACGGCATGGTCGACATGGTCGTGCCGCGCCGCGAGCTGCGTCAGACCCTGATCCGGGTGCTCGACCTGCTGCACCGCCGCCAGCCGCCGGCCGAGCTGTTGCCGCCCGCCCCGGTGCTGGTGGGGCAGGCGCCGACGGCGATCGAGGACCGTTCCATCGGGCAGTGATGCCGTCCGTCAATCGCCGCTGTCGCCGGGGGCCGATCCCTTGAGCCTCGATGCCGTCCTCGCCCGCCTGACCGCCCTGCATCCGCGGGTCATCGACCTGTCGCTGGGGCGCATCCGCCGCCTGCTCGACACGCTGGGGCGCCCCCACGAACGGTTGCCGCCGGTGTTCCATGTCGCCGGCACCAACGGCAAGGGCTCGACCTGCGCCTATCTCAGGGCCGTGCTGGAGGCGTCGGGCCGCAAGGTCCATGTCTTCACCTCGCCGCACCTGGTCCACTTCAACGAGCGCATCCGCCTGGCCGGCGACCTCATCTCCGACGCGGACCTGGTGGCGGTGCTGGAGGAGGTGGAGGCGGCCAATGGCGGCGAGCCGATCACCTTCTTCGAGATCATCGGGGCGGCGGCGTTCCTGGCCTTCCACCGGGTCCCGGCCGATGCCCTGGTGCTGGAGGTCGGCATGGGCGGGCGCCTGGACGCGACCAACGTCGTGGCCCGGCCGGCCGCCACCATCATCACCCCGGTCTCGCTCGACCACATGTCGTTCCTGGGCGACACGGTGGCCGCGATCGCACGCGAGAAGGCGGGCATCCTGAAGCCGGGCGCGCCCGGCATCATCGGCCCCCAGACGGCGGATGCCGAGGCGGTGATCGAACGCCATGCCGCGTCCATCGGCGCCCCGCTGCGCCGCTTCGGCCGCGAGTGGCACGCGGCCCCGACCGCATCCGGCATGCGCTACGAGGGGCCGCAATGGCGTCTCGACCTGCCGGCGCCGGGCCTGCTCGGGCGCCACCAGTACGACAATGCCGGCGGCGCCGTGGCCGCGCTGGAGGCCTTCGACCCGACCCTGCCGGCGGCGGCAGTGGCGGCCGGCATCGCCGGCGTGGAATGGCCGGCGCGCCTGCAACGCCTGACCCATGGCCCGCTCGCGCGCCTGCTGCCGGCGGGGTCGGAGCTGTGGCTGGATGGCGGCCACAATGTCGCCTGCGCCGAGGCGGTGGCGACCGAGCTTCGCCGCTGGCCGGCGATGCCGCTGCACCTCGTCTTCGCGATGCTCAACAATCGCGATCCCAAGGCCTTCCTGGAGGTGCTGGCGCCCCTGGCGCAAG
Source organism: uncultured Rhizobiaceae bacterium (assembly GCA_964594715.1). Classification (GTDB taxonomy): domain Bacteria; phylum Pseudomonadota; class Alphaproteobacteria; order ATCC43930; family Allostellaceae; genus Allostella. The sequence continues at coordinate 28,911 of CAZQOA010000048.1, read as the reverse complement.
GGCTGGCCGCGGTCGCCATCCCGGGCGAGCACAAGAGCTGGACGGCGGGCGAAGCCGCCGCCGCCGCCGAGGCCGCGGGGATCCCGGCGACGGCGGCCGGCGATGTCGGGGAAGCGGTGGAGGCGATCGGCCTCCGGGCCGGAGGGCGCCCGGTCCGGGTGCTGATCTGCGGTTCGCTCTACCTGGCCGGGGTCGTGCTGGCGGAGAATTCCTGACCGCCGCCTGGCCTCGGCCTCAGTCTGGCCTGGGCTTCAGATGACCGATTCGACCCATTCGTAAAGCTTCTGCTTCGGCAGGGCGCCGATCTTCTGGGCGGCGACCTGGCCGTCCTTGAACACGATCAGGGTCGGGATGCCGCGCACGCCATACTTGCGCGGGGTCGCCGGATTCTCATCGATATTGATCTTGGCCACCGTCACCCGGCCGGCCATCTCGGTCGCGAGGTCTTCCAGGAACGGGCCGATCGCCTTGCAGGGGCCGCACCATTCGGCCCAGAAATCGACCAGGACCGGGCCGGTCGCCTTCAGGACGCTGCTTTCGAACGTGTCGTCGCTGACGCTCGTGGTTGCCATGTTGGGAAAGCTCCTCGGCGCTCGGCCATTTTGGGAAGGGGGCCGTTCAGGGAAGGAATGTTGGCTCCGAAACTAGGGGAGCCGTGGCGAAAGGGTCAAGGGATGCAGGGGGAGGGTCGCTCGCGCGATGGTCTCGTCCGACAGCCACATCAGGTGCGGCCCATCGGTCCAGAGGATCGCGCACCGCACCCGATGGCGAGGATACACGGCCGCCACGGCGTCGCGGTAGGCCGCCATCTGCCGCAGATAGAATGGTGGAGTGTCGGCTTCCACCGACGGTGGCGGCCGATTGGTCTTGTAGTCGAGCACGACCACCTCGTCCGCCATGACCACCAGCCGGTCGATGGTGCCGGAGATGGCGTTCGCCCCGACGCGGCCGACCACCGGGACCTCGGCCCGGCCTGGGGCGGCGAATAGCGCGTGCGCCGCCGGATGCTCCAGCACCGCCAGCACCTCGCCCGCCCAGGCGGCCTGCGTCGCCGGGTCGAGCTGATGCGCCTTCAGCGCCAGGAACCGCTGGCAGGCGGCCGGCCGTTCCGCGGGCGCCAGGTCGGGCAGGGTCTGCAACAGGCGATGGAGGATGAGGCCGCGCCGGAAGCGCATCCCATCGTCCGGGCCGACGGGGGACCGCGGGGCGGGTTCCTCCTCCTGCGGCCGCGACGGTGCCAGCGGGCGCGAGGGCGTGGGTTCGGGTGGCGGCGGGGCGAACAGCCAGGCCGGCTCGGCGCCGGCGGCGATGGCGGGGGGCTGCAGGTCCTGTGGCGCTTTCGCATCGCCCGCCGTGTCGAAGCGCCAGATCGTCCGTTCCTCGTCGGGGGCGCCGGGTTCCGAGATGGCGGGCGCCTCCTCGGCCACCTCCTCGCCCAGCTCGGCCGCGCGGAGTGCGCCGTCGATCAGCA
>CAZQOA010000048.1:0-27340 GCA_964594715.1 uncultured Rhizobiaceae bacterium | reverse complement strand
TCCTCGGCCACCTCCTCGCCCAGCTCGGCCGCGCGGAGTGCGCCGTCGATCAGCATGTGCCAATTGTCCGCGGGCGGCTCCTGCCGGCCGCGCCAGCCGCAGACATAGAGCCGGTCGCGGGCGCGCGTCATCGCGACATAGAGCAGGCGGCGATACTCCTGGAGGCGGCGGCGCTCGGCCGCCTCGCGGAGGCCGCGGCAGACGCCCTCCTCATTGGCGCGCCGGGTCGGCCACAGCACCAGTCCCGCCGCCGCCGCCCCGGCGCCGGGTTCGTCGCCCCAAAGCAGGGTGGCGCCGTCGCGCGGCAGCTGGGCGGTATCGGGCAGGAACACGATCGGCGCTTCCAGCCCCTTGGCGCCGTGGACGGTCATGACGCGGGCGGCATCGCTGCCGGCCTCGACCTCGCGCCGGACCTCGGTCGCCTGGATGTCGAGCCATTGCAGGAAGCCCTGGAGGCTGGGGGCATGGGCGCGCTCGTGGGCCAGCGTCAGGGACAGGAACTCGTCGATCGGATCGGCGGCGTCCGGCCCCAGGCGGTCGAGCAGGCGACTGCGCCCACGGCCGGGTCCCAGCGTCTCGGCGAAGAAGGCAAACGGCGTGACATAGTCCGACCGGCCCAGCCGCTCGGCCAGATAGGCATGTGCGGCCGCGAAGTCGGGTCGCTCCTGCTGCCGGCGGGCCAGCGTCGACCATAGCGATCGGGTGCCGCGGCCATGGGCCAGCGCGAACAACCCATCCTCGTCCAGCCCGACCAGCGGGCTCTTCAGCAGGGCGGCGAGGTTGAGGTCGTCCTCGGGCAGCAGCGCGAAGCGGCCGAGCGCCGCCAGGTCCATGACGGCGATCTGCTGCGGCAGCACCATCCGGTCGATGCCGGCCACCGGCACGCCGGCATCCTTGAAGGCGCGCACCATCTGGGCGGCAAAGGCGGTGCGCCGGCGCAGCAGCACCATGACGTCGCCCGGGCGGATCGGCCGCGTCGTGCCCTTCTCACCCTCTCCCGCCTCCAGCAGCGCGCCGTCGTCGAGCCAGCCGCGCACCACGCGCGCGATGCGCCGCGCCAGCCGGGCCGCGGGCGAGACGGCGAAGCGCTGGTCGACGGGCGGGCTCCAGGCGGCCTCTTCCTCGGCTTCCTCGGGGGCCAGCAGCGGCCAGACCTCGACCCGGCCAGGGGTCCCGCGGCGCTGCACCTGATGCTCGATCACCGCCGGGTCGCCGCGGTCGGTGTCGGCCAGCCCGTCCTTGGCCGATGCCGACGCGAACACGGTGTCGACCGCGGTCAGCACGGCCGCGGTCGAGCGGAAGGAGACGTTGAGCTCGACCGACCGCCAGGCCGCGTCGGCGCCCTCGGCGCGCGCCTGGAAATGCTGGCGCATCTGGCGGAAGGCGTCGGGGTCGGCACCCTGGAAGCTGTAGATCGACTGCTTCACGTCGCCGACCGCGAACAGCGTGCGCTCGGTGTCGCGGGTGCCGCGGCCGGCATAGAACTCCTCCGCCAGGGCGGCGACCACGGCCCATTGGTCGGGGCTGGTGTCCTGGGCCTCGTCGACCAGCACATGGTCGATGCCGCCATCCAGCTTGTAGAGGACCCAGGGCGCGACCCCCGGCAGGTCGAAGAGCGCACGCGTGCGCAGGATCAGGTCCTCGTAGTCGAGCATGGCGCGCGCCGCCTTGGCCAACTCGTAGCGGGCGAGGATCGCCTGGCCGAGGCGCAGCAGTGCGGCGGTCGCGGTGCGCACGGCGGCCGCCCGGGCCCGGTCCTGCAAGTCGATCAGGCGTGCCGCTTCGTCGCGCAAGGTCGCCTCCGCCTGGGGGTAGGCGGTGGCCGTGCCCTTGTTGACGAGGCGGGCGAGCACCGTGCCGGCCTTGGTCAGGAAGGCCCGGCAATAGCCGGGGACGCCGCTCGCGCGCGTATCCGGCGCATCGAGCCATTCCTGGATCAGGCGGGCGCGCTCGGCCTCCTTGTCGGAGCCCGCGGCCAGCGCCCGCACCGCCTCGCGCAGTCCCGCTTCGTTGAAGGCCGACGGCCGGCAGCCTTCCGCCAGCACCGACGCCTCCGTCGCCGTCTCCGGCACGCCCAGCACCGCCGCGATCCGCGCCAGCAGCCGGTCCAGCCCGCCCGCCTCGTCGACCATGCGGGCCAGCCGCCCGCGCCGCCCCAGCAGGTCGCGCAGCAGGTCGAGGAAGGCATCCTCGCGGACATGGCGCGCCACTTCGGCGACGGCGGCCGTCAGCCCGGCATCGTCGCCGGATGCGGCCAGCGTCTCCTTGAGGACGCGGGTCAGCAGCTCGCCCGAAGTCGCCTCGTCGGCGACCGTGAAATGCGGCGGCACTCCGGCCTCGATCGGGAAGCGGGCGAGGAGCGACTGGCAGAAGGAGTGGATGGTCTGGATGCGCATCCCGCCCGGCGTGTCGAGGACGCGGGCGAAGAGGCGTCGGGCGGCGTCGCGGCGGGCCTCGCTCGGAACGGCACCTTCCAGCCGGACCAGGTCTTCGCCCAGCGCCGCCTCGTCGGTGGTCGCCCAGTGGCCCAGGACCTTGTGCAGCCGGTTCGCCATCTCGGCCGCGGCCGCCTTGGTGAAGGTCAGGCACAGCAGCCGCTCGGGTGCGGCCCCCGCCAGCAGCAGGCGCAGGATGCGGTTGGTCAGGACGGTGGTCTTGCCGGTGCCGGCCGATGCGCCGACCCAGGCGGATGCGGTCGGGTCGGCGGCGGCGCGTTGCGCGACCGCGGCCAGCTCGCCGGGCAGGGGGTCGGCGACCATGCGGGCGCTGGTCATTCCCCGCCCTCCGCGGCGCCATCGGACCATTCCGACACCCGCGCCAGATGGGCATAGTCGGTGAAGCGCGGCGCCCATTCCGGCCGTGGCTGTGCCAGATAAGGGGTATCGGGGTCGTCGAAGCGGGCGATCAGCTCCATCAGCCCGTCGCGGGCGTCGGCGACCAGCGCTTCGACCTGGTCGCGGGCCTTCGCGACCTCGGTGATCTCGCCCGCCGGCGCGCCGCCGGACAGGCGCCAATAGGCCAGCGATGCGACCGGCCCCTGCGGGATGGCGGGAAACGCGCCGGCCGCGATCATTGCCGCCTCCAGCGGCAATTGCGGGGCGCGACCGCCCATCACCGCCTTGGCCGTCGGCACCCCGCCGGTCTTGTAGTCGATGATGGCCGCCTCGCCGGTCGCCAGCCGGTCGATGCGGTCGGCCCGGCCGCGCAGGCGGAACGGCCCGGCCGGGCCGGCCAGCTGCCAGTCGCCGTGGCATTCGGTCCAGGAGCCGAGGATGGCGGCCCGCCGCTCGGCCTCGGTCTCCAGGAACCATTCCGCGATGCGGATGAAGCGCGGCCACCAGAAGGCGCGCACGATCGGCCGCTCCAGCAGCTCGGCCAGCGCCTCCTCGCCATGGGCGAGCAGGCGCGGCAGGGCGTCCGCGGGCAGGGCGCCGGGTGGCGGATGCTCCGCGATGAAGCGGTCCAGGGCCGTGTGGATCATGGTGCCGCGCTCGGCCGCGCCGGGGTCCATGTCGAGCGGCTCGAGCGGCCGCAGCTTCAGGAGGTGGCGGGCATAGATCGCATAGGGGTCGGCCAGCCAGGTCTCGATCTCGGTCACCGACAGGAGGCGCGGGCGGAGCGCCACCGGTGGGCGCGGCCGCGGCGGGGCGACCGGCTGGGCGGTCCGTGCCACCAGCAGGCCGGCCGGCCCGGGCAACCGGTCATCCAGCCGCTCTTGCCATTGCCGCCGGGCCTGGTCGGTCGGGACGGTCCGGCCCAGCGCCTCCAGCACGGCGTCGAGGCGGAGCAGCCAGCGGCTGGGCACGGTCGGGGTGCCTTCCACCTTCTCCGCCCGGGTCAGGAATACCTCGGTGGCGGTGGCGGCCTGGACGAAGTCGTGGGCGGCGAGGCCGATGCGGCGCTCCGGCGGGGGCAGGCCGAGTGCGGCCCGCATCGGACGGCTGAGCCAGGGGTCGGCCTGGGCGATGCCGGGCCAGGTGCCTTCGTTGAGGCCGCCCAGGACCAGCCGGTCGGCCTGCTGGAGGCGGGCTTCCAGCGGCCCCCAGATATGCAGCCGCGGATGACTGCCATAGGCCGACCGCACTGCGACCGCCGCCGCCAGGGCGTCGAACAGGCCGGCGTAGGTGGCCCCCGGCATGGGCGGGAAATCTTCGGCCGCCTCCAGGAGGTCGGCGACGAAGCGCGCCGCGGCGTCACCCGCCTCGCCGGACCACAGGCGGGCCGCGCCCGCGTCGCGGTCGGTGGCCGCCAGCGCCTCGGCCGCCGCGACATGCGCGCGCACCATCCCAGCCAGGTCGCCGGCGCGCGCCTCCAGGGCCGCGGCGAAGCCGCGCGTGCGGGCGTCGATGTCGACGACGAAGCGGCGGAGCGCGTCCGTCCCCTGCCGCCGCAGGGCGGCACCGACGCCGTCGATGCCGGGTGCCGGTCGGGCGCCGCGCAAGGCCGCCATCTCCAGCCGGCGCACCCGGCGGCGAAAGCGCACCGGCGCCATGCCGCCGCCGGCCAGCGGGTGCTTCAGCAGGGCCAGCAACGGAACCGGCGCGGCGTCCTCGCTGAAGGCTTCGGCCAGCAGGCGCAGGAAGACGCCGGGCGCCGTCATGCCGAGCGGCGTGCCGGCCGAATCATCGACCGCTATCCCCCACCGTGCCAACTCCGAGGCGACCCGCCGCGCCAGCGTCCGGTCGGGGGTCACCAGGGCGGCGGTCCGGCCCGGCGTCTCCAGCACCTCGCGCAACAGGAGTGCGATGACGCCCGCCTCCTCATGTGGGCCGGGGCAGTCGATGCGTGCCAGCCCGGACAGCGCGGCGTCGATGGCGGGTGCCTCCAGCCGGGCGGTCTGGCGCCAGTCGGCGCGGGTCCAGACCTCGGTCGCCACGGCCGGGCGCAGCGCCTCGGCGACGAGGCGGGCGCGGGGCGATGGCGCGGCGTCGCGCGGCCATGGCCAGTCGGGGACGGTGTGGGCGGCGACGCCGAGCCCGTCCAGCAGGCGGGCCATGCCGTGCTGGGGATGGGTCGGGTCGGCCGCGATGGCGGGCCACAGCAGCGGGTCGCCGGCACTGTCCAGTCCCGGCAGGATGACGGCGCCCTTGGGCAGGCGGGCGATCACCGACAGGAGATGGGCGGTCGCCGGGATAGAGCCGGTGGAGCCGGCGGCGATGACCGGCGTCGCCGGCGGCGCGCGCCGCCAGCGCTCGGCCTGCATGCGCAGCAGCAGGTCGCGGCGCGCGGCGGCATCGACCGCGCCCGTGCTCGCCAGCAGTTGCGGCCATGCCTCGGTCAGGATGCCCAGGAACGAGAGCGTGCGTTCCCAATGGCGGGCGAAGTCGCCGCCGAGGTCGGCCAGGCGCCGGGGATCGACGCCCTCGGTCTGCAACTGGTCGAGGAGGCGGGCGAGCTCCCCTGCCAGGGCCGCCGCCTGCGCGGGCGAGGGGGCGGCGTCGGGGCCCGATTCCTCCACCGGCCGTGCCGCACCCCAGGCCAGCACCAGCCGGGCCAGCAGCAGTTGGCGGCGGAGACCGGGCAGGGCGGGGGCCGCGTCGAGGTCGCCCGCCGGCAAACCCTCGTCGGCGGGGGCGATGACCAGCTCGTCGGCATCGACATCGCCCAGCGGGGTCATCCGCGGCAGCAGCAGCGCCCGGCCGTCGCCGAGGCGCAGGAAGGCCTCGCGCAGCGCCCGGCCGGCCCGACGGGTCGGCAGCAGCACGGTCATCTCGGCCAGGCGCAGGGGATCGCCGCCGGCCTCCGCCAGCATCCCCTCCGCCAGCGCATCCACGAAGGGGACGCCGGCCGGGATCGAATAGATGGTGGGGGCGCCCGGCGGCGATCGCTCCATGGCCCGGCCCGCCCCTAGAGCCACATGCGGGCGCGGGACGACAGGATCCCCTCCGCCTCGGCCAGCGCCTGGGGCGTCCCGACATGGTACCACTCGCCGTCATGGACGATGCCGCCAAGGCGGCCCGCCTCCGCCGCCCTCGTGTAGAGGCGATTGAGGGAGAAGGGCCCGTCCGGCGTCTCGGCGAAAAGGCGCGGATGCAGGATCTGCACGCCGGCATAGAGATAGGGCGGGATCTCGCCCGGCTTCGGCCGCCGCACGGCGCCGTCCTGGCTCAGCATGAAGTCGCCGCGCCCGTCATAGCCGACGGCGGACACGGTGCTCTGGAGCAGCAGCAGCCCGTCCATCCGCTCGTCGTCCCAGGCGGCGGCGAGGCGCTCCAGCGCCGAGCGCTTGCCGTTGCGCCAGAGGATGTCGCCATTGACGACGAAGAACGGCCCCTCGCCCAGGGCCGGCAGGGCGTGGCGCACGCCGCCGCCGGTTTCCAGCAGGACATCCTCGCGGGATTCCACGATCTGCGGCTGGGCGCGGCGGGCGAGGTGGCCGGCGAGCTGGTCGGCCTTGTGGTGCAGGTTCACCACCACGCGCTCGACGCCGGCTTCGGCCAGCCGGTCGAGGATGCGGTCGATCAGGGTCTCGCCGGCGACCGCGACCAGCGGCTTCGGCAGGCTGTCGGTCAGCGGGCGCATGCGGGTGCCGAGGCCGGCCGCCAGCACCATCGCGCGGCGGATGCCGGTCATGCCCGCCGCCCTGGCGGCGGCGCGCGGCGCCAGGCGGGCGGCACGTGGCGGTCGAGCCATTGGGCGATCGGGGCCAGCGCCGGATGCCGGAGGTCGCGTTCCACCAGCCCCCACACGCGGGCCATGTGCGGCAGATAGTGCGGCTTGCCATCGCGGCGGTCGAGGCGGGTGAAGACCCCGACGATGCGCAGGTTGCGCTGCGCGCCAAGCACGGCATAGGCGTGGGCGAAGGCGTCGCGGTCGGTCACGCCCGCCTTCCGGAGATAGCGCTCGTACATCGCTGCCCCGACCTCGTCCGGCACGTCGCGCCGCGCATCCTCCAGCAGCGAGACCAGGTCGTAGGCGCGCGGGCCGGCCACCGCGTCCTGGAAATCGAGCAATCCGCAGGCGGCGATGCCGGCGCGCTCCGGCAGCCACATCAGGTTGCCGACATGATGGTCGCGCAGCACCAGGGTGGGGCTCCCCAGCGGGGCCGCCTCCAGCACCGCCTGCCAGCGTGCGACATAGTCGGCGCGGATTTCGGCCGGGGTCGGCTGTCCCGTCCAGGCGGGCAGGAACCAGTGCGGCAGGACCGTCGATTCCTCGATGATCCGGGTCATGTCGAAGGCTGGCACGCTGGCGACATCGGCAGGACCGACGCGCTGCTGCAGCTCGACAATGACGTCCACGGCGGCGGCATAGAGCCGCTCCTGGTCGCCGCCCTCGGCCAGGAGGCGGGCATAGGTGCCGTCCCCCAGGTCCTCTTCCAGGACGAGACCCTGCCCGACATCGAACGCCAGCACCTTGGGTGCGCTCATGCCCAGCCGGGCCAGGATGCCGGCGACGTGCAGGAAGGGGCGGACATCCTCCATCGGCGGCGGCGCGTCCATCAGCACGGCGCTCTCGCGCCCCGGGCCGGCGCGGGTCAGGCGCAGGTAATGGCGGAACGAGGCGTCGCCGGCGAGCGGCCGGTGTTTCGCCCCGCCCCAGCCCGCGCGTTGGAGGAAGGCGGCGATGGCGCCGGCGCGATCGGCCGCGCCGGCATTGGTGTTCGCCATGGGCATGGTCATGGCGCCAGGTCCGTCATGCGTTCGATCCAGCTTGCGTGGGGGGTCAGGATGGCACGGCGCGCGCCGGCCTCGGCAAATTCGATGGTGATGTCGAGGCGGTCGCGGGGCAGCAGGGCGACGATGCGCCCCGGCCATTCCAGCAGGACCAGGGCGTGCCCGAAGGCATCCTCCAGGCCCAGCTCCAGTGCTTCGCCGGGGTCGGCGATGCGGTAGAGGTCGGCGTGCCAGATCTCGTCCTCGCCATCGGCATAGGTCTGCACCAGGGTGAAGGTCGGGCTCGGCACGTCCTCGTCGGCCCGGCCGAGGCGGGCCCGGACGAAGGCGCGGGCGAACTCGGTCTTGCCCGCGCCGAGGTCGCCCCAGAGCGCGATGGTGTCGCCTGCCCGCGCCACGTCCGCGAGCGCGCTGGCGAGGCGCTGGGTGGCGGCGATGTCAGGCAGGGGGACGGGGACGGGCGGGGTGATGGCCATCGGATGCAAGGGGACGCCGGCCATGCGTCGCCCAAAGGCGACCGCGGCCCGGCTGCGGCGGGTCAGGCGAGGGTTGCGGTAGGCGAGGCGCGCCATCATGTTACGCGGAAATCGCGGTCGAAATCCGCATCCGTCTATTCGCCCTCCTAGATCTCTGGCCGGGAGCAGCCATGTCAAGCGCCGCGCACGAAACCGACGTCGTCATCATCGGCGCCGGTCCGGTCGGCCTCTTCGCCATCTTCCAATGCGGCATGTTGCGGATGCGCTGCCATGTCGTCGACGCGCTCGATATGGCAGGCGGCCAATGCGCCGCACTTTATCCCGAAAAGCCGATCTACGACATTCCCGGGCACCCGCGGATCGATGCTGCCGACCTGATCGACCGCCTCGCCGAGCAGGCCGCCCCCTTTTCCCCGGTCTATCACCTGGGGCAGCAGGTGACGGCACTGACCCCCGACGGCGACCGTTTCCGCGTCGAGACCTCGGCCGGGACGCGGATCGTCGCCCGGGCCGTCATCGTCGCCGCCGGCGTCGGGGCCTTCGGCCCCAACCGGCCGCCGCTCGACGGAATCGAGGCCTATGAGGGCAAGGGCATCTTCTACATGGTGAAGCGGCGCGAGGATCTTCGCGGCAAGCAGGTGGTGATCGCTGGCGGCGGCGACTCGGCGGTCGACTGGGCGCTGGCGCTGGCCGGCGTCGCGTCGCGGATCATGGTCGTCCATCGCCGGCCGAAGTTCCGTGCAGCGCCGGAGAGTGCGGCCCGCCTCGATGCCCTGGCCAAGGACGGCGCGATCGAGCTGGTGGTGCCCTATCAGCTGGCCGGCCTCGACGGGGTGGATGGCCGCCTCGCCGGCGTCACCGTGGCGACCCTGGACGGCGCCACCCGCCGGCTGGAGGCCGACGTGCTGCTGCCGTTCTTCGGGTTGGCCATGAATCTGGGCCCGATCGCCGAATGGGGCCTCGACCTGGAGCAGAGCCATGTGGCGGTCGACCCCTCGACCTGCGCCAGCAGCATCGCCGGCATCCATGCGATCGGCGACATCGCGACCTATCCCGGAAAGCTGAAGCTGATCCTGTCGGGCTTCGCCGAGGCCGCCGCTGCCGCGCACGCGATCCGCGGCCGGGTCTTCCCGGGCGAGGTCCATCATTTCGAGTATTCGACCACCCAGGGCGTGCCCGGGCTCGCCGCCTGACCTGGGCTTGCCGACGGCGGGGTCAGAGCGCCCGCGCCGCGGCCAGGAACGCGGCGATCTTGGCCGGGCTCTTGCGGCCGGGCCCGTCCTCGACGCCGGACGAGACATCGACTGCCGGGGCGCCGGTGAGGCGCACGGCGGCATCCAGCGTCGCCGCGGTGAGCCCACCCGACAGCATCCACGGCACCGGCCAGCTGCGGCCGGCCAGCAGGCGCCAGTCGAAGGGCAGGCCGTTGCCGCCGGGCAGGGCCGAGGGGTCGTCGGGCGGCTTGGCGTCGAACAGCAGCCGGTCGACCACCGCGACATAGGCGTCGGCGGCGGCCACGTCCGCCGGCGCGGCCACGGCCAGCACCTTCATCACCGGCCGGCCGAAGCGGGCGCGGATGGCGGCAGCCCGGGCCGGGGTCTCGGCCCCGTGCAGTTGCAGCATGTCGAGCGGGGCGGCGGCCAGGGTGGCGGCGATGGTGGCGTCGTCGGCATCGACGAACAGCCCGACCTTGACGACCGGCGCCGACATCCCGGCGATCAGATGCCCGGCCGCAGCCGGGGTCACCGCGCGCGGCGAGCGCGGGTAGAAGACGAAGCCGATGAAGTCGGCCCCGCCTTCGATGGCGGCGGCAACCGCGTCGGGCCGGTTGAGCCCGCAGATCTTCACTGCGATCGGCATGGCCGGCCTACAACCGCGAGACCACGAGCTCGGCCGCCGCCAGATCTTCCAGCGCGGTGCCGACCGATTTGAAATAGGTGATCTCGTCAGGCGCCTCGCGGCCGGCGACGGTGCCGCGGGCAAGGTCGAAGAGGTCGCCCAGGATGGCAGCCGGGCCGATCACCCCGTCCGCCAGGGGCTGCACCAGGTCGCCCGCCTCATGCAGCGCGCCTTCACGCGTATCGACGAAGATGCGGGCGCGGCGCACCGCCTCGTCGTCGGCCTCGCGCATGGTCGGGGTGAAGCCGCCGACGAGGTCGAGATGGGTCCCGGGCGCCAGCCATTCGCCGCGCACCAGCGGCTCGCTGGCAAGTGTGGCGCAGCTCACGACGTCGGCGCCGCGGACCGCGTCGGCCAGGTCGTCCGCCGCCCGGGCGTCCAGTCCCTCGGCGGCCAGGATGCGGGCAACCGCCTCCGCGCGATCGCGCCGCCGGCCCCAGACCAACACCTCCTTGATCGGCCGTACCGCGGCGTGGGCGCGGGCCAGGTGCGGCGAGAGCGCGCCCGTCCCGACCATGACGAGGCGGCGCGCGTCGGGGCGGGCGAGGCGCGAGGCGGCGAGCGCCGAGGCGGCCGCCGTCCGGCGCAGCGTCAGCATGCGCCCGTCGATGACCGCGCGCGGCGCGCCGGTCCGGCCGTCGAGCAGCAGGTAGGTGCCGAGCACCGCCGGCAGGTCGCGGCGGCCATTGTCGGGATAGACCGTCACGATCTTGATCCCGACGGCGCCGCCGCGGCTCCAGGCCGGCATCAGCAGCAGCATGGCGTCGCGGCCGGCCGGCTGCGGGATCGGGTGGTGGTGGCGCAGCGGCACCTCGCGGCCGACCTTGAAGGCCTCGTCCAGCGCCGCGACCAGGGACGGGAAGTCGAGCGCGCGCTCGACCGCCTCCGCGTCGACCATGCGGGGTGGGGCGAGGCGGGCGTCCTCCGGATCACTCATGGGGGTCCTTGAGGTCTATCGTTCCTGGGGCGGGGCGACGAGGGTCCTGGCCGGCGCGGACGATCCGGATATCGCGGGGTCGCGTGGCCGGGCCGGGCCGTCACCTTCGGCGAAGCGGCGGCGCAGCGTGTGCAGCTCGCTCTCCAGCGCGTCGATGCGGCGCCCGCGCCGGCGCAGTTCCCGGCGCGCAATGCCGGTGGACAGCCACATCGCAACCGCCCCGATGGCCAGCCCGATCGACACCGCGACCAGGATCACGAGGAAGGCCGGCACCGTGACCACGAACGGCAGGGGCCACAGCTCCAGCGATACCGGCCCGCGATTGGTGACGGCGAAGGCGGCGATCGCCGCCAGCAGCGGCAACGCCAGGAGCCAGAAGATGAAGCGCAAGGGTGCCGTGTCAGCCGGCCGCGTTCAGCCGCTCGCGCAACTGCTTGCCGGTCTTGAAGAACGGGGTGCGCTTGCGCTCGACCTTCACGGCCTCGCCGGTGCGCGGGTTGCGCCCCACCCGAGGGTCGCGGTCCTTCACGGAGAAGGCACCGAAGCCGCGCAGCTCTACCCGGTCGCCCCGGGCCAGCGCCTCCGTCACCTCCTCGAAGATGGTGGTGACGATCCGCTCGACGTCGCGCTGGTAGAGATGCGGGTTCAGTTCCGCCAGCCGCAGGATCAGTTCGGACTTGGTCATCGCAGCACCTCCTCGGGGCTCGCGGTCGGCCTCGCCGGCGATTGGGCTGGCTCGCGGTTGGGCTGGCCGTGAGTGTATCAGCGCTCGGTTTCGATGCCAGGGTGCCAAACCGAGATCGGGCCGTCAACCCTAAGTCTCTCAGAAAACAGGGCTTTTCCCAAGGCGTGGGTCATGGCGCCGACCCAGGACGATGATTCGCCGGGCCGGATGTCGACGGCGCGCAGCTTGCGGGAGACCTTCTTGTTGGCCTCGAGCCAGGCGCGGGCCGCCGGCTCGCCGCCGCTTTCGTCGACCAGGCCCAGCTCCTTCGCCTGCCGGCCGGTGAAGATTCGCCCGTCGGCCAGCTCCAGCGCGTGCGGACGGTCCAGCTTGCGGCGCAACGCCACCATGTCGACGAACTGGTCGTAGAGATCCAGCACCACCAGTTCGGCGGCGGCCCGCGCGGCCGGGGTGAGCGGCTCCAGCGGGCTGGGCGTGCCCTTCAGCGGTGCGCTCTTCACGGTTTCCGGCTTCACGCCCAGCTTTTCCAGGAGGCCGGTGATGTCGGCGGACTGCATGATGACGCCGATCGAGCCGGTGACGCTGCTGTCGCGGACGAAGATGCGCTCGCCGGCCAGCGCCGCCATATAGGCGGCCGAGGTGCCGAGCGACCCGATCACGGCCACGGTCGGCTTCTTCTCGGCCAGGGTCGAGAGAGCGCGGTAGAGGCCCTCGCCGCCGCCGACGGCACCGCCGGGGCTGTCGATGCGCACGATCACCGCGCGCACGTCGTCATTCTCGGCCAGTCGCCGGATGGCCTCGTCGCGGTCGGAATCGTCGGAGATGAAACCTGAAACCCAGATCCGGGCGACATGCGGGCGCCCGAAGGGGTCGCTGTCGGGATCGATGGCCAGGAAGGCCGCAGCGACCACCGCCAGGACGGCAATCACCCGCCATATGCTCAGGCGCCGCTTCAGGCGGCGGCGATCGATCAGGGTGTCGGAGGCGATCGCGGGCATCCGGTATTTCTGCGGCGGTCGGATGAGCGCGGGCGGCCGTCACCGACGGCCGCCCGCAACCCGATCAGTCGTCGGTCTTCTCGCGGTCCTGGCGGGCCCGGTTCATGGCCGCCCCCAGGATGTCGCCGAGGCTGGCGCCGGAGTCGGACGAGCCGAACTCCGCCATTGCCCGCTTCTCCTCGTCGAGCTCGCGCGCCTTGATCGACAGCGTCACCTTGCGGGTGGCACGGTCGATGTTGGTCACCTTGGCATCGACCTTCTCGCCGATGGCGAAGCGGTCCGGCCGCTGCTCGCTGCGATCACGCGACAGCTCCGACTTGCGCACGAAGCCGGGCACGCCGTCGGACATGGTGACATCGAGGCCGCCTTCCTGGACGCCGGTGACGGTGCAGGTCACGACCTGCCCCTTCGTCAGCTTGCCCAGGGCGGACTCGAACGGATCGCTCTCGAGCTGCTTGATGCCGAGGCTGATGCGCTCCTTGTCGATGTCGACGTCGAGCACCTTGACCTTGACCTGCTCGCCCTTGCGGAAGTCCTGGATCGCGGTCTCGCCCGGACGGCTCCAATCGAGGTCCGAGAGATGGACCATGCCGTCGATATCCCCGGGCAGGCCCACGAACAGGCCGAACTCGGTGATATTGCGAACCTCGCCCTCGAGCTCGGTACCCGACGGGTACTTCTCGATGAAGGCTTCCCAGGGGTTCTCCAGGCACTGCTTCAGGCCGAGGCTGATCCGCCGCTTCTGCGGATCGACGTCGAGGACCATGACCTCGACCTCCTGGCTGGTGGAGACGATCTTGCCCGGATGGACGTTCTTCTTGGTCCAGCTCATCTCGGAGACGTGGACCAGGCCCTCGACCCCCGGCTCCAGCTCCACGAAGGCGCCGTAGTCGGTGATGTTGGTGACGCGGCCGCGGAACTTGGCACCCGCCGGGTACTTCAGCTCCACGCCTTCCCACGGGTCGGCCTCGAGCTGCTTCATGCCGAGCGAGATGCGCTGCGTCTCGGGGTTGAAGCGGATCACCTGCACCTTGACGGACTGGCCGATGGTCAGCGCCTCGGACGGGTGGTTGATGCGCCGCCACGCGATGTCGGTGACGTGCAGCAGGCCGTCGACGCCGCCCAGGTCCACGAACGCACCGTAGTCGGTGATGTTCTTCACCACGCCGGTGAGGATCTGGCCTTCCTTCAGGCTGGCGACCAGCTCCGAACGGGCCTCCGCGCGCGATTCCTCGAGCACGGCACGGCGCGACACGACGATGTTGCCGCGCGAGCGGTCCATCTTCAGGATCTGGAAAGGCTGCGGCGTGCCCATCAGCGGGGTCACGTCGCGCATCGGCCGGATGTCGACCTGGCTGCCGGGCAGGAAGGCCACGGCGCCCGAAAGGTCGACCGTGAAGCCGCCCTTGACGCGACCGAAGATGACGCCGTTGACCCGGGCATTGTCCTGGAACGACTTCTCGAGCTGCGACCACGCCTCTTCGCGGCGTGCCTTCTCGCGGCTCAGGACCGCCTCGCCGTTCTTGTCTTCCATCCGTTCCAGGAAGACTTCGACGAGATCGCCCGGCTTGATCTCGGACGGCTGGCCTGCCACCGAGAATTCCTTCAGGGGTACCCGACCTTCGGATTTCAGACCAACGTCGACCAGCGCGAAATCGCCGTCGACGGAGATCACGGTCCCCTTGATGACCGTGCCTTCAAGCCCGCCGCTCTGGCCAAGGCTCTCGTTAAGGAGTTCGGCAAAGCTCTCCTTGCGTGCCGCTTCCGCCATGTGTGTCCTCGACTCTCCCGATAGGATGATCGGCCGTCGCCCGGGAGAGGGGGGTGGACGACCGGTGCCGCCGGCGGTCATCGGGTGCGGCGGCGTGGACCCGATCCTGGGGGTCTCGCCGGTGCCGCATCATGGACGGGATGCGGGTGGGCCGGCGGTCAGGCGTCGCGGGTGGCGATATACGCCAACGCCGCCTGGAAGGCGGCATCGGGGTCGAGCTGCGTCGTGTCGAGCACGTACGCATCGGCGGCCTGGGCCAGCGGTGCCGCATTGCGGCCACTGTCCCTCGCGTCGCGTTCCTTGATGTCCTGCAGGACGCGGGCATCTATAGCCGCCACCCCCCGCTCCCGCAACTCTTTCGCGCGTCGGCGGGCCCGTTCTTCGGCGCTGGCGGTCACGAACAGCTTCACCCGGGCATCGGGGCAGACGACGGTGCCGATGTCGCGCCCGTCGAGGACGGCGCCGGGGGAACGGCGGGCGAACTCCCGCTGGAACTCCAGCAGGGCGGCCCGGACGGCGGGCAGGGCGGAGACGATGGAGGTCGCGCGGCCGACCGCCTCGTCGCGCAGGCGCGGGTCGTGCAGCTCGTCCGCGGTCACATGGCGCGCGGCGGCGACCGCGGCGGCCTCGTCGGTCGGCTCCGCGCCGGCATCGAGCAGGCGCCGCGCGACGGCGCGGTAGAGGGCGCCGGTGTCGAGATGGGCAAACCCCAGATGCTCGGCGATGCGGCGCCCCAGCGTACCCTTGCCGGCAGCGGCCGGGCCGTCGATGGCGATGATCATGGGCGCGATCAACGCGCCGGGACCAGGGGCGCGGTCAACGCGCCGGGGCCTCCGCCGCGTCGATCCGGCCACCCAGCCCGTTGATCAGCTCGGCGAAGCCCGGGAAGCTGGTGGCGATCGCCTCGTCGTCATCGATCGTCACCGCCTCGCGGGTGGCGAGGCCAAGGACGAGGAAGGCCATGGCGATGCGATGGTCGAGGCGGGTGGCGATGTGGCCGCCGCCGCGCGGCGCCTGGCCGGTGCCTTCGACGATCAATGTGTCGCCCTCGACCGTGACCGCGCCGCCGCAGGCCGACAGCCCCTCGACGACGGCGGTCAGGCGGTCGCTCTCCTTCACCCGCAGCTCGCCCAGCCCATGCATGACGGTGCGGCCGCGGGCGGCGGCGGCGAGGCAGGCCAGGATGGGGTATTCGTCGATCATGCTGGGCGCGCGCTCGGCCGGCACGGTGACGCCGGTCAGCGGGCCGCTCCCCCGCACCCGCAGGTCGCCTACCGCCTCGCCCGCCTGGATGCGGCCGTTCTCGATGGTGATCGACGCCCCCATCTCCTCCAGGGTCGTCAGCAGGCCGGTGCGCAGTGGGTTCAGGCCGACATTGCGGACCAGGACGTCCGATCCTTCCACCAGCAGCGCGGCGGCGATCGGGAAGGCGGCCGAGGACGGGTCGCCCGGCACCAGCACCGGCCGCCCGACCAGCTCCGGCTGCCCGGTCAGGGAGACGACGCGGCCTTCGGCGCCGTCCTCCACCGTGATGGTGGCGCCGAAATGGCGCAGCATCAGCTCGGTATGGTCGCGGGTCGGCTCCGGCTCGATCACCGTGGTCTGGCCGATGGTGTTGAGGCCGGCCAGCAGGACGGCCGACTTCACCTGGGCGGACGCGACCGGCAGGCGGTATGAGATCGGCAGCGGCGTGGCGGCGCCGCTCAGGCCGAGCGGCAGCCGGTCGCCATGGCGCGCCATGAAGCGTGCGCCCATCTGGCGCAGCGGGTTCATGACCCGGGCCATCGGCCGCTTCACCAGGGATGCGTCGCCGGTGAAGAAGGCGGTGATCGGGTGGGCCGCCACCACCCCCATCAGCAGGCGTGCGCCGGTGCCGGCATTGCCCATGTCGAGCACCTGCGCGGGCTCGCTCAGCGCGCCCACGCCCACCCCCCGGACATGCCAGGAACCGTCGGCCCGCTGGCTGACCTCCGCCCCCAGGGCGCGCATGGCGGCGGCCGTGCGCAGCACGTCCTCGCCTTCCAGCAGGCCCTCGATGACGGTCTCGCCGATGGCGAGGCTGCCCAGCATCAGGGCGCGGTGGGAGATCGACTTGTCACCCGGGACGGAGATATCCCCGGCGAGCGGCCTGGTGGCGGCGGCGGAACGAAGTGCGGTCACGGGAGGGTGGAAACCTGTCGCGAGGAAGGGGAAAGCACGACGAAACGCTTGTCGGCCGGCCGCTGCTTACCATATAGCGGCGGCTGGCAACACCGTGACGGCGACCGTGGCGTCCGGTCGCGGGGGCCGGGACCAATCACTAAAGCCTTTGACAGGCGGGCGTGCGCGTGGCAATCGGCGCGCCTTCGCCCCGCCATCGGTAATTTCCGGGCATCGGGTATCTCGACGGAATTTCTGGAGCAAGCGACGTGGCGAAAGCGGAATGGGGCCTCAAGCGCATTTGCCACAGCTGTGGCACGCGCTACTACGACATGCGGCGTGCGCCGATCGTGTGCCCGAAATGCGCGACCGAATTCGATCCGGAGGCCCTGCTGAAGAGCCGTCGCGGTCGCCCGGTCGTCATCGCCGGTGGCGTTGCCGCCGATGCGGCACCGGTGGACGACGAGGCCCTGGCCGAGGGCGCCGAGAAGGCGGACGAGGAAGAGGAGCTGATCGAGGACACCTCCGAGCTGGGCGAGGATGACGACGATGTGGCCGAAGTGATCGAGAACGTCGACGAGGACGACGAGCGCTAGAGGGCATATCCGACGGGCTTCGCGGGATCATTCGCGAGGTTGGGCGATTTTCCTCTTGCGCGGCGTTGCCGCCGCCCCCTAAGAGAGGCGCCCCGGAGCGGTTGGTTCCCAACCCCGCCCCGGGGACAGAGATCGGCCAGGGACAGATACGAAGGGTTTCGGGGCCATAGCTCAGTTGGGAGAGCGCGTGAATGGCATTCACGAGGTCAGGGGTTCGACTCCCCTTGGCTCCACCATTTCGAGGGAGGGCCCGGCGCAATCGCAGCCGGGCCCTTTGCGTTTAAGCCGGGCGCGCTTGAACCGTGGCGCTTGGACCCTGGCGATCATTCGGCGGCGGCCGCGTGACCCCAGCCACCCATGCGCCTTGATGTGGGGCCACGCCTTCCTAGATAATCCTCACGGGCGCGGCCTTTGGGGCGGGCCCGATCCGGGCGCCGCAAGGGCCCATCACCTGCTCGCTCGCTGCTTGAGGAGGAGGCTCATGACCCGTCTTTCGCTTCTGAACAGCCCGCTGCTGCTCGGTTTCGATCATGTCGAACGCGTGCTCGATCGCGTTTCGAAGGCCTCGACGGACGGCTACCCGCCTTACAATGTCGAACAGGTCAGCGAGGACCGGCTGCGGATCAGCCTGGCCGTCGCCGGCTTCCGTACCGATGAGCTGTCGGTGCAGATCGAGGACAACCAGCTGGTGGTGCGGGGCAAGCAGCGCGAGGACACGGCCCGGGTCTTCCTCCATCGCGGGATCGCGACGCGCCAGTTCCAGCGCAGCTTTGTCCTGGCGGAGGGGATCGAGGTCACCGGCGCCCATCTCGACAATGGACTGCTCCATGTCGATCTGCGGCGGCCTCCGGTGGAAAGCCGAGCCCGGACCATCCGTATCGACGGCACCAACGGTGCCGGGAGCGAGAGCACGGAAGCCGCTGTCGGGGTTTCCCGGCGCGCATAGGCGCCGGTTCAGGTCCGCGTCGGCCCAGGAGATCGAAAATGAACGCCACCGAAAAGTTGAAGCAACTCTCCACCCAGGATTTCGCGCAGCTGGGCCTGCCCAACCTGGCCTATGTGCGCCGGATCGTGGTCAATGACGAGGTCCGCTTCGCCATCCACGCCGCCGACGGCTCCAGCATGGGGCTCGCCCCCGACCTGGACGTCGCGTTCGCGGCCGTCCGCCAGCACGACATGGAGCCGCTCAGCGTCCACTGAGCGGCTCCTATCCGGGTCAGGCGGAGGGGGTGGGGGCCGTCTGGCTGGTCAGGATGGCGTAGAGCGCATCCGACTTGTCGGTCCCCCGCAGCTTCTCGCAGGTGGCCCGGTCGCGGAACAGGCGCGAAACCCGCGCCAACGCCTTCAGGTGGTCCGCGCCGGCGCTTTCCGGGGCCAGCAGCAGGAACAGGAGGTCGACCGGGTGCTCGTCGATCGCATCGAAGTCGATCGGGCGGTCGAGGCGCGCGAACACGCCGACGATCCGGTCCAGTTCGGGTAGCTTGCCGTGGGGGATGGCGATGCCGTTGCCAACCCCGGTGGTCCCCAGCCGCTCGCGCTCCAGCAGCACCTCGAAGATCGCCCGCTCCGGCAGCTTGGTGATGGTGGCGGCCTTCTTGGCCAGCTCCTGGAGGGCTTGCTTCTTGCCGCCGACCTTGAGGCGGGCAATGACCGCTTCAGGAACCAGTAGATCGTCGATATCCATGGATGTCCTCGGGAGGGTTCGCGCGCCGCGGGTACCCCTCGGCGCCGCCGACAGCCGGGAAACGCCGCGCCGCCCGGGACGGGCTGGGGCATGCGTAGCGGTACTGCGGAGGCGCGCGGGAAAGGTTGGCGCGGCCGGTAGGTGCGATTTTTGTGGATAAGCGGGGTATCGTGCCCGCCATTTGCCGATCGAATTCGCTTCCGTCGATTGATCAACATCTCGCTGCGGCCCACGCATCTTCCCCTTCGGCCGCATCTCGGGCGCTCCTGGCTATCCCGACGAGGCCGGGAACCTACGAGCGCCGCCCGCACTAGTCAAGCTGGCTGGGCGGGTGTCCATTTGGCCCGCCGCCGTTCCACCGAGGACGGGATGCGCATCGCCTCGCGATACTTCGCAACCGTGCGCCGCGCGATCTCCACGCCATGCCGCTGCAACTCACCCACGATCTGGTCGTCGGAAAGCACGCGGTCGCCGGGTTCCGCGTCGATCATGGCACGGATGCGGTGGCGCACCGCCTCGGCGGAATGGGCGGCCCCGCCATCCACCGATGCGATCGAGGCCGTGAAGAAATACTTCAGTTCGAAGATCCCGCGCGGGGTGGCGATGTACTTGTTGCTCGTCACCCGGCTGATCGTGCTCTCGTGCAGCGATACGGCCGCCGCGATGTCGCGCAGCACCAGCGGCCGCAGATGCGCCACCCCGTGCAGGAAGAAGCCGTGCTGCTGGCGCACGATCTCCGCCGCCACGCGCAGGATCGTGGTGGCCCGCTGGTGCATGGACCGCACCAGCCAGTTCGCCGACTGCAGCTGCTCGGCCAGATAGCCGCGGTCGCCCTTGTCCCGCGCGCCGCGGCTGACGGTGGTGAGGTAGCGGTGGTTGACGAGCACCTGCGGCAGGGTGTCGGCGTTGAGCTCGACCGCCCAGCTGCCGTCGCTGAGTGCTCGCATCATGATGTCGGGGACGACCGGCTGGGTGGCCTCGGCGTCGAACGCCAGGCCCGGCTTGGGGTTCAGGGTGCGGATCTCCGCCATCATCGCCGCCAGCGTGTCGCCATCGACCTGGCAGAGCCGCGACAGGGCCGCGCGGTCGCGGCGCGCCATCAGGTCGAGATGGGCCAGCAACGACTGCATGGCCGGGGTCAGGCGACCGCGATCGTCCAGTTGCAGGGCCAGGCATTCGGCCAGCGACCGTGCGAAGACGCCGGGCGGGTCGAACCGCTGCATGCGGGTGAGGACCTGCTCGACCTGCTCGACCGGGCAGCCAAGCAGGCTCGCGATCGCCGCCGGCTCGGCCTCGAGATAGCCGGTGGGGGCAATGCCATCGACCAGGTGCAGGCCGATCAGCCGGTCGGCCGGGGCGGCGATATCCATCACCAGCTGCGACAGCAGGTGCTCGCGCAGGGTCTCCGGGCGATGCAGCGAATCGAGCGGGTCGCCCGACCCATCCTCGAAGCTGCCGCCGCCGGACACCTTGTTCCAGCGCAGCCCGTCCGCGCCGTCGCCCATCGGGCCGGCCGCGCCGTCGCTGCCGGCCCCGCCGCTGCCGATGCCATCGCCGGGGCCGTTGGTCGACTCATCGGGATGCCAGTAATCGTCGAACTCGGCGCCGAACGGGCCCTCGGCCTCCGTCCCCGGTTCGCCGTGCTCGCCGTCGCCGGGCGCCGGCGCCTCGCCCGGCGGCAGGCCGCCTTCCTCGCGCTCCAGCAGCGGGTTGCGCTCCAGCTCCTCCTCGACGAAGGCGGTCAGTTCCATGTTCGACATCTGCAGCAGCTTGATCGCCTGCTGCAATTGCGGCGTCATCACCAGCGATTGTGACTGGCGGAGCTCCAGCCGCGGTGCGAGCAGCATCTGCCGGGCCACTAGAGGCTGAACCGTTCTCCAAGGTACACCCGTCGGACGTCGGCATGCGCGACGATGGCCGAGGGCGGCCCTTCCATGAGGACCCGGCCCTCATGGAGAATATAGGCCCGGTCCACGATCTCCAGGGTCTCGCGGACATTGTGGTCGGTGATCAGCACGCCGATGCCGCGGTCCTTCAGGTGCGACACCAGGGCCCGGATGTCGCCCAGCGCGATCGGATCGATGCCGGCCAGCGGCTCGTCCAGCAGGATGAAGTGCGGGCGAGTGGCAAGCGCGCGGGCGATCTCCACCCGGCGCCGCTCGCCGCCCGACAGCGCCAGCGCCGGCGCCCGCCGCAGATGGGTGATCGAGAATTCCGCCAGCAGCTCTTCCAGCATCGCCTCGCGCGTGTCGCGCATCGGCTCGGCCACTTCCAGGACCGCGCGGATATTCTGCTCCACCGTCAGGCCGCGGAAGATCGAGGCCTCCTGCGGCAGGTAGCCGATGCCGAGCCGGGCGCGCCGGTACATCGGCAGGTCGGTGATGTCCTGGCCGTCCAGCGTGATGGTGCCGACATCCGGCGCGATCAGGCCGGTGATGATGTAGAAGCAGGTCGTCTTGCCGGCGCCGTTGGGGCCGAGCAGGCCCACGGCCTCGCCGCGCCGCACCGCGATGCTGACGTCGCGCAGCACCGGGCGCTTCTTGAACTGCTTGCCGAGGTTGAGCGCGACCAGGCCCGGATTGTCGGCCACCAGGCGCAGCCCGTCGCGATCGGCCGCGCGCTCGGGGGCGTTCATGGGCGCCCCCGTGGGGGCACGTTGGGCTTGCGCCCGGGCAGCACCGGGGCATCGGCGGCCGGCTGGGCCGGGGTCCCCGGCGCGGGTGCGGCCTGGGTTCCGTTGGCCGGTTGCGGGGTGGCCGGTTGGCCAGCAGGGGCGGCGCCCTCCTTGTTCGGCACGAACAGGCCGGTCACCCGACCAGGCTGGCCGTCGCGGGCCGGCGCGGGCAACATCCGGCTCACGCCGCTGTTGAGGTCCACCACCGCATATTCGCCGTTCAGCTGGTTCTGGCCGCGGGTGATCCGCACCTTGCCGCGCAGCGTGGCGACGCCGCGCTCCAGGTTGTACACGCCGGTTTCCGCCCGCGCCGTCTCCGACTGGGTGGCGACGGTGACGTTGCCGAAGGCATCGACGCGGCGTACCTCGCGATTGCCCTTCTCGCCCTCGCCCAGGGTGGCGGTCAGGGTGTCGGCGCGGATGCGCTTGTCGGCGCGCGTTGCGGACGCCGCGCCGCGGGCGACGGCCAGCTGCCGCTGTTCCCAGAACTCCAGGCTGTCGCGTGCCGTCACCACGTCGGTGCCGGAGTTGAGGCGGATGTCGCTGCCCGTCAGCACGAACACCGCCCGGTCGACCTCATAGACGCCGCGGTCGCCCTGGGCCGTTCCCTGCGGCGAGACGATGCGTACCTTGCCGTCGGCGACGACGCGGAAGATCTCGGTCCCGCCGGTCGCGGTGTCGCGGTAGTAGGCGGTCAGCGTGTCGGCCGAGATCGCGGTTTCCCCGCGCGTCGCCTTGGCATTGCCGCGGGCGATGTAGGCCTTGCTGTTCTGCTGCCACTCGATCCCTTCGTCGGCCACGATCTCGACCGGCTTGTCGCCGGCATCGGCGCCGAACATGCCGCTCGCCTGGGCCATCGCGGGGCGGACCGAGACGCCCGTCGCCAAGGGGCCGAGCGCGATCAACGGAACGGCCAGCGCGACGGCAGGGAGAAAACGCCTCATTGCTTCGGCACCGGCGTGCCCTGTTTCTGGATCGCCGTGCCCTGGGGCAGCAGCACCCGCGACTTCCCCTTGAATTCCACCACTTCGCCCTTCTGCAGCACGCGGAACCCCTCGGCCTCGATGGTGCCGCCGGGTCCGTGCGCGCGGACCGGATCGTTGCCGTCGACCATCCCGCTCTTCAGGTCGACGCGCGCGACCTCGGTCTCGAAGACATAGCCGTCATCGCGCCGAACCCGCACCGCGCCCATCAGGTCGAGCATCTTCGCGGTCCCGTCATAGACCCCGGATTCGGCGGCGACCGAGACGCCGGCACCATTCTCCAGGACCAGGTTCGCCTTCGGCACCTCAAGCGCCACGAAATTCTTGTCGCGCGGATTCTGAACCGCGCCCTCGGCATTCAGCACATAGGGACGGTTGCGCTCGTCGACCCCATGGTAGCGGGCGTTGCTCATGCGCAGGGTCGATACCTCGCTGGGGTCGAGCTTCAGGCTTTGCAGGCGAAAACCGTCGACCCCGCGATGAATCTGCGGCCAGATCGCGACCAGGGCCAGGAGGCCGATGGCCAGGATCGGCAGCAGATACCGCAGCAGCGACACGAGGCGGCTGTAGCGCGCATCGTTGCGGCGGGGGCGGGCCGCCGGCGACCAGGCGAACCCGTTGGCGGCGGGCGCACGCGCCGGCTGCGGCGTCGGCCCGACCTTCGGCTTCCCGATGGAGGGCAAGGGTTCCATGACGGTCAGGCGACGCCCGCGCGCAGGATGTCGTGGATGCGCAGCACCCCCACCGGGCGCCGCTCGCCATCGACCACGAACACGCAATAGACCTTGTTCTCGCTCATGTAGCCCAGCGCTTCCGCGGCCAGGGCGTCGGGGTTCATGGTGCGCGGCGTCCGGGTCATCACCGCCCCCGCCCGCCGCGACAGGAAGTCGTCCGCCATGTTGCGCCGCAGGTCGCCGTCGGTGATCACGCCCGTCAGCACGCCCGTCCCGTCGACGACCCCGACGATGCCGAAGGTCTTGGCCGTCATCACCAGGACGGCGTCGGCCATCACCATGTCCGGCGGGCAGGTCGGCACCTCGTCGCCGCGATGCATCAGGTCGCTGACGCGTAGCAGGCGCCGGCCGAGCTTGCCGCCCGGATGCAGGGTGCGGAAGTCCGCGTCGGAGAAGCCGCGCCGTTCCAGCAGCGCGACGGCGACGGCATCGCCCAGCGCCAGCATCTGCGTCGTCGAGGTGGTGGGGGCGAGGCCGAGCGGGCAGGCCTCCTCGGTGTCCGGCAGGATCAGCGCCACGTCGGCCGCGTCCGCCAGCGCGCTCGGCCGCCGCCGGGTCATGGCGACCAGCGGGATGCCGAAGCGCCGCGCATAGGCGATGATGTCGGCCAGTTCCGGGGTCTCGCCCGAATTCGACAGGGCGAGGACGGCATCGCCGCGGGCGATCATGCCGAGGTCGCCATGGCTGGCCTCGGCCGGGTGGACGAAGAGGGCCGGCACGCCGGTGGAGGCGAGCGTGGCCGCGATCTTGCGCGCCACATGCCCGCTCTTGCCCATGCCGGTGACGACGACGCGGCCCTCGATGGCGGCGAAGATGTCGAGCGCCGACAGGAACGCATCGCCCAGGCTGGCGGACAGCGCCTCGACGCCGGCGATCTCCAGCCGCAGCGTGCGACGCGCGGACAGAAGGTCGGCAGACGGGGTCAGTTTTTCTGCAAGGGCCGTCACGAATCGTCCGAGTTGCCAGCGTTGCGGCCGACGGAAAGCGGCCGGATTTCAGGAACGTAGCATGTACGATGCTGCTATGCGGAATATGCGCTCGACCCCCCGAAAGGTCAACGCGAGCCCGCGTCCTGTGCGGCCTTTGGCCCGCGCCTCCGGCTGCCGCTTCCGGGCCGCCGCGAGACGGCCCAGGACACCCTATCGGTGCTCAGTGCGCGAAAATATCTTCCTCGGACCACCCGGCCAGGTCGAGCAGCGCCCGGGTCGGGAGGAAGCGGAAACAGGACGCCGCCATCTCCGTCCGGCCCTCGCGTGCCAGCATCTCGTCGAAGCGCGTCTTCAACGCGTGCAGGTACAGCACGTCGGAGGCGGCGTAGCGCTGCTGCTCATCGGTCAGCTTGGCCGCGCCCCAATCGGACGATTGCTGCTGCTTCGACAAATCGACGCCCAGCATCTCGCGGCACAGGTCCTTCAGGCCGTGACGATCGGTGAAGGTGCGGGTCAGCCGCGAGGCGATCTTGGTGCAATAGATCGGTGCCGCGACCACGCCCAGATAGCGATGCAGGGAGGCCACGTCGAAGCGCGCGAAATGGAACAGCTTGGTGACGTTGCGGTCGGCCAGCAGGGCCTTCAGCCGCGGGGCGTCGTACTCGCCCTTGGGCAGCTGGACCAGGTGGGCGGTCCCGTCGCCCGCGGAGAGCTGCACCAGGCACAGCCGGTCGCGATGGGGGTTGAGGCCCATCGTCTCCGTGTCGATGGCGACGCACGAGCCGAAATCGATGCCCGGCGGCAGATCGCCGCGATGGAGGGTGATGCTCACCGGCCCGCCCGTAGCTGAGAAGAGAAATGCCGCGACCTCTCCGGTGAATGGAGGAGAGGGGATGGTGCCCAGGAGAAGACTCGAACTTCCACGACCTTTCGGCCACAGGTACCTGAAACCTGCGCGTCTACCAATTCCGCCACCTGGGCTCGGGGCGGCCGGTTGGTTAGCCCCGACCATGGGGTCGTGTCAATCGTTCCGTTGTGACGGACGTGGGTTATCTCATCCGCCGGCACCCGACCGACCCGGTGGTGTGGCCATGGAACCGCCTATATAAGCGGCTGCAGATGGTGCGCCCGTCGGGGCGCCGGGGTTGAAGGGGACGGTAGATGCGGGCGACGGTCTTCGGCGCGTCGGGGTTCATCGGGCGCTATGTCGTGCAGCGCCTGGCGGCGGAGGGTGCGGTGATCGTGGCCGCGGTGCGGCATCCGGACGCTGCGCTCTTCCTGAAGCCGATGGGCGATGTCGGGCAGATCACGCCCGTCCGCGCCGGAGTCGGCGACGAGGCCGCGGTGGCGGCGGCGGTTGCCGGTAGCGACCTCGTCATCAACCTGGCCGGCATTCTCTACGAGCATGGCAGCCAGACCTTCCAGGCCGTCCACCAGGACGGGGCCGAACGGGTCGCGCGCCTGGCGAAGGCGGCCGGGGCGGAGCGCCTGATCCATATGTCGGCGATCGGCGCGGACCCGGCGTCGCCCTCCCTCTACGCGCAAACCAAGGGGCGCGGCGAAGAGGCGGTGCGGGCCGCCTTCCCGGCGGCGACGATCATCCGTCCCAGCATCGTGTTCGGGCCGGAGGATGATTTCTTCAACCGCTTCGCCGGGCTGGCGCGGGTGCTGCCGGCGCTGCCGCTGATCGGCGGCGGCCATACCAGGTTCCAGCCGGTCTATGTCGGCGACGTGGCCGACGCCATTGTCAAGGCTGCCTCCGATGCGGGCGCAGCCGGCCGGACGTTCGAGTTGGGCGGGCCCACGGTCTACCGCTTCGCGGATCTCATGCGCCTGCTCCTGAAGCAGATCGGCCGTCGCCGCCTCCTGGTGCCGGTGCCCTTCGGCGTCGCCCGCGTCCAGGCATGGTTTCTGGAGAAGCTGCCGATCCCGCCGCTGACCCGCGACCAGGTTCTGATGCTGGAGCGCGACAACGTGGTGACCGGGCCCGATGGGCTGGCCGAGCTCGGCATCCGCCCGACCGCCGCCGAAGCCGTGCTGCCCACCTATCTGGATCGCTATCGGAAGGGAAATCTCTTTCCGCAACGCAACTACAAGTGATCGGAAAATGACATAGTACCGAAACGGTACAAATAGCCTGTCAGAATGTGAGCGACGCGCCCCAATGAAGGGGGTTTGAACAAATCTTCAGCAACAAAGGTCAGCTTTCGTGACCATCTAGCGTTTTTTCCCTCGCGTTCCCGAAAACCTTGCCGTAATGAAGGGCGGTTCCCGCCCGGCCGGCGGGTATTGCTGCGGTTCCGGGAGGGGCGTATGGCGGAAAAGCTGCTGCGATTCGTGTCGGTGGCGAAGGAGATGCCGGTCAAGCGCCCGGCCGATGGTCGTCGCCACGACTTCGACGAGATCTACCAGCAGTACGCGGCCGACCGCGCCCGGTCGCAGGCGAGCCGCTGTTCGCAGTGCGGCATTCCCTATTGCCAGATCCACTGCCCGCTCCAGAACAACATCCCGGACTGGCTGAAGTTGACCGCCGAGGGCCGGCTGGAGGAAGCCTACGAGGTGTCGTCGGCGACCAACACCTTTCCGGAGATCTGCGGCCGCATCTGCCCGCAGGATCGCCTGTGCGAGGGCAACTGCGTCATCGAGAAGGGCTTCGAGTCCGTCACCATCGGCGCGGTCGAGAAGTACATCACCGACACGGCGTTCGAGCGCGGCTGGGTCCGCCCGCCCTCGCCGCGGCGGCATCTGTCCCAGTCGGTCGGCATCGTCGGCGCCGGGCCGGGCGGGCTGGCCGCGGCCGACGTGCTGCGCCGCCGCGGCTACCAGGTGCATGTCTATGATCGCTACGACCGCGTCGGTGGTCTGCTGGTCTACGGCATCCCCGGCTTCAAGCTGGAGAAGCACATCGTCACCCGCCGCGCCGACCTGCTGATCGCGGCCGGCGTGCAGTTTCATCTGGGGGTCGAGATCGGTCGCGACCTGTGCATGTCCGACCTGCGCGCCCGCCATGACGCGGTGCTGATCGCGTCCGGCGTCTACAAGGCGCGCGATATCCAGATGCCGGGTGTCGGCCTGGGCAACGTGGTCCCGGCGCTGGACTACCTGACGGCCAGCAACCGCAAGGGCTTCGGCGATGCCGTGCCGGCGTTCGACGACGGGCGGCTCGATGCCGACGGCAAGCATGTGGTGGTGAGCGGCGGCGGCGACAACGCGAAGGAT
>CAZQOA010000047.1:0-35528 GCA_964594715.1 uncultured Rhizobiaceae bacterium | reverse complement strand
CGTCCATCTCGCCGCTGCCATGATCTGGCTGCGATGAATGTCGATCCGCCCTAGGGCGCGCAACACCATCGCGCTGTTGTCGGAATTCGGGCTGCTGAGGACGGCGGGGGAGGCGCGCCTCACGATCGGCGTTCCGGCGCAGGGTTTTCATTCGCAGATTGCGTCGGCTACCGCCACCCTTCTCGCCCGACGAATCGAGACGACCGGCCCGCGATGCCTTCAGGCCCGAGGCGAGGACGGTCTGTGGCTCGACTCACGACTTCTTCCGGGTTGGGAAGACGGTCTCCCACTATGGTTGCTTGAATTTGAGGTCGCAACCCGACCGAGCGTCAAAGAGAGGTTCTGGAGGGTCACGCCTCATCACAGTGCCGTCTTCCTCGGCGCGGCGAGGGCTGCGAATCGCGCGCTCGCACGCCGGCCGATGAACTCCGCCCAGCTTGAGGAGGCCTTGGAAGCCCAGGCCGAACATGGCTTGGTAGCTGAATTCTGGGTCCTCGAATACGAGCGACGGCGGCTATCCAGTCATCCGCTCAAGGACCAGGTTCGGCGAGTATCTGATGAGAACGTTGCTGCCGGATATGACATTCTCTCGTTCTCGGGGCCTAGGGTCCTTCACCACGACATCCACATCGAGGTAAAATCGTTCGCCAGCGCCAGACGGTTCTTCTGGTCGCGGAACGAAATCCACGCTGCCGCCACGCTGGGTGAAGCCTATGTGCTCTATCTCGTGGACCGCTCTCGCCTTTGCCAAAAGGACTATCAACCAGAGATGATTCCGGGGCCGTACTCAGCTCTCTTCCTCTCGGACACCTCAGGCTGGGACATCTCACCCACGACCTTTGAATGCATCGCCAGGGATTGATGTGAGCGGAACCGAAGCGGCCCAAGCTCATCACGTAACCTGACCGCTAAGCGCGCCAGATCAGCGACCTCGCATTCCCAGATCGTTATGCATTCCCACCCCAAGTCGCGCGCAGCCGCCGCAAGTCGTTCATCGCGCTCACGGTTCGCCGCGAACTTAGCCCGCCAGAACTCTGTCCGTGTCTTGGGCATGCGGTACCCGGAGCAATTATGAGCATGCCAGAAGCAACCGTGGATCATCAACACCTTACGTCGAGCGGGAAACGCTATGTCGGGCCGGCCGGGAACTACCTTATATTGTAACCTGAATCGGTAACCCATCGCGTGCAGAAGACGGCGCACGATCCGCTCAGGTGCCGTATCTGCCCGCTGAATACGGGCCATATGTGCACTTCTCTGCGCGGGCGAGAGCTTGTCCACCAATTAGGTTCTTAATGGTGGCGCAATATTTTTGCGCATCGCTGCGATTCGTTGGTTACGGTCGACCCGGCTGGGGTTGCCCGTGTGCTTCGCAAGCTCGATGTTGGCGAGGCAGCCGACCATTAAACCGGCCAGGATCAGCGGCGCATTGCGGATAAGTTTCCCTGCTCCTGGCACCCTCGCCGCTGTCTCATCGAATTCGCGAGAGAGAGCCGTCGCGACAGCTTCCCGGGCCGCCATCTCATGCGACGCCAATGCTGTTGTGACCAAATCTCCGACCTCGGCCAGCTCGTCCAGCAGCATGAATGCTCGCGTCTCACCGAGGCCCTGATGGCTCCATAAGGTCTGCATGTTACGGATGTCGGCACATTGAATGAAACGGGCAAGCCGAGAAAGCGGCACTGAGCATGCGTCAATGACTCCTTCCGGTAACTCTGTACGGATATTATCATATTGGTGATCGTCAAGCCGCAGTGTTTGGATTGACTTTGAGGTTCCGAACCAGAATGCCACCCTCCACTTGGTGTGTTCGCGTTCTATAATATTGTTTAGCTCAAAACGCACCCCACTCTTCAGCCGGAGACTTGTGATCGCAAAGCGGAAGTTACGGCTGAGCGAATAGGTGGCGCCGGGGCGGTGGGGGGCGGTCTCGGTCGGTGCGGGTGCCGGCGATGTCAGGCCGGCGGCGGCGGCGGACAAGGCCGGTAACTCATTCAGCTTCTGTTCCCTGAAGGCTTGAGCCACGAGGAAGGAAAAGGCCGGCGGTATCGCGTTTCCAATCATCCGAAGTTTTTGCGCATAACTCGCGCCATAAAACTGGAAAGTAATCGGGAACCCTTGAAGGCTTGCTCGTTCTCGAACGGTGAGCCGTCTGAACGCGCCCGCAACATCGGGGTCTTCGATGATAATGCTCTCGCGCGATACGCGGGTACAGGTCGCAGTAATAGTTCGCACACTGCGATCGAGGCGATCCGGGAAGGGCATCGCATTGTAGACCGGGTGGGTGACCTTCGCGGCACGGTTGATGCGGGCCTCTTCGGCATTCAACTTCAGTTCAGCATTGTGGTCGATCAATGCGCTGCGCGGCAGCAACAGTCCATACAACGGATCGATCACCGGATCAGCCGCTAGAGCGGCAACCACTTCGCCCAGCGTTCGCTTCGGCGTCCTCTCCGCATATGCCTTCAAGAGCGTGAAATTGAAATTCCCCGCGATGCAACGACGGCGCCGTTGAGGAAGGCCAAAGTCCTCCATATTGACCACATGCGATTCCAACCCAAGATGGACAAACCGATGGAGCCTTCCTCCCTCCAGGAGTTCCTTCCTGATGATCGGCGCAACGCGCGGAACGTTTTCCATTGCCCACGCCTTCGGGCGGAGGTGCTCGACGACACTGAGGAAGCGAATGATGTCCTCAAGACCATCATCCAAATTTCCGCTTCCTCCACGATTTGAAAAAGAAAACTGAGTGCATGGTGGGCTACCGACAACTATATCTATATTCCCGGGAAGCTCGGCGAAGGTCAGTCGGCGTATGTCCACCGTCTGAGCTTGATGTAGATTGTTTTTGAAGTTCGTTTCATTGGCGGGTCCCCAGCGCTCGTAGGATGCCACAACTTCGACGCCCGCGAGACGAAGGCCGAGGGACCACCCGCCGACGCCTGAATATAAGTCGATTGCGCGCATAACGCGATTTGTTCCTCTTAAAGCCGCACTTGGCGTGCTTTTTCTTCATTCAACCCTATCCCACCAGCGGCGACAAGATCCATAGGCCAGGTCGCCCTGCTCCGCATCGTCACCGCGCGGCTGTTTTACTCCGGCCCCTCCGAGGCGGATGGGAAAATGCGGTCGGCGTTCAGATGGTCGTAGCTTCGCCGGCGGCGGCAAACGCAACAGCGATGCCGCGCCGCTCGCCGGCCACCACCGGGGCCGCTGCTCGCTACGCCATGCGCTATCCCCTCCGCGGCCCGTCCCTATCGGTTCCCCCCCAGAAAATCCATCGCCGCCTGCACCCCGCCCTTCGTGTACGGCACCCCCGCCGCAGCCAGCCCCATCTCCACCCCGCCGAGCGTCCCGACCAGCATCAGGTCGTTGAAGTCCCCCAGGTGCCCGATGCGGAACACCTTCCCCTTCAGGCGCCCCAGCCCGTTCCCCAGCGACATATTGCACCGCTCCAGGATGGTCGCGCGTAGCGCGTCGGCGTCGTGGCCTTCGGGCACCATCACCGCGGTCAGGACGGGCGAGTATTCGGCCGGGTTGCGGCACAGCACCTCCAGGCCCCAGGTGCGGACGGCGCGGCGGGCGGCCTCGCCGTGGCGCTGGTGGCGGGCGAAGACGGCCGGCAGGCCCTCGTCCTCCACCAGCATGATCAGGGCCTCGTTCAGGCCATAGAGCAGGTTGGTGGCGGGCGTGTAGGGGAAGAAGCCGGTCGGGTTGATGCCCAGCATCGCCTCCCAGTCCCAATAGGCGCGCGGCATCTTCGACGCCTTCGCTGCGGCCCGCGCCTTGGCGCTGACGGCGTTGAAGCCCAGGCCCGGCGGCAGCATCAGCCCCTTCTGGGAGCCGGTCACCGTCACGTCGACGCCCCACTCGTCATGGCGATATTCGATGGAGGCCAGTGACGACACCGTGTCGACGAACAGCAGCGCCGGGTGGCCGGCGGCGTCGATGGCGCGGCGCACCGCGGCGATGTCGCTGGTGACGCCGGTCGAGGTCTCGTTGTGGACGACGGCGACGGCCTTGATGGCGTGGGTCGAATCCTCCGCCAGCCGCGCCTCGATCGCGGCCGCGTCGACGCCGGAGCGCCAGTCGCCCGGCACGAACTCCGTCACGACGCCGAGCTTGCGCGCCATCTCCTGCCACAGGGTGGCGAAATGGCCGGTTTCGAACATCAGCACCCGGTCGCCCGGCGACAGCGTGTTGACGATCGCCGCCTCCCACGCGCCGGTGCCGGAGCCGGGGAAGATGATGACCGGCCCTTCGGTGCCGAACACCGGCTTCAGGCGCTCCAGCACCTCATGCCCCAGGCGGCCGAAGTCGGGGCCGCGATGGTCCATGGTCGGGCGGTCGATGGCGCGCAGCACCCGGTCGGGC
Organism: uncultured Rhizobiaceae bacterium; assembly: GCA_964594715.1. Taxonomy (GTDB): domain Bacteria; phylum Pseudomonadota; class Alphaproteobacteria; order ATCC43930; family Allostellaceae; genus Allostella. Next base: position 31,154 of record CAZQOA010000047.1, on the reverse strand, counting down.
ACGTTGGTCGGCCCCGGAATCTGGAGGAAATGGCGGCCGGGCTGGTGCTTCGTCATCGCAGGGTCCCCTTGAGTTCGATTGCATTATGTATACAATCTGGAGGGAAGCAAGAGAGGCACCAGCGATGACCCGAGTAGGCGACGCGAAACTGGCCGAGCGGCTGCGCCGGGAGACGCGCGGCGAGGTGCTGTTCGACGCTGCCAGCCGCGGCCGCTATTCGACCGACGCCTCCATCTACCAGATCGAGCCCCTGGGGGTGCTGGTGGCGCGCGAGGCGGACGACATCGCGGCCGCCATCCAGATCGCGCGGGAGGAGGGGGTGCCCGTCCTGCCGCGCGGCGCCGGCACCTCGCAATGCGGGCAGACGGTGGGCGAGGCCCTGGTCGTCGACGTCTCCAAGCACCTGAACCGCCTGGTCGAGGTCGATGTCGAGGCCCGCCGCGCCACCGTGCAGCCGGGCATCGTGCTGGACCATCTGAACAAGCTGCTGCGGCCGAAGAAGCTGTTCTTCCCGGTCGACGTGTCGCCGTCCAACCGCGCCACGCTGGGCGGCATGACCGGCAACAACTCCTGCGGCTCGCGCTCCATCCGCTACGGCAACATGGTCCACAACGTCCATGCGGTGGATGCCATCCTGGCCGACGGGTCGGCCCATCGCTTCGGCCCCGTGCCGGGCAACCTGGCCGATGTCGCGGGCGACGCCCGCCTGACCGACCTGGTGCAGCGCATGCGGGCCCTCCACGGGCGCGAGGCGGACGAGATCGACGCCCGCATCCCCAAGCTCCTGCGCAAGGTCGGCGGCTACAATATCGACCTCATCAACCCCGCCGGCCACAACATGGCGAGCCTGCTGGTGGGCTCCGAAGGCACGCTCGGCTTCTTCACCCAGGTCCATCTCGACCTGCAGCCGATCCCCAGCCACCGCACCTTGGGCGTGTGTCATTTCCCTACCTTCTATGCCGCGATGGACGCGACCCGGCACATCGTCGACCTCGGCCCCAGCGCGGTCGAGCTGGTCGACCGCACGCTGATCGACCTGTCGCGCGAGATCGCGATGTTCCGCCCCACCGTCGACCGCTTCGTGAAGGGCGAGCCGCAGGCGATCCTGCTGGTGGAGTTCGCCGGCGAGGACCGCGAGGATTGCGTCCGCCGCCTGGCCGACCTGGTGACGCTGACCGCCGACCTCGGCTTCCCGGATTCGGTGGTGGAGGCGGTCGAGCCCGCCTTCCAGGCCGCGGTGTGGGAGGTGCGCAAGGCCGGCCTCAACATCATGATGTCGATGAAGGGCGAGGGCAAACCCGTCTCCTTCATCGAGGATTGCGCGGTGCCGCTGGCCGACCTCGCCGAATATACGCGCCGGCTGGACGAGGTGTTCGCGAAGCACGGCACGTCCGGCACCTGGTACGCCCATGCCTCGGTCGGCACGCTGCATGTCCGCCCGATCCTCAACCTGAAGGAGGAGGGCGGGGCGAAGAAGATGCGCGCCATCGCCGAGGAAGCCTTCGCCATGGTGCGGGAATACAAGGGCTCCCATTCCGGCGAGCATGGCGACGGGCTGGTGCGCTCGGAATTCCACCGGCCGATGTTCGGCGACCGCATCGTGCGTGCCTTCGAGGAGGTGAAGGACGCCTTCGACCCGACCGGCCTCTTCAACCCCGGCAAGATCGTGCGGCCGTCGAAGATGGACGACCGCAGCCTCTTCCGCTGGAAGCCCGGCTACAAGGCGCTGCCGGTTGCGACCGCGCTCGACTGGTCGGACTGGGGCGGGCTCCTGGCCGCGGTCGAGATGTGCAACAACAATGGCGAATGCCGGAAGTCCGATCCGGGCGTCATGTGCCCGTCCTACCGCGCGACCAAGGACGAGCAGCATGTCACGCGCGGGCGCGCCAACACGCTGCGCCTCGCCGTCACCGGCCAGCTCGGCAATGACAGCTTCGCCGACCCGGCGGTGAAGGAAGCGCTCGACCTCTGCCTCTCCTGCAAGGGCTGCAAGCGCGAATGCCCGACCGGCGTCGACATGGCGCGCATGAAGATCGAGTTCCAGCACCAGTGGAACCGCCAGCACGGCGTCCCCTTGCGCGAACGCATCGTGGCCCACCTGCCGCGCTATGCCCGCGTGGCGGCGACGCTGGCGCCGGTGCTGAACCTGCGCGACCGCATCCCGGGCCTCGCCCGCCTGTCGGAGAAGATGCTGGGCTTCGCCGCCGACCGGCCGCTGCCGAAATGGCGCCGCGACCGCTTCGATGCCGCCGGTGCGGAGGGTGCGGCCGAGGGCGAGGGGCTGGAGGTGGCACTGTTCGTCGACAGCTTCACGGCCGCCTTCGAGCCCGAGAACGCGCGCGCCGCCAAGCGCCTGCTGGTCGCGGCCGGCTACCGCGTTGCCTGCATCCAGGCGGCCGACGGCAGCGCCCGGCCACTCTGCTGCGGGCGCACCTATCTGGCCGCCGGCATGGTCGATGAGGCCAGGGCCGAGGCCATGCGCGCCCTGGCGCCGCTGGCCGCCGCCGCGCGCCGCGGCCTCGCCATCGTCGGGCTGGAGCCGTCCTGCCTCCTCACCTTCCGCGACGAGCACCTGGTGCTGGGCCTGGGCGAGGACGCCAAGGCGGTCGCGGCCAAGGCGGTGATGATCGAGGAGTTCATCCAGGCCGAGCGCGCCGCCGGCCGCTTCACCCCCGACCTGAAGCCGACCGCGGCCGCCGCCGTGCTGCACGGCCATTGCCACCAGCGCGCCTTCGGCACCGTCGGCGCCGTCGAGGCCATGCTGCGGCTGGTGCCGGGCCTGACGATCTCCACCATCGATGCCGGCTGCTGCGGCATGGCCGGCGCCTTCGGCTACCAGGCGGAGCATGCCGCCGTCTCCCGCCAGGTCGCCGAGGTAGGCCCGCTGCCCCGGGTGCGCGACGCCCCCGCCGACGCCATCCTGGTCGCTGCCGGCACCAGCTGCCGCCACCAGTTCGCCGACCTTGCCGCCCGCACCGCCATCCACCCGGTGCGCGTGCTGGCGGACGCGCTGGCGTGACGGCGATGGGCGTGATGGCGGCATGAACGACCTGGCACCCCGGGACGCCGGCGGCCCGATCCCCCGCCGGGCGCTGCATCTCGATGCCGCCGACCGGCTGCGCCGCGCCATCTTTGCCGGCCACCTGCCCCCGGGTGAGCGGCTGAAGGAGCTGGAGTTGTGCGCGGAGTTCGCCATCTCGCGCACGCCGCTGCGCGAGGCGCTGCGCGTCCTGGCCGCCGAGGGGCTGGTGGAGATCGTGCCCAACCGCGGCGCCACCGTCGTCGACCTGTCGGGCGAGGCCGCCCAGCACGCCTTCCAGGTGATCGCCGCCCTGGAGGCGGAGGCGGCCGCGCTCGCCGCCGAGCGCGCCACCGCCGACGAGCGCCAGGCGATCGGCCGCCTCACCGCGGCCTTGGCCGAGCGCCGCCGGGCCAATGACCTGGAGGGCTATTTCGCCCTCAACGAGGCGATCCACGCCGCCATCATCGCGGCCGCGCGCAACCCGCTGCTGGCCGACCTGCATGGCCGCGCCAACGCCCGCCTGCGGCCGGCCCGCTTCCAGGCGAACCTGACCCCGGAACGCTGGGCCGCCGCCGTCGCCGAGCATTCAGACCTGGCCGCCGCCATCCTGGCCGCCGACCCGGCCGCCGCCGCCGCCATCGCGCGGCGCCACCTCGACCACCGCCTCTACCTCGCCCGCACCCGCCAGGCGGTCGCGGGCAAGTCGAAGCGAGCCGACGCCGACCTCCGCCCCGACCTCCTCGAAGAACTCGCCCTCGACGCTCCGCGCGAGGGGCGGCGGTAGGGGGCGGGTCAACGGAGTGATTCAGTCGGCCAGGGCCACGTTCTCCGCGCCTGCGGCCTTTTTCAGCGCCTGGTCGAATGTCGCCAGCGGCAGGCCGGTCCGTTGGGCAAGTTCAAGGTAAGCCGCGTCATAGACGGTCAGGCCATGGCGCTGTGCCAGGGCGAGCGTGGCGCCCCAGGCGCGTGCGCTGGTCTCTGGATCGATCGCCACCGGCAGGTCGGACAACCGTTCGATCAACTCGACGGCGGAGCCCGCGGGAAGGCGGCCCCGCCGTTCGGCGATCGCCAGGACGTTGGCGACCTCGAGACGCCATAGCCCAGGGGCTGCCGCTCCATCGGCGACGATGCGTTCGATCACCGGCCCGGCCTGCGCAGAGCCCGCCTCGCCAGGAAGAATCCAGGCCAGGATAAGGGACGCGTCCAGGACGACCGCGGCCACGGTCCCTAACGTCGCCCTTCGTCACGCAACGACACTATCTCGGCCAACGAAAAAGGCCGGACACCCCTGCTCGCCAGGCGCTGTCGCAATTCGTGCAAAGCATCGACCGCATGACGGGCCGCGTTCGAATCGTGCGAGGGTGCCGCGGGAACCAGGCGAGCGACGCTCCGGCCATGCCGCGTGATGGTGATTTCTTCCCCATCCTCGACGCGGTCGAGGAGCTGGGCGAGATGCGTCTTCGCATCATCCGCCGCAACCACATGCGAGGTAGGCAAAGAAATTTTGTTCATGGCGGGTGAAATGCTAGGCCGACAGGGCCCTCGCGTCCATCCCGTCGGGCCGCCATGTCAACACGATCCTCCCCCGTCAGCACGCCGTCGCGTCCTGCGCGTCACATCGCCGACGGCTTGCCACATCCCCCCACCGACCCCAACTTGGGCCCATGGATTGAACCGGCTAGAGTGGCAGCCGGCCATCGGGATTCCGCCCATCGGGATTGCGCATGGGACACCGGGTGGCCGGCGGAGATGGAGCGGTATGTCGACCGAAAGCGATTGGAAGGTGCCCGACGCATTGCAGCCGCGGCCGGAGGATCATGAATATGACCTCGACCGGGTGCTGTCGGCCGTGGTGGGCCTGCGCGCGGCAGTGCCGGCCGACGCCTTCACCGCAGGCACGCTGGGGACCGAGCGTGCGGGCAACGGCGTCATCATCCGCGCCGACGGGCTGGTCCTGACCGTGGGCTATCTCGTGGCCGAGGCGGACACGGTCTATCTCAGCCTGGCCGATGGGCGGGCGGTGCCGGGGCACGTCGTCGCCTACGACCATGAGACCGGCTTCGGCCTGGTCCAGGCACTGGCGCGGATCGACCTGCCGGCCCTGCCGCTGGGGCGGTCGTCGGCGGCCGCGGTCGGCGAGCGGGTGGTCGTCGGCGGTGCCGGCGGCCGGCCCCATTCCGTCGCCGCCCGCATCGTCGCCCGGCAGGAGTTCGCGGGCTATTGGGAGTATGTCCTGGACGACGCGATCTTCACCTCCCCCGCCCACCCGAACTGGGGCGGCGCGCCGCTCATCAACGCCGCGGGCGAGCTCATCGGCATCGGCTCGCTGCAGCTGCAGCAGGGGCGCGGCACCTACCTCAACATGATCATCCCGATCGACGTGCTGAAGCCGGTGTTCGACGACCTGCAGCTGCTGGGCCGGCCCAACCGCCCGCCGCGGCCCTGGCTCGGCCTCTATGCGGCCGAGATGGAGGAGCGCGTGGTGGTGGTCGGCCTGTCGGACGACGGCCCCGCGGCCAAGGCCGGCATCCAGACGGGCGACCTGCTCCTGGCGGTGGCCGGGGTGGAGCCGAGCGACCTCGCTGCCTTCTATCGCCGCGTCTGGGAGCAGGGCCCGGCCGGCGCCGAGGTGCCGCTCACCCTCCACCGCGACGGCCGCACGCTGGAGATCTCCGTCAAGTCCGCCGACCGCAGCCGCTTCCTGAAGAAGCCGAGCCTGCATTGACGCCCAGCTTCTATTGATATTGAGCTCGCATTGACGACCATGATCGCCGTCGTCGGCGGCGGTCCGGCGGGGCTGATGGCGGCCGAGGCGGCGAGTGCCGCCGGTGCCGCCGTCACCCTCTGGGACCAGATGCCGACGGTCGGGCGCAAGCTGCTGATGGCCGGGCGCGGCGGCCTCAACCTCACCCATTCGGAGGCGGCGGAGCCCTTCCTTGCCCGCTATGGCAAGGCGGCCCCGCACCTGGCGCCGGCGCTGGCGGCGTTTCCGCCGGCCGCACTCCGCCGATGGGCGGACGGGCTGGGGCAGGCGACCTTCGTCGGCTCCTCGGGCCGCGTCTTCCCGGCCGCGATGAAGGCCTCGCCCCTGTTGCGCGCCTGGTTGGCGCGCCTCGCCGACCAGGGTGTCACGATCCGCACCCGGCGCCGCTGGCGCGGCTGGGACGCGGCCGGCCGCCTCGCCTTCGCCGGCCCGGACGGCACCGTCGAGACGGCCGCACCCGACGCCACCATCCTGGCGCTGGGCGGGGCGAGCTGGCCACGCCTCGGCTCCGACGGCGGCTGGGTCGACATCCTGGCGGCAAACGGCGTCGGCGTGGCCCCGCTCCAGCCGGCCAACTGCGGCTTCGCGGTCGCCTGGAGCGACCACTTCCGGCATCGCTTCGCCGGCACGCCGCTGAAGGCGATCGCGCTCGCCCATGCCGGCCGCACGGTCCGGGGCGAGGCGATGATCGCCGCCTACGGCATCGAGGGCGGGGCGGTCTATGCGCTCTCGGCCGCCTTGCGCGACGCCATCGCCGGCACCGGCCGCGCCATGGTCGAGATCGACCTCCGCCCCGAAATGCCGGTCGGCGAGGTCCAGCGCCGCCTGGCTGCCGTGCCCGGGGCCGCCTCGACGGCGACCCGGCTGCGCAAGGGCGCCGGCCTCGCCCCCGTCGCCGCCGCCCTGCTGCGCGAGGGCGGGGACGAGCTGCCGCGCGACGCGGCGGCCCTGGCCGCCCGCATCAAATCCATGCCGCTGGCCCTCCTCGCCCCGCAGCCGCTGGCCCGCGCCATCTCGAGCGCGGGCGGCGTCCGGCTGGACGAGGTCGACCGCCATTTCATGCTCCGCCGCCTGCCCGGGATCTTCGTCGCCGGCGAGATGCTGGACTGGGAGGCACCGACCGGCGGCTACCTCCTCCAGGCCAGCTTCGCCACGGCCGCCGCCGCGGCGGCGGGGGCCCTGGCATGGGCGTCGCCTACCCCTGCCGACACCGGTGGCCTACAGGAACGGCGATAGGACCAGCGCAATCGCTTGTCGCGCTCCCCAGGATCGACGATCGTTTGGCAGCGGTGAAACATGAGAATCCAGGGGGAAACGTGGCGACTAATGTGAAGCGGCTGGCCTATTTCGAGCAATGGGTCGATCCGGTGGCCGAGGAGATCCTGGCCGCCCGCGACGACATCGAGCTGGTGCTGCGGCGCTATGCCGACCCGGACGGCGACAATGAAGCGGTCATGGCCCGGGTCCATGGCTACCAGATCGCGCCCCGCACCGAACTGCGCGAGCCCTGGTTCGGCGACGGCGACCTGATCCGGCGCTGCCCCCAGCTGCTCGCGATCAGCTCCACCGGGGCCGGCTTCGACATGGTCGACGTGGCGGCCTGCACGGCGGCCGGGGTCATCGTCTGCAACCAGTCCGGCGCCAACAAGGAGGCGGTGGCCGAGCATGCGCTGGGGCTGATGCTGGCGCTCGCCAAGAACATCGGCGTCACCGACCGCGCCATGCGCCGCGACCAGAACCTCGACCGCTTCGCCTATACCGGGCGCGAGCTGCGCGGGCGGACGGTCGGCATCGTCGGCATCGGCCAGATCGGCACCCGCACGGCCGAACTATGCCGCGGCCTCCTCGGCATGACGGTGCTGGCCCACGACCCCTACCTCACGGCCGAGCAGGTGGCGGCCCGCGGCGCGGCCAAGGTGTCGCTTGACGAGCTGCTGGCGCGGGCCGATTTCGTCTCGGTCCATTGCCCGCGCAACGACGAGACCTTCGGGTCGTTCGGCGCGGCCCAGTTCGCCGCCATGCGGCCGACCGCCTATTTCATCAATACCGCCCGCGGCGGCATCCATGACGAGGTGGCGCTGGAGGCAGCACTGGTCGCCGGCCGCATCGCCGGCGCCGGCCTCGATGTCTTCCTGAAGGAGCCGCCGGACCCGGCCCACCCGCTGCTGCGCCTGCCCAACGTCATCGCCACGCCGCACATCGCCGGCATCACCGAGGAGTCGCTGCGCAACATGGCGGCCGCCGCGGCCGAGCAGTGGATCGAGCTCTTCCAGGGCCGGGTACCCCCACGCGTCGTCAATCCGGAAGCCTGGCCCGGCTATTCGCGACGGTTCGAGGAGCTGATCGGGTTCCGGCCGGAGGCAATGTAGGGGCCCCTTACGCGAACCCCTTGCGCTTCAGGCGCACGATCGCTTCGTCCAGCGCCGACAGGAAGGCGGAGCGGTCGCGGGGACCGAAGGGCTTGGGGCCGCTGGTGCGCTCGCCGGCGGCGCGCAGGTCTTCCATCAGGTTGCGGGTCGCCAGCGCCATGCCGATCGAGGCCTCGGAGAAGGGGCGGCCGGTCGGGCCGATCGCGTCTGCCCCGGCCTTCACCGCGCGGGCGGCCAGCGGCACGTCGCTGGTGATGACGATGGCGCCCGGCCGCGCCCGCTCCGCGATGCGGTCGTCGGCGGCGTCGAAGCCGTCGCCCGCGATCACCCGCTCGATCATCGGGTCGCTTGGAATGTTGATGAAGCCGCCGGAGACCACCGTCACCTTCACCCGGTGGCGGGCGGCGACGCGATAGATCTCCGCCTTCACCGGGCAGGCGTCGGCGTCGACCAGGATCTCGATCGCTTCGGGCATCAGGAATGGACCTCAAGACGAAGGGGCCGCCCCTTTCGAGGCGGCCCCCCATTGTCGAACCGCGCTCCGGCTGCCCCGCGCGTGACGCGCAAGAGGGGCAGGCCGGATGAACGTCAGAGAACCCCGAAGACCCCGACAGAGGCAGGGATCAGGCTCATGGCACCCAGCGAACGCGGGTTGAGACAATGAGACACTGGACCACCTCCTTTCGATTGTTGACGACGAATCGCAGTCTAGGCACTGACTGGCGGATTGTAACCATGAAACCTTGAGGAGGCCCCGATGCAGGCGGCATATTACGAGGCGAACGGCGCGGCCCGGGACGTTCTGCGGCTGGGGCAAATGGAGCAGCCGGAGCCGGGGCCGGGCGAGGTCCGGGTCCGACTCGCGACCTCCGGGGTCAATCCCTCCGACGTGAAGAGCCGGGCCGGCAGCAATCGCAAGCTGGCCTACCCGCGCATCATCCCGCACAGCGACGGCGCCGGGACGATCGAGGCGGTGGGTGCCGGCGTCGACCCGGCGCGCCGGGGCCAGCGCGTCTGGACCTGGAACGGGCAATGGAAGCGGCCGTTCGGCACCGCCGCGGAGTTCATCGTGCTGCCGGCGATCCAGGCGGCGCACCTGCCCGATGCTGCCTCCTTCGAGGCCGGCGCCTGCCTCGGCATCCCGGCCCTGACCGCCTGGCACGCCGTCCATATCGACGGTCGCGTCACCGGCCAGTCGATCCTGGTCGCGGGCGGGGCGGGGGCGGTGTCCGACTACGCGATCCAGTTCGCCAAGGCGGGCGGCGCCACCGTTCTCACGACCGTCAGCGGGCCGGAGAAGGCAGCCCACGCCAAGGCGGCGGGGGCGGACCACGTCATCAACTATCGCGAAGAGGATGTCGGTGCCCGGGTGAAGGAGCTGACCGGTGGCCGCGGCGTCGACCGGGTGATCGAGCTCGACATCACCGCCAATGCCAGGCTGCTGCCGGGCGTCCTGGCGGCGCGCGGCACCGTCGTCGTCTATGGCATCGGCGGGGCGGAAGCGCCCTTGCCGGCGCCCTTCTGCCTGTTCGCCAGCGCCACCGTGAAGTTCTTTCTGGTCTATGAACTGACCCAGGCCGAGCGCGCATCGGCGGTGGCGGGGGTGCATGCGATGCTGGCCGACGGCCGGCTGCGCCACGCAGTCGGCCTGACCCTGCCGCTAGACCGTATCGCCGAGGCCCATGAGGCGGTCGAGCAGGGACGGGTGATCGGCAACGTCGTCCTGACGATCTAGGGCCTACATCGCCTCGCCGCCGCCCGCCCGGTGCTGGATCGAGATGAACATCATCGGGCGGTGGACGGCGGTGCCGGTCACCAGGGGCCGGCCGTGGAACGAGTTGTCCGTCTTCAGGAAGGCAAGGCAGCTATTGGGGACGTAGGGGAAGGCTTCGACCGCGTCGAACAGCCGGAAGGGATACTGGATCGTGGTTTCCGACCGGAAGGTGCTGTCCTTCGGCGCATAGATGGAGGTGCCGAGGTCGGCGCGGGCATCGTCCGCCGGCAGGTAGAAGAGCATCGACAGCACCTTCTTCGGGCTGTCGGTGTGGGGCTGGATGGCATAGTTCTCGCGGTCGACATTGATCTCGACCCGGCTGACGAGGTCGAGCGGCCGGTCGCCATAGCGGGCCGCCAGCCCGCCCGCGAACCGGGCCAGGACCATGCGGGCGAACTCGGCGCCGCCCAGCCATGGCAGGACGGTGCTCCAGAACCGCCGCCGGCCCGGGTCGAGTGTCGCCAGATGGGCTTCGTCGAGCGCGAACTTGCGCCGGTTGACGGCATGGGGGTTGTTCGACCGGCGCCGGTCGGTCGGGTCCAGCGCCTCGTCGGCCGGCAGGTTGGCCCGCATCGCCTGGAAGAAGGCCTGTGGGAAGAAGTCGCGGATGAAGGCGTGCGGGAAGGGCTCGCCCTTGGGCTCGACGGCGGCCAGACGGAGCGCCGTCTGCTGCCGAACCTCGTCCAATGTCATGCCGGCACCCTCTCCGCCGCGACCAGCCGGTCGACCTCGGCGTAGAGCGGCATGGCCAGGCGGTCGATCAGCCCGCGCTCCTCGCTGGAAAGCTCGTCGGAGCGGTCGAGCCCGTGGGTGCTGACGCCATAGGCCGGGACCGCGAACGACGAGTTCGGCCGCAGCGCCTTGCCGAGAAAGGTCGGCTGGGTCAGGGTCGGCAGGAACTCGATCCCCAGGAAGCCGGCGACCCGGCGCATGGTCGTTTCCGTGTCGGTGACCAGGCGCTCGTAGGTCGTGATCAGCACCCGCTCCGGATGCCGCCGGTAGAGATCGAGCGAGACGCTGGCTGACTGGTGCCAAATGCCGATCGACCGGTTGAGGTCGGCATGCAGGTTCTGGTCGTGCGAGCGGCTGGAGACGCGCCAGGATCGCGGGTCGCGGACGAGCGTGATCAGGCGGCCGTCCGGGTAGTCGCGGGTCAGCCTCGCCACGCTGTTCGCTGCCATGACGGTGAAGGGCGTGAAGCCGGTCACCCACCGTTCGCGCCCGCTCGGCTTCCAGTCACCCCAGGCGGCGAAGAAGGCCGCAAAATAGCAGTCGATGATGGCGCGCTGGGTAGGGTCGCCGATGCGCCCGACCTGGTCGAGGAAGGTGCCTCTCAGGCGCTCCAGATCGAAGTCGAACCGGCGGGGGTCGGTGGCGGCATAGGGATTGTTCCCGGGCTTGGCGTAGCCCGAAGCCACGAACCGCTCGAGCTTCCGTTCGAACAGTTGCTCCAGCCATGTGCCGGGCGCGGCCGCCAGGTCGAGGTCGGGCCAGTTCCATTTGTTCGGATGGCCGATCTGGATCTCGAAGGGGTGGGCGCAGAGCTGCGGATGATCGTCGAAGAGTTGCGACAGGAGGCTTCCGCCGGAGCGGTGGGCCTGCGAAACCAGGACCAGCGGGTGGAATTGCATGCCATGCCATCGGGAACGGAACGGATGCCGGGCGCTTCACTTGCCTTGTCGAAGGAGCCGTCGCGACAATGCTTGGAGTGCCCAGGCAAGTCATGTGTAGCCGCCGGACGGGCCGATTGTCCATGCCTGCGATCGCTTCCTTTGCTTGTGTCGGACAGCAGTAGGGCAATGGGGCGACATGTTTGCCCGATGTGGGGAACCATCCCCTGCGCGGGCTCATTGGACGAAGGAACCATGCGCCCGCAAGAAGGACGTCTCCGATGGCCGCCATCCCCGAACAGCCGACGCCTCCAGGCCAGCCGACCCCCGGCCAACCGACACCCGGCCAGCCCATGCCGGAACGGCCGGATATCCCCAACACGCCCGAGCAGCCGGAATTTCCCGAACGTCCCGACACGCCCGAACCCCCGATGCCGCTGCCGCCCGATGAGATGCCGCCACCGGTGCCGCCCTCGGAGATCCCGCTCGAGGTGCCGCACGTCCCGCCGTTGCCGGAGCCGTCGGCCTGAGCGCTATTCCGCCGCGGCGGGCGCCATCGCCGGCTTGCGGCGGCGCAGGCCCTCCAGCATCAGGTAGATGACCGGGGTCGTGTAGAGCGTCAGGATCTGCGACACGACGAGGCCGCCGACGATGGTGACGCCGAGCGGCCGGCGCAGTTCCGCCCCGATGCCGGTCGCGATCGCCAGGGGCACCGCGCCGAACAGTGCCGCCAGGGTCGTCATCAGGATCGGCCGAAAGCGTTCCAGGCAGGCCTGCCGGATCGCCTCCTGCGGCGGCAGTCCGCGGTGGCGCTGCGCTTCCAGCGCGAAATCCACCATCATGATGCCGTTCTTCTTGACGATGCCGACCAGCAGGATGATGCCGATCAGCGCGATGATCGACAGGTCCATGCGCGCCAGCTGCAGCGACATGAGCGCGCCCAGGCCGGCCGACGGCAGGGTCGAGAGAATGGTCAGCGGGTGCAGCAGGTCCTCGTAGAGGATGCCCAGCACCAGGTAGATCACCAGGATCGCGCCGAAGATCAGGACGAGCTGGCTCTGGGAGGATTGCGCGAAGGCGCCGGCGTCGCCGTCGAAGCCGGCGCGCACGGCATCCGGCAGGTGCATCTCGGCCACCGCCTGGTTCACCGCCGTCAGCGTTTCGTCGAGGGTGAAGTCGGGCGCCAGGTTGAAGCTGATGGTGGTCGACGGGAACTGGCCGCGATGGGCGACCGACAGGGGGGCGGTGCCGGTGGTGCGCCGGGTGACGGCGCCCAGCGGCACCTGCGTCCCGTCGGCGCCGGCGACGTAGATGCGCGACAGCGCCGTCGGGTCGGTGGCGAAGCGCGGCTCGACCTCGAAGATCACGCGGTACTGGTTGCGCTGGGTGTAGATGGTGGAGATTTGGCGCTGCGCGAAGGCGTTGTTGAGGGCCGTGCCGACATCGCTGACCCGCACGCCGAGCCGGGCTGCGGCCTCGCGGTCGATGGCGACATTGACCTGCAACCCGGTCTGCTCGCGGTCGGTGTTGACGTCGACCACGCCCGGTACCGTGCGCAGCCGTTCCAGTACCTGCGGTGCCCAGGTCTTCAGCGCGTCCAGGTCCTCCGACCACAGGGTGAACTGGTTGGAGGCGCTGGCGCTGCGCCCGCCGATGCGGAGATCCTGCTGCGGCATCAGGAAGACCTGGAGGCCGGGGATCGCCGACAGCTTCGGGCGCAGCCGGTTCACCACCTGGATCGAGCTGACGCCGCGCTCCTGGAGCGGCTTCAGGCTGATGAACATGCGGCCCGAGTTGCTCTGCGACCCGCCGCCGACGAAGGAGCCGAAGCTGTCGATGGCGGGGTCGGCGGAGACGATCTCGGCCGCCTGCTGCTGCAGCCGCACCATGCTCTGGAACGACACGTCGGGCGACGCGCGGACGCTGGCGAAGATCAGCCCGGTATCGTCCTGGGGGAAGAACCCCTTGGGAAGCTGGACGTAGAGATAGCCGGTGCCGGCGATGGTGGTGAAGAACACGAGCAGCATCAGCAGCCGGTGGCGCAGGGCCCAGCCCAGCGTCCGCGCATAGCCGGCGACCAGCCCATCCAGCACCGGCTCGACCCGGCGGTCGAGCCAGGTGGCGCCGCGCTTGGGCACGCCCTTCAGGAAGCGGCCGCAGATCATCGGCGTCACCGTCAGCGACACCACCATCGACACCACGATGGCGAAGGTCATGGTCATGGCGAACTCCTTGAAGAGCCGCCCGATGATGCCCGGCATGAAGATCAGCGGCACGAAGGCCGCCACCAGCGAGACGCTGATCGAGATGACGGTGAAGCCGATCTGGCGCGCGCCCTCGATCGCCGCCGCCATCGGCCGCATGCCGCTCTCCAGGTTGCGGTAGACGTTCTCGATCATCACGATGGCGTCGTCGACGACGAAGCCGACGGCGATGACCAGCGCCATCAGGGTCAGGTTGTTGACCGTGTAGCCGGCGATCCACATGAGGCCGAAGGTGCCGGCCAGCGACAGCGGCACGGTCAGGGCGGCGGCTGCGGTCGGCGTGGTGCGGCGCAGGAACAGCAGCACCACCAGCGTCACCAGGCCGATCGACAGGGCCAGGGTGAACTGCATCTCGTGGACGCTGGCGCGGATGGTGGTGGTGCGGTCCGACAGGACGGCGAGCTGGACCCCCGCCGGCAGCAGCTTCTCCAGCTCTGGCAGCTCGGCCTTGATGCTGTCGACCGTCTCGATGACGTTGGCGTCGGCCTGCCGGTTGATGACGACGAGGATGCCGCGGCGGGCGCCGACCCAGCCCGCCGACCGGCTGTTGCGCACCCCGTCCTCGACGGTGGCGACGTCGCCCAGCCGCACCACCGTGGAGCCATCGGTGCGGACCACGACATGCCGGAAGGATTCGGCGCTGCGGAGCTGGCCGTCGGTCAGGATGACGGTCGATTGCCGCTCGCCTTCCAGGTTGCCGACCGGGTTGACGACGCTGGCCGACGCGATCGCCGCCCGCACGGTATCCAGCCCCAGGCCCATGGCGGCCAGCCGATTGGGGTCGACGCGGACGCGGATCGCCGGCTGCTCCGACCCGTTGACGGTGACCTCGGCCACGCCCTGCACCTGGGACAGGCGCTGCACCAGGATGGTGTCGGCCAGGTCGTAGAGATCGCTGGGCGGCATCGTGTCCGCGGTCATGGACAGGATCAGGATCGGGGCGGCGGCGGGGTTCGCCTTGCGGAAGCTGGGGCGGCTCGGCAGGTCGCTCGGCAGGTCGGCCGACGCCGCATTGATCGCCGCCTGGATGTCGCGCGCCGCGCCGTCGATGTCGCGGCCGAGGTCGAATTGCACGACGATGCTGGTGGACCCGACGCCGCTCGACGAGGTGATCTCGGTCACCCCGGCGATGGCGCCGAGGCGGCGCTCCAGGGGGGCGGCCACCGTCGCGGCCATGATCTCCGGGTCGGCACCGGGCTGGCTGGCCGACACCCGGATGGTCGGGTAGTCGACCGCGGGCAGGCTCGCCACCGGCAGGAAGACATAGGCCACCATGCCGACCAGGAAGAGGCCGAGCGCCAGCAGGATGGTGGCGACCGGGCGTTCGACGAAGGGGGTGGAGATGCTGCTCATGGCGGGGGCGCCGTCACTCGGCCGGGGCCGCCAGTGGGGTGGGCTGGAGGCCGCCTCGACCCTTGATCCGCTCCATCAGCAGGTAGATGACCGGCGTCGTGTAGAGCGTCAGCAGCTGGCTCAGCAGCAGGCCGCCGCAGATGCTGACGCCGAGCGGGACGCGGATCTCGGCACCCGGCCCCGTGGCCAGGGCCAGCGGCAGGGCGCCGAAGAGGGCGGCCAGGGTCGTCATCAGGATCGGCCGGAAGCGGCGCACGCTCGCCTGCACGATCGCATCGTATGGGGTCAGGCCCTGGTGCCGCTCCGCCTCCAGCGCGAAGTCGATCATCAGGATCGCGTTCTTCTTGACGATGCCCATCAAGAGGATGATGCCGATGAGGGCGACGAAGGAGAGGTCGAGGTCGAACAGCATCAGGGCCAGGAGCGCGCCGACACCCGCCGACGGCAGGGTCGACAGGATCGTCGCCGGGTGGATGAAGCTTTCGTAGAGCACGCCCAGCACGATGTAGATGGCGACGATGGCGGCCAGGATCAGCCAGGGCTGCCCCGCCAGCGACTTTTCGAACTCCGCGGCGTCGCCGGAATAGCTGCCGGTGATGGAGGTCGGCGTCCCCAGCCTGCGCTGCGCGTCGGCGATCACCTGGACCGCATCGCCCAGTGACGCGCGGGGGGCCAGGTTGAAGCTGATGGTGACGGCCGGGAACTGCTCCTCGTGGTTGATCGACAGTGGCGCCGAGGTGCGCTCGACCCGGGCCACCGACAGCAGCGGCACCTGCGCGCCATCCCGCCCGGGAACATAGAGGCGTGCCAGGGCGGACGGGTCGAGGCGGAACTGGGGGGCGACCTCCAGCACCACGCGATACTGGTTGGCCTGGCCGTAGATGGTCGAGATCTGGCGCTGCCCGAAGGCGTCGTTGAGGGCGTCCTCCACCGCCTGCATGGAGACGCCGAGGCGGCCGGCCTGCTCGCGGTCGACGCGCACCATGACGCCGAGGCCACCTTCCCGCAGGTCGGAGGCGACATCGTGCAACGCCGGCGCCTGGCGGATTTCATCGATCAGGCGCCGCGACCATGCCGACAGCTCGGCGGCGTCGGTGCCAACCAGGGTGTACTGGTACTGGGACTGGGCGGAACGGGTGTCGATCTGGATGTCCTGGATGGAGCGGAAATAGACGGTGACGCCGGCAATGGGTGCGACCGCCTGCTTCAGCCGCTCGATGATCGCGGTCGCTGGCGGCCGGCCGGAATCACGGGGCTTCAGGGTGATGCTGAGGTGCCCGGCGTTCGGCGTCAGGTTGATGGTGCCGACGCCGATCACCGAGACGACGTTCTGCACGTCGCCGTCGCGGCGGATCACCTCGGCCACCAGCTCCTGGATGCGGCGCAGCTCGGCGAACGAGATGTCCTCGCCGGCTTCGGTGACCGCGGTGATGGAGCCGGTGTCCTGGGCCGGCAGGAAGCCCTTGGGGATGACGACGTAGAGCGCGATGGTGGCGGCCAGGGTCCCCGCGGTCACCAGCAGGGTCAGCGCACGATGGCGCAGGACCACGACCAGCGTTCGGCGATAGAACTCGATCATGCCGTCGACGATGCGGTCGGCGGCGGCGACCCACGGCGTCTGGGCCTTGCCATGGTCGGATTTCAGCAAACGGCTGCACAGCATCGGCGTCATGGTCAGCGACACGACCGCGGACAGGACGACCGCCAGCGTCAGGGTCAGCGCGAACTCGCGGAACATGCGGCCGACCAGCCCGGTCATGAACAGGAGCGGGATGAAGACGGCGACCAGGGATGCGGTCAGCGAGATGATGGTGAAGCCGATTTCCTGGGCGCCCTTGAAGGCCGCCTCCATCGGCCCGTCGCCCTCTTCCATGTAGCGGACGATGTTCTCGATGATGACGATGGCGTCGTCGACGACGAAGCCGGTGCCGATCGTCAGCGCCATCAGCGACAGGTTGTCGAGGCTGAAGCCGCACAGCCACATCGCCCCGAAGGTCGCGATCAGCGACAGCGGCAGGACGATGCCGGCGATCAGGGTTGCCCGGAAGGTGCGCAGGAACAGCAGCACCACCAGCACCACCAGCCCGACGCAGAGCACCAGGGTGAACTGCACCTCGTGGATCGAGGCGCGGATGGTCTCGGTCCGGTCGGCGACGATGGTCAGCGCGACGCCGGCCGGTATCATGGCGCGCAGCCGGACCAGCTCGGCGCGCAGATGGGTCACCGTGTCGACGACGTTGGCGCCCGGTTGCCGGCGCACGTCGATGACGACGGCGGGCTTGCCCTGGTACCAGGCGGCGACCTTCTCGTTCTCGAAGCCGTCGATCAGGGTGGCGACGTCGCCGACGCGCACCGGGGCGCCGTTGCGGTAGGCGACGACGACCTCGCGATAGGCATCGGCGCTGGCGATCTGGTCGTTGGCGGCGATGGTGTAGGACTGCTGCGCCCCGTCAAGCTGGCCCTTCGGGCCGGACTGGTTGGCGCCGACGATGGCAGTGCGCAGGTCGGCCAGGCTGACCCCGTAGGAGGACAGGCGGGCGAGATCGGCCTGCACCCGCACCGCCGGCCGGACGCTGCCCTGGACGGTGACCGAACCCACCCCCGTCACCTCCGCCAGGCGCTGCGCCATCAGCGTGTCGGCGAGGTCGCTCAACGAGCGCAGCGGCTGGGTGTCGGAGGTCAGTGCAACGGTGACGATCGGCGCGTCGGCCGGGTTCACCTTGGTGTAGGTCGGCGGGTAGGGCAGGGTCCGCGGCAGGGTCGATCCAGCGGCGTTGATCGCCGACTGGACATCCTGGGACGCGCCGTCGATGTCGCGGCCGAGGTCGAATTGCAGGGTGATCTGGCTGATGCCCATGCCGCTGGTCGAGGTCATCGCCTGCAAGGACGGGATCTGCCCCAGTTGCCGTTCCAGGGGTGCCGTCACCAGGGATGCCATGGTCTGGGGGCTGGCCCCGGGCAGGCGGGTCGTCACCTGCACCGATGGGAAGTCCACCTGCGGCAGCGACGATACCGGGAGCTGCCAATAGCCGAGCAGCCCCGCCAGCAGCACCGCGATGCCGAGCAGCGAGGTCGCGATCGGGCGGCGCAGGAAGGGGGCCGAGACGTTCATTGCGCCGGCCGCGGCGCCGGCGCGTCACCAGCCGGCCGCGGCGCCGGTGCGTCACCAGCCGGCCGTTGGGACCGATCACGATCCGGGCGGCCGCCGGCACGGCCTTCGCGGCTGGCGCTGCCGGGGCCGCGGCGGCCTTCGCCGGGGGCGGCCTGCGGCACGGTGCCGTTGGTGGGGGGGGCACCGGGTGCCGAGACCTGCACCTTGCTGCCGTTGGTCAGGCGCGAGAAGCCCGAGGTGACGACGCGCTCGCCCGCCACCAGCCCCTCACCGATCACCGCCTGGGTCTCGTCCTGCTGGAGCACGGTCACGGTCTTCAGCGCCACCGTGTCGCCCTCCTCCACCTGATAGACGACGGTGCTGTTCGGGCCGCGCTGCACGGCCGCCGACGGCACCACCACCGCGTCCTTGCGGACACCCACCTGGAGGCGGACATTGATGAACTGGCCCGGCCAGAGCTGCCGGTTGGCGTTGGGGAAGCTCGCCTTCATCTTGACCGTGCCGGTGGTCGGGTCGACCTGGTTGTCGACCACTTCCAGCATGCCCCGGTCGAGCACGGTGCGATTGTCGGAATCCATTGCCTCGGCCGTGACCGGTCCGGCCGCCACCGCGGTATTCACCTGGCGTAGGAACTGCTGCGGCAGGGTGAAGATGGCGGCGATCGGCTGCACCTCGGTGATGACGACGATCCCGGCGGTGGTCGAGGCGCCGACCAGGTTGCCTTCGTCGACCAGCCGCAGGCCCGTGCGCCCATTGATCGGGGCGGTGATGGTGGCGTGGTCGAGCTGTGTCCGGGCGGTGTCGATGGCGGCCTGGTCGGCGCGGACCAGCGCTTCCAGCTGCTGTACCAGGGCGCGCTGCGTGTCGGCCTGCTGCTTTGTCCCATAGTCGGACTTGGCGAGGCGCGCATAGCGTTCGAGGTCGATGCGCGCATTGGCGAGGTTGGCCTGGTCCTGGGCCTTCTTCGCCTCCGCCTGGTCGAGGGCGGCCTTGTAGGTGGCGGGCTCGATCTGGGCCAGCAGGTCGCCCTTGCGCACGTCCTGCCCTTCGCGGAAGCCGATCCAGATGAGCTGGCCGTCGACCTGCGGGCGGACGGTGACGGTGTTGAGCGCCTGGACCGTGCCCACCGTGTCGAGGCGGATCGGCACGTCGGCGGCGCGGGCCGGCACGGCCAGCACCGGGGTCGCCTGGGTGGCCATCCCCGTGCGGGCACCCCGGCCCATGCGCTGGCTCGACGCCGGCGGCGCCTGGCCGACCAGCACCCAGGCGATGCCGGCGGCGATCAGGGCAACGATGGCAAGACCGATCAGCCAGCGCAGGGCGCGCCTCATCGCGACACCGGCGCCGCGACCGTGGAGGGGTCGAAGCCGCCGCCCAGGGCCTGGAACAGGCCGACCACGGCCTGCAGGCGGGCGAGGCGGATCTGCGCCAGGGCATCCTGCGCCTGGAACAGGGTCTGCTGCGTGTTCAGCAGGGTCAGAAGATCGATCGTTCCCTCCTTGAGGCGGGCCTCGGAAATCTCATAGGCACGCCTGGCGTTGGCGACCACGGCCTGTTGCAGCCGTTCCTGTTGCTCGGACTGTTCGATGGCGGCCAGCGCATCCTCTACGTCGCGAAAGGCCGACAGGATCGACTGCCGGTAATTGGCCAGCAGTTCGCCGTAGCGCGCGCGCTGCTGCGCCAGCTGCGCCTGCAGCCGCCCGGCATCGAAGATCGGCTGGGTCAGGCCGGCGGCGATCGACCAGAATATGGCCCCTGGCTCGAACAGGCTGCGCAGCATGGCGCTCTGCACGCCGCCGTCGGCGGTAAGCTGGAAGCGCGGGAAGAGCGCGGCCCGGGCGACGATGACATCGGCCTCGGCGGCCTCCAGCTGCGCTTCCGACTGGCGCACGTCGGGGCGCCGGACCAGGAGGTCGGAGGGCAGGCCGGCGGCCACCGCCGGGATGCGGACCTCGGTCAGGCCGCCGCCGTCGATCGCCAGCGCGTCGGGGGTGCGGCCGGTCAGGACCGCCAGCGCATTGGTGTTCTGGCGGATCTGCTGGCGCAGCGGCGGCACGGCGGCGCGCTGCTGGAGGACGAGGTTCTCCTGCTGGGCCACGTCGAGCGCGGTGGCGGTCCCGACCGCGGTACGGGCGCGGATCGCATCGAGGCTGCGTTGGGCGATCCGGAGGTTGCCTTCGGCGATCCGCAGCCGGTCCTGGGCGGTCAGGATGCCGAAATAGGTGTTGGCGATGCTGGCCGCGATGGTCAGGGCCACGGTTTCACGATCGAACCGGGTCGCCGCGGCGTCCCAGGCCGCGGCCCGCGCGCCGGCGCGGTTCTTGCCCCAGAAATCGACCTCGTAGCTGGCGGACAGCGACGCGCTGAACTGGTTGCGGTAGCGGGCGCTGCCGCCTTCCCCGGCCGCCGACCGGCTACGCGATGCGTTGGAGCCGAAATCGACGGTCGGCAGCAGGTTGGCGCCGGCCACCCGCACCAGGGCATCGGCCTGCTCGATGCGAGCGACGGCCGCCGCGATTTCCAGGTTGTCGGCCCGCGCGGAACTCTGCAGCGCGTTCAGCTCCAGCGAATCGAAGGTGCGCCACCAGTCGGGGGCAGGCGGCAGCGGTGCGGTAGCCGACTGCGCGCCCTGCCACGCGGCCTGGGTGGGGGTGGTGGCCGGCGGGACATTGGCCTGGAGGGCGCAGCCGGCGACGATCGGCAGCAACAGGGCCGACAGGAATGCTGTGCGCAGATTCGAGGCAATGGCGCCGCGGCCAGGGGAGGCGGCGTGGATGCTGGTGTCGGTCAACCGGTAAATCCTTTCCGGTCGAAAGGGACCGGCCGAATGTTTGCACGACCCACCGCCCGCATTCCTGCGCTGGCTGCATCCCTGCGCAAGACCGGCCTGGCGGTGCAGTTCGCTCGGCGCCGCGATAACCCCGATGGGGGCTAAACGTTCCGGTTGATATCAATTCGCGGCTGCCGCCACCAGGGTCCGGCGAGCCCGTGGCGCCGGGAATGGTTGACAGGCCGGCACCACCGCGTCGAAGAACCATCCATGCTGCAGCGTTTCCTGATCGCCGCCCTGGCGGTCGCCCTATGGCTGTCATCGGGGCTGTCGCCGGATGCCGGGGCGGCGGGCCAGACGGTGCTGCGCCTGTCGACCTGGGTCCCGCCCGACCATGAGCTGAACCGCACCGTCTTCCCGGCCTGGGGGCGGTCGGTGGAGCGCGCCACCGAGGGGCGGGTGCGGATTGCGATCGAACATAACCTGGCGGCGCCCAACCGGCAGTTCGATCTGGTCCGGGAGGGCAAGGCCGACATCGGCTACGTCTTCCACGGCTATCATCCGGATCGCTTCCTGCTGCCGTTCCTGATGGAACTGCCGGGAACCGGCGTCGACCCGGTGGCGGCCTCGGTCGCCTATTGGCGCACCCACCAGGCCCGCCTGGCACAGGCCGACGAGCATGCCGGCGTCGCGGTGCTCGGGGTGATGCTGCATGGCGCGGGCGTGCTGCATCTGAAGGCCCCGATCACGCAGCTGGGCGACCTCCAGGGGCGCAAGATCCGGGTGCCGGGCGGCATCGCGGCCGAGATCGCCGGGGCGCTTGGCATCAACCCGTTGACCCTGGCGCCGACCCAGGCCTATGCGGCGCTGGTGGATGGCCGGGCGGAGGGCGCCTTCTTCCCGATGGAGAGCAAGGAGAGCTTCCGGCTGCTGGAGGTGGCGCGCCATTCCGTCGAGATGCCGGGCGGCTTCTACGACGGCACCTTCGCCATCATCATGAACCCGGCCGTCCTGGACGGGCTAGGTCCGGACCGGGACGCGCTGCTGTCGGTGTCCGGGGAACGGCTGTCGGCACTGGCCGGGCGCGGCTGGCGGACGGCGGCCATGCGGGCGCGGGCGACCGCGGAGGCGGCGGGCAACATCATCACCGCGGCCGACGCCGCCATGCAGCTCGAGTTCGAGGCCCTGTTCGGCCCGATCGAGGCCGCCTGGATCGTGAAGGCGACGCGCGAACGGGGGATCGACGCGCGCAAGGTGTTGGCCGAGTATCGCGAGATCGCCCGGACTTTTAGCGAATGATGGCCTACAGCGAGTGATGGCCGACAGCGAATGACGACCTATAGCGGGTGATCATGAACCGGACAGACCTGACGGACCATCTGCACCGCGTCCTGCGCGATGCCACGATTCCCGAGCTGCCGAACCATTACAGCGGCAAGGTGCGGGACAATTACGACCTGCCGGACGGCCGCCGCATCATCATCGCGACCGACCGCCTCAGCGCGTTCGACCGTATCCTGGCGGTGATCCCCTACAAGGGCCAGGTCCTGACCCAGACGGCGCGCTTCTGGTTCGAGGCGACCCGCGACATCTGCGCGAACCACGTCCTGGAGTATCCCGACCCGAACGTCGTCGTCGGGCGCCGGCTCGATATCCTGCCGGTGGAGATCGTGGTCCGCGACTACCTGGCGGGCACCACCGGCACCTCGATCCTGACGCTCTACAAGGCGGGGCAGCGCGAGATGTACGGCGTCCGCCTGCCGGATGGGCTGCGCGACAACCAGAAGCTGCCCCAGCCGATCATCACCCCCACCACCAAGGCGTTCGACGGCGGCCATGACGAGCCGCTGACGCCGGCCCAGATCGTGGCCCAGGGGTTGCTGACCGAGGAGGCGTGGCAGCAACTGACCCGCCATGCCTTCGCCCTCTTCGCCCGCGGGCAGGAGATCGCGGCCCGCCGCGGCCTGATCCTGGTCGACACCAAGTACGAGTTCGGCACCGACCCCGACGGCCGTATCGTCCTGGCCGACGAGATCCACACGCCCGACAGCAGCCGCTTCTGGATGGCGGAGAGCTACCAGCGCCGCTTCGCTGCCGGCGAGCGGCCGGAGAGCTTCGACAAGGACTTCGTCCGCAGTTGGGTATCGGCCCGCTGCGACCCCTACAAGGACGCGATTCCGGAGATCCCGGGCGACCTCATCGCCGGCACCGCCGCGGTCTATATCCGCGCCTTCGAGATGATCACGGGCGAGGCCTTCCAGCTTCCCCCCGATGACGGCCCGATCCTGGAGCGCATCCGGGCCAATCTCGCGGGATATTTCTGAGAAGGATCGACGCAACGGCGAGGGGCACATGCGATCACAGGCGGAGAAGGCGGCGGCATTCCGCGCGCTGCACCAGCGCGCGGGCGCGTTCATCATCCCCAACCCGTGGGATGCCGGCACGGCCCGCATCCTGGCGTCGCTCGGCTTCGAGGCGCTGGCGACGACCAGCCTTGGCCTCGCCAACACGCTGGGGCGGGCCGACGGCACCGGGGCGGTCACCATCCAGGATATCCTGGAGAATTGCCGCACCGTCGCCCAGGCGACGGACCTGCCCGTAAATGCCGACCTGGAGAATGGCGGCGGCGACCGGCCGGAAGTCGCGGCCGAGACCATCCGCCTCGCGGCCGCGGCGGGGGTCGTGGGCGGCTCCATCGAGGATGCGAGCGGCGATCCGGCCCGGCCGATCTATGATTTCGCGCTGGCGGTGGAGCGCGTTGCCGCCGCCGTCGAGGCCGCCCGCGCGCTGCCCTTCCCCTTCATGCTGACGGCGCGGGCCGAGAACCACCTGCACGGCCGCCCCGACCTGGCGGACACCATCCGCCGGCTGCAGGCGTTCGAGGCGGCGGGCGCCGACGTGCTGTACGCGCCCGGCCTTCGCGACCTGGCGACGATCCGCACCGTCGTGGCGTCGGTCGGCAAGCCGGTCAACGTCGTCATGAGCGCCGCCGACCCGGCCATCACCGCCGAGCAGCTGGCCGGGGTGGGGGTGAAGCGGATCAGCGTCGGCGGCGCCTTGTCGCGCCTGGCCATGGCGGCCTTCATCGACGGCGCCCGCCAGATGCGCGAGCACGGGAGCTTCCAGTGGGTGCGCGACGCTGTCCCGACCAAGGAACTGCGAGGGATGTTCGACGGTGGCGAGTGACGGCGTGGCACGGGTGCCTTGCGCTGTGGCCATCTGGGACTAATATAAGTCTCAGATGGTCAAGGGTCGATGAGATGGCAACCGGTGCAACGGTCGGGGAAGTGCTGGGAATCGCGACGCGGGCGCGGCCGATGTCCCTCCTGGCATTGATGACGAAGGTCCATGAAGGGCTTCCGGTTTCGGCGTTGGAACGAATCTCCCGTCAGGTGGCGCCGCAAGACGCGGCCTTCGCCTTTCGCCTGGTGCCTCGGGCGACCTTGGCGCGCCGCCGCAAGGACTCGCCCGGGCAAGCACGTCTTTCATCGGACGAGGGGGCCAAGGTCGCCCGGCTGGCCGAAATATGGACCCTGGCGCGCGAAGTGTGGGGCAGCGATGAGGCCGCAAGGGATTTCCTCCAGCGTCCCCACGCCATGCTCGATGGTCGCCGTCCGCTCGATGTGGTCCTGGAGAGCGAACTCGGGCGGCCGTTGGTCGAAGGCATCCTGGGCCGGCTGAAATACGGTTCCGCTGCCTGAGGCCGAGCGGAGGGGTTGCCGGTGACGGGGCAGCGGCTGCATGCCGTCTACAGGGCCTTCCGGATCGGCGATCCGACGGGGGCATACCCGATCTTCGATGCCACCGGCTCGAAACTATATCCCGGCCGCTGGAACAGTGCGGCCAGCCCGATGATCTATGCCGCCGAACACTACTCTACGGCGATGCTGGAAAAGCTGGCGCATGGCAGCGGCGGCCTGCCGCCCAACCAGCATTTCATCGAGATCACGCTGCCGAACGGCTTGTCATACGAAGTCGCCGACCCGGCCCACCTGCCCGGCTGGGACGATCCATCCTGCAGCGTCTCCAAATCCTTCGGCGACGCATGGCAGCAGTCCCGCCGCTCGGTCCTGCTCTATGTCCCCGGCATCGTCGCGCGTATCGAGCAGAACGTCCTCATCAACCCCGATCACCCGGAGTTCGGCCGGATCACCCATGGCCGCCACCAGCCGGTGTGGTGGGATGGCCGCCTGTTTTCACCGGAGGCGAGTACAGATCCGGTACTGCATGGATTCCTCCGAGGGTCGGTCGTGATCGCGAAAGGCTTCGACCTCGCTCAGCCGATCGCGGGCGCTGCCGATCGTCAGCCGCCCGAAGCCTGCTGAAAAGAAAAAGGGTGCCGCCGATGATCGGCGACACCCCTGAATGCCGTGCGAAGGCCGGTGGTCAGGCGGCTTCGTAGCCGATGACCGCCTTGATCTCGAGGAACTCGTCGAGGCCGAATTCGGCGTATTCGCGGCCGTTGCCGGACTGCTTGTAGCCGCCGAAGGGGGCACCCAGGTCGCCCATCGGATAGTTGATGTGGACGTTGCCCGCCCGCATCTTCGATGCGATGTCGCGGGCCTTGGCCAGGTCCGCCGACTGGACGTAGGCCGCCAGGCCATAGACCGTGTCGTTGGCCAGCTTCACGACCTCGTCCTCGCTCTGGTACTTGTGGATCGCCAGCACCGGCCCGAAGATCTCCTCGCGCGAGATCGCCATGTCCGGGGTGACGTTGCCGAAGATGGTCGGGCGGACATAGTAGCCGCGGTTCAGGCCCTCGGGCCGGCCGGGGCCGCCGGTCACCAGCGTCGCACCCTCGTCGATGCCGGTCTGGATCAGGCGCTGGATCTTGTCGAACTGGGTCTTGCTGACGACCGGGCCGAGGGCGACGCCGTCGGTCTGCGGATGGCCGACCTTGTGCGACTCCGCCACCTTCTTCGCCACCGCCAGCGCCTCGTCATGGCGATCGGCCGGGACGAACATGCGGGTCGGCGCGTTGCAGGACTGGCCGCTGTTGCGGAAGCAGTTGACGACGCCCTTGGTCACCGCCTTCTCGATGTCGACGTCGGCCAGCAGGATGTTGGCGGACTTGCCGCCCAGCTCCTGATGCACGCGCTTCACCGTGTCGGCGGCGGCCTTGGCGACCAGGATGCCGGCCCGGGTCGAGCCGGTGAAGGACACCATGTCGACGTCGGGGTGGGAGGCGATCGCCTGGCCCACCGTCGGGCCATCGCCGTTCACCAGGTTGAACACGCCCTTGGGCACGCCCGCCGCTTCCAGCACCTCGGCGAAGATGATGGCGTTGATGGGCGCGATCTCGCTCGGCTTCAACACCATGGTGCAGCCGGCGGCGATGGCGGGCGCCACCTTGCAGGCGATCTGGTTGAGGGGCCAGTTCCACGGCGTGATCATGCCGCAGACGCCGATCGGCTCCTTGGCGATCAGGGTGGAGCCGCGCAGCTCGCTGAACTCGTAATTCTCGAGGGTGTCCGCCATCTTGGCGATGTGCCGCCAGCCGATCGCCGCCTGGGCGTCGGTCGCGAGCTGCTTGGGGGCGCCCATCTCCTGCGAGACGGCGGCCGCGATGTCGGCGTGGCGGGTCTTGTAGACCTCCACGATGCGGCGCAGCAGGGCGACGCGCTCTGCCTTGCTGGTGCGCGAGAAGGTGGGGAAGGCGGCCTTCGCGGCGGCCACTGCGCGGTCGACGTCGGCCGCGGTCCCGACCGAGATCTTGACGAAGGCCTCCTCGTTGGAGGGATCGATCACGTCGATCGTCGCGGGGACGATCGGGTCGACCCACTGGCCGTCGATATAGAACTGCTGCGCATGAGACATGGCGTGCATCCTCGGATCTAGGGGCTGGGAGGGGGGCTTTGGCTCGAATCCAACAAGGGGGCGGCACCGGCAGGGCGCCTCATCGCTATATATCGTGTGATACGACGCTTCCGTCCAGACCGGGGCCCCGCTTTTCCGGGCCGCGGCGCGGAACCGTCGCACCTGGAGCAATGTTCCGGCCCCTTCGTGCTGGCGCCGCCGACGATCGTGAAGCTCGACTTCATTCCGCCGAGGTGCGACCGAATGGACCGCCGCCTACCATTTCAGCTCCGCATCTCCCTCGTTACCGAACTCCGGCCAAACGAGTGTGTCGTCGCCTGCCCGGGTGATCCCCTTCGCGTCTTCCGTCCATCCGGCGCGAGCCCGTCCGGGACCCGCCAGATGCCGGACGAGATCGCGCGCGTGCGGCGGCAGGGCGTCGAGCCCGCGGATGCACAAGGCGAGGCGGCGGGTCGCCCAGGTATCGGTCAGCCGGATCGCGCGGATCGCCATCGAACGGCGGCATTTCCGGGCCGCCGTCTCGGGCACGACGCCGATGCCGACATCATGCTCGACCATGCGGCAGACGCCGTCGAAGGTGCGCATCCGCACGCGCAGCGACAGCGGATGCCCGGCGCGGATCGCATGCTCTCCCAGATGGTCCTGCAGCGGGCTGCCGGCGCTGAGCCCGACGAAATCATGCCCGGCGACATCGCGGAAGGCGATCTGCCGATGGCCTGCGAGCGGGCTCGCCCGCGGCACCACCAGCACCAGCCGGTCGATCGCGAAGGGGAGGAGCTGCAAGGCCCCGTGGTCGACGGCGGCCGAGATGACGCCGATCTCGGCGAAGCCGCCGGCGATCGCCTTCACGATCTCGGTGCTGAGGCGCTCCTTCAGGTCGATGTCGACCTGGCGATGGCCGGCGAGCCAGGGGGCCAGCGCCTCGGGCAGGAACTCGGTCATGGCGGCGGTATTGGCCAGCAGGCGGATATGGCCCTTGAGGCCCTTGGAATATTCCCCCAGCTCGCCCCGCATCTGCTCCATCTGGCGCAGGACGATGCGGGCATGATGGGCGAGCGCGGCCCCGGCCGGGGTCGGCGCGACGCCGCGGCGGCCGCGCTCGAGCAGCGGCAGCCCGATCACGTCCTCCATCCCGCGCAGCCGGGCGCTGGCCGATGCCAGCGCCATGTTCGCCTGGGCGGCGCCATGGGTGATGCTCCCCGCCTCGACGACGAGGAGGAAGAGGCGGAGGTCGATCAGGTCGAAGCGCATGCCGGCATGCTACCTTGCGATGCAGCCTTCGTGCGAGCCTGAGCCTGGATGCGGTTCTTCCGCATTGTCGGGGCCGCGCCGGCGGGCGAGAAGGGGGCATGACCGATCTCTCCCTGCCGCGCATCCTGGCCATCTCGCTGACGTTCCTGCTCGCGGGGTTGGTCAAGGGGGTGACCGGGATGGGCCTGCCGACCGTCGCCATGGGCCTTCTCGGCACGCTGATGCCGCCGGTTGCCGCGGCCGCGCTGGTGGTCGTGCCGTCCTTCGTCACCAATGCCTGGCAACTCCTGCTCGGACCCGGCATCCGACCACTCGCCTTGCGGCTGTGGCCGATGATGCTGGGCATCCTGGCCGGCACCCTGGCCTCGTCCTGGCTCCTGACGAAAGGCAGCGCGGGATGGACCGTGGTGGGACTTGGGGGCGCGTTGATGGCCTACGCCGCCTTCGGCCTGCTGGCGTGGCAATGGACGGTCCCGGCCCGGCTCGAACGCCGCCTGGCGCCGGCCGTCGGCCTCGCGACCGGCGCCATTTCCGGCGGGACCGGCATCTTCGTCCTGCCGGCGGTCCCCTATCTCCAGGCGCTGGGGCTCGACCGGGACGCGCTGGTCCAGGCGCTCGGCCTGTCCTTCACCGTCTCGACCGTCGCCCTGGCGATCGGGCTCGCCTGGGGCGGGGCGTTCCAGCCGGCCAGCATCGGGATGTCCACGGCGGCACTGGCGCCGGCGCTGCTCGGCATGTGGCTGGGCCAGGGCGTCCGCCGCCGGATCGCCTCGGCGACGTTCCGCCGCTGCTTCCTGGTCGGCCTCCTGCTCCTGGGGCTCCAGCTCGTCCTGCGGCCGTTTTTCTAGATGATGGCGGTCAGCGCCAGCCGGAACCGCACCTGGCCATCCGTTTCCCGCCCGATCTCCTGCCAGCCGGCCGCGCGGTAGAAGCCCTCGGCGCGGGTGCCGGCGCCGGTCGTGAGGGTGGCGGCCGGCTGCCCGTGTCGCCGCAGCGTCGCGCAGGCGGCGGCCAGCAGCGCGCGGCCGATGCCGCGGCCGTCCTGGCCGGGCTCGACGAACAGGGCCCAGATGCTGCCGTCGCGCGGGTCGGCGGCCGAGAAGCCGCGGATGACACCGGCCTCGTCCCAGCACCAGATGTCGGAATGGTCGATGAACCAGGCGCAGTCGGCGGCGGTCACGCGGGACGGGTCGATCAGCGGGTTCTCGGTCACCGCCATGCGGATCTCGAAGAGGCGCGGGATTTCCGCGTGAATGGCGGGCCGGACGGAGTGCATGATGCGCCGCGCCTGTCGGCTCAACCGCGATCGAGCCGGGTCGAGAGGATGATCGAGGTGACGGTGCGCTCGATCCCTTCGAGTGCGCCGATCTCGTCGATCAGCCGGTCCATCTCCTCGACCGATGTCGCCTCGACGACCGCGATCAGGTCGTGGATGCCGCTGACCGAATGGAGGGCCGTGATCTGCGGGATGCGGGCCAGCGCCGCCTCCGCCCGGCGCGCCACCTTCGGCGCCACGGTCAGCAGGATGTGGGCGCGGATCATGGCGCGGGCCGCATCGCGCCCCAGGCGCACGGTATAGCCGGCGACGACGCCGCGCCGCTCCAGCCGTTCCAGCCGGCTCTGCACCGTCGTGCGCGAGACGCCGAGGCGGCGGCCGAGCTCGGTCGTGGACCGTCGCGCATTCTCGCGCAGCAGCCGCAGCAGGCCTTCGTCGATGGGGTCGATCGTCGTTTCGCCGGTCATTTCGGCATTATGCCGGAAGTCTCCATGCAAATCGACGGATTGGTCTCTGCACTCCGACGACGCTCCCGGCTAGGCTTCGGCCATTCATTCCCGGGGTTCGGCAGGAGGAAGCCATGCGCGACGTCATCGTCATCGGGGCGGGCAAGATCGGCGCCACCATCGCCGACATGCTGGCCGACAGCGGCGACTACCGGGTGACCGTGGCCGACCGCTCGCCCGAGGCGCTGGCCCAGGCGGCCCGCCCCGGTGTCGAGGGGCTGCTGATCGACCTGGCCGACGAGCCGGCACTGGCCCAGGCCCTGGCCGGCCGCTTCGCGGTGCTGAGTGCCGCCCCCTATCACCTGACCGCCGGCGTCGCGCGGGCCGCCCATGCCGCGGGCGTTCACTATCTGGACCTGACCGAGGATGTGGCGACCACCCGCCTGGTGAAGTCGCTGGCGGAAACGGCGACCGCGGCCCTCATTCCGCAATGCGGCCTGGCGCCCGGCTTCATCTCGATCGTCGCCCATGCGCTGGCCCGGCAGTTCGACCGGCTCGACATGGTGAAGCTGCGGGTCGGCGCCCTGCCGCAGTTCCCCTCGAACGCGCTCAACTACAACCTCACCTGGAGCACGGACGGGGTCATCAACGAATATTGCGAGCCCTGCGAGGCGATCGTCGACGGTCGCCGGCGCGAGGTCCCGCCGCTGGAGGAGCTGGAGGAGTTCTCGCTCGACGGCGTGCGCTACGAGGCCTTCAACACCTCGGGCGGCCTCGGCTCGCTGGGCGAGACGCTGGAGGGGCGGGTCCGCAACCTCAACTACCGCACCATCCGCTATCCCGGCCATTGCGCCCTGATGAAGGCGCTGCTGATCGACCTGCGCCTGCGCGACCGGCGGCATGTGCTGAAGGACATACTGGAGCAGGCCCTGCCGACGACGATGCAGGACGTGGTGGTGATCCTGGTCAGCGTGTCCGGCTGGCAGGGCGAGCGCCTGGTGCAGCAGACCTACGCCAACAAGGTCTATGGCGGCGCCATCGGCGGCCGGCCGCGCAGCGCCATCCAGATCACCACCGCGGCCGGCATCTGCACCGTCCTCGACCTGCTGTCGCAGGGGACCATCGGCCCGCGCGGCTTCGTGCGACAGGAGGACATCGCGCTCGATCGCTTCCTCGCCAACCGCTTCGGCCGCGTCTACGCGACCGCGGAGGACCTGCGGCTGGCGGCCTGAGTCGCCCGCCGGCTACCTTCCGTTCGAAGCACGCTCGCGGATCGCCCGCCACACCACTTCCGGCGTCAGCGGCATGTCGATATGGGCGATGCCC
>CAZQOA010000046.1:32493-35646 GCA_964594715.1 uncultured Rhizobiaceae bacterium | reverse complement strand
AAGGTCATCGTCGCCATCAACAAGGACGAGGAGGCGCCGATCTTCCAGGTCGCCGACTATGGCCTGGTGGGAGACCTCTTCCAGATCGTGCCGGAACTGACCGCCGCGATCGACAAGCCGTGACGCCTTTGCGTCGGCCCTGGGACAGAGCCGGCCGAGGCGTTGCGCCGGGGGAAAGCCCCGCACAAGGAACAGGAATCGCGATGATCGGCAAAATCGGCATCATCGGCGCAGGGCAGATGGGCGCGGGCATCGCCCAGATCGCGGCCCAGGCCGGCTACCCGGTGCGCCTGCTCGACATGAGCGAGGACGCGCTGAAGCGCGCGGTCGACGGGGTCGACCGCGGCTACCAGCGCCTGGTCGCCCGCGGCAAGCTGACCGAGGATGAGCGTCAGGCGGCCATGGGCCGCATCGAGACGGCCCGCGACATGGCCGTCTTCCGCGACTGCGACTTCGTCGTCGAGGCGGCGACCGAGAACGAGCAGGTGAAGAAGGAGATCTTCAAGGCGCTGGTGCCCAATCTCGGCGCCAACGCCATGATCGCCTCCAACACCTCGTCGATCTCGATCACCCGCCTGGCCGCCTCCACCGACCGGCCCGGCCGCTTCATCGGCATGCATTTCATGAATCCGGTGCCGGTGATGCAACTGGTGGAGATCATCCGCGGTATCGCCACCGAGGAAACCACCTACCAGGCGATCCGCGAGCTGGCGATCCGGCTCGGCAAGACGCCGGTGGCGGCCGAGGATTTCCCGGCCTTCATCGTCAACCGCATCCTGCTGCCGATGATCAACGAGGCGGTCTACACGCTCTATGAGGGCGTGGGCTCGGTCGAGGCGATCGACACCGCCATGAAGCTCGGCGCCAACCACCCGATGGGGCCGCTGGAGCTGGCCGACTTCATCGGCCTCGACACCTGCCTGGCGGTCATGCAGGTCCTCTATGACGGCCTCGCCGACTCCAAGTACCGCCCCTGCCCGCTGCTGGTGAAGTATGTCGAGGCCGGCTGGCTCGGCCGCAAGGCCGGCCGCGGCTTCTACGACTATCGCGGCGAGAAGCCGGTCCCCACGCGCTAGGCGGGCCCGCCGCGCGCAAGCACGTCGCCAATCTCCCCGCGGCGACGTTATTGCTTGAGTAGCGGCCGGCGGCCGATGACACTCCGGCGGTCGCAATCCTCGCCCGAGGTTCCCACCATGGCTGCCAGCGTCGATCCCGTTCCGTCGGACGAGAAGCTGCCCCCGAGCACCGAGGTCGTCGTGATCGGCGCCGGCATCATCGGCGTCAGCGCGGCATTGGCCCTGGCCGAGCGTGGCATCCCGACGGTGCTGTGCGAGAAGGGCGAGGTCGGCGCCGAGCAGTCGAGCCGCAACTGGGGCTTCTGCCGCACCGCGCTGCGCGACCCGCGGGAAATCGCGCTCAGCGTCGAGGCGCAGCGCATGTGGGAGGGCATGGACGCCCGCCTCGGCGAGCCGACCGGCTACAACCGCGCCGGGACCCTCTTCCTGTGCGCGAGCGAGGCCGACTACGCGGCCAAGGAGGCCTGGCTGGAGCACGCCCGGCCCTACCAGATCGACAGCCGCATGATCGGACCGGACGAGGTCGCCCGCCTGCTGCCCGGCAGCACGCGCAAATGGGTGGGCGGCCTGCATACGGTCAGCGACGGCCGGGCCGAGCCCTCGGTCGCGGCCCCCGCCATCGCGCGGGCCGCCCGCCGCCTGGGCGCAACGGTCATGACGCGATGCGCGGTGCGCGGGATCGAGACCGAGGGCGGCAAGGTCGCCGCCGTGGTCACCGAGAAGGGCCGCATCGCCTGCTCGGCCGTGATCCTGGCGGGCGGGGCGTGGTCGCGCCTCTTCTCCGGCAACCTCGACATCGACCTGCCCCAGCTCATGGTCACCGGCTCGGTGCTGCGCACGGCGCCGATCGCCGGCGGGCCCGAATGCACGCTCGGCTCCAACGAATACGGCATCCGCAAGCGCGCCGACGGCGGCTACACCATGGCCAAGCGCAACACCAACATCACCGACATCACGCCGGATTCGTTCCGCCTGTTCTTCGATTTCCTGCCGGCGCTGCGCCAGAACCGCAAGTTCCTGAAGCTCCGCCTCGGCCAGCGCTTCTTCGACGAGTGGAAGCGGC
The DNA here is from genome assembly GCA_964594715.1 of uncultured Rhizobiaceae bacterium. Classification (GTDB taxonomy): domain Bacteria; phylum Pseudomonadota; class Alphaproteobacteria; order ATCC43930; family Allostellaceae; genus Allostella. The sequence continues at coordinate 33,507 of CAZQOA010000046.1, read as the reverse complement.
CGCGGCACTGGTCGCTGGACAGCGTGACGCCGTTCGAGACGATGCGGATCATGGATCCCGCCCCCTCCTTGCCGGCGCTGGAATCCCTGAAGGCCCTGGTCGCGCGCGACTTCCCGGTCTTCCGCGACATGGTGGTGGCGGCGACCTGGGGCGGGCTGATCGACAGCACGCCCGACGTGGTGCCGGTGATCTCGACCGTGGACAAGCTGCCGGGCTTCGTCATCGCCACCGGCTTCTCCGGCCATGGCTTCGGCATCGGCCCGGCAGCCGGGCGCCTGGCCGCCGACCTCGCCACCGCCAACCGCCCGATCGTCGACCCGCACGAGTTCCGCTTCCAGCGCTTCACCGACGGCAGCAACCCGCGGCCGCACGCCTGAGGGCGGCCTGGAAAGGCGCCACCGTCGGCTGCCGGCACTAGCTCACCGCAGATAGTGCCGCAACAGCGCCACCGCGGCGTCGCTGTCCCATTCCGCATCGCCTTCCAGGCGGCCGATCTCGTTGCCGTCGCGGCCGAGCAGGATGGTGGTCGGCAGGCCCCGGGCGGCGAAGGCGCGCGGGATGGTGCCCGTGGGGTCGACCCACACACCCAGCCCCTCGACACCATGCTTCTTCAGGAAGGGCTCGACCTGGCGGGCGCCGCCGCGGTCCGACGACAGCGCCAGCACCATGATTTCGCTGCCGGCCAGCTTTCCGCGCAGCCGGTCGAGGGCCGGCATCTCCTTGATGCAGGGCGCGCACCAGGTCGCCCACAGGTTGACCAGGACCAGCTTGCCGCGGAAGTCGGCGAAGGTGACCTCGCGGCCCGTCCCGTCCTGGAAGGGCAGCGTCGGCGCTGGCCGTGGCTCGGCTGGCGCGATAAATTGCCCGATCGTGCCACGGAATTCCGGCGCCTCGGCAGCCGCTGCCCGCACCACGAACGGCAGCACCGCCGTCACCATGAACATCACCGCCAGGAATCGCTTCATGCCTTCTCTCATGCCTCTCCGGAGCACCCGCTCGTGAACGACAAGCCCA
>CAZQOA010000046.1:0-32393 GCA_964594715.1 uncultured Rhizobiaceae bacterium | reverse complement strand
CCGCCAACCCCCTCTGGGGCGGGCGCTTCGCCGGCGGCCACGCCGCCGTGATGGAGCGGATCAACGCCTCGATCGGGTTCGACCGCCGTCTCTACGCCCAGGACATCGCCGGGTCCAAGGCCCATGCGACGATGTTGGCCAAGACCGGGATCATCGGCGAGGAGGATGCGCGCCGCATCATCGAAGGGCTCGATACCATCCTGGCGGAGATCGAGGGCGGCCGCTTCGAGTTCAAGATCGCGCTCGAAGACATCCACATGAACGTCGAATCGCGCCTGACCGAGCTGATCGGACCCGCCGCCGGCCGCCTGCACACGGCGCGCTCGCGCAACGACCAGATCGCGCTCGACTTCAAGCTGTGGGTGCGCGACGCCGTCGACGGGCTGGATGAGCAGATGAAGGACCTGCAGGCGGCCCTCCTCGACCTCGCCGACCAGCATGCCGGCACCGTCATGCCCGGCTACACCCATCTCCAGGCAGCCCAGCCGGTCACCTTCGGCCATCACCTGATGGCCTATGTCGAGATGCTGGGGCGCGACCGCGGCCGCATGGCCGATGCCCGCCGGCGGATGAACGAATCGCCGCTGGGTGCGGCCGCCCTGGCCGGCACCTCGTTCCCGATCGACCGCCACATGACGGCGGCCGCGCTCGGCTTCGACCGGCCGATGGCGAACTCGCTGGATGCGGTCTCCGACCGCGACTATGCGCTGGAATTCCTGGCCGCGGCCGCCATCGCGGCCGTCCACCTGTCGCGCTTCGCCGAAGAGATCGTGCTGTGGTGCGCCGACGGCTTCCGCTTCATCCGCCTGTCGGACGCCTACACCACCGGCAGCTCGATCATGCCGCAGAAGCGCAACCCCGATGCGGCCGAGCTGGTGCGAGCCAAGGCCGGCCGGGTCATCGGCGCCCTCAACTCGCTGCTGATCGTGCTGAAGGGCCTGCCGCTCACCTACGGCAAGGACATGCAGGACGACAAGGAGCCGACCTTCGAGGCCGCCGATACCCTGTCGCTGGCGCTGGCGGCGATGGCCGGCATGGTGCGCGACATGAAGGCGGACGCCGCCACCATGCGGGCAGCCACCGACCGCGGCTTCATCACCGCCACCGACCTCGCCGACTGGCTGGTCCGTACCCTGGGCATTCCCTTCCGCGAGGCCCATCACATCACCGGCCGCTGCGTCCGCAAGGCCGAGGAGAAGGGCTGCGCCCTGGCCGAGCTGACGCTGGCGGAAATGCAGGCCGAGCATCCCGGCATCACCGATGCCATATACGGCGTGCTGACCGTCGACCGCTCGGTCGCCAGCCGCACCAGCTTCGGGGGCACCGCCCCCGACGGCGTGCGCCGGCGCATCGCCGAAGCCAGGGAGAAATACCTCGCATGACGCTGCGCCCGCTGATCGCCGCCCTCGTCCTCGTGCTGGCCGTCTCCAGCCTGGCTGCCTGCGGCAAGAAATCGCGCCTCGACGCACCCGATGGCGACAAGTCCACCTATCCGAAGGTCTATCCGCGTGAATGAGTTCCAGCCCCCGCTATCGCCCGCGCTGTTCGATGCCTTCACCTATCGCGCCGGCGTGCTGCACGCCGAAGGGGTCGACGTGCAGCGCATCGCGGCCGCCGTCGGTACCCCCTGCTGGGTCTATTCCCACACCGCCCTGGAGGCACGCTACCGCGCCTTCGACGCCGCCTTCGCCGGCGTGCCCCACCTCGTCTGCTATGCCCTGAAGGCGAACAGCAACCAGGCGGTCATCCGCACCTTCGCCGACCTCGGCGCCGGCGCGGACATCGTGTCGGAAGGCGAACTGCGCCGCGCCCTGGCGGCCGGCGTGCCGGCCGAGCGCATCGTCTTCGCCGGCGTCGGCAAGACGGCGGCCGAGATGGCGGTCGCGGTCGATGCCGGCGTGCTGCAGTTCAACGTCGAATCGGAGCCGGAGCTGGAGCGCCTGTCGGCGGTCGCCACCGCCATGGGGCGGACGGCCAACGTGGCCTTGCGCGTCAACCCCGACATCGATGCCGGGACCCACGCCAAGATCACCACCGGCACGGCCGAGAACAAGTTCGGCATCGAGCTCGACCAGGCGCGCGCGGTCGCCGCGCGCACCGCGGCCCTGCCCGGGCTGCACCTCGCCGGCATCGCCATGCATATCGGCAGCCAGCTGACCTCGGTCGAGCCCTATCGCCAGGCGTTCGCGCGCGTGGTCGAGTTCGCGCGCATGCTGATGAACGAGGATGGCCACCGGCTGGAGCGGCTGGATTTCGGCGGCGGGCTCGGCGTCCACTATCAGAGCGCGCCGCCGGTCGACCTCGCCGCCTATGCCGCCGCCGCGCGCGAGGCCCTGAAGGGCTTCCCGGGGACGGTGGTGCTTGAACCGGGACGGTGGATGGTGGCCGACGCCGGCATCCTTCTCGCGCGCGTGCAATATGTGAAGCGCGGCTCGCTCAAGACCTTCGTCATCCTGGATGCGGCGATGAACGACCTCATCCGCCCAGCCCTCTACGACGCCTGGCACCCCGTCCGCCCGGTCCTGGAGCCGAAGGTGGGCGCGATTCCCGAAAAGGTCGACGTGGTCGGCCCGGTCTGCGAGTCGAGCGACGTCATCGCGGTCGGCCGGACCATGCCGCCGGTGGCGGCGGGCGAGCTGGTGTCGATCGGCGTGGCCGGCGCCTATGGCGCGGTGATGGCCTCGACCTACAATAGCCGGCCCCTGGCACCGGAGGTGATGGTCCGGGGCGAGGCCTTTTCCGTCGTGCGATCCCGCCCTAGCTATGAGGAGATGATCGCATCGGATAGACTGGCGCCGTGGCAGATTCCCCAGCCGTAGACCGGACCCTCGCTCGCGGGGGCCTGCCGGCAGGGGCGGCCCGCCGGGTCCGCCTCGCGCGCCTTGCCCTGGTATGGGAGCAGGCATGGCCGTCGATGTGGCCGCCGGCAGGGGTCGGCGGCCTTTTTCTTGCGCTGGCCTTGCTGGACCTGCCGTCGCGACTGCCGGGCTGGTTGCATCTGGGACTCCTGGTCGGGTTCGCCGCGACCTTCCTCTTCCTGACATACCGCGCTGTCCGCGCACTGGCCCTGCCCGACGCGGACGCCGCACGGCGCCGCGTGGAGGTCGCGAGCGGCCTCGCCCACCGCCCGCTCGGCACCCTCGAGGACCGGCCGGCCGCCTCCCTCGACCGCGACGGAGCCGCGCTCTGGGAGGTCCATCAGGCGCGGATGCGCGCCCGGACCGGACGCCTCTCGGTGGGCGTGCCGGCCGGCGGCTGGGCGCGCCGCGACCCCGTCGGCCTGCGGGCCGGGCTGGCGCTGCTGCTGGTCATCGCGGCGGTCGCCGGGCGCCATGACGGCAGCGCACGGCTGTTGCGCGCGATCCAACCCTCCTTCGCCGCCGGCGGTCCCGCCGCCACCGTCGCCCTCGACATCTGGATCAACCCGCCGACCTATACCGCGCAGGCCCCGCTCCTGCTGCGCGCCGGCATGGAGACGCCGGTCGCCATCCCCACCGGCAGCGCGCTGCTGGCGCAGCTTCATGGCGGCGGCTCGACGCCGCGCCTGATGATCGACGAGGCCGCGACCGAGTTCTCGGCCATCGATGGCGCCAATTTCCGCGCCGGCGCCACCCTGACGACGGGCGAGCGCCTGGCCGTGCTGCAAGGCAGTCGGACCGTGGCCGCGTGGCCGATCCGCATCGTCCCGGACACCCCGCCGACGATCAAATTCGCGGTCCCGCCCGCTCGCAGCGACCGCGCGGCGCTGCGACTGGAATATGAGGCCGGCGACGACTACGGCATCGAGATGGTGAACGCGATCATCCGCCGGGTCGACGGGAAGCAGGGGGGAGAAATCGCCCTGGAGCTGCCGCTGCCCGGGCTGAAGCCGACCGCCGCCAGGTCCATCAGCTTCCACGACCTGACCCCGCATGTCTGGGCCGGCCTGCCGGTCGCCATCACCCTGGAGGTGACCGACGCGATCGGCCAGAAGGGCCGCAGCGAGCCAGTCGCGTTGGTGCTGCCGGAACGCAACTTCACCCACCCGGTCGCCCGCGCGCTGGTCGAGCAGCGCAAGGAGCTCAGCATCGATCCGGCCAACCGCGAGGCGGTGGCGGAGGTGCTGGGCACGCTCAGCCTGCGGCCGGCGCGGTTCGGCGAGGATTACGTCGTCTTCCTGGCCCTGCGCACGGCCCGAGCCCGCCTGTCCTTCGACCAGGAGGGCGACTCGATCGAGCCGGTGCAGCAATTGCTATGGGAGACGGCGCTGCGCATCGAGGACGGCCGCTCCTCCTCCACCGAGCGCGACCTGCGCCAGGCGCAGCGCGCGCTGATGGACGCGCTCGACCGCAACGCCTCGGACCAGGAGATCGAGCGGCTGATGCGCGAGCTCCAGCAGGCGATCGACCGGCACATGCAGGCGATGGCCGAGGAGATGATGCGCAATCCCGAGCGCTTCCAGCAGCAGGAGCTCCCCCCCAACGCCCAGGTCGTGCGGCGCGAGGACATCCAGCGCATGCTGGACCGGGCCCGCGAGCTGGCCCGCACCGGCGCGCGGGAGGCCGCGCGCGACATGCTGCAACAACTCCAGGAGATGATGGAGAACATGCGCATGGCCCGCCCGATGCCGGGCCAGCAGCAGGGCCAGCAGGGCCAGGCGCAGCAGATGATGCGCGACCTCCAGCGCATGATGCAGCGCCAGCAGCAGCTGCTCGACCGCAGCCATCGCGCCCAGCAGCAGCGCCAGGGACAGCGCGGCCAGCAGGGGCAGAGGGGCCAGCAGGGGCAACAAGGCCAGGAGGGCGAGCAGGGCGGCGAGGGCATGGGTGCCGGCGACCAGGAGCAGCTTCGCCGCATGCTGGGCGAGTTCATGCGCCGCATGGGCGAGGGCGGCCAGGAGATTCCGGGCGGGCTCGGCCGGGCGGAGCGCGCGATGCGCGACGCCGCGCGCCAGCTGGGCCAGGGCGAACCGGGCTCGGCGATCGGCCCCCAGGGCGAGGCCCTGGACCAGCTCCAGCAGGCGATGCAGGGCATGGCCGACCAGATGATGGGCAACCAGATGGGCGAGGGCGAAGGCGACCCCGATGGCGTGCCCAGCCAGGGCCGGCGCAACGCCGAGCGCAACCGCGACCCGTTGGGCCGGCCGATGCCGACCACCGGCACCTATGAGGGCAGCGACGTGAAGGTGCCGGGCGAAGGCGAGCTGTCGCGCAGCCGCGCCATCCTGGACGAGCTGCGCCGCCGCGCCGGCGAGCGCTTCCGCCCAAGCCTGGAACGCGACTACATCGACCGCCTGCTGCGGCGATTCTAGGCGTCGGGGGCGGTCAGGCTCGGAGGCGGTTTTCGCCGTGGATGAAACGGAGCCCGGGCAAGCTCATGGTTCGTCAGGCTCACCATGAAATCTCCCCGACCGCTGGAGAGCCTCCCGGCTCCCGTCACGACCCCTTGGTGAAGGTGATCGACAGGCCGGCGGCGCGGCGGTCGGGGTCGCGGACGACGGTGCTGAAGGTCGTGGTCTCGCCGGGCAGCAGGCGGGTGCCGCCGGCGGCGAAGGTCCAGGAGGAGAGCGCGCGCTCGCCCGCGTCCTTCAGCACGGCGCGCAGGCGCGGCACCGCGCGCTCCTCGCTGGAGCCGTTGGAGATCTCGCCGCGGACGGCCAGTTCCTGCTCGCCGTCGGCCATGCGCCGCTCGGTGACGATGCCGCGGATCTCCAGCCCCGCCCCCAGCGGCTCCACCCGGACGCCCAGCATGGCGTAGAGCTTGGCGGCCGGCGGCCAGGCGTCGACGATGCGATCGCGGGCCAGATGGGCGGCGACGACAAGGCCGACCGAGACCGCCAGCAGGATCGTCCACGGGACATAGTTGGTGGGCCGCGGCGGTGGCGGGATCAGCGCCGGCAGGTTGCTGCGGTAGGCCGGCATGGCCGGATCCGGCGTCGGCAGCAGGTCGATGCGGCGCGGCGAATCGGCCGGCGGCGTCTGGTGCCAGGAATGGCCGCAATGCGCGCAGCGCACAGTTCGCCCGCCGCTGCCCAGCGTGCGGGGATCAACCAGATAGCGCGTGTCGCAGGCCGAACAGGTCAGAATCATCGAGGCGGTGTTGGGCCTCCCGTAGAGCCGGGGAACCTAGCGGGTCCCCCAGGCCCCCGCAAGCAATGCGCTGCACTGCGGCATTCCTCCTTGGAGGTGCCCATGGCTTGCCGAGCGCAGGGCCGCGCAGCGGTTGCTTGGCATCCTCCCGCCGCGTCACCACACTTGCAAGCCATGCGTTGGTGCATCGCCCTCATCCTGCTGGCCATGGCGTCCGCCCTGCCCGCGGCAGCCGACCAGACCGACCAGCGCCTGGACCAGCTCTTCGCCCGCCTCGGCCAGCCCGAGACGGCCGACGCCCTGCGCGTGGAAGCCACCATCTGGCAGATCTGGTGGATCACCCGGACCGAGGAGGCGATCCGGCCCTTCCACCGCGGCATGGACGCACTGGGCGAAGGGCGGGTCGCCGACGCCCTGGCGCTGTTCGACGACGTCGTCGCCAAGGCCCCCGACTTCGCCGAGGGCTGGAACAAGCGCGCGACGGCGCTCTTCCTTCTCGGCCGCAACGACGAGTCGGCGGCCGACATCGCCCGCACGCTGGCACTGGAACCGCGGCATTTCGGGGCCTGGGCCGGCCTTGGGCTGATCCGTCTCGCCCGCGGGCAGGAGGCCGAGGCGCTGGCTGCGTTCGAGCGGGGCCTGGCGGTCAATCCGCATATGCCGAATATCGCCGCCGTCGCGCGGGAACTGCGATCCAAGGTCCGCGGGCGGGCCATTTGAGCGGCCGGCCGCTCAAGGCGCCCTGCCGAGTGCCCTGCCGAGTGCCCTGGCGGGTGCCCTGGCGGGTGGACGGCCCGGCGGCCCGCATGCGATGGTGCGCGCGCAATCGAAATCGCGAGATCAGGCGGGCAGCAGCGACGTGATCCGGTTCGAGAACGTCGGGATGCGCTACGGCACGGGGCCGGAAGTTCTGCGCGACCTCAGCTTCACCGTGGAGCCGGGCTCGTTCTGGTTCCTGACCGGCGCGAGCGGCGCCGGCAAGTCGTCTCTCCTGCGCCTGATGTACCTGGCGAACGCGCCATCGCGGGGCCTGATCACGCTGTTCGGCCGCGACATCGCCACCACGCCGCGCGCGCAGCTGCCGTCGCTGCGCCGGCAGATCGGCGTGGTGTTCCAGGATTTCCGCCTCATCCCCAACCTGACGGCACACCAGAACGTGGCCCTGCCGCTGCGCATCGCCGGCCAGGCCGAGGCCGAGATCCGCGACCATGTCGCGGAGCTGCTGCGCTGGGTCGGGCTCGGCCCCTTCGTCGACCACTACCCGCCGGCCCTGTCGGGCGGGCAGCAGCAGCGCATCGCCGTGGCGCGCGCCGTGATCGCGCGGCCCCGGCTGCTGCTCGCCGACGAGCCGACCGGCAACCTGGACGAGGACATGGGCAATCGCCTGATGCATCTCTTCGTCGAGCTGAACAAGCTCGGCACCAGCATCGTCATCGCCACCCACAATGAGGGGCTGGTCCGCCGCCATGCCGCGCGCGTCCTGCACCTGGTCGACGGCGAGCTGGCGGAAATCGGCGAGGTGCCACGGTGAGCGGCCGCCTGCTGGCGCGCGATGCCGCCACCCGGACGATGCCATGGATGGTCGCGGTCATGGCCTTCATCGCAGCACTGGCGCTGGCGCTGGCGCTGGCGGTCGAGTCGGCGGCGGCGCGCTTCGGGGCGGGTCTGTCGGGCAACGTGACGGTCGAGATCCCCCATGCCGACGTGCCGGCCGCGGCCGAGGCGCGGGCGGCCGCGGTGGTGGCGGCGGTCGGCAAGGTGCCGGGCGTCCTCTCCGCCAGTGCCATCCCGCGCGCCGCCACCGCCAAGCTGGTGGAGCCGTGGCTGGGCGCGGACCTGGCAGGGTCGGGCCTGGCCGGGGCCGGCCTGCCATTGCCCACGCTGGTCGATGTCCGCATCGACGCCGCAGCACCGCCCGCAGCCGGCGCGCTAGCGGCGGCCGTCGCTGCGGTCGGCCCCAACATCCGGATCGACGACCATCGGCAGTGGCTGGACCGGCTGCTCGGCTGGGTCATGGCGGTGCGCGTGGCGGCCGCGGCCGTGCTCGCCTGCGCCGTCCTCGGCATCGTCCTCACCATCGCGCTCGCCACCCGTGCCGCGCTCGCCATCCATCGCGAGGTGATCGAGATCCTGCATGTCATCGGCGCGCAGGACGGCTACATCGCCCGGCAGTTCCAGCGCCAGGCCCTGTGGCTGGGCTTCCGCGGCGGGGTGATCGGGGCGGCCCTGGCCGCCTTCCTGGTCCTCCTGATCGGCACGGCCGGGATGCAGTTGCAGTCCGGCATGCTGCCGGCCCTCGACCTCGGCCTGCGGGAATGGGGTGCCGTTGCCGCCCTGCCGGTCGCGGCCGCCCTGATCGCGGTCACCGTTGCGCGCGTCATCGTGATGCGCGCCCTGCGCCGGATGATGTAGGCAGAATGATGCGTCTGGCCCTCCTCGACCGCGATGGCGTGCTCAACGTCGACCGCGCCGATTCGGTGCGCCATCCGGGCGAGCTGGCAATGATCCCGGGCTCGGCCGCCGCCGTCGCCCGCCTCAACGCCGCCGGGGTGCGGGTGGCCGTGGTCACCAACCAGTCGGTCGTCGGGCGCGGCATCATCAGCGCCGGGATGCTGGAGCAGATCCACCACAAGGTCGCCGACGCCCTGGCACGGGAGGGGGGGCGCATCGACGCCTGGTTCGTCTGCACCGACCACCCGGACCAGGCGGGCTGGCGCCGCAAGCCGCGCCCGGGCATGCTGCGCGAGGCGCTGGACCAGTTCCGCGTGGCACCGTCCGACGCCGTCCTGATCGGCGATTCCGCGGGCGACCTCGCGGCGGCGGCGGCGGCCGGCTGCCGGCGCATCCTGGTGCGCACCGGCAAGGGGGCAGCGACCCAGGCGCGTGGCATCGACCCGGCGGTCCTGCCGGTCGCCGTCCATGAGAATCTTGCCGGCGCGGTCGAAGCTCTCCTCGCGCGACCATGACCGCCGCCATCCTCCGCGGGTTGCAATGGACGTGCGCAGCCGCGGCCTCGCTGCTGGCCGGCCTGGTCGCTGGCTTCGTGTGGTTCGCCGAGACGACACCCTGGACCTCGCCCACCGACACCACCCGGACGGACGCCATCATCGTGCTGACCGGCGGTGTCGACCGCATCCCCACCGGCGTCGCCCTGCTCGGCCAGGGGCTGGCGGCGAAGCTGTTCGTGTCGGGCGTCCATCCCGATGTCGAACTGGCGGCGATGCTGCGCGACGCGGGCATCCCCGATGCCGGCCGGCGCGAGGCGATCGTGCTCGGCCACGCCGCCGACAATACCCGGGGCAACGCCACCGAGACCGCGGCGTGGATGGCCGGCGAGGGCTTCCACTCGCTGCGCCTCGTCACCGCCAACTATCACCTGCGCCGGGCCGAGCGCGAGCTGCGGCGGACCATGCCCGACATCGCGTTCGTCCTGCACCCGGTGGTGCCGGGCCAGATGAAGCGCGAATGGTGGGCCTGGCGCGGGACCGCCTTCCTGCTCGCCGGCGAGTATGTGAAGTATCTGTGGAGTTTCGTCCGCCCCCGGAGCAGCGCTTGACCGTCATCCGCTCGGCCCTCTTCAACGTCCTGTTCTTCGTCTGGACCATCCTGCTCGCACTCACCACCTGGCCGGCGCTGCTGCTGCCGCGCCCGGCCACCGTGGCGGTCTATCGCTTCTGGTCGGGCGGCGTGGAACGGCTCGCCGCCGCCATCGTCGGCATCCATGCGCGCTGGACCGGCCCGGTGCCGGCGGGGCCGGTGATCTATGCCGCCAAGCACCAGTCGGCATGGGACACGATCACCATGCCGGGCCGCCTCGACGAACCCGCCGTCGTGCTGAAGCGCGAGCTCCTGTGGATCCCGATCTATGGCGGGTTCCTGCGCCGCTGGGGCGCCATCCCGGTCGACCGCAAGGCGGGCGCCAAGGCGCTGCGCCAGATGATCGCCGATGCCCGCGCAATGGCCGCCGCGGGCCGCTCGATCCTGATCTATCCCCAGGGAACCCGGGTGGCGCCCGGCGCCGCCGCCGCCTACCAGCCGGGCATCGCCGCCCTCTATGCCCAGCTCGGCCTGCCGGTGGTGCCGATCGCGCTCAATTCCGGCCTGTGCTGGGGCCGGCGCTCCTACGTCAAGCGGCCCGGCACGATCACCGTCGAGCTGCTGCCGGCGATCCCCCCTGGGCTCGACCGGCGCGAGTTCCTGCGGCGGCTGGAGGCGGCGACGGAGACCGCGACGGACCGGCTGGTCGCGGCGGCCGCCGCCGATCCTACCAGTGCTCGCCCAGCACGCGGCTGACGTACTTGGCCCCGTAGCGGGCGACCAGATGGCTGTAGAGCGCGCCGTCGGCGTTCTCGGAACGGTCCGACCAGCCGCCCTCGGCCAGCCAGGTGGTGCGCCGCATGACGAGCTGCATGCAGTCGATGTTGTAGAGCTGGGCCGGGTAGCCGGTGGCGATGATCGCCGGCAGGGCACCGCCCGCCGCCGGCTTGCGGTCGCGCCAGACGAGGCGGCCATCGGTGTTCATGCCGCGCAGCAGGACCGCGAAGATGACGATGTCGTTGGCGTCGAACACGGCCTTCAGATCGTGGGTGAAGAACACCCGGCGGTCGCGCCGCAGTTCGCGGTCGATCTCGTCCAGCGCGTAGGGGTAGAGGACGTTGTCGGCGTTGAACTGGAGGAGGTAGTCGCCGGTCGCCTCGCGGATGCCGCGGTCGCGCAGGCTGTGCCCCCAGTCATCGTGCCGCTCCGATGTCGCCGTGACCCGCCCCAGGCGGGGATAGCGCCGGCGCAGCGCGGCCTCGTCCAGCGGCCGGCGCGGCGGACCGTCGTGATAGAGCAGGATCTCGAAGTCGCGGAACGACTGCGCCTGGAGCGAACCCAACCCGCGATGCAGGGTCGCATCGTCGAACACGCCGTCATAGTGGACCATGATGATGCTGAAACGCGGCATCGGAAACCCGGAGGCGCAAGGTTGGGGACAAGTCGGTGAATGAATCCCGAGGATAACGGGGATGAATGCGAAAAACATCGACTTCTCAAGCGCTTGCCGCAGCGGTTGAATTTGGAAACATAACGTGAACAAAACTTGACCCACCCTGCCGGCAACCCTACGTTTACAGGTCCGCCCAGGTCCTGAAGCCCAATCGTTGGGGGTGGGCGAACACGGGAGCCGGCGAACGAGCAGGAGACGCGCCTATGGCGAGCGTGGCGGCGATTTCCCAGCAGATCTGGGACATGAAATATCGGCTGAAGGGGCCGGACGGCGCGCCGCTCGACCGCACCATCGAGGAAACCTGGCAGCGCGTCGCCGCCGCCGTCGCGGCATCCGAGGTGGAGCCGGCGAAATGGACGCAGCCCTTCTACGAGGCGCTCGAGGGGTTCCGCTTCCTGCCGGCCGGCCGCATCGTCGCCGGCGCCGGCACCGGCCGCGCCGTGACGCTGTTCAACTGCTTCGTCATGGGCACCATCCCCGACGACATGGGCGGCATCTTCACCCATCTGCGCGAGGCCGCCCTGACGATGCAGCAGGGTGGCGGCATCGGCTATGACTTCTCGACCCTGCGCCCGCGCGGCGCCGCGGTGAAGGGCGTCGGCGCCGACGCCTCCGGCCCGCTCTCCTTCATGGATGTGTGGGACGCCATGTGCCGCACCATCATGAGCGCCGGCCATCGCCGCGGCGCGATGATGGCGACCTTGGCCTGCGACCACCCCGACATCGAGGCCTTCATCGCCGCCAAGCGCGAGCCCGGGCGGCTGCGCATGTTCAACCTGTCGGTCCTGGTCAGCGACGCCTTCATGACGGCGGTGAAGGAGGACCAGCCCTGGGAGCTGCGCTTCAACGGCGTCACCGGCAAGGTGCTGCGCGCCCGCGAACTGTGGGACGCGATCATGCGGGCAACCTATGCCTATGCGGAGCCGGGGGTCATCTTCATCGACCGCATCAACCAGCGGAACAACCTGCGTTACTGCGAGACGATCAGCGCCACCAACCCGTGCGGCGAGCAGCCGCTGCCGCCCTACGGCGCCTGCCTGCTCGGCTCCATCAACCTGGCCGCCCTGGTCACCGACCCCTTCACCGAAGCGGCCCGGCTCGACCTCGACCGGCTGGCGGAACTGGTGCCGACGGCGGTCCGGATGATGGACGGCGTGATCGACGTCTCGCGCTTCCCGCTGCCGCAGCAGGAGGCCGAGGCCCGGGCCAAGCGCCGGATCGGCCTCGGCATCACCGGCCTGGCCGACGCCCTCATCATGTGCCGGGTGCGCTATGGCAGCCGGGATGCGGTCGCCCTGACCGAAGGCTGGATGCGCGCCATCCAGCGCCATGCCTATCTGGCATCGGCCGAGCTGGCGCGGGAGAAGGGCCCCTTCCCGCTCTACCAGCAGGACGCCTACCTCGCCGGCGAGACGGTGGCGGAGCTGGACCCGGACGTGCGCGCGGCCATCGCCCGGCACGGCATCCGCAACGCGCTCCTCACCTCGGTGGCGCCGACCGGGACCATCTCGCTGTTCGCCGACAACGTCTCTTCCGGCCTGGAGCCGGTGTTCAGCTTCCGCTATTCCCGCCAGGTGCTGATGCCCGACGGGACCCGGCGCGAGGAGGAGGTGACGGACTACGCCTATCGTCTGTTCCGGCGGCTGGAAGGCGAGCATACGCCGTTGCCCGACTATTTCGTCGATGCCCAGACCCTGACCCCGGCCGACCATGTGGTGATGCAGGCGGCCGTTCAGCGCTATGTCGACAGCTCCATCTCCAAGACCATCAACGTGCCCGTCGACATGGATTTCGGCGCGTTCAAGGACGTCTACCTGCAAGCCTACGAGCTGGGCTGCAAGGGCTGCACGACCTATCGCCCGAACGAGATCACCGGGTCGGTGCTGAGCGTGGCGAAGGACGCGGCCGAAGCCCGCCAGCAGGAGCTGCCGCTGGATCAGCCGCCGGCGCCGCGGCCGGCCGACCTCTACGAGGCGGGCGGCGTCGTCTACATGACGCGGCCGCTCGACCGGCCGGAGGCGCTGCCGGGGCAGACCTACAAGATCCGCTGGCCGGAAACCGACCACGCCATCTACATCACCATCAACGACGTGGTCCAGGACGGGCGGCGGCGGCCGTTCGAGATGTTCATCAACTCCAAGAGCATGGAGCACTACGCCTGGACGGTGGCGCTGACGCGCATGATCAGCGCCGTGTTCCGCCGCGGCGGCGACGTCTCGTTCGTGGTCGAGGAGCTGAAGGCCGTGTTCGACCCGCGCGGCGGCACCTGGATGGAGGGCCACTACGTGCCCTCGCTGCTGGCCGCGATCGGCGAGGTGATCGAGCGCCACATGATCGACATCGGCTTCATCCCGGCCAAGGACGCGCCGCACACCGAGGAGCACCAGGCCCGCCGCGTGGTGGGCCTGCCGGCGGAGCGGCCGATCGGTGCGGCCCTGCGCCAGTGCCCGAAATGCGGCTCGGCCAGCCTCGTCCGGCAGGAGGGCTGCGACACCTGCGTCAGCTGCGGCTATTCGAAGTGCGGATGATCGCCCGCGGTTGATCGCGGGCCCTCGTGCTATGCTCGGCCGCGGGGGACGGGCAAAAGAAGCGGGGGCCTTCGCCGATGCGGGGATTGGTGCGTTCGGTCGGGCCGCTGCTGCTCGGCATCGGCATGGTGCTGCTGGCGTCGGGCCTCTTCAATTCCTTCCTGTCGCTGCGGATGGGCATCGAGAACTTCCCGCCGCAGCTCATCGGCCTGGTCGTGTCCGCCTATTTCGCGGGCTTCCTGTTCGGCTCGCTATGGGCCGGCGCCATCGTCGCCCAGGTCGGGCATATCCGCGCCTTCGCGGCCTTCACCGCGATCCTGACCGGCTCGTTCCTGTTCCTCGCCCTGTTTGTCAGCCCCTGGGCCTGGATGGCGATCCGCGTGCTGGCCGGCTTCGCCATGGCCGGAATCTTCATCGTCACCGAAAGCTGGCTCAACGACCGCGCCGACACCGGCAATCGCGGCCGCATCCTGTCGTTCTACATGATCGTCAACCAGCTCGCCTCCGGCCTCGGCCAGCAGCTGCTCCAGGCGGGCGACCCGGCGGGGCCGGACCTCTTCCTGATCGCCGGCGCGCTGCTGTCGGTGGCGCTGGTGCCGGTCGCGCTGTCACCCTCGGCGGGACCGCCGCCGCCATCGCGCCACGCGCTCAGCCTGCCGGCCCTCTATCGCATCTCGCCGCTGGGGGTGGTCGGCTGCTTTGCGGTCGGGCTGTCGAATGCCGCCTTCTACAGCCTGGCCCCCCTGTTCGGGCTGTCGCTCGGCCTTTCGGTCACCGCCATCGCCCAGTTCATGACCGTCACCATCTTCGCGGGCATGATCATGCAATGGCCGATCGGCCGCCTGTCCGACCGGCGCGACCGCCGCCACGTCATCGTCGGCGTCACCTTCGGCGTGGTCGCGGCATCGGCGGCGATCGCCGTCGTCGGCGGCTGGTCCCTGCCGCTGCTGTTGTTCCTGGTCGCGATCTATGGCGGCCTGTCGCTGACCATCTATCCCCTGATGGTGGCCCACGCCAACGACTTCACCGGCGCCCACCAACGGGTCGCGGCCAGCGCCGGCCTATTGATGGCCTATGGCATCGGGGCCGTGATCGGCCCGATCGTGGCCGCCAACCTGATGGGGTGGCTCGGTGGCTGGGCCCTCTTCGCCTATGTCGCCGTCATCTCCGGCGGGCTCGGCGCCTTCACCCTCTTCCGCATCACGCGCCGCGCCCCGCCGCCGGTCGAGAGCCGGGATCCCTTCAAGCCGGTGGCGGAAACGACAGCGGCGCCACGGCCCGGGACGAGCCATGGCGCCGCCGAAGCGCGCCGGGAGGAAGAGGCGACCTAAGCCGCCCCTGGCTTGCGCTTGCCGGGTAGCTTGCGCCTGTCAGGCCGTCAGGCCGCCGCCGCCGCTTCCACGGCGTGGCCGTTGGCAAGGACGCGGGCGAGGTGGCTCAGCGCCTCCTTCTGCTTCTGGTCGTCGATCTGGGCGAAGTTGCGCGCCAGCTCGAGGCTCATGCGGTCGCGGCCGCCGGCGCTGCGGGCGGCACCTTCCTCGATCCCGTCGAAGAAGTAGCTGACCGGGACGCCCAGCACCTGGGAGATCTCGAACAGCCGGCCCGCTGACACGCGATTGATGCCGCGCTCGTACTTGTGGGCCTGCTGATAGGTGACGCCGATCATATCGGCGAGTTGCTGCTGGGTGAGGCCAAGAACGATCCGGCGCTCACGAATCATCGCGCCGACATGGCGATCCACGATCCGTGCCCGCGAACTCGACCGCTTGGTGCCGACTTCGGGAACGGTGGATCTGGGGCTGCCGTCATCCATCCTGAGGTCTCCTTCTTGTATCCCGGGGGCGGCGACGCGTGGAGACGTCCGGCACCCCCGCGATCAATCGAGATGAACGCACCGCGTTCATCACCCGGGCCTGATCCCAGGTTTGCAGTTCGGGAGAGTTAGCCCAGGGCGCACAAGGGTCAACCAAAAGACGCACAGATACGGCTTGGTTCTTCCGCTGATAGATTTATGGATCACGCCATTCTGGTGCGACCGGCCGCGGCGGCGGCGGATTCCGTGGCGGACGGGGGCCCTGCCGGTCGCGCCAGAACCCGAGCGGCTTCGGTGCGGACGCCGTTCAGGCCGCGGCGGCACTCGCGGTTTGCGCGCGTTGCTGGACCAGCCCCAGGACCACGTCCAGGGTCGGCGTCGGCAGGTCGACCAGGCGCGCCATCTCCTGCACCCCGGTCACCAGCGCGTCGATCTCCATCGGCCGGCCGCGCTCGAGGTCCTGGAGCATGCTGGTCTTGTGGGCGCCGACATCCTTGGCCCACTGGATGCGGGTGTCGACGTCGACGGCCAGCTTCGCGCCGAGCGCCCGGGCCACCGCCTCGACCTCGACCATGAGCGCGCGCACCACGGGCCGCGTGGCAGGATCGCCCGCGATCTGCTCCAGCGTGCCATGGGTCAGCACGCTGATCGGATTGAAGCCGGCATTGCCCCACAGCTTCAGCCAGATGTCGTCGCGGATGCGCGGCCGGACCGGGGCCTTGAGGCCGGCCGCCGTCATGGCCGCACTCAACGCCTGGACGCGGGCGGTGCGCTGGCCGTCGATCTCGCCCAGCTGAAAGCGGTTACCCTCGACATGGCGAATGACGCCTGGCTCCACCACCTCGCAGGCCGGATAGACGACGCAGCCGATCACGCGCTCGGGCCGGATGGCGGCGGCGATCCGCCCTTCGGGGTCGACGCTGCGGATCTGCTGCCCCTCCCACGGCCCCGGCAGCCGCTGGAAATACCACCAGGGCACCCCGTTCATGGCCGAGACCACGGTGGTATCGGGGCCGAAGAGGGGTGTCAGCTGGTCCGCCACCGGCGGCAGCGAGTGCGCCTTCAGGGTGACGATCACCGAATCCTGCACCCCGGCCTCGCGCGGGTCGGCGGTCGCGGCCACCTTCGCCACCTTTTGCTGCCCGTCAATGAGCAAGGTCAGCCCGCGCTCACGGATCGCCGCCAAATGCGGTCCGCGGGCGATCACCGTCACGTCCTGGCCCGAGAGCGCCAGTTCGGCCGCGACGTAGCCGCCGATCGCGCCGGCCCCGAAGATACAGATCTTCATGCTGCCATTCTTCATGCTGCCATTCTTCATGCTGCCATTCTTCATGCCGACAGGCCGAGCCGCTGGGCCAGGCCGATGCGCTGCAGCTTGCCGGTAGCGCCCTTCGGAATCTCGGCCAGGAACACGATGCGCCGCGGCACCTTGAAGTCCGCCACGCGCTGGGCGACAAAGTCGCGCAGGTCCTGCTCGCTCGCCGCCGCCCCCTCGGCCAGGACGATGGCCGCGGCGACCTCTTCGCCCAGCTTGTCGTGCGGCATCGCGAAGGTGAGCGCCTGGTCGACGGCCGGGTGATCCATCAGGATCTCGTCGACCTCGCGTGGGCTGATCTTCTCGCCCCCGCGGTTGATCAGCTCCTTCAGGCGGCCGGTGAGCATCAGATAGCCGTCGGCGTCGATCATCCCCTGGTCGCCGGTACGAAACCAGCCGTCGGTGAAGGCCTTGGCGTTGGCCTCGGGATTGGCGGCGTAGCCGGCGGTCACGTTGTCGCCGCGGATCACCACCTCGCCGACCTCGCCCGCGGCCAGGATGCCGCTGCCCGCCTCCTCCATGATCGCCACCTCCGGGCCGGCGGCGACGCCGACGGTGCCGGGCTTGCGCGGCCGTGGCGGCAGCGGGTTGGAGGCCATCTGGTGCGAGGCCTCGGTCATGCCGTAGCTCTCGATCACCGGCGCGCCGAAGCTCTCCTCCAGGGCGCGCATCACCTGCGGCGGCAGTGAGGCGGACGAGGAACGGATCAGCCGCAGGGGCTTGGCCGCGATGGTGTCGCGGTTGCGCTCCGCCCGCGCGAGGATCGCCTGGTGCATGGTCGGCACCGCCGTGTACCAACTCGGCCCCGCCTCGGCCATCAGCGTGAAGAACCGCAGCGCATTGAAGCCGGGGCTGCAGAAGACCGAGGCGCCGGCGCCGAGCGAACTCAGCACGGCCCCGATCAGCCCGTGGATATGGAAGAGCGGCATGATGTTGAGGCAGCGGTCGGCCGCGGTCAGGCCCAGCGCCTGCCGGATGTTGCGCGCCGACGCGGTGACGTTGCGGTGACGCAGCGGCACGATCTTCGGCCGCGAAGTGGTGCCCGAGGTGTGCAGGACCAGGGCCACGTCGTCGGCCCCGGCCATGCCGGGCGACGCCGGGGCGGTGCCCTTGGCGGCCCCCTCGAGGGTGAAGGCACCGGCCGGACCGGCCGGATCGGCCACCAGCTCGACGATCGGTACGCCGCGCGCCCGGGCCACCGCGATCGCGGCCGACTCGCTGCCGCGCTCCACGATCAGCGCCTTGGCGTCGAGGTCGCCGAGATAGAAATCGAACTCCTCGGCGCGATAGCCGGGATTGAGCGGAGCGGTGGTGGCGCCGCAGGCCACGGCGATGAAGGTGCTGGCCATTTCCGGCCCGTTCGGCAGCACGATCGCGACCGCGTCGTTGCGCCCGATCCCCAGCCGATTGAGCGCCGCCACCGTATCGGCCACAAGGCGGCGCAGGCCGGCATAGGTCAGTTCGGGTCGGCCGGGCGCGGCGATGGCCACTGCCTCGTCATGCCCGGTTGCGATCAGGTCGAGAACGGTCGTGGCGGCGCTCATCGGCGTTTCTTCTTCCGTTTTGATATTCCCTCGGACGACCGTAGCAGCGCGCCCGACATGAGGCCAGACGCCGGAAACCGGCCGCGACCGCCTGCCGCAACCACCGCGAATCCATCACCGACCCGCGCAATCAATGCTGGCGGCCGAATGAAATCCAGGGCAGCATCCCCGGCCACTATTCAGGTTTCGATGCTGGCAAGTATCCTGCCGCCGGCTTCCCGCAGCGACATCAAACGCGGCATCGCCTACATGGTCGGTGCGGTGTTCGTCTTCGCCCTGCTGAATGCCGCGATCAAATGGCAAGTCGCCCGCTATCCAGTGGGCGAGGTCATCTTCATCCGCTGTCTGTTCGCGCTCATTCCCTGCTTCGTGCTGGTGACGATCAGCGGCGGCATCCGCGTGCTGCACACCCGCCGGCTCGGCTGGCACGTCTCGCGCGCCATGCTGCAATTCGTCTCCATGAGCTGCAGCTTCATGGCCTTCAGCCTGATGCCGCTGGCCGACGCGGTGGCGATCGGCTTCGCCTCGCCGATCTTCCTGACGGCGCTGTCGGTGCCGCTGCTGGGCGAGAAGGTGGGAAAATACCGCTGGGGTGCGGTCGCCTTCGGCTTCGTCGGCGTCCTCATCATGGTGCGGCCGACCGGCGACGTGCTGAATTCGGGCGCCATGTTCGCGCTGGCCAACGCGACCTTCGGGGCGCTGCTGTCGATCGGCATCCGCCGCCTCAGCGCCACCGAATCAAGCGCGACCCTGGTATTCTACCAGACGGTCACGACCTTCTTCCTGGCCACCGCGACCCTGCCCTTCTTCACCTGGACCCCGATCAGCTGGCAGGACTTCCTGATGATCGGCGCCATCGGCGTCTGCTCGGGCATCGCCCAGTTCTGGTGGACGCAGGCCTTCCGCTCCTGCCCGGCCGCGATCCTCGCCCCCTTCAGCTACCTGTCGATGATCTGGGCGGTCCTGATGGGCTATCTCGTCTGGGGCGACGTGCCGACCCTGGCGCTGATCGGCGGCGCGGCGATCGTCGCCATGTCGGGCCTGTTCATCGCCTATCGCGAGACGCGCCGGCGGGGCGCCGCCAGCCCGCCTGCGAAGCCGGTCAGCTAGGTATCGAAGCCGGTCAGCTAAGGAATCGCGAGACCGGCCAGCCGCCGCTTATCGGCCGCGGATCAGCGTCCACCGCCCTTGCCGTCGTCGCGCTTGGACAACGCCTCCAGCTGCTTTTGCAGCGCGTCGAGCCGCGCTTCCAGCTCGCGGATGGACTCGCCGCCGCTGCGCTGCGGCGATGCGTCCGAGGGCGGGCCGCCGGGAGGCTTGTCGCCGCCGGCGTAGGGCCCCCACATCTGCATCGCGCGCTCGAACATCGCGAGGTTCTGCTTGGCCATCTCTTCCATGCGGCCGAAGGGGAAGAGGTTGCCCAGCGTGCCCTGCATGTAGCTGCGGAACTGATCCTGGTTGCTGGAAAAGGTCTGCATGCTGGCATCGAGATAGCGCGGCACGAGCCATTGCAGGTTGTTGCCGTAGAAGCCGATCAACTGGCGCAGGAAGCCGATCGGCAGCAGGTTGTGCCCGCTCTTCTGCTCTTCCTCGACGATGATCTGGGTCAGGACGGTGCGGGTGATATCGTCGCCGGTCTTGGCGTCGTATACGACGAAATCCTGGCCGTCCTTCACCATCTGGCAGAGATGGTCCAGGGTCACATAGCTTGAAGTCGCGGTATTGTAGAGGCGCCGATTGGCATATTTCTTGATGGTAATGGGAGAGGTCGCCGGCCCCGAATCCTCGGTCATGTACACGCTCCGGACGATGGTGGACGGTCCTGCCGCGTGCATAACACGGATCGCGCTGCCGCGAACAGCGACTCTACCGCGCCTGCGAAGGCCGCTTCGGGTGCAGATGCGAAAGCCTGGCCCGGCGATGCGCCCGCCGATGACGGGGGGCGCCATTGACCGATATAGTCCGCCGCATGGCAAACCCGCCCGACCCCGACGCGCTGGCCCGGCGCTACGCGACCCTGTGGCAGGAGCAGATGCTGGCCGTGGCGGCCGACCCGGCGGTGGCGGACGCCTTCGCGCGCTGGATTTCGCTGTTCGCCATGCCTGCCATGCCGGGCTTCCCCGGCCATGTCCCAGGCCCCCCGTCCGAGGTACCGCGTGAGCACGCCAATCCCACCGCCGCGGCAGGGCCCGCGCCCGCTGCCGGCCCACCTGGCGCTGGCGATGGCGATCTGGAACAGCTCGCGCGCCGCATGGCCGCTCTTGAGGAGCGGATTGCCGGCCTCGAATCTGCACTCCGCGGGGCCGATCGCCGACCTCGCCGGGCAGCTCCGCGCCGTCGACCCTGACGCCTTCGGCGCGGCACTCGAACGCGAGCTCCACGAACGCGCCGACCGTTTCCTGGCCGGCCTGGAGCAATATCGCCACCATCCCTATCGCCGCGCCGTGCCCGACCAGCCGGCGGTATGGGGCGAGGGGACGACGTTGCTCCGCCGCTACGGCCCGGCCGACGCCCCGGGGCCGGCGGTGCTGGTCGTGCCGTCGCTGGTGAACCGCGCCTACATCCTCGACCTGGCCCGGGACAACAGCCTCCTCCGCCACCTCGCCGGCCAGGGCCTGCGCGTCTATCTCGTCGACTGGGGGGTGCCGGGTCCGGTGGAGCGGCGCTTCGACCTCACCGCCTATGTCGCGGGCCGGCTGGAGGCGGCGCTGGATGCGGTGCTGGCGATCGAGCGGCGGCCGGTGGCGGTGGCCGGCTACTGCATGGGCGGCGACCTTGCCCTGGCCCTGGCGGTGCGCCGCCAGGGCGATGTCGGCCGCCTGGCATTGCTGGCGACGCCGTGGGACTTCCACGCCGAGCGCCCGTCCCAGGCGCGCGCCATCGCAGCCTGGTACATGACGGCCGCGCCCTGGATCGAGGCCTGGGGCGACATGCCGGTCGACCTGCTGCAGATGCTGTTCATGTCGCTCGACCCCGCCCTGGCCTTGCGCAAGTTCACCGCTTTCGCCGGCCTCGACATGGCTGGCGACAAGGCGACCTCGTTCGTGGCGCTGGAGGATTGGCTGAATGACGGGGTGCCGCTGGCAGCCGCGGTCGGCCGGGAATGCCTGGTCGACTGGTACGGCGCCAACACGCCCGCCGGCGGCGCCTGGCGGATCGCCGGCCGGGCGGTCGATCCGGCGGCGTTGCGCATGCCCTGCCTGGTCGTCGCCCCGCAGCAGGACCGCATCGTCCCCCATCCGTCCGCGGCTCCGCTGGCCACGGCCATCCCGGGCGCCCGGCTGCTGTCGCCGGCGCTGGGCCATATCGGCATGATCGTCGCGGGCGGCGCGCCGGCGGCGGTCTGGGATCCGCTCGCCCGCTGGCTGGACTCGGGTCCGGGCGATCCCTAGATTGCCGTCAACCTTCCCCCCAGGAGCGCACCCATGACCGAAGTGGTGATCGCCGCCGCCGCCCGCACCCCGATCGGCGCCTTCAACGGCACCCTTTCCGGCGTCCCGGCCCATTATCTGGGCCAGGTCGCCATCACCGCGGCGCTGGAGCGCGCCGGGGTCGCCCCTGCCGATGTCGACGAGGTGGTGCTGGGCCAGATCCTCACCGCCGGCGCCGGCCAGAATCCGGCCCGCCAGGCCGCCGTCGCCGCCGGCATCCCGGTCGAGCGCACCGCCTACGGCATCAACCAGCTCTGCGGCTCCGGCCTGCGCGCGGTGGCGCTGGGCTTCCAGGCGATCAAGCTGGGCGACGCCAACATCATCGTCGCCGGTGGCCAGGAGAGCATGAGCCAGGCCCCGCATGCAGCCTATCTGCGGGCCGGCACCAAGATGGGATCGGCCGAGCTGGTCGACACCATGATCAAGGACGGGCTGTGGGATGCCTTCAACGGCTACCACATGGGCAACACGGCCGAGAACGTGGCGCAGAAGTGGCAGCTCACCCGCGAGGAGCAGGACGCCTTCGCCGCCGGCTCGCAGCAGAAGGCCGAGGCCGCCCAGAAGGCCGGCCGCTTCGCCGACGAGATCGTCCCCGTCACGATCAAGGGCCGCAAGGGCGACACCATCGTCGATACCGACGAATATCCCAAGCACGGCACCACGGCCGAGACCCTGGCCAAGCTGCGCGCGGCCTTCGACAAGAACGGCACGGTGACGGCCGGCAACGCGTCCGGCATCAATGACGGGGCAGCCGCGACCGTGCTGATGTCGGCCGAGGAGGCCCGGCGCCGCGGCATCACGCCGCTGGCCCGCATCGTCTCCTGGGCCACCGCCGGCGTCGACCCCGCGATCATGGGGACGGGGCCGATCCCGGCCAGCCGGGCGGCCCTGGCCAAGGCCGGCTGGAGCAAGGACGACCTCGACCTGATCGAGGCCAACGAGGCCTTCGCGGCCCAGGCCTGCGCGGTGAACAAGGAGCTCGGCTGGGACACCGCACGGGTGAACGTGAATGGCGGCGCCATCGCGCTCGGCCACCCGATCGGCGCGTCCGGCGCGCGGGTGCTGACCACGCTCCTCTACGAGATGGTGCGGCGCGATGCCCGCAAGGGCCTGGCCACCCTGTGCATCGGCGGCGGCATGGGCGTTGCCATGTGCGTCGCCCGGGACTGAACCCGGCCCCTTCCCGCCGGTCCGGCGGGATCGAAATGCGGCGGGCCGCCCCCATGCCGGGGCGGCCCGTCGCATTTCTGCCCCGCGCGTCCGGTATCAAGGCGGCGCATCAGGATGGTTGGCGGCGGCGGGCCGTGCATGGTCTGATGCGTACCAGGCAACGCCGCGCACCGGCGTCGCGGATCGGGAGGAGAGGCCCATGGCAGGACGAGTAGCGGTGGTCACCGGCGGGACGCGCGGCATCGGGCGCGCCATTTCCGAATCCCTCGCCAAGGCGGGCTACCGCGTGGCGGCCAACTATGGCGGCAATGACGACATCGCCCGGGCGTTCACCGCGGATACCGGGATCCCGGCCTACCGGTTCGACGTCTCCGACTTCGCCGCCTGCAAGGCCGGGCTGGAGCAGATCACGGCCGACCTCGGGCCGATCGACGTGCTGGTCAACAATGCCGGCATCACCCGCGACACCACCATCCACCGCATGACCTTCGAGCAGTGGAACGCGGTCATCCAGACCAACCTCGCATCCTGCTTCAACATGTGCCGGCTGGTGATCGACGGCATGCGCGACCGCAACTTCGGCCGCATCGTCAATATCGGCTCGATCAACGGGCAGGCCGGGCAGTACGGCCAGGTCAACTATGCCGCCGCCAAGTCCGGCATCCACGGCTTCACCAAGGCACTGGCCCAGGAGGGGGCGGCCAAGGGCATCACCGTCAACGCCATCGCCCCCGGCTACATCGACACCGAGATGGTGCGCGCGGTGCCGGCCAACGTGCTGGAGAAGATCGTGGCCCGGGTCCCGGTCGGGCGCCTCGGCAAGGCCGACGAGATCGCCCGCGGCGTGCTCTTCCTGGTCGCCGACGATGCCGGCTTCATCACCGGGTCGACCCTGTCGATCAATGGCGGGCAGCACATGTACTGACGCGCCGACACGGGATGGGTCAGGTGGAGCAGGCATGATCCTCCTCTCGCCCGGCCGTGCGACGGCGCTGGGCGGGCTGGCCGTGCTGCTGTGGTCGACCCTGGCCCTGTTGACCACGGCCGCCGGGCCGGTGCCGCCCTTCCTGCTGGTGGCGATCACCTTCGGCGTCGCTTTCCTGGCCGCGCTGGCGCTTTGGACGGCGCGGGGCGGCCGGATCGCCCGGCGGCTATCCTGGCCGTGGCCGGTCTGGGGTCTCGGCGTCGGCGGGCTGTTCGGCTTCCACCTGCTCTATTTCGTGGCGCTGGCCAACGCGCCGCCGCTGGAGGCCAACCTCGTCAACTACCTCTGGCCGCTGCTGATCGTCGTCTTCTCAGCCCTGCTGCCGGGCGAGCGGCTGCGCTGGTGGCATGTGGCGGGGGCCCTGCTGGGCCTGGCCGGCGCCGGGCTGCTGGTCACCGACGGCGGCCGCGTCGCCTTCCGCGCCGAGCACGCGCCCGGCTATGCCGCGGCACTCGGCTCCGCCTTCGTGTGGGCCGCCTATTCGGTCGCCAGCCGGCGCTTCGGCCAGGTGTCGAGCGATGCGGTCGGCGCCTTCTGCGGCGCCACCGCGGCCCTGGCCTTCCTCTGCCATCTCGCCTGGGAGCCCTGGCAGCCGCCGCAAGGGGCGGCATGGCTGGCCGTCCTGGCGCTGGGCCTGGGGCCGATGGGCCTCGCCTTCTTCGTGTGGGACATCGGCGTGAAGCAGGGCGACATACGCCTGCTGGGCGCGCTCGCCTACCTGGCGCCGCTTCTGTCCACCCTGCTGCTGATCGCGTTCGGGCGGGCGAGCGCCTCCTCGACGGTGGTCATCGCCTGCCTGCTCATCACCGGGGGTGCGGCGCTGGCCGCGCGCGAGCGGCTGCGGCGGCGCCGGCCAGCCGCAGCGTAGGGGCGGCTCTATCCGGCCGGCGACCAGCCGGGTGGCGCCAGCTCGAAGCCGGCGAACTCGAACGCCGGCGCCACCGTGCAGCCCACCAGCGTCCAGTCTCCCAGGCTTTCGGCCGCCTGCCAGGCTCCGGCCGGGACCAGTACCTGCGGCCGCGCCCCCGCCACCAGGTCGCCGCCGAGGCAATGTTCCTGGATGGTGGTGCCGTCCAGGACCGACAGGCGAAGTTCGGCCCCGCCATACCAGTGCCACATCTCGTCCGCGTCGACCCGGTGCCAGTGCGAGCGCTCGCCGGCGCATAGCAGGAAGTAGATCGCGGTCATCGCCCCGCGCCCGCCGCCGGCCGGCTGGTGGCGGTAGGTCTCGACGAAGTGCCCGCCCTCGGGATGGGGACGGAGGCCCAGGGCGGCGATGATCGCCCGGGCTTCCATGGATGGGGCTTCCATGGATGGGGCTTCCATGGATCGGGCCTCCGTCGTTGGCATCACGCCGCGTCTTTGGGCTGGGTTGCCGCCATCGACGGGCGAGCGGCGAACTTCTCGTACCAGGACGCCAGCGTCGGCCGGCCCCGGCGCCAATCGTCGGCGGCGAAGCGGAAGTCGAGATAGCCCAGCGCGCAGCCGATGGTGATGGTGCCGATCGTCACCCCGTCTCCCAGCCGCGAAGCCTCCGCCTCCAGCGCATCCAGCCCCTGCACGACCTTGCGCTTCTGGCCGGCGATCCAGTCGGCCCATTGCCGGTCCTGGCTGCGGCCGATCTCGTAGCGGATCAGCAGCGAGGCATCGAGGATGCCGTCGGCCAATGCCTGCTGGCGCAGCGCCGTCCAGCGCATCGGGCCGGGGGTCGGGAAGACCGGGGCGCCGTCATGGAGGGAATCCAGGTACTCGCAGATGACCGGCGAATCGAAGAGATGCAGGCCGTCGTCGGTGGTCAGGCTCGGCACCTTGCCGAGCGGGTTGTCGGCGGCGATCTCCGGGCTCGGCTTGGTCGGCGCGGCCGCCGTCGGCACCCGCTCGATGCGGCCGTCGAGGCCGGTCTCCAGGGCCAGGACGACCACCTTGCGGACATAGGGGGAGGTCGCCGAATAGCGCAGCTTCATCACGTCACCTCTGGCAGATGGGAACAGATCGAAACAGGACGAGGGTCAGAAGGAATCCTTGCGCCGCCGCACCTCGGCGAAGACCGCGACCGGGTCGTTGGCCGGAATGCCGACCGCGGCCGCCACCGCCGGGTCGTCGGCGCGCAGGAAGGGATTGGTCGCACGCTCCAGCGCGATCGTGGAGGGCACCGTCGGCAGGCCCTTCGCGCGCAGGGCATCGACCTCGGCCGCGCGCTCCACCAGGGCCGGGTTGGCCCCGTCGATGGTCAGCGCGAAGCGTGCATTGGACTGCGTGTATTCATGGGCGCAGAAGACCCGCGTGTCGCCCGGCAGCACCTTCAGCTTGCCGAGCGAGCGCCACATCTGGGCCGGCGTGCCCTCGAACAGACGACCGCAGCCCATGGCGAACAGGGTATCGCCGCAGAAGAGGGCGCCATCGTCGGCGAACCAGTAGGCGATGTGGCCGCGCGTATGGCCGGGCACGTCGAAGACCTCCGCCGAGGTCCGGCCGAACGCGTAGCGGTCGCCATCGGCCACGGCCACGTCGATGCCGGGGATGCGATCGCGGTCAGCGGCAGGGCCGACGATGGTGCAGCCATGGGCCGCCTTCAGGCCGAGATTGGCGCCCGTATGGTCGCCGTGATGGTGGGTGTTGAGGATATGGGTCAGGCGCCACCCGTGCTGGCTGAGGGCCGCCTCCACCGGCTCCTGCACCGCGGGGTCGACCACGGCGGTGACGGCGGCGGCGGCGTCATGGACGAGCCAGACATA
Source organism: uncultured Rhizobiaceae bacterium (assembly GCA_964594715.1). Lineage (GTDB taxonomy): Bacteria > Pseudomonadota > Alphaproteobacteria > ATCC43930 > Allostellaceae > Allostella. Next base: position 5,814 of record CAZQOA010000046.1, on the reverse strand, counting down.
GTTGTCCGTGAGCACCGGGATACGGTGGATATCGAGCATGGCGTGGCCGCGCTTCCAGGCGAAGTTGCGGGGTTTCGGCGAGGCGACACCATATGCCGGCCGGTCGCCGCGCGCCATCGGCCTCTCCACCGGGTCGTTTCCGGGAATGCCACGCCGCCGCGGCGCGTTGTCTTCGGGCAATGACCCGACTTCGCCCCATCCTGTTCCTGCTCGCGGCAGTCGCCGCCGGCTCGGCCCTGACCGGCTTCGGCCGGGCCGCGGACCGGCCCGACGGCACCGTGCCGCCGCACCTTTCCGGCGGACGTATCGCCGGCACCATCGAGCTCGGCACCGACGGCCGCGTCGTGCGCCGGCCGGCACGGGCGGAGCTCCTCGACCGCCCGCCCTCCGCCCTGCCCGCCGCCGAGGCCAAGCCGCCCGGTATCGTCCGCGCGTCGCGCCCCTCCAGCCCCTGAAGGAGGCCCACGTCATCGACGGGCGCTTTCCCGGGACCCCGACCGTGACGTACATCTAGCGTCGATGCATGCCGATGTCGTCGATCTCCGCGACTTCTACCGCAGCCCGCTTGGCCAGGTGGCGCGGCGCATGGTCAACCGCCGGGTGCGCCAGATCTGGCCCTCGGTCGGCGGGATGAACGTGCTCGGCCTGGGCTATGCCACCCCCTTCCTCGCGCGGCTGGCCGACGAGGCGGAGCGGGTGGTGGCCTGCATGCCGGCCACCCAGGGCGTACTGGCCTGGCCGCCCGAGGGGCCCAACCGGGCAACCATCGGCGAGGAGGGCGAGCTGCCCTTCCCCAGCCAGTTCTTCGACCGCATCCTGATGGTCCACGCCCTGGAAGGCAGCGAACAGGTGCAGCCGCTGCTGCGCGAGACCTGGCGCGTGCTGGCCGGCGGCGGCCGGCTGCTGATCGTGGCGCCGAACCGCCGCGGCCTGTGGGCAAGACGCGACATGACGCCGTTCGGGCACGGCCACCCCTATTCCGCGGGGCAGCTTTCGCGCCTGCTGCGGTCGTCGCTCTTCACGCCGGTACACACCACCCAGGCGCTGTTCGTTCCACCCTTTCGCTGGCGCATGCTGCAACGCGCGGCGGTCGCCTGGGAGCGGGCCGGCGAACGCTGGTTTCCGCGCTTCGCCGGGCTGGTGATGATCGAGGCCACCAAACAGATCTATGCCGCGACCCCGGTCCGCGCGGCGGCCCGGTCGCGCGAGCGGCTGGCGGCGCCGGCGCCGATGCGACCGATCGGCGCGGGGCGCGGCCATGGTTGATACCCAGCGGTTGATCTGATGTCGGGGCGCACCAAATCGAGCCGATCCCGAATCGAACCGAACAGCGGCGACCAGGAGTGGCATGCCATGGAGCAATATCTGACGCTCGAGACCGTCGGCCGGATCGTCGGACCCGTCGATGCCGGGACGTTGGCGGAGCTGATCGAGGCGGGCGTCACTCCGGACGACCTGATCGCGGCCCAGGCCTGGCGTGCCGCCCAGGACCCGTTGGCCGGCGAATGGCCGCCGCTGCCGGAAGGGCGGGTGGGGCTGGTGGTGGAAATCCTCGACGTGATCGCCGACGACAGCGACCCGCTGGCCGGCCCGATCGAGCGGAGCGTCAGCGGCGCGTGAGAACGAACATCGCCTGCGCGGCGCACAGGTTGGCGCGCCGGCCGGTCGCCGGATAGGACAGTACCCGGCCGGTATCGTCCAGGGTCAGGCTGCGCTCGATGGCGACCCCGGCATCCCGGCAGAGCAGGGTGAAGTCGCGGATCGTGCAGAGGTGGATGTTGGGGGTGTCGAACCATTGATAGGCCAGGTGGCGCGTGACCGGCATCCGCCCCTGCGTCAGCAGATGCCAGCGCACCCGCCAATGGCCGAAATTCGGGAAGCTGACGACGGCCCGCCGCCCGATGCGCACGAGGTCGAGCAGCACCCCCTTGGGATCGCGGGTCGCCTGCAAGGTCTGGCTCAGGATGACGAAGTCGAAGACGTCCGAGGGATAGCCTTCGAGATCGGTATCGGCATCGCCCTGGATCACCGACAACCCGTTGCTGACGCAGACATTCACCCCGGCCTGGCTCAGCTCCACACCGCGCCCGTCGACGCCCTTCTGCCGCACCAGATGGGCCAGCAGCGCGCCATCGGCGCAACCGACATCGAGGACCCGCGCGCCCGCCGGGATCATGTCGGCGATGAGTTGCAGGTCGACGCGGATGGCGGGCGCCCCGTCCGGCGGTATCCCGGGCAACGCCACCCCGGCCGGGTCGTTCATCGCCCACGTCTCGCATGGTCCGCGCAACCCGCCAGGAAGCCGGACAGGGTGGCATGGAATTCCGGCTCGTCGAGCAGGAAGGCGTCATGGCCCTTGTCGCTGCCAACCTCGACGAAGCTGACATTGGCGGCGGCCGCGTTCAGCGCATGGACGACATTGCGGCTTTCCGAGGTCGGGAACAGCCAGTCGCTGGTGAACGAGAAGAGGCAGAAGCGCGTGGCCGACCCGCGGAAGGCATTGGCCAGGACGCCGCCATGCTCGGCCGCCAGGTCGAAATAATCCATCGCCCGGGTGATGTAGAGATAGGAGTTGGCGTCGAAGCGCTCGACGAAGGTCGACCCCTGGTGGCGCAGGTAGCTCTCGACCTGGAAGTCCGCCTCGAAGCCGTAGCTGAGCCCGGTGCGGTCCTGGAGCGCCCGCCCGAACTTGCGGTGCAGCGCCGTCTCCGAGAGATAGGTGATATGGGCGGCCATGCGCGCGACCGCGAGGCCGGCGGACGGGCGCCGGCCGCAGCCGAGATAGTCGCCGGCGCACCAGTCGGGGTCGGCCATGATCGCCTGCCGGCCGACCTCGTGGAAGGCAATGTTCTGGGCCGAGTGGCGGGCCGCCGTCGCGATGGGGACGGCCGCGAAGACACGCTCGGGATAGGAGGCCGCCCATTGCAGGACCTGCATCCCGCCCATCGAGCCGCCGAGCACGCAGAACAGGCGCTCGATGCCGAGATGGTCGATCAGCAGCTTCTGCGCCCGCACCATGTCGCCGATGGTGATGACGGGGAAGTTGAGGCCCCACGGCCGCCCGGTCGCGGGATCGATGTCGCGCGGCCCGCTCGACCCCAGGCACCCGCCCAGGACATTGACGCAGATCACATGCCAGCGGTCGGTGTCGACCACCCGACCCGGCCCGACCAGCATCTCCCACCAGCCGGGCTTGCCGGTGATCGGGTGGGTTTCCGCGACGTACTGGTCGCCGGTCAGCGCGTGGCAGACCAGGATGGCGTTGGACTTGTCGGCATTCAGCCGGCCATAGGTCTGGTAAGCAACCGTGAAGGGGCCGAGCTCGATGCCCGAATCGAGCCGCAGCGGGCGGTCGCGGCCGAATTCGACGCGACGGCCGGGCAGGTCCTGCCAGCGCGGCGCCAACGCCACGGTCGGCGTCGACGGCATGGCCTGGTTCTCCGGCGCGTCCGCCGGTCCATCGCGGGTTCCCGGCGCGGGGGCCGGCCCGCCCAACGACACGCCCATGGGGAGCCCTTCCGGCGGCTGCTTCCCTGCGCTTCGGGCAGGGGCCGGATCGATAGAAACCACCCCCGCAAATGTCAATGTTTTCTTTGCTTTCACGGGTCGCGCGGACTATCTGTAACGCCCCTTTTGCATACCCCTGACCCGTCCCTTGCCAGGCCAGATGACTTCCACGGTCGCCCCCAACCTCGATGATTTGCGCCGACGCATCGATGCGATCGATGACGGGCTGCTCGACCTTATTCACGAACGCGCGACCATCGTCGGCGCGGTCGGGGCCGCCAAGCGCGCGGCCGGCACCGCCGGGGCCTTCCGCCCTGGGCGCGAGGCGCAGGTGATGCGCCGGCTCGCCGCCCGCCACCAGGGGCCGTTCGGCCTCGCCACCGTGGTCCGCCTGTGGCGCGAGATCATGTGCGAGTTCACCCGCCTGCAAGGGCCGTTCGCGGTGGCGGTCCATCTACGCGACGGGCGGCCCGGCCTGTGGGACCTGGCGCGCGACCATTTCGGTGGCGAGACGCCGATGGCCGCCCACGCCACCCCGATCCAGGTGATCCGCGCCGTCGATGACGGCAGCGCCACGGTGGGCGTGCTGCCGGTGCCGTCCGACGATGCCGACGGGTCGTGGTGGACGGCACTCCTGTCGGCCGCCGACGACCGTCCGCGGATCATCACCCGCCTGCCCTTCGCCAGCCCGGGCAATGCCCGCGGTACCGGCCTCGACGCCGTCGCGATCGCGCGCCTGCCGACCGAGCCGTCCGGCGAGGACCGCAGCTACCTCGCCTTCGACCTCGCGGGCGACGAGACCAACCTCGGCACGGTGCAGCGCCTGGTGCGCCAGGCGGGCCTGCCGCTGCGCGGGTTCGTGCGGATCGCCCAGCCGCAAGCAGGCGACGCCTGCCTGGTCGAGGTCGACGACTATGTCGCCGACGACGATCCCCGCCTGGCCGCGCTGGCGGACGCCGCCGATGGCCGGCTTCGCGGCATCAGGGTGCTGGGTGCCTATGCCGTCCCGCTGACCGAGCCCGGCGGCGCCTGACTGCGGGTGATGCCATTCAAGAGGATGCGATGACCACGCTTCGCCCGACCGATCCCCAGCCCGTTGCCCAGCCCGTTGAACGGGCGCGCCTGGCGCCGAAGCCCGGCATCCTGGAGATCGCGCCCTATGTCGGGGGCGAGCACTCGGCACCCGGCGTGAACCGCCTGTTCCGCCTTGCCTCGAACGAGAACACGGTCGGGCCGAGCCCGAAGGCGAAGGCGGCCTATGCCGCGATGGCGGGCGAGATCCACCGCTACCCCGACGGCCAGTCCGAGCGCCTGCGCCGGACCATCGGCCGGGTGAACGGGCTCGATCCCCAGCGCCTCGTCTGCGGCGCCGGGTCGGACGAGCTGCTGCAGCTGCTGACCAAGTCCTATGCCGGCGTCGGCGACGAGATCCTCTACAGCCAGTACGGCTTCATGATGTATCCGATCGCCGCCAAATCGGTCGGCGCGGAGCCGGTGGCCGCACCCGAGCGCGGGCTGAAGACCGATGTCGACGCCATGCTGGCCGCGGTGACCGAGCGCACGCGCATCGTCTTCCTCGCCAACCCGAACAACCCGACCGGCAGCTACCTGCCGCGGGACGAGATGCGCCGGCTGCATGCCGGGCTGCCGGGCAACGTGCTGCTGGTGATCGACGCCGCCTATGCGGAGTATGTCGAGGAGGCGGACTACGAGCCCGGCATCGAGCTGGTCGACGCCGCCGACAATGTCGTCATGACCCGCACCTTCTCGAAGATCTATGCGTTGGCCGGCCTGCGGCTGGGCTGGCTCTACGGCTCGCCCGCGATCGTCGATGTCGTGAACCGCGTGCGCGGCCCCTTCAACGTCACCCTGGCCGCCCAGGAGGCGGGGGTGGCGGCGATGGAGGACGAGGCCTTCGTCGCCGCCTGTCGCGCCACCGCGACCGAATGGCGCGGCTGGCTGACGGGCGAGCTCACCCGCCTCGGTCTCACCGTCTATCCGAGCGTCGCCAATTTCGTGCTGGTGCGTTTCCCGACCGAGGAAGGACGCAACGCCGCCGCCGCGCTCGACTTCCTGCGCGGCCGCGGGGTGCTGGTGCGCGCCATGGGCGGCTATGGCCTGCCGGAGTGCCTGCGCATCGGCATCGGCATCGAGGAGGAGATGCGCATGGTCGCCACTACCCTGGCCGACTTCATGGCCGGGCAGGGCCCGTCGCGGTGACGTCCGCTCCGGTGCGGTTCAAGCGCCTGGCATTGATCGGGATCGGGCTGATCGGCTCATCGCTGGCGCGCGCGGCCCGCCTCCAGG